>CAMEDD010000001.1 GCA_945913285.1 Candidatus Sulfopaludibacter sp. SbA3
AAAGCGCACTTGCGAGCAGCCGCTGCAAGAACCTTTGACGGCCTCATCAAAGCCATCGGCGACATCTGCTCCCTCTTCACACCAAACGAATGCTGGAACTTCTTCCGGGCCATGAACTATGTTGCAGAGTAAGCGTACGGTTCTCTAACAAGATTTTCCATGGTTGCTCTGCGACTTTTGCTGTGACCCCCGACAGTACCTCCATTTCATGTTTGGGCGCGTCATGAGTTGAAACGCCTCATCGGTGGTTCAGCCGCTGTTCGTCTTGAAGGCGCCAATGACTGTTCTCGGCGAACTCCAGCCTGGCGGCGGTGAGGCAGCCAAATGACTGGACTGAGGTGACCCTGCCGGATGCCGAACCTGAAGATCGGAACCGACCTGGCCCGTTCCGGTCATCGGTTTCCAAATGCCGAGTTTCGCAACCGTAAGTTTTGTCCGCCGACGCCTATCGCATCTCCACCAGACCGGCACCCGACTCGAGGATGGGCTCGATCTGAGGCCAGACGGCTTCGAAGCGCGCGATGAGGACGCGTCGCAGAAGATTGCCCGAGCGAACCCAAAGCACCTGGGGGCCGTTCGCGAGCCGGCCCGCCATCGCAGCAAAGTCCTCATCCTTGGTGACGATGATGGCGCGCTCGGCGAGCGCGCGCGACCAGATGTCGGCGTCATCAGCATCGCGCAATCCGATCTCTCTTAATGCGGACGCTTCATGCCCGCGGTCGCGCAGCCACTGTGCGAGCTGGGGCGGAAGCTGTGCGTCAACAATGAACCGCATCGCCTACTCGGCGGCAATGATGACTGGATGGCTAAGCTGGGTAACCGCGTAGGCGAGGCACGCACGGATGTCTTCGGGCTCTAGATCCGGGAAGTCTTCTAGAATCTCTGCTTCGGAGGCGCCGCTGGCCAACATTCCCAACACATCAACCACTCGAATCCGCATTCCCCGGATACAGGGGCGCCCATGGCACTGCTCCGGCCGGATCGTGATGCGTGCGAGAAGATCCTGTGACATTAGTTCATATTAGCAATTGTTGGCGTTCGACGCTACCGCGGCATTGAGGAGTTCTGCATGACCGCTCTCGGCGATGAATTGCCTGATGGCAAAAACCGCGCTTTGTCTGTCTTCGGTCTGATAACTGCCGCTCGACGTTTCGATTGGTTGCGAGAGTTAGAGCGTCCCGCTGGATTATTTTAGGGGCTCAATCACCGTCAGCGTCCTGCAGCTTTGCGATCGCGTAAAACTCGAGCTGAAACGGTGGGGCTTCTCGTCAAAGGACGCGGTCAACCACCCGCGCCCCGACGGCGGCATTCTTTCGTTCTCGCAACACTACGCGGCGAAACGCCGCGAAACACCTTGTCAGTTGGGACCCCACTGGGACCCAGTGCAATTTCTGGTGTTTTTTGCTGACCCCCAAGGCTCGTAAGTCCTTGATTTAATGGTGCACCCGAAGAGATTCGAACTCCTGACCCCCAGATTCGTAGTCTGGTGCTCTATCCAGCTGAGCTACGGGTGCTTGGCCATTTCAAGGAGCGGACACATACAGGCGCACCCTCGCGCTTGCAAGCCACAAACAACCGGGGACTTCACTCCGTCGGTGGCGCCTCGCCCGGGGCGGCGTCGAGCCGAGAAACATCGCCCGGCAAAGGGTCGTCGGCGGACGGAGTCTGAACGATTTCAGGGGCTTCGGCGACCGGCGGATCAATCACACTGCGCATCCATTCAGAATAGGCAGAGACACGCATGTAAACGCCGGGGTTGGCCGGATCGCCGCAACCGAGACCCCAGCTGACCACGCCAACCTGGACAGGCCCGGTCGGTGTCCGCAACACGAGCGGGCCGCCGCTATCGCCCTGACAGGCATCGGACCCTCCAGTTCCGGCGCAAAGCTGCGTCGCCGGATCGACAGTCACGCCGGCATAAGACTGTGCCAGCCCGGCAGCGGACAGACCCTCCCGGATACGCTGCGCACAAACCTCTGGCTGCAAGGGCGGGATGTAGCCCTCCTGGAGAATAAGGGACCCGGCTTCGACCTGCCGGCCGCCGCGCGTCATGCCGCCCTCGCCCTGCGCCCCTTCCCCCTTACGGCCGTAACCGGCCGCCCAGACATCCGCGTACGGATCGTAGAGTCTGCGCGCGGGGGCGGCAGGCCCATCGACCGGCATGGTTAAAGCAGACGGGGTTCCCGCGAGCCGCAGCAGCGCGAGATCGTGGCCGCGCTCCGGGGCGCCTCGCACATAGCCGGGATGGATAACCACCTCAGCGACCGGGAAAGCGCTGCCGGCCGGAATGGTTCTCAGGTCTCCGAGCCCGATCGCCACCGCCACCGCGCCAACCCGCGTCAACTGCCCATCCTCGGCGCGGCTGAACTGCGCAGCGCGGCCCGAGGGCTCAACTCGCATATCCTCCGCGCAATGAGCCGCCGTCAGCACCCAGCCCGGCGCCACCAGCGTGCCGCCGCATTCATGGTACACGTCGCGGCCAATGATGGTCTGGACCGAAACCATCCCCGGCCATTTGGCAGGATCGGCGTCACGTCCGGCAACCATGCAGGCCGCGAGCAGAACTCCGCCCAGCCCCGTCAGGGTACCGATTTTCAGGGTACGTATCATACACAGGCCTCTTGCCTTTCGGACTCGAAAACGCCCCGCGCGATACTGCGGGCCAGCGTCGAGGCAGCAAGTTCGCCGATACGGGCTATCTGCAAGGGCCGGGACCCTTCCAATGCGCGGCGCGCCGTGGCGAGCACGAAGACAACATCGCCGTCTGTAGGGGCAAACACGGGCCGGATGGCCCGCGCCATGCCCGCCAGCGCCATCTGCGCTACCCGCTCGGCTTCGTCGCGGGTCAAGGCCGCATCGGTCGCGATACAGGCAATCGTGGTATTCTCGCGCACCCTTGGATCCGCTTTTGCCGCGCCCCAGTCTTCTGCATCGAATGTCAGGCCGGGCGCAGGACGCGCGCCGCCAAACTCGCCCCCATTCTCGAACGGCCAGGCCCAGAAGGCCTCGCTTGCGGGCATTCGAACCGAACCGAAGCAATTGACCGCCGCCAGCGCGCCGACCGTCAGTCCGTCTGTTGCCACGATGCTGGCCGAGCCCGTTCCGCCCGGCGCCAGACCTGCGCGCGCGCCAAAGCCGGCGCCGGCCCGTCCCAGTCTGAATGTGTCCGCCGCGGACTTGTAGGCCGTCCGGCCAAGCTCGGCATATGGCGCGTGATCGCCCCAATCCTTGTCGCCGCCATTGGCCAGATCGTAGAGGATCGCGGACGGCACAATCGGGGTCGGCGGCACGCCCGGCCGGGGCACCAGCGCAAACCCGCGTCCGGCGGACTTGAGGCCAGACATCACACCGTCCGCCGCTCCGAGGCCAAATGCGCTGCCACCTGCAAGGCAGATCGCGTCCGCTCCTGCGACGAGCCGGCCGCCGCCCAAGAGGTCGGTCTCCCGCGTCCCCGGACCACCGCCCGCAACCGCAACAGCGGCTACACAGAATTGATCCGGCAGGATCACGGTCACGCCGGTGCGCACCCGCGCATCCTCGGCCTGTCCCACCCGCAGGCCCGGAACATCGGTAATGAGGTTGCGCACCCCCGGCTTAGCCATGTTAAGAGCCTTGTCTGCTGATATGCCTGCTGCGGTCTTTAAGGGCCCGCGGGCGCCCCGCCAAGCAAAGGGTTTCAAATGCGCCAAGTGACCGGCCTTACGCTCGCTCTTTTGATTGTGTCCTGCGCGCCTGCGCCGGCCATCTCCACCAGCGAGACGCAGCCGCCCCGCCCCAAAGCGGAATGGACGAAGGGCGGCATGGTCGCCGCCGCCAGCCCACTCGCAGTTGAAGCCGGTCTCGAAATCCTGCGCGAAGGTGGCAATGCAATTGATGCCGCGATCGCGGTCCATGCTGTGCTCGGCCTCGTCGAACCGGAAAGCTCCGGCCTCGGCGGCGGCGCGTTCCTTGTCTATTACGACCGCGCGAAAGACACGGTCACGGTCTTCGACGGGCGCGAAACCGCGCCAGCCTCCGCCACGCCAGAGCTGTTCTTCAAGGACGGCAAGGCGATGGATTTCGTCACCGCCTGGCAATCGGGGCGTTCGGTCGGAGTGCCGGGCCAGATCGCGCTTTACAAATCAGCCCACGACGCCGCCGGACGCAGCGACTGGGCCACGCTCTTTGATCCCGCCATCCGCCTCGCGGAAGAAGGCTTCGCCGTCTCCCCGAAACTTGCCGAGACGCTTGCGAGCCCCCGCCTGCGCGGCGCAATCCGCCTCGACGAAAACCCCGTGACCGCCGCCTATTTCTATCCCGAAGGCGAACCGCTCCCGGTCGGCTTCGTGCGAAAGAATCCGGACTACGCCGCCACCCTGTCGGCGGTGGCCAGGAACGGTCCCGCTGCCTTCTACGCAGGTCCCCTTGCGGCAAAGATCATTGCCGCAACGCAGGAAGGTCCGGACGGCGGCGCGATGACGCTCACGGATCTGGCGAACTACAAGGTGGCTATCCGCGCGCCCGTCTGCGGCACATTGCAGAGCGGCTACAAGATATGCTCCGCCCCGCCGCCGAGCTCCGGCGGTGTTGCGCAGAACATGATCATGGGGCTCTATGATTACCTTAAGCCAGCGGCTCAAACCGAAGCCGATGAGCGCCAATACCTGAAAGCCTTCGTCGACGCGCAGCGCCTCGCCTATGCCGACCGGGATCACTACGTGGCGGACGCCGATCACGTAACGGTGCCGGTCGCCGAGCTTATCGACCCGGCCTACATCAAGGCCCGCGCGCTTGAGGCCTTCGCGCCCGGCGCCAAGGCCGTTCCGGGTGATCCGGGTGTCGTCCTCGGCAAGGCGCCGATGCGCGGCATGTGGGGCGAAGACCCGACCACCCCCGGTTCCGGCACTACGCATATTTCCATCATCGACCGGGACGGCAACGCGGTCGCCATGACGGCCACAATCGAAGCCGCTTTCGGCTCCTCCCGGATGGCCGGCGGTTTCCTGCTCAACAACGAACTGACCGACTTCTCTCTGACCCCCACCAAGAACGGCAAGCCGGTTGCGAATGCTCCGGGTCCGAACAAACGCCCGCGCTCGTCCATGTCCCCGACGCTCGTGTTTGACGAAGCGGGCGACCTGTTCATGGTGACCGGATCGCCGGGCGGCAATTCGATCATCGCCTATGTCGCCAAGACGCTCATCGGCGTGCTCGAATGGGGAAAGACGGCGCAGGAATCGGTGGCGCTTGCCAACGTCATTGCACGCGGCAACACCATCGGCGTTGAAGTCGATGTCCCGGGCGGCGCCGAAGCCGCAGCCGCCTTGCGCGAACTTGGCTACACGGTCGAAGATCGCACGGGCGAAAATTCCGGCCTGCACGTAATCGTCGTGCGCGACACCGGTCTCGAGGGCGGCGCTGATCCCCGCCGCGAGGGCGTCGCCCTGCCGATTCGCTGACACGCGGGAACACGCCGCAATGGCCAAGCTCTACTTCTCCTATGCAGCGATGAACGCTGGCAAATCGACCCTGCTGCTGCAGGCCGCCTACAACTACCGCGAACGGGGCATGGACGCGCTCCTGCTGACCTCTGCGCTCTACCGCGACGCTGGCGACGGGCAGATCTCCTCGCGCATCGGCATCGCGGCCGTGGCCACGCTGTACACGGCCGAGACCGAGCTGTTCGCCCTGATCCGGGATGTCAAACAGGCCAGCCGCCTCGATGCCATCTTCGTCGATGAAGCGCAGTTCCTTACCAAGGACCAGGTCTGGCAGCTCGCCCGTGTCGCGGACCATCTGGGCCTGCCGGTGCTTGCCTATGGCCTGCGCACCGACTTTCGCGGTGAGCTTTTCGAAGGCTCCGCCGCCCTTCTGGCGATCGCTGACAGCGTACGAGAGGTGCGCACCATCTGCGAATGCGGCCGCAAGGCCACGATGGTCGTCCGCCTCGGCCCGGACGGGCGCGCACTCACTGAAGGCGAGCAGATATCCATCGAAAAGACGACCTACCTCTCCCTGTGCCGGCGTCATTGGGAAGAACGCATGGGCCGCCTCCCGCCCACCTGACCGGCGCGAACATGGCAAAACGGCACGGATTTCGCAGCAAAGCCCCGAAGCGCGCACATTCTGGCCACTGAGTCCGGCGACTCTGCTTGCCTGAAGGCCGCTCCAGTAGACCGGCCATGAACCACGAGCCCATGAAGACGAACCTACCTATTGTCGCCCTGTGTGCCCTTATGGGCCTCGTTCTGATGGTTATCGGCGCTATAGCCGTACCGCCGGCCCAGTCCGAAACCGATCCGGGCCAGGTAGACTATTCAGGCTTCATCGAGCTTGGCACAGACGTCGCCGATTACCGGCAAGGCCGGCTCGTGGACCTTGACACCTTCAACGCCATGAAGGCCGATCCTGACACACTGATCATCGATGCCCGCAGCGCCACCAACTACGCGCGCGGCCACATCGCCGGAGCCGTTAACCTTAACTTCTCGGATTTCTCTGCCGGCATGCTGTCTGAAGTGATCGGCGCCAAGACCCGCCGGATCCTGATCTATTGCAACAACAACTTCACGGACAATGTCTCGCCCGTGGTGCTGAAATCGGCTCCCCTCGCCCTCAACGTGCCGACGTTCATCAACCTCTATGGCTACGGCTATCAGAACATCTACGAGCTCTCAGGCGCTTACAGCGTCCTGGACGCCGAGATCGATTGGGTCAGCCGCCCGACTTATCAGGAAAACTAAAACCATCATCTGACGGATTGCTTTTGGCCTGCGCCTCGCACAAGTGAGCATGGAACCAACGTCCGGAGTTTGAGGATGAGCGCCGATGCCCCGGCAGGCCAGCCGGCCGCGACCAAAGTGAACCCCAACGGGCCAACAGAGGAAACCGTCCTCTCGGTCGAGCACTACACCGACCGCTTGTTCCGCTTCCGGACTACGCGCCCGCAGAGCTTCCGGTTCCGATCCGGCGAATTCGTGATGATCGGCCTGCCAAAAGATGACGGCAAACCGCTGCTGCGCGCGTATTCGGTCGCCTCACCGTCCTGGGACGAGGAACTCGAGTTCTATTCAATCAAGGTGCCCGACGGCCCGCTGACATCCCGCCTCGAGGCCATCCAGCCCGGTGACAAGGTACTGCTCGGCCGAAAGCCGACCGGCACACTGGTGCTCGACGCACTGACACAAGGAAAGCGTCTCTACATGTTCTCGACCGGCACTGGCTTTGCGCCGTTTGCCAGCCTCGTGCGCGACCCGGAAACCTATGAGCGGTATGACGAAGTGATCGTCACCCATACTTGCCGGGACGTGGCTGAACTTACCTATTCGAAAAACCTCGTCGCCAGCCTCCAGGACGACCCACTCGTCGGCGAGATGGTCGAAGGCAAGCTGACGCTCTACGCAACGACCACGCGTGAGCCCCATGCGCGTATGGGCCGGATAACCACGCTGATCGAAACCGGCAAGCTGTTCACGGATCTCGGCGTGCCCCCGCTTGATCCGTCTACGGACCGCGCGATGATGTGTGGCTCAATGGACATGATCCAGGACGTGAAGGCCCTGATGCTGAAAGCGAACCTCAAGGAGGGCTCGAACGCGGCGCCGGCTGAATTCGTGATCGAGAAGGCCTTCGCGGGCTAGTTCTTGGCGGTCAGGAACGCGCCGGTATTCAGCACGATCTGGCAGACCGGATCGTTCGCGGGGCTGGTCGAGCAATAGTCGACACCGAACAAGTCCTCCTTCACCACCGCTGAGGCGCGGAAGGTCCGCTCTGCATCTTTCCAGATACTGACTGAACCGTCTTCAAGCGCTCCGAGCGCCTCATAGAATCGCTGCGCAGGCGCGCCCGTACAGGTGAACCTCAAAAGCTCGGCGCCGTCCCGGGACAGGCGCGCCACCGCCGGCCGCTCAATCGCCTGCGCAAGGCAATCGGTATAAAGAACAGTTCTTGCGGGCGCCGCCATGGGCGTGATCTCGGAGAAGTCCGGCGCGGCGGACGGCGGGGATGGCACGGCGCCGGCGCAGGCGGACAACACAAGCGCGGCCGAAAGAACAAAAGCGGGTTTCATCAGCATATCCTGTTCCAACTGTCCGAAAATCAGACGCGCCGGTGCGGGTCTGAATGATCCCACTCGGCCAGCAACATCCGCAAAGCGGATATGAACGCGATCGGCTGGTCCAGCATCACATGATGGCGCGCGTGCGGGATCGACACGAACGGTACCTGATGGCCGAGCAAGCCGCGCATGTAATCGCGCACTTCATCCGGCATCAGCGCGCTGTCTTCCCCGCGGATGATCGCGACCCGGCACTTCGCAGCTTTCAGCAATTCGCCGCCATCGCGGCCGGGCTCAAAGCGCGTCCAGATGGTCGGATCAAATTTCCAGGTCCACCCGCCCTCCGCCCGCTTCAGGCTCCAGCGCGCAATATAGTCCATCGCATAATGGTTCTCGCACAGCTGGGGCGGAGCAAGCCGGAAGCGCGAGAGCGCGGTGGCCAGATCCGGATAGACCCGGTGCGGCCGCCCGGCGCGCGACGGACCCTGATGCGGTCGCTCTGGCGGGTTCACCGGACTGTCGACGATCACCATGCCTTCAAACCGCTCGCCATGTTCGGCGCCCGTCACCAGGGTGACGAAGCCGCCAAAGGAGTGCGCCACGATCACCGGCTTGCGCGGCCCGTCAAACAGGCCAGCAGCCTCCGCGACCGCCACTTCCTCGGCCGAGAACGTGGCCATGTCATACGTCCCCCGCCAGGCGCTCTCGCCCATGCCGGAGAATGTCAGCGCCGCGACATTGTAGTGCTCCGCAAAATACGGCGCGATGAAGTCCCACCAATGCGCATGCGCGCCGTTTCCGTGCACGAACAGCAGCCCCGGCGCGCCGCGCTTTCCCCAGCGCTGGTAGGACACCTCGGCGCCGAGCACGTCGATCCGGTGTGTTTCGTAGGGCGCGGCCACCGCGTCCGGAAACCAGTCTGGCGCGGGCGGCAAAGCCCCGCCATACTCGGCCAGCGGTCCACCTTCGGAGGGCATCTCCGCCGGCTGGTCGCGGACAATCGGATCACTTTCGCGGTTCATGAGGCCCCCTGCACTGCGCCGTCCAGTCTGCGCCGGACCATATGGGGCAATCAAGCCCGTCCGTTGGGGAATTCCGCGCCGCGCCTGACCATGAAAAGGCGTCGGAAGCGCCTGCCTCCAGAACCTGATAAATCCGTGCCCGGACGATCAGTATTTGACCGAACACCCGTAAGGCTTCGTCACCGGCGTCGCGACCGGTTTGCCCGCTTCAAGGTCCGCGAGCGCGGCCGCCACATAGTTGGTCGCTCCGGCGATATCATCAACCTTTGACGAGGCCTTCGAGTCGATCGCGCCGTCATAAACAAGCTCGCCGCCGGGTGTGATGATGAACATGTGCGGCGTCGTCTTGGCCCCGTAAAGGCGGCCAATCGCGCCGCTCTCATCCAGCACGACATGCGCAGGCGCCGCGCCGCGGGACGCGGTCAGCTCTTTCGCCCTTGCGGCATCGCTATACCCTTGCTTGCCGGGCGCCGAAGAGATCACTGAAATCCAGACGACATCGTCAGCCGCTGCGCCCTTCTGCAGGGTCTGCATGTTGGCGGGCGGCGTTGCGTAGTGTTTCTGCACGAACGGGCAGCCGTCATTCGTCCATTCGAGCACGACCGTCTTGCCGGCGAAATCGGCGAGCGAGATTTCGCCGCCCGCAGCCGTCACACCCGTGAAGGCGGGCGCGGCGCCGCCCATGGCGGGCGCGGCCTGCGCCGTCGACGCGATCAATGCGCCGGCCGTCAGGGCCACGGCGGTCATCATGCCGGCGGCAAGTGTGAGGTGGCGGCGGGTCAGTTTCATCGTCGTCTCCGTGTAGATAGCCTATCCAGAACGTATAGGCCTAGCCGCCTACGGCAAGTCCAATGACAAGTTCTTGGGAGAGCAGTTCCGGCAGGATCTGCGGCTCGCTCTCACCTGCCGGATACCAAAGATACATCGGCACGCCCGCCCTGCCCCGGCGTTTCAGCTCTTGCGCAATCACGGGGTCCTTGCGTGTGAAGTCCGCCGCGAGGAAGGCCACGTTCGCGTCTTCAAATGCGTCGCGCACACGCTTTGTATTGAGCGTTGTGAGCTTGTTGACCTGGCAGCTCGCACACCAGCTGGCGGTGAAGTCCACAAACACGGGCCGCCCCTCGGCGAGCAGCGCCTCGACCTTTTCCGGGCTCCAGGCGTCTTCGGCATAGTCCTCCGCAGCCACGTCGCCAGGCGCCGGGCCCGCCGGCACATTCGCCTGAACGGCGGGCAATCCGAACCCGATGGCGAGCGCAGCCAATGCGGCCCCGCGCCGGATCATGCCGCCGCCGCGCGCCACCCAGACCGCGAAGGCGAGCGTCGTTGCGCCGGCCAGCGTCCAGCCCACCGCCCCTGCCCCCGCCAGGCCCGCAAGCACCGAGAGCAGCCAAGCGGCGGTCAGGAACATCGGGAATGCAAAAGCCTGTTTCAGCGTCTCCATCCATTTGCCGGGCTTCGGCAGCAGACGGTGCAGACCCGGCACAAAACTGAGGATCAGGAACGGAAGCGCCATCCCGAAACCCATCGCGAGGAATACCGCAATCACGCCCGGTGCCGGCTGGCTCATCACGGCGCCCAGCGCAGCGCCAAGAAACGGACCCACGCAGGGCGCTCCCACCACTGCCGCCAGCACGCCCGTAAAGAACGCGCCGAGCGCGCCGCCGCGGCTCGCAAGACCTGAACCGGTATTCTGGATCGAGGTGCCCAGCTCGAAAAAGCCCATGAGCCAGAGGCCAACCGCAAACATGATGAGCGCGAGAACCGCCACGGTCGGCGCGTGCTGCAACTGGAAGCCGAGCGTCGCAAACCCGGTCGCCTCGCGCACGGCCAAGATCGCGCCGCCCAGCGCGGCAAACGAAACCAGCACACCGCCCGTGTACCAAAGCCCATGCGATTTCAGCTCGCCCGCATGCCCGCTCGAAGCCGCCGACACCATGCCGAGCGCCTTCATCGACAAGACTGGCAGAACGCACGGCATAAGGTTCAAAATCAGGCCGCCCAGAAGCGCAAATCCGGCAAGCGCCAGCAGCCCTTGAAGGCCCAGCGCGGCAGGCGCTTCGGGGACAACCGCGTCGGCCACGGCCCGGTCCGCGGTACCTGCCAGCACGCCGCCGCGCGTCGCACGGATTTCGTAACCCACAGGCTCAGCGCCCGGCGCATCAACGCGCACCACACCCGCGAGCACCTCGCCCACCTTACCCGCGCGGTCCGGTGTCAAGGAGAGGCTTGCGCCTTCCGGGCCTTCCCGTTGGGGCTGCGCCGCCGGGTGGCTGATCTCGTGCTCGAACGGAAAGAAGCGCAGCCGAGCGCCCTCGGGAAATCCGCCAGCCTTCGCAAGGCTCAAGGTCCAGGGCGCCGCCGCATCGTCAATCCGCGCCTCGCCTGGGAACGGCGCCGGCACCTTGGATATCCAGGCCGAGATTAGATCGCCGCTGCGCACATCCGCTGCCGGCTCGCCCACCGCCAACACCAGGGACACATCCTGCGTTTCCGGCACGCAGACCGCTTCGCAGATCAGATAATCGGCCGTCGCCTCGATCCGGACTTCGCCCACCGCATCGGACGGCACGGTCAGCGGCAAGGCGAACACCACCTCGTCGTCATACCCGTAATCCATGATTTCGCCTTCCACGACGGGAAGCACGTGCGCAAGCGGCCAGAGGAACTCGCCCAGCGCCTCGGCCGGGACATTGGAGGTATCTTTCAGGATCAACTGCGGCGGCAGGCCGGCATCTCCGGCATTGCGCCAATAAACGTGCCAGCCGGGCTGCATCACCATCTTCAGCGCCAGGAACACGGTCTCGCCCGGCGCGGCGCTGGTGCGTTCGGAGATCAGCTCCGACTGCGCATACCGCTCCGGTCCGCCAAGCTGCGCAGAGGCGGCCGGCGCGAGCAGGCAGAGGCCCGCCGCCAAGGCCGTCAAAATGGACCGGATGCGACGCATCAATAAGCTCCCTGCCTGATTACTGCACGCCGGCGTTGACCAGCATATGCGATGGCTGGGCCCATGGGGAAACCCCTCTCGCCCGATCGTGATGCCGCACCTTTCCGGTAAACCGAGCCAAAAAACAAAACGGCCCCCGCAAGGAGGGCCGTTTCGCTATCCGTTGATAACCGGGCCGCGCTTATGCGGCGGCCTGGCCCGGAGGCGGGGTGCGAACTGCGCGCTGGATCACTTTCGACCAGTTAAGCAGCGACACCAGGTGCGCGTAACAGGCGCCCAGTGCGCCGTTATTGCGCAGCTCCAGGTATTTGTCCGGGGCCAGCGCGTTCAGGCGTTCCTCGGAAATCGCCCAATAGTCGGCGACCTTCTGCTGCGGCCCGACTTCGCGGCCCTGCGGGTCGCGCGGCTGGAAGGCGACGGTCTTCTGCTCGAACAGATCCATCGCCGAAATCATGCGCACGAAGTCGAGCGTCGCGCGGCGCTGGCGCTCGAACTCCTTGCAGAACTCGATGGCGTCATTGGTGAAACGGCTCGGCTGGCCATTCTCGAAGAACGGCACATCCGGCTGGTTCGAAACCATCGGAGCCGCGCGGTCCACGCACAGCAGCAGGCGGTCGGAGGTTTCATCGGCCGCAAACACAAATGGATAACGGCGCACGAAGGCCGGGATGTAGTAGTCTTCGGTCACATAGCCGCTGTCGTCGACGAACAGGTTCTGGCCCTGACGAACGCCCATCACGGCGACCGGCGTGCGCTCATCGCCGACAAAAATGATCGGGTAGGAGGCGGCGCAGACGCCAAACTCTGTCACGGTCACCGGGACGGCGTGCGCTTCACGCAGGAATGCAAACGGTTGTGCAACCTGCTTGACGCCAAGGCCGCCATGGTTCTCGGCGGACAGAGGCTGAGGTTGCTTGTAAAAAAGAACTTGTCCGGTGATGGGCGATTGACCGCCATCAGAGTTTGGGATCGTCACGGCGGTAGCCTCCTCAAATTTCGCGCGAGCGATACCGGAAATATACTCTCGCCACAACACCCGAACCGGGCTCAATTGCAGTGTGAAACGAGTGAAAAAACAGACATGTCCTTCCCGCTTTCGTCTCGCCGTCTGACCCGCCCCGCTTTGGCCGCCGCAACGGCCCTCATCAGCGTGCTTGCCGCCTGTTCGGATGTGGCCGATCCCGAGGGCACGCCCCGCCGGATTGCCCGCGAAATCGAAAGCACCCTGACGACGGTCGCCCAGAATGAACTCGTGCACGATCCGGAGCTGGCCAGCGAGCTCGGCCTACCGCCAGAGCAGGCCGGTTATCCGTTCAACCGGTTCCTGACAGACCGCTCGCAGGCGGCTTTCGAACGTGCCCGCCTCGATCGCCTCGAAACACTGGACGTGCTGGTGCGCACGTCTCGCCCCGCGACCGGAAGCGCGCTCGCCAATCACCTCGATACCGCGATCGCCGCGCACGAGGCGGCCGAAACCGTGCTCGTGGCGGGTCACGGGACAGGCAACCTCTCGGCCTTCTACCCCTACGTCGCAGACCATATTCGCGGCGCCTACCTCGACGTGCCGGAACTCCTCGTGCGCCGCCAGCCGATGCAGACGCCGGAGGATGCCTCTGCGTTTCTGGAGCGCGCGGCCCAGCTCCCCGGCACACTGGACGATGAGCGCCGGCGTCTTGAAGCCGATGCGCAGGCGGGCGTCACGCCCCCGCGCCCTGTCCTTGAGCGGATGCAGGCCCAGGCCGCGATCGCCGCGGCGGCCTTACAGGATACATCCTTTCTTATAGTTACATTCGAGGGCCAGCTGGACCGGATCACCGGCCTGAAGCCGCAGACGCGCCGCCAGCTCTCGGCCCGGATGCGCGCGCTTCTGGAAGAAGAGATCACCCCCGCCTACGCGCGCCTTGCGGCGTCCACGGCGCAGCTTGCAACGGATGCCCCTGGCGAGCCCGGCGTATGGCAGATCCGCGGCGGCGATGCCTATTATGAGGCAATCCTCGCCGCCTACACGGGCACACGCGATAAGCCTGCCGACCTGCGCGCCGGCGGCGAGACCGATGTTGCCGCTCTCACAAAAGATCTCGGAAAGGCCCTTGGCGCCATTGGCCTCACCGAAGGCACCGTGGGCGAGCGCCTTGGCGTGATAGCCCTGCAGCCCGGTCAGATCTACGAGGATTCCGATATTGGCCGCGCCGCGCTGATCGAACGCCTGACCCAATTGAATGGGCGGGCGCGGTTCGTCGTCAACAAGCAGATCGGCGGCATTCCTTCCGAGCCCGTCAGTATCAGCGTGGTTCCGGCAGCCTTTGCACAAGCCGCGCCGCCCTCTGCCTACGCCGCCCGGACCGCGGATGGCCGCGTCCGGGCCCGTTTCGAAATCAATCTGACCCGCATGTCCGATTGGCCGGATTACCGCCTGCCCACGCTTGTCTTTCACGAGACCATCCCGGGCCATCACCTCAGAAGCCTTATGGCCTCGAGCAAGGCGGGGCTGCCGCTTGCCCGCCAGCTGATCTCAAATTCCGGTTTCAGTGACGGCTGGGCCGCTTACGCCGAAACCCTCGCATTTGAAGGTGGTCTTTACTCGGAAGATCCGCTCGGCCGGATCGGCTATCTGCAATCCATGCTTCTGCGCGCTGCGCGTCTTGTGGTCGATACCGGCATCCACGAACAGAAATGGACGCGCGACCGCGCGGTGGCCTACATCGTTTCGGTGACGGGCCTCAGCCCTGAAGCGGCGCGGGACGAGGTTGACCGTTGCAGCGTCTGGCCCGGCGATGGGGCCGCCGGCTGGATCGGCCGGCAACGTATCCTGGACCTGCGCGAAAGGGCCCAGCGTGTGCTCGGCCCCCGCTTTGACCCTAAGGTCTTCCATGCCGTGATCCTGAATGGCGGGCCT
The DNA here is from genome assembly GCA_945913285.1 of Candidatus Sulfopaludibacter sp. SbA3. Taxonomy (GTDB): domain Bacteria; phylum Pseudomonadota; class Alphaproteobacteria; order Caulobacterales; family Hyphomonadaceae; genus Hyphomonas. The sequence continues at coordinate 14,898 of CAMEDD010000001.1, forward strand.
CGCCCGCTCGACATGGTCGAGGCCGACGTGACCCGCTGGTACACCGAACTCGCGCGCTGACTTTCGTGTCAGGCCGCCAGGCGCAGAACGCCGCCGGACGGAATGCCCGACCGCACGACCGGCTGGAAACCGGCCTCAAGGTCGCAGACCATCTGCTTGCGCACCGGAGCGTCGAATTCGAGTGACACGAACACCGCTGTCGCCCCGTAACGCTCCGCCTCGGACTGTGCCCAGATCGGCTGGATGTCATGTGGCTTGCCGGTCAGTTCCAGAACCCGGAAAATACGCCAGCCACATGCCTCGGGCACCGCGAAAATCGCTACGCCCGGCGCCCGTGCCCACGGCGCATCATGCGCTGCGCGCTGAAAAGACCAGGCCTTGCCCGATTGACCACGAAAACTGACTGCGTTACCCATGTTCTTGCTCCGTTCCTTATGGAATGTTGCTAACATGTTCCTCTTTGGTTCACAACAAGTTTTTGGTAAACAAGGGGTTAATGGCCGGGATTCGGCGTTAACGAACGACGGTGAACTTGCGGCTGTCGAACACGCGCAGGACCTGTTTCAGGTCCCGTCCCCGCCGCAGGACCTGCCCGCCCAGACCGTACACAGCATACTGTCCCTGCCGGCTGGCCAGCGCCGGTTCCTTCTCGATGCGCCAGGTCGGGCTGTCGGCGTACCGCCGGAAGATGGCAAAGGTCGCGATATCCGGGCCGACCCCGATGGCATAGTCACGCGCCTCACCCGCAATCACAAGGCGGCCATAGACATCAAGAATGGGCTGCAGTTCGCTCTTCTGGAAGGCGACCACCGGATCGGGCGGAGATTTTCGCGAAAGATGTTCCGTCATTGATGACAGTTCCGCATAGCTTTACGCGCGCGTCCAGTGCCTCTTGGAGCTAACTGCGAATTAATCCGCCGATCCTGAAATCTCCGCATTTCGGACTTGCCGCGGCCGCATGGGGCAGCCATCTTGAAAGCGTCGGGCGGAGGTCATTAGCAGGTGCCCTGGACCCATCAGCCCCCCCAGCCCCCTGGGGCGCTTGATCAGCTTCCGTCCGACACTTCCCAATATTGAGAAACACGGCTGCCTCAGCGTTTCCCGAAACGCTGAAGCACTGGTTTCACGATCCGCCCCGCGCGCTGTCCGATGGCAGACGCGTTGGCGAGACGCCGCGAGATGAACCCGTCGAGGTCCTCCGGCGACGGATTGTCGGCCCAGTAAAGCACGATCGCCGGAAGCACGCCCGCCAGCAGTGCGCGCTTGGAATACCGGTTATAGTCGTCTGACTGGTCGCCCGCCGCGGTCCAGATCATGTCCGCCACTTTCCAGGTCCGCTGCAGCGCCGGGCCCGCGCCCCAGGGCAGGAAACCGCGGCTCGCCGCCCGCCGCGCCGCTTCCCGGTTCGGTGCGAGCGCGTCCAGCCAGGCGATCACGCCGCGTTTCACCTTGTCCGGCACGCGCAGGCCTGTGAGGTCCGCGCTCGCAAGCTCGGCCCGTGCGCCAGCCTCCGCGGCATCAAAGAACGCATCGATGAGGTTGAGCACGCCCTGCGGCGCCGCCAGTGCCTGTTCGCCTTGTGTAAGCCCGGCGCGGATGGCCGCTGCGCTCACCGCCGCCTCCGTCCAGCCCTCGAACGCCACCTCAGGCAGCAATTCGGTGAGCCAACGGCGGCGCAGGAGGTGGGATGGTGGTTCGGTCATCGTAAATTCCCCGCAGGCCAGGGCTTGGCGGAACTGCTTGCCCCGTGATATAGGCCGCGCTTTCCGGGCTGTCAGGCCCACCCTGCCTCAATTTCCGGCCGCTGCGCCAGACCCGAACCCGATGGAGAAGTCCTATAGTACAGATCGTCGTCCGCGATAACAACGTCGAGCAAGCCCTGCGCGCGCTGAAGAAGAAGATGCAGCGCGAAGGCCTGTTCCGGGAAATGAAAGCGCGTCAGGCGTTTGAAAAGCCGTCCGAGAAGAAAGCCCGCCAGCGCGCCGAAGCGGTGCGCCGGGCCCGCAAGCTCGCTCGCAAGCGCGCTCAGCGCGAAGGCATCGTTTAGACTGAGGCCTCAGGCGCGAGCGCCGGTCCAGAGACAAGGAAACCCCGCCAGGAACTCTGGCGGGGTTTTCTTTTTGGCGGGGGCTCTTCCAGGCCGATCCATCCGTCGCCAACACATGGAGCGCCGCGCCCCCAATGGCTGATTATCGCCGATTGAGTTGCAAAAGTCCGGTCCCGGCATGAGGAACGCAAAAACCTCCTTGCGGCCGCAATCTACCAACTTCCAACGACCGGACGTTTTCAACACAATCCGCCGGAAGCTGTTCATCGAGTGCGTCGTCGGAACGTCTGGATCGCCAGCGACCGAGCCGCTATCTCTCGCTCAATGAAGCAAGTTTTGTCTTTGGTCTCGCTCGTCGTTGAAGATTATGATGAAGCCGTTGAGTTCTTTGTTGGAAAGCTCGGCTTCGAACTTTTGGAAGATACACGGCTCACTGAGGAAAAAAGATGGGTGCGGATAGCGCCGCGAAATGCCGGACATCCGGGTTGCGCCCTGCTTCTCGCCAAGGCTAACAACGACGCACAGCGGCTCGCCATCGGCCATCAGGCAGGTGGTCGTGTTTTCCTTTTCCTTCAGACTGACAATTTTGAGCGAGACTACTCGCGGTACAGACAGGCTGGGGTGGTTTTCCGCGAGGAACCAAGGAACGAGGCGTACGGACGCGTTGTCGTCTTTGAAGACCTGTATGGAAATCCTTGGGACTTGTTCGAGCCGAAAGATCGCAGCGGCGATTAGCAGTTTCCGCTCGTTGCTTTGATTGCGAACGTTGTCCGCTCAGCGCCATCGACGACCTGATTGCCTGTTTTCAGCGCCGCATAGCCGTGCTCATCAAGAAGCAGCGCGGACAAGTTCAAGACGGCGTCAGCAACATTTAGCCGCGCATACTTGTCGCTCGGCGGCAGGGTCAGCGTTGCTGGCGGGCGTGAGCACAATTCGACCATCTCTCGGAATGATTTTTTGCGCAGGTGAATGGTTCGGGTGATCAGCTCTCGGAGCAATCACGCCCGCTTCTTCAGATCAAAGATTTACGCGCCCTCACCAGCGGTCAGAAAGCGCACCTCCATGGCCTGAACAAGAGCCTTCCCCATCCGGCAGGGCCAGACGCGATCGATAATGAGGAAATCGAGCGGGCTCTGACGGGCTTGCGGGGTTTTCTAGCTAGTTTTCGAGGTGGATTGAATTTGGGGAAACCAAATCTGATGTATTATTCGATATGATCCATAACGTTTGATGCTTTTTCGACATCGTCTTTGCCTTTACGGCTTTCAAAGTGATATATTTTTATATATCGCATCAAAGAAAAGATGCAGAAAACGACATCAATGAACTTTGCCACAGAAGAAATCTCAGCCGCCATTAGAACCGCTCGCGAAAAAAAGGCGATCAGCCAACGCGAGCTGAGCGCGATGGCGGGCGTGCCCCAGGCACAGATCTCACGTTTCGAACGCGGCGCAGTGGATCTGCGTTTGTCCAGCCTTGTGTCGCTGGCACGCGCATTGGATCTGGAGTTGGAACTTGTACCTCGAAATGCCTTGCCCGCTGTCCAAAGCATTGTCCGCAACACGGAAGGTCGTGAGCCGCGAACAAACACGGCCGTGCGCGGCGTAAACATGGAACTGAGCAAGCTCGCGAAGTTTCTGCAATCGGCCGAGCTACCGCAAATCCCGTCGAAAGAAATTGCGCTCGCGCTTTCGAACGTGAGGGCGATTCAACAATTGCGCCCTTCTGCGACGCATATGAGCGCAATCAAGGAAATGTCCAAAGCACTCACCAAATTTGACTCAGAACGTCTGAACAAAGAAATGTTTGCTCCGTATGCCGAACAGCTTCGCGTTCTTCGAAACCAACTTGCTCACATGCCGCCCATCGAAAGCATACCCCGTCCCGCTTACTCTCTAGAGGAGGATGCCGATGAATGATGTCACCACGCTCAACGTGAGCCTTCATGCCGATCCCATCGGAACGCTGACCCATGTCGGCGGCGACCGAACTCTTTTTGCCTTTCGGGAATCCTATATCGAAAACCGCCAGCGGCCATTGTTGAGCCTTGGGTTCAAAGACGCCATGGGAGAACTCATCACCCAGTTTGCCCCCACTCAGACACAGCTCATTCCCTGGTTTTCAAACTTATTGCCCGAAGGGCATTTGCGAAAATACCTGGCAGAGCGCGCGCGAGTAAAAAGCCAACGAGAATTCTTCATTCTTTGGGTCCTGGGGCGGGATTTGCCTGGCGCTGTAACGGTCGAGCCTGCCGACGGTGAAGCATGGCCGCCCGAACTGAATGACGAACAACAGCAAGAATCAAATACTCGGGCGAACGCACTCCGTTTCTCGCTTGCCGGCGTTCAACTCAAGTTTTCTGGGATTGAAAGCGCGCGGGGCGGTTTGACGATTCCCGTGCGCGGTGTCGGCGGTGATTGGATCGTGAAGCTGCCATCAAGAGAATTTGATGGTGTCCCCGAAAACGAATTCTCCATGATGACACTGGCGCGGTTGGTAGGGATCGATGTCCCCGCGATTGAACTTATCGATATGGCCGCCATCGAGAATCTACCCGACGGTTTGAATGTTCGGGGGACACAAGCGCTCAAGATAAAGCGCTTTGACCGGATCGATAGCGGACCCGTTCACATTGAGGACTTCGCTCAGATCTTTGGCGTGTACCCTGATGCGAAGTACGACAACGCAACAATGCGGCGCATTGCACAGGTCATTGGCGTCGAAGGAAAAACTGCAGATGTCACCGAGTTCATCCGGCGCGTGGTCTTCAACGCACTGATTGGCAATGCCGACATGCACCTCAAGAACTGGTCACTTATCTACCCGGATCGCCGAAGCGCAGCACTTGCACCGGCTTATGATCTTGTCTCGACGACGCCGTATATCACCGACGCGAAATTTGCACTGAAGTTCAGTCGGACTGCCCGTTTTGATGAACTCAATATCGATGAGCTTACTCACCTTGCGGCCAAAGCTCGCCTTCCCGCAAAGCTAGTCGTTTCTACAGCGCTGGAGACAGTCGAACTTTTCCAGCAGTACTGGCGAACCGAAGCCAAAAACCTGCCACTGAATCAAGCGATAATCGACGCAATAGAGCACCAGCTCAAGAGTATCCCTCTGGTATCAGAATCACAAAAGACAAAAGGTGATGTGTGATCGCAGAGATCCCCTGTGCGACGGCCAGCGTATTGAGCGGGTCATCGGGCAAGATGATCCGACCATCGCTCAGAAATCGAACAAGTCCCTCTGTAGCGAGAGCGATGCGTCGATCCAGACGAGATGCGCAAACTCATTTTAGAGATGGCTGTGTTCCGGGCCAACGGCCACGAAGGGATCAGACCACATCGGAGAGCATGAACGGGTTCGTCGTTTTTACAAAGCCTCGGCCATCTTCGAGCGTTCAAAGCCTGACTGCGCCGGACCATAAGGTTCGCATAGCCCTGCTCTAGCCCGCCTTCGGCTTCATCCCCATCGCGCCCTTGATCATGCCCATCAGGTCGCCGATCCCTGCGCCGTGGACGGCGCCGGCGCGGTACACCTTGGTGGACAGCCAGACGATCACCACGGTCGTGGCCGCCATCAGCCCCATCTGCGCGACGATCTCCCACATGGGTGGGTCCTGCGGCATCCTAAGGATCAGCAGGAACGGCGTGAACAGCGGCACCCAGCTCGCATAGTCGATCACCGGCGAGCCTGGATCCTGGAACGCGATGAAGATCGCAAACATCGGCAGCATCAGCAGGATCATCATCGGGCTGAGCAGCGTCTGCGCTTCCTGGATCGTGTCGCACAGCGAGCCGAGCGCCATGAAGATCGCGCCATACAGCACATAGCCGAGCATGAAACTGATCAGGGCCGGGATGATCAGGCCGGGATCGGTCGCTGGGGCGAGGAAGGGCTCGATCAGTTCGGTAAGGCCCGGAGACTGGCTCGCCGCGAAAGCTGATCCTACGCCGGCAAACATCGACCAGGACAGCATCATCGTGGACGTCACGGCGAACACGGCGAGCAGCTTGCCTGCCAGAAGTTCCGGCAGCTTCACGGATGTCAGCAGCGTGTCGAAGATCTTGTTGGAGCGCTCCTCGATGGTGCCCATCAGCAGATACTGGATGATCGAGAACACCATCAGCCAGAGGAAGTAGGCCAGCGCCACTGCCACGATCGCTGGCGCACGGTCCGCCACCGTCACTGCCGAGCCGCCCCCCGCTTCATCGCGCGGGCGGAATTCGGCGACCTCGACCGCACGGTCGTCCGCCTCTTTCAGGAAGTCTGCGTTGAGGCCCGCCGCAAGCAGCGCGTCCCGGCGGCTGAGATCGCGCATCGCCGTTTCCGCCGAATAGCGCAGCCCGGACACGTTCACATCCGAGCTCCAGTATTCCAGCGTCCGTCCGTCTGCGGAGAGTATCAGCGCCGCAAACAGCGGCTTCTCGCCGGAAGGTCCGGAGACCATCTTCTCACCCGTCAGGTAAGGCTGGAGGGCCTCAACCGACTGCGCAGGGGGCGCAACCTCGACGAACTTCCGGTCAGGTGCAGCCTCCGCAAGCTGCGCCTCGTTCACCGCAACCTTCATGTGCCCGGCAAGCTCTGCGGCGTCCTGCGCGGCCCGCGCCTGCGTCCGGCGGAACTCCGCCTCAATGGCGCCCGAGATCACATTCGACGGCTCCACCACGGTATAATACCGCACCGGGGAGGACGACGCCGCGAAATAGCCAAATCCCGCGCCCACGATCAGGAAGATCGGCACGGCGGCCAGGCTCAGCCAGAAGCCCCACGCCTTCACATAACCGAGGAAATCACGCCGGAAGATCAGGTAGATGTTACGCATCAGGCGGCCTCCACCACGTCTGCCGGTGTCGGCGCATCCAGCGACGCGGCCTCCGCCTCGCCGACCAGCGACACGAACACATCGCGCAGTCGCGCTTCTTCCGGCTGGAAGCCGACAATCGGCGCGCCGGTTTCCAGCGCCGCCCTGAGCGCGTCCTGCGCGCCCAGACCCTTCGGCAAGCTCACCCGCCAGGAATCGCCCGGCCCCTTGTCGGCGGCCCGGTGCGCCTCGAACCCCTTCGGCGCGAGCGCCGCTGCAAGGTCGAACCCATGCTCCACCGCCATCCGCGCCCCCCGCCCGAGCGTCGCATAGGCCGCGTCCAGCGTGCCATCGAACACCTTGCGCCCGCGCGCGAGCATCACGATCCGGTCGCAGAGCCGCTCGGCATGTTCCATAACGTGTGTCGAGAACAGGATGGTCGCGCCGCGTTTGTGCTCAGCGCGGATCAGGTCTTCCAGCGTCTGCTGGTTCATCGGGTCGAGGCCCGAGAAAGGTTCGTCGAGGATCAGGAATTCCGGCCGGTGCGCCAGCGTCGACAGGATCTGAACCTTCTGCGCCATGCCTTTCGACAGTTTCGAAATCCGCGAGGCCTTGAACTTGCCGAGACCGGTCGTCTCCAGCAGCTCATTCGCCCGCGCCCGCGCCTCGGTAGCGCCCATGCCCTTCAGGCGCGCGAAATACGTGATCGTGTCGCGCGCGGTCATCTTCTTGTAGAGGCCGCGCTCTTCCGGAAGGAAACCGACCCGGCGCAGGTTCTGGACGTCCGGCGCCGCTCCGAACAGCGACACCGAGCCCTCGTCCGGCTGCATCACGCCCAGCGACATCCGCAAGCTCGTCGATTTGCCAGCGCCATTCGGTCCGAGGAAGCCGATGATCTGGCCCCTGGGGACTTCGAAAGAGAGGTTATTGACCGCCGTGAAGGCGCCAAATCTCTTCGTCGCGCCGGACATGATGAGAGGTGCGTCGCCCATGGGCGTCTCCTTCAACAGCTCATTCCAAGACTTTAGCGTTTTTCGATAAAGTTCAAGGCATATGCACCGTGAAGGCTTAGAGCTGCGTTAAACGCAGGGCTTCAACCTCAGAGAATTGCGCCGAAAAGCCAGATCATCGCCTGCACGATCAGGGCGAGGATGATCATCACCACGACCGTCGCCATCCAGCGCCCGCCGAGGTTCATCATCAGGCCGGCGCCAAAGCCGACAATCGCCATAAGACCCAGCGAAACCGCCCAGTTGAAGCCAATGGCGATGGCCAGCGTAGCATGGCCCACCATCAAGATGATGAGCAGTCCGCCCCAGACGCTGCCGGAAATGAAGCCGTCCCAGGTCGCTTTCTGGTCCTGGATGTCCATCTCACCGCGGTGATACTCGTGGGTCGCCATCGTCTGCCCTCTTGTCTGGAGACGGCCTTTTACAGGGCGCCGCGCCCGCCATCAAGCGCGGCAAAGCGCCCTTACGTTCCTGCGCGTCAGTTCACCCTTGGCCGGGCCTTGCGTTTCGGCGGCTTGGGGGCAAACGGCGCCGGCAGCGGCAGGGCCGGCACGCCCTCCTCCTGCAGCGCCTCGCGCTCCTCAGACGTCGTCTCGCCCCAGATCGGGCGGTCCTCCGTCTCGCCGTAAAACATCGCCCGGGCCTCATCGGCGAAGCCGTCGCCGACATAGTCGAAATTCTCAGCCACATGTGCCCGCGCCCGGCGCGCGAACTCTTTCGCCAGTGTCTCAGCGTCGATCTCAGGCTCTGCGCCGCGCCCGGACGCGCGCTCGGACGTGCGAACCGCCGGCGCCATGATCTGCTTCGTCACCTTGCGGCTGTCGCATTCGGGGCATGCCACCAGCCTGCGGGCCGCAAGGCGGTCATACGCGCCCGACGAGGCAAACCAGGCCTCGAACTCAGCCTCGCAACCTTCGCAAGCCAGGGCGTACCGGATCATTGCGCGGCCTCAGGCGCCGGCCAGCATTGGATCGAGCTTGCCCGCCCGGTCCAGCGCCATCATGTCATCGCAGCCCCCGATATGCGTATCGCCCACAAAGATCTGCGGAAAGGTCTTCCCGCCGCCGGAGCGCTGGATCATCTCTTCCTTCAGCGCCGCGTCCATACCGGCATCGATTTGCCTGAAATCAGCCTTCTTGTCCTTCAGCAGCGCCACCGCGCGCGAACAATACGGGCAGAATTCACGGGTATAGATCGTAACCTTGGCCATCCGGCATTCCTCTAACAACAGACAGGCGCAGTCTGCCCCCGGCAAGCTGATTATATGGTTACGCCACTGTCGCGAACAACGCGCTCGGGCACAAGCACGTCAACGTGCCGCGCCCCTGCCTGTTTGAGGGCGCGCGCGCAAGCGTTCAGCGTCGCCCCCGTCTTCGGCTCTCCTCCGATCAGCAGGACGCGTTTACCTTCGATCTGCCCTTTCCGGCTCGGCCGCACGCGCAAGGTCCCCTGGCTTGGCGTCCGGCCCACCGGTGACAAAGAGGATCCGAAATCAAATGCAGCCGGGCGCAATCCTCCCAACAGAGCAGCCCGCCTCCCATCCCGCGTTCGCCGCCGGGCGGAGAAACGCCTTGGCCCCGGCTTGCCGAGTGGGCATATCCTTTGCCATGTCCCCCCCGTCTCCCCCGCTTCCGAAAACTGGCCCGCCGCAGATCTTTGACCGCGCGCGCCTCGCTGCCCGCCGCGGCCGCCTCGCCAGGACTTTTGCAAGCTATGACTTCCTGCGCCAGCGCGTGATCGACGATCTCGAAAGCCGCGTGGGCGACACGCCCCGTATCTTCGAACGCGGCCTCGAACTCGGCGCCGCCGGCGGCGAACTGTCGGCACGCCTGCGCGCGAGCGGCAAGGCGCAGTCGATGGTTGCAGCTGACACCGCGCACGCCTTCCTGGAGGCCGCCCTGACGCGCGGGCTAGAGACTGTGATGGCTGACGAAGAAGCGCTGCCTTTCGCTCCCGCAAGTTTCGATCTCGTCCTCGCGCCGCTCACTTTGCACTGGGTCAACGACCTGCCCGGCGCCCTTGCCCAGATCCGGCGCATCCTGAAGCCGGACGGCCTCTTCCTCGGCGCCCTTTTCGGCGCGGGCACGCTGATCGAACTGCGCAGTGTACTGACGCAAGCTGAGAGCGATATCAACGGCGGCCTGGCGCCCCGCTTCTCACCCCTCCCCGGCCTGCGGGACATGGCAGGCCTGATGCAGCGCGCCGGCTTCGCCCTGCCGGTCGCCGACCGCGACACCGTCACGGTCCGCTTCCCGGATCCCGGCCGCCTGCTGGCGGAGCTGAAAGGCATGGGAGAACGCGCCGCCTTCAGCCGGGGCATGGCGCAGCCTTTGCCGCGCCGCGTCCTCGCAGAGGCGAAGGCGCGCTACATCGAAAGCTTCGGCCAGGCCGATGGCCGGATCCCGGCAACTTTCGAAATCGTGCATGTATCAGGATGGGCGCCGGGCCCCGGCCAGCCCCAGCCGCTGAAACCCGGCAGCGCCAAGGTCAGCCTGGCCGACGCCATCCGGAGGTCGCGTCCAGAACCAGAATAGCCATTTTCGAAGCTTCGAGAGCGATCAGATCGCGACTTTGTCTTCGATCATCTGGTAGCTATCTTTGTTCGCATCTGCCACATTCGTGAGACCCGCAAGCAGTCCGACAATAATCAATGCGGCGATCAGTCCGTACTCAACAGCCGATGCGCCGCACTCGTCAGCCAGAAAGTGTTTGATCGTGACTGCGTATTTGGTCATCTCGGGTCCATCAATTTCGTCGTGCGAGCCAGTCGAACAGAGGCAAGTCTGCCGGCGGCGCGGGATAGTCGCGCAGCCGGGATGTCTCGACCCACGCAACGGCTTGACCCTCGCGCGGCCGGATGTCCCCCATCCACGTTTCACAGCCGTACAATGGCATCAAAAGGTGAAAATCAGGGTAGCCAAAACTGGCGAAAGTCATCGGCTGAATTTGGCTTTCGTTAACCCTGATCGACAGCTCTTCTTCAAGTTCACGCGCCAGGGCCGCCTCCGGGGTCTCACCGGGCTCGAGCTTGCCACCTGGAAATTCCCACAGCCCCGCCAGAGACTTTCCCGCCGGACGCTGCGCCAAAAGCACGCGCCCCTTTGCGTCGAACAGAGCCGCCGCCACGACCAGCAGCACGCGGCCGGTCATGTCCGGTAGGCGCCGTTGATATCGACATAACCATGCGTAAGGTCACACGTGTAAACGGTCCATTTGCCCGTGCCTGCGCCGAGGTTCACTCGAATCCTGAACTCGGATTTGGCAAACACCGCGCTCGCCGCCGCCTCGTCATAATCCGGCGCCCGCGCGCCATCCTTGGCCACCTGCACATCATCAAACCAGATCGCCAGCTTCTCGATATCGACCGGCTCATAAGATTTGCCGACCGCCATGACGATCCGGCCCCAATTGGCGTCCCCGGCCGCCATCGCCGTCTTGATCAGCGGCGAATTGGCAATCGACACACCCACCGCTTTGGCGGACGCATCGGACGCGGCCCCTTCGACGTCGACCGCGGCGACCTTGCTCGCCCCCTCGCCGTCCTTGACCACCTGCATCGCAAGGTCGTGGCACACGCCGCGCAACGCCTCCTGAAATGCCGGGAACCGGGGGTCATCACGGCGCTCGATCGGCGCCATATCGCTCGCTGCGGTCGCAAACACCATCAGCGTGTCGGACGTCGATGTATCGCCGTCCACGGTGATCGAATTGAACGTTGTCTCCGCAATCGCGGAGAGCGCAGATTGCAAAAGGTCCGGCGCGACGGCGGCATCCGTGAACACATAGGCCAGCATCGTCGCCATGTTCGGCGCGATCATGCCCGAGCCCTTGGCAATTCCCGCGAAATGCACGGGCTTGCCACTGAAATTCGCCGTGTGGCCGGCGCCCTTCGGATACGTGTCGGTCGTCATGACGGCGCGGGCCGCTTTTTCCCAGTCCGGAAAGTGCAGCTTTGCGCTGAGGTCGGGCACGAACGCGCCGAGATAATTCGGGTCGCTCAGCGGCTCGCCGATCACGCCGGTCGCGGCAACGAAACATTGTTCCCGCTTCGCCTCGAAAGCGTGCACCAGCGCCGCCAATGTCGCGTCATTCTTTAGCACGCCCTTCGGCCCGGTGAACGCATTCGAATTGCCGGAATTGGCGATCAACGCCTTGGCCCGCCCGCCGCCTGCCTTCAGCGCCTCGCGGCACCAGCGCACGTCGGCCGACGCTGTCAGTGAGCGCGTGAACACGCCGGCCGCAGCCGTGTTCTCATCGAACACGAACAGGAACACGTCATCGCGCTCCACGCCGCGCCGCGCATAGAAGCCCCGGCTGGCCGTGGCCGACAGAAGCCCCCGGACAGGCGGCAGATCGGGAAACCGGGCGGGCGCGAAGGGAGAAGGTTTCAGTTTCACAGGTCGTCCTCGCTTGGCGGGGCTTGGGCAGCGGGCGCGGCCGGTTCGGTCTGGGGCACATAGATCTGGCCGGACCCCTGCTCGATCGCCGCTTCGGTCCGCAGCCGGCGCAGGATCCGGCTCACCTCGTTCAGCGTCAGGAAGGTTGCGATATCGGGGCGCATTTCCTCGCGCGTTTTCGGTGGCTCGGTCCGGCGGTCCTTGACCTTCAGGATGTGCCAGCCATCCCCGGTCTGGAACGGCGGGGAGACTTCGCCGACCGGCGTATTGGCAATCACCAGGGGGAACGGCTCAGGCAGGTCATTCGGCGTGCCCAGACCGAGATCCCCGTTTTCCATACGGGTGCGGGTGTCCTTGGAATGGTTGAACACGAGGCTCTCGAACGTCTCGCCGCCCTCAATCTCCTTGAACAGCGCGCTCGCCTCTTCCTCGGTATCCACGAGGATGTGGGCGACCGACACCTTGTCATTGACCTGCTGCAGGCGAACCTGCTCGCTGTACATCCTGTCGATCGCCTCTTCCGTCACCTGCTGGGCGACCAGGCTCTCCACCAGCAGGTTGCCGAGGATGCGCTCGCGCGCCATCTCGAGCCGGCGCTGACCGGACGGATCGCGGTCCAGCTCTCGCCGCAGCGCTTCCTGCGCCATCAGTTTCTGGTCGATCAGCTGGTCGAGCACGATGCGGTATTCCTCATCGCCGGAATCAAGTTCCTGCCCCGCCGCGATCAAACCGCGTGCGACCGCCTCCAGCTCCACGTCCCCCTCAAACACCGGCTCGCCATTGACAAAAGCCGCAACCGTCTGGTCAAGCACGGGGATCTCCGCCAGCGGCGTCTCGGCCTTCTCGCATGCGGCCACCAACCCAAGCAGCGCGAGGGCGGCCAAATGCACCGGCAGAATCAATGGACTGGCACGCATCACGGCCCCCCTCATGGACTGAGGGCGCCTCATTGACACCCTTCGGCGGCGTTCTTAAGTCTGCCCCGCGCGCTGGTCGAGTAGTTTCCGCCAGGCAGAGCGCGGTGGGATATCGGCTGAAAATCCTGTAAGCCACGGTTCAGGAATGGTCCGGTAGACCCTCATCAACTGGTTGGTGCGTTTCAAATGCTTTCTGTTGCCCGCAAGATTTTCGGAACCGCCAATGACCGGAAACTGAAACCACTCCGAGCGCGGGTGAACCGGATCAACGCGCTAGAGCCGATCATGGAGGCGCTGTCCGACCAGTCGCTGCGCGGCAAGACCCAGGAATTCCGCAGGCGCCTTGCAGATGGCGCCGCCCTCGACAGCCTGCTCGAAGAAGCCTTCGCGGTTGTCCGCGAGGCCGCCAAGCGCGTCAACAACATGCGCCACTTCGACGTCCAGCTGATGGGCGGCATGGTGCTGCACTCCGGCGCCATCGCCGAGATGCGCACCGGTGAGGGCAAAACCCTCGTCGCCACCCTCGCCGCTTACCTCAACGCCCTCGAAGGCAAGGGCGTGCACGTCATCACGGTGAACGACTACCTCGCCCGGCGCGACTCCGAATGGATGGGCCGCATCTACGGCGCCCTCGGCATGACCACCGGCGTCGTCGTGCACGGCGTCACCGACGAAGACCGCAAGGCCGCCTACGCCGCCGACATCACCTACGGCACGAACAACGAGTTCGGCTTCGACTACCTGCGCGACAACATGAAATACGCGCTCGATCAGATGGCGCAGCGTGGCCACCATTTCGCGATCGTCGACGAAGTCGACTCGATCCTCATCGACGAAGCCCGCACGCCGCTGATCATCTCCGGCCCGACCGACGACCGCTCGGACCTCTATATCAAGATCGACAGCCTCATCCCCCGCTTCGGTGCCGGCGACTTCGACCTCGACGAAAAGCAGCGCTCGGTGGTGTTCAGCGAAACTGGTACCGAAAAGCTCGAAGGCTGGCTCGGCGAGATGAACCTGCTCGAAGGCTCGCTCTGGGAGCCTGGCAATATCGGCCTCGTCCACCATTCGAACCAGGCCCTGCGCGCCCACAAGCTCTACAGCCGCGACAAGGACTACATCGTCAAGGACAACGCGGTCATGCTGGTCGACGAGTTCACCGGGCGCATGATGGAAGGCCGCCGCCTTTCGGAAGGCCTGCACCAGGCCATCGAAGCAAAAGAGCGGGTCGACATCAAGCCCGAGAACGTCACGCTCGCCTCGATCACCTTCCAGAATTATTTCCGCCTCTACAAGAAGCTCTCCGGCATGACCGGCACGGCGCTGACCGAGGCCGACGAATTCGCCGACGTCTACAAGCTCTCGGTCATTGATCTGCCCACGAACAAGCCCGTCCTGCGCGAGGATGATGACGACGTCGTCTATCGCACGGCCAAGGCGAAGTACGCCGAGATCGTCAAGGAAGTGCGCGAGGCCAATGCCAAAGGCCAGCCAATCCTCCTCGGCACCGCCTCGATCGAGAAGTCCGAACTCCTGTCGAACCTGCTCACGACGCAGCGCATCCCGCACAAAGTGCTGAACGCGCGCCGCCACGAGCAGGAAGCCTTCATCGTCGCCAATGCCGGCGTGCCCGGCGCTGTCACGGTTGCGACCAACATGGCCGGCCGCGGCACGGATATCCAGCTCGGCGGCAACCACGAAATGCGGCTTACCTCCGAGCGCGCCGAGAAGGAAGCCGCCCTCGGGCGTGAGCTTTCCGAAGGTGAAGTCTCGCTCCTGTCGGCGCAGATCCGCGCCGATGTCGAGATCAAGAAGAAACAGGCGCTGGACGCCGGCGGCCTCTATGTTCTGGGTACGGAGCGTCACGAATCCCGCCGCATCGACAACCAGCTGCGCGGCCGAACGGGGCGTCAGGGCGACCCCGGCAAGTCGAAATTCTACATCTCCATCGAAGATGACCTGATGCGCATCTTTGCCGCCGACCGTATGGACGCCGTCATGCGCCGCCTCGGCATCAAGGAAGACGAAGGCATCACCCACCCCTGGATGAACAAGGCGATGGAAACATCGCAGCGCAAGATCGAGGAGCGCAACTTCGAGATCCGAAAGAACGTCCTCAAGTATGACGACGTGATCAACGACCAGCGCAAAGCGATCTTCGAGCAGCGTCTCGACTTCCTGCGCTCCGATGACGTCTCCGAAACGATCACCGACATGCGCGAAACTGTAATCGAAGCGCTCGTTGCCCGCACGATGCCGGAGAAGGCGTATGCGGAGCAATGGGACATGGACGGCCTCGGCGAAGCCCTGCGCTCGGAGTTCGCGGTCGACCTCCCGGTGAAAGACTGGGCCGCCGAAGAAGGCGTCGCCAACGAAGAAATCGCACAGCGCGTCCGCGAGGCGGCGGACAGCCATTACCTTTCGCTCACCCGCCAGGTCGGCGACCCGCAGATGCGCCGCATCGAGAAGCAGCTGCTGCTCCAGGTGCTCGACATGCGCTGGCGCGAACACCTCCAGCAGATCGACCAGCTGCGCTCGGTCATCCACCTGCGCTCCTACGGCCAGCGCGACCCGCTGAACGAGTTCAAGCGCGAAGCCTTCAACCTGTTTGACACGCTGCTCAGCGAGCTGCGCGCCACTGTCACGCGCTCGCTCATGCACATCCGCGTACAGACGGGTCCTGTGACTGAAGCCATGCGCCGCCCGGTCCCAGTCCCGGCCCCGGTTCGGGCCGCGCCTGCGCCAGCCTTCGCGCACGAAACCAAGCTCGACCCGGACACCGGCGTCAACGAGATGGACCCCGACGACACCTCGCTGCCGCCCGGCGCCCCGCTCTACCAGGCTGAAGACGACTGGGCCAGCACGCCCCGCAACTCCGCCTGCCCCTGCGGCTCCGGCAAGAAATACAAGCACTGCCACGGCGCCATCGAAACCCAGAAGGCCTGACGCCCACACCGCTCATCCCCGCGAAAGCGGGGACCGCGGGAGGCAGTAGGAGATTTCGGCGCACAAGTTACGGCCTGTGCCTGCGAAATCCCACCTTTCGTCGTGCGTCCAACATTTATTCCGTGTCACCCCGGCGAAAGCCGGGGCCCCAGAAAGCCAAGCACAACAATCTCTTATGGGCCCCCGGCTTTCGCCGGGAGGAGCGATAACTGAAAAATTCGCACGCGTGCGGATCCGGCCGGATGCCAACGGGGGTTAAAGTGCGCGGTGATGACCTAGACGTTGCATTAGCCCCCAGCCGGCATGACCGGCTTCCCGCGCCTCATATGCCGATCATCACGACACGCCCCAGGCAGGTCCCACCCTGATCCAAAATCGCAACCACAACCGCACGGCGCCCCGCCTCTGCGGTCGCTCGCGCTGGCCCTAGGCCCGCGCGCCCTTGCGCCAGTTGCATACTGCATGCGCCAATTGAAGATTACCCGCCGCATCAGACCCGCCCGACGCCTTCGGCCGGATATGATCAAATGTCGGGCGCTGCTTCTTCCAGAGCGTTGCATGCGCCAGTACAAACCGGCTCTCGGGCATGGCTAGTCCGCACAAGGCGCAGCATCCTTCCTGCTTCTCCCACAGCGCACGGAAGAGTTGCGTATCCGGAGGGGCGAAACTCTGGCTCACAGGCCCGCCGGAACCGGCCAGCCGCGCCGCGCGCACGCCGCCAGCACGGTGTTGCGCAGGAGGCAGGCAATTGTCATAGGCCCCACCCCGCCCGGCACAGGCGTGATGAAGCCGGCAACCTGGGCACAGCTCTCGAAATGCGCGTCGCCCACCAGCTTCGTCTTGCCTTCGCCCTTCTCGGGCGCCGGCACACGGTTGATGCCGACATCAATGATCGCCGCGCCCGGCTTCACCCAGTCGCCGCGCACCATCTCCGGGCGGCCGACCGCCGGCACCAGAATGTCCGCCGTCCGGCAAAGCGCCGGCAAGTCCGCTGTCCGGCTGTGCGCCATCGTCACTGTGCAGTTCTCGGCAAGGAAAAGGAGCGCCGCCGGCTTGCCCACAAGGATGGAGCGGCCGATCACCACGACATGTTTGCCAGACAGGTTATCGCCCAAGGCCCGCTTCGCCAGGATCACGGAGCCGACCGGCGTACACGGACGAAGCCCGGCCTTACCGAGGCTGAGCCTCCCGGCGGACACCTCGGTCAGCCCGTCCACATCCTTCGCCGGATCGATCCGCTCGATCGCCGCGTCGGCGTCCAGACCGGCCGGCAAGGGCAATTGCAACAGGATTCCGTCCACGGACGGATCGGCGTTGAGCTTCGCGATCAGGGCTTCGACTTCGCCTTGTGTCGCGGAGGCGGGCAAGCGGTGATGATGCGAGACCATGCCCGCCTCCCCCGTCGCCTTCACCTTGTTGCGGACGTAGACTTCGCTGGCCGCATCCGCGCCAACGAGGACAACCGCAAGCCCGGGCGCCGCCGGCAATGCCGCAACGGCGCGCGCAACACCGGCGCGCACATCCGCTGCGACTGCAATTCCGTCAATCCGAACCGCGCTCATGGCCGGAGCCTCCCGACTGCGGGATCAGAACGGCGCGATGCTGTAGCCATAGCGGCGGATCAGTTGCTGCAGGAAGAAGATCAGCAGGAGGACCACCATCGGCGTCAGGTCGATACCGGACATCGGTGGCAGCATATTCCGGATCGGCCGGTAAAGCGGCTCTGTGATCCGCTCAAGGCCGTTCCAGATCGAGCCGACAATATTGTTGCTGAGGTCGAGCACGCGGAACGTGACCAGCCAGGACAGGACGGCCTGGATAATGATGACCCAGCTGGCAATGCTGAGGATCGCGAGAAGTACGTCGAGGATCGCTTTCATGAGGGCGGGGTCGCTCCGGCGAGAGGTCGGGATTTGGGTGTCACATAAGGTGTATCGGCCCTGTCCGGCAAGGTTCAGACCGCCGATTGTCGCAAGGGAAGGGTTTGGCAACCCACCCCAACCGCCCTAGCCTTCCTCCCTGATCATAAGGCCAAGCACATGGTGAACCCCGAAACGCCGCTGCATCCGTTGACGGCGTTCCAGCAGAATATGCTGATGATCGCCATGATCGCGATGGGCGCGGGGATGAGCATCAACTTTGTCGTGGTCGCGCCGCTCACCCGCAAGGCCGGCCTCGGCGAAGTGGAAGTGGCCGGCGTCCTGACGCTTTCGACCCTGCTTTACGCGTTCATGATCCCGCAATGGGGCCGGATTGCCGACCGCGTCGGCCGAAAGCGCGTCATGGTGTTTTCGCTGTTCGCGATGGGCCTGACGAACATGGCTTTCCTGTTCACGCTGCAGGCAGCGCTCGCCGGCGCCCTTGCGGGCACCTCGCTGATGTTTCTTCTGATCTTCGCTCGGCTCTGGTTCGGCCTGCTCTCGCCCGGGCTTCAGCCCGCCTCAATGGCGGCCATGACGGACGCCACCACGCCGCAAAACCGCGCCGCGGGCCTCGGCATGCTCGGCGCCGGCATGAGCATCGGCTCTATCCTTGGCCCGGCGGGCGCCGCCGTGCTCGCCCCGATTGGCGCCCTGGCGCCGATCTGGGGCTCGATCGTCTTCTGCCTGCTCGTCGGCGTGCTGATCGCCTTCACCCTGCCGAAGACCGTGCCGCGAGACCGCAATTTCGTGCGCCCGAAGCCGCTCGCTATGACGGATCCGCGGGTGCGCCCGCATCTCCTGTTCCTGCTGTCTTATTTCATCGGGGTCGGCATGGTTCAGCAGACGCTCGCCTGGTTCATCGAGGACCGGTACCGGCTTTCCGAAACCGAGGGCGGCAATGGCGCACAGGCCGCCGTGCTTTACACCGGCATCGCCTTCGCCTGCATGGCGGTCGCGACCATTGCGGTTCAGTTCGGTTATATCTCGCGCATGAAGCCCGATCCGCGCCGGCTTTTGCCGATTGGCCTGGCGATGGTTTGTCTCGGCTACCTCGCGGCGGATGCGTTCCACGCCTTCCCCATCCTTTGCCTCAGTTTCCTGGTTGTCGGCACCGGATCGGCCCTGGCGATCCCGTCGGCCAACGCGCTCGGCAGCCTCGCGGTAACCCGCGAAGAACAGGGCTCGGCGGCGGCCTTGATGTCGGCGGCGCCGCCCGCCGGGTTCATCTTCGGCCCGCTGATCGGGGCCGGGCTTTACCAGATCGACCATGCCCTGCCCCTGATCGCCTCGGCGGCGCTTGTCGGGGGGCTTGCGGTCTATGCCTGGTTTGTCATTGGCCGGAAGGTCGTGGCGGCAGAGTAAGGCTTGGCGCCCGGCCCAAACCCGGTATGTAGAAGCGAAATCCCGGAGCCAACCTGCCCATGCTTGAGTCTTTCTTCACGCCGGAAGCCCTGACGGCCCTCGGCCAGGTCATCATGATCGACCTCGTGCTGGCAGGCGACAATGCCATCGTCATCGGCCTTGCGGCGGCCGGCCTGCCGAAGGAACAGCGCGGCCGGGCGATCCTGATCGGCATCCTGGCGGCGACTGTTCTGCGGATCATCTTCGCGCTGCTGACGACGCAACTGCTCCAGATCATCGGCCTGCTGCTCGTCGGCGGACTGCTGTTGCTCTGGGTCTGCTGGAAGATGTGGCAGGAGCTTCGCGCCGGGCCTCACGGTGAACAGGAAGAACTCGAAGTCGCGACTGGCCAGGACCTCAACCACGATGGTCATCTGGCGACAGCCGCGCCAACCAAGACGCTGTCTCAGGCGGCGTGGCAGATCGTGATTGCGGACGTATCGATGTCGCTCGACAACGTGCTGGCGGTTGCCGGCGCTGCGCATGACCATCCGGAAGTGCTGATCTTTGGCCTCGTCCTGTCGATCGCGCTGATGGGCCTTGCGGCGTCGTTCATCGCGCGGCTGCTGAACAAGTATCGCTGGATTGCCTATGTGGGCCTCGCGATCATCCTCTACGTGGCCGCGGAAATGATCTGGAAAGGCGGCAGTGAACTCATGCCGCTACTGCAGGGCGTCCCGTACGACCAGCTCGAAAGCGCGCACGGATAGGCTCTGGTATAATGCCCTTTTTCCCTCAGAGCGGCGAAGGCGCTCTGAGGGGGTCATCGCCGGAGCGCGAGACCAAAGCGCTACATCGCGCTGATGCCGCCATCGACTTTCAGTTCGGCGCCTGTGACGAGTTTGGATTCGTCTGAGGCGAGATAGAGGACGGCGTAGGCGATGTCGTCAGGCTCGCCGACCTTGCCGAGCGGAATCTGGCGGCCGAGTTTCTCGAGCGCTTTGGCTTCGCCGAACATTTCCTTGGTGCGGTCGAGGATCGGCGTGTTGATGAAAACGGGGTGTACGGAGTTTGAGCGGATCTGCCCGCCGGTCTTGGCGCAGTGCAGCGCGACCGATTTGGAAAGATGCCGCACCGCGGCTTTCGCAGTGTTGTAGGAAACGTAGTTGCCACTCGCGATGATGCCGGCGATGGAGGAGATGTTAATGATCGAGCCGAGGCCGTGCGCGCGCATCAGCGGGATGCAATACTTGCAGCCGAGGAAGATGGAATCGACGTCCACGGCCTGAACCTTCCGGAACATCTCGTAGCTCTCGTCCTCGACCGAGCCGAGCGAGCCGATGCCGGCATTGTTGACCAGCACGTTGAGCCCGCCCATCGCATCATGCGCGGCCTGGGCGACTTCCTGCCAGCGGGCCTCGTCCGTCACGTCCTGCTGGAAGGCAAAGGCCGTCCCTGCCCCGTGAGCGGCGTTGATCGAGGCGGCGACCTTCTCGGCGCCGGCGCCGTTGACGTCGGTCAGGGTGACTTTCGCGCCCTCTTTGGCGAGCATCCGCCCGATCGCTTCGCCGAGGCCCTGCGCGCCGCCAGTGATGAGTGCCATTTTGCCTGAAACGCGGCCCATGCTTTATCCTTCCTGAAGATATGCTTTGGGCTCAACTAGCAGGCGGCTCGCCCGGACGCAAAGAGAGGGAGTGTGCGCTGACAAACTGGCTGGCCTTCATGACCCGCAATGACGGACCCAAAGCGCTGTACCTGGTGCAGGCCTATGCGGCGCTTGTGCTGGGCACGGCGCTGATCGGAATGATTGCCGTATCGGTCTTCTCAGCGCCGCAGGTACAGGTGGCGGCCTCGGGAGGCGGCGTACCGCAGCCGGCACAGGCGCCGCCGGTTGTGGCTTTCGTTCTCATCTGGCCCGCGGTTTCGAGCCTTTTGCTTTGGGGCGTGCTGGAGGGCCTGCGGCGGGTCTTGCCGACCTATTGGCATGTGGCCGGCGCTGCGGCGCTGGTGTTCGGGGGCCTCTTCACCTGGCTGACGGACCTGCAGGGCGGGCTGATCTTTACCTGGCCGTATTTCATCTACGCGCTGACCTTTCTCGCCTGGCATCTGAGGTCCGCGCTGGAAGGGCTGGTGATGACGTTTGCCCTTCAGGTAGCGGCTCACCTGACGCTGAGCGTGCTGGTCTTTGCGCCCGTTCGCTGACTCTATGAAATTTCATCGACCTGTTTCAGCGGGCACTTACCACGCGCGTGCTACGCGTTCGGTATGCCGCGCCGCCTGATTGCCGTCCTGCTCACGGTCTATGCCATCGCCTTTGCATTCGGGGCGCTGACGGCCGTGCGCTGGCCTTCGATCGTGATGGTGATGGGCTGGATCGTGACCGACGACGTGGCCAACGGGATGAGCGGCGTGAACTGGCGCGAACTCGGCATTGCGCACGGGGCGGCCTACCTGTTTGCGGCGCTTGGGTACTACGCCTCCGGCGCGACGTTGGCCGCCCGGAAGGGCGGCGCGGTGGGCTGGTACCTGTTTGCGCTGGCCTTCTCGATCCCTTCGGTTTTCCTTGTGCATTTCGATCCGCTCTGGTGGCAGGACCCGGGCGCGGGCGAAGGCGCAATGGCAGGCCTGATGGCGGGCGCGCTGCTGCTGCTGGTCGCGGTCTGGGAACTGCGCAAGCAGCCGCCGGAATTCATTGACGCGGACGTCACGCCTGAGACGATGCGGCGCCCGGAAGTGGCCGCCGCGGCCGTGGCCCAACAGGCGCAGGCGATGGCGCCGCCGCTGTCGCCGGTGATGGAAAAGCCTGCGAAGGTGAAAAAGAAACACCCACCGGTTTTCGTACCGGACATCATGGTGCAGCGACAGCGCGCCATGTTCATTGCGCAGGCGCGCCGCAAGCAGGCCGCCAAGGCCGCTGCCCTCGCCCGCCGCCGCGGCGAGTGGGACGAAGACGAAGAAGACGAAGCGGCCTGATCGCCGCCGCAATTGCCGATCCAGTTGCGGGGCGCCCCGCTTCGGCCTAGCCTCTCCATCGAACGATGTTTGGGGAGGACACACACATGATCCGACGACTGGCCGGCGCCGCGCTCGCCCTGATTGCACTCTGGCTGCTCTGGCAGGGCGTGTCTGCCGTGTTGTTGATCGTCAGCCGGGGTAGCCCGCTGGATGATGCGCTGCTGCAGCCCCCGACAAGCCTGTGGCGCATCCTCGCGGCAGGACTTGCGGTGCTCGGCGGCCTGCTCGCGGCGCTGAACATCAAGAGCGGCGCCTGGTTTGGCGTGACCGGCGCGATCCTGTTTGCGGCCCTGCCCGGCGCGATGGCCGCGATGGGGACCGATTCGAGCCTGTGGATGGATGAAGTCGTCTCTGGCAGCGCGATGGTCGCGCTGGCCGGGGCGCTCGCATTTGTGAAGCGCGGCTAGGTCTCAATTCCGTTTTCAGCGGATTGATTTCGAGGCCGGAATCTCTAGGGATGCGCCGCATACCAACCGGCCCTCCGGGCGCCCGCCCGGCAAAAGGAATGCATTCCTATGTCAGAGATTTATGACGTCGTCATCATCGGCGGCGGCCCCGGCGGCTACAATTGCGCGATCCGCGCCGGGCAGCTGGGCCTGAAAGTCGCCTGTGTCGAGATGCGCGGCACGCTCGGCGGCACCTGCCTGAACGTCGGCTGCATTCCGTCCAAGGCGCTGCTGCACGCTTCCGGCCTCTACGCGGCCGCGAAGACGGACTTTGCGGGGCTGGGTATCAAGGTCGGCAAGCTGGAACTCGACCTCACCCAGATGATGGCGCAGAAATCGGACGCGGTGGACGGGCTGACGAAGGGCATCGAGTTCCTCTTCAAGAAGAACAAGGTCGAGTATGTCAAAGGGCGCGGCAAAATCCTTGGCAAGGGACGCGTCGAAGTCGCGCTGGCGGCTGGCGGCACCCAGGTGCTGGAGACAAAGAACATCGTGATCGCGACGGGCTCGGAGCCGGCCACCCTGCCCGGCATCGAGATCGACGAGGAGCGCGTCGTCTCGAACACCGGGGCGCTGAGTCTGAAGGCCGTGCCGAAGAAGCTGGTGCTGATCGGCGCCGGCGTGATCGGCCTCGAGATGGGATCGGTCTGGGCGCGGCTCGGCTCGGAAGTGACTGTGGTCGAGTATCTCGAGCGCATCCTGCCGCCGGCGGATGCGGAAGTCGCGAAAGAGGCCGAGCGGACCTTCAAGAAGCAGGGCCTCGCCTTCCGGCTCGGCACGAAAGTGACCGGCATCGAGAAGACGAAGACCAAGCTGAAAGTGAACATCGAGCCGGCCAAGGGCGGCGCGTCCGACGCGCTGGACGCGGATGTCGTGATCGTGGCGATCGGACGCAAACCGTACACGGAGGGCCTTGGCCTCGAGACGGTGGGCGGAACGACCGACAAGCGCGGCGTGGTGGATGTCATCGATGGCCACTTCAAGGTGGCGGACGGCGTCTGGGCGGTGGGCGACTGTATCCACGGGCCGATGCTGGCGCACAAGGCAGAGGATGACGGCACGGCGGTAGCGGAGCTCATCGCCGGCAAGGCGGGCCATGTCGATTACAACCTGGTGCCAAGCGTCGTGTACACGAACCCGGAAATCGCCTGGGTCGGTAAGAACGAGGAAGAGCTGAAAGCGGCGGGCGTCGAGTATGTGAAGGGTAAGTTCCCCTTCATGGCAAACTCCCGTGCACGGACGAACCACGAGACCGCGGGTTTCGTGAAGATCCTCGCCGAGAAGGGCAGCGACAGGATCCTCGGCGCGCACATGATCGGCGTTGGTGTCGGCGAGATCATCGCCGAGATCTGCGTGGCGATGGAGTTCGGGGCAGCGTCCGAAGACATCGCGCGCACCAGTCATGCGCACCCGACACTGTCGGAAGCGGTGCGTCAGGCGGCGATGGGCGTCGAAGGCTGGACGATGCAAATGTAGGCGCCGGTTCCGGCTGGACGCGGCGCGCGGGCCCCTTTAATCTGCGCAACATGTACAGGCATGCCGGAGCCGGGTGGAGCATCAGGCCGTTCGTTGCGACGGATGCGGGCGCGTGCCTTGCGGTCTTCAGGGACTGCCTGACGGACATGCCGTGGCGAGCGCGCAATCGCGGGCAATACCTGATCCTGCGGCGGGCCCTGACCCCGCCGAATGCCTGGGTGGCGGCAGAGCCCGAAGCCGGCGTGATCGGCTTCCTGACGATCCAGAGCGTCCAGGATTATATCGACCACTTGTTCGTGGACCCGGATTGGCGGTTCTGCGGTGTCGCGCGCGGGCTGCTCGAAGTGGCGCGCCAGTCGGCAACCGGCGCGCTGAGCCTCGATGTGGACGAGGAGAACATCGGCGCGCGGCGGGCCTATGAGGCGCTGGGCTGGCAAGTGGTGGCGAGCACTACCGCCGCAAGCAAGGCGCGCCAGATGCGTCTCGTCAGCCCCTGAGCTTGCCCCGCAAGATGCCCCCGACGCCTGAAAGCATTTATGCGGCGCCCGCCGAATGGGTGGCGCGCGGGGCAGGCGCGCAGGGCAATCTGTTCCTGACCGGGCGAGCCGGCACCGGCAAAACGACCCTGCTCCGCAAGTTCCTGAGCGAAGCGGGCGACAAAGCGGTCATTGTTGCGCCGACGGGCGTCGCGGCGATGAATGCCGGCGGGCAGACGATCCATTCCTTCTTCAAGCTGCCGCCGCGCCTGATCGAGGCGCAGGATGTGCGGCGCCTGCCCAACGCGCGGGTGGTGCGGGCAGTGGATACGGTGGTGATCGACGAGATCTCGATGGTGCGCTCCGACATGCTGGACGCAATTGACGCCAGCCTGAAGCTGAACCGGGGATCGAAGCGGCCATTCGGCGGCGTACGGATGATACTGTCCGGCGACCTGCACCAACTGCCACCCGTGGTGTCGAACCAGGAGAGCCCGATCCTGCTGGAGCGGTTTGGCGGGAACTATTTCTTCAATGCGCCGGCGTTCAAGGATGCCGAGTTCTCCCTGCTGGCGCTGAAGCATGTGTTCCGGCAGGAAGACCCGCGCTTCCTGGCGCTGCTCGGCGCGCTGCGGTCCGGCCGCGTGACGCCTTCGGACGAGGCAACGCTCGCGCGGGTCGTCTCGACGCGCACGGCGTCCGAGGCGTCAGAAACGCATGTCGTGCTCACCCCGAACAATGCGAACGCGTTCCGCATCAACCAGACGCGGCTGGCGGAGCTGAAGGGCGAACGGAAAGTGTTTCCGGCGGATGTGCAGGGCCAGTTCGATGAGAAGAGTTTCCCGACCGAGTCCGACCTTGAACTGAAGGTGGGCGCGCGCGTGATGCTGATCCGCAACGACCCGGAAGGGCGCTGGGTGAACGGCACGCTGGGGCATGTCGAAGGGTTCGGCGCGAAAAGCGTGATCGTGAAGATCGCAGGCCGTGTGTACGAGATCGAGGCGGCGGCGTGGGAGAAGTACCGCTACGATTTCGAAATGGATTCAAAGAAGGTGAAGCGCGAAGTGGTGGGTACGTTCAAGCAGGTGCCGCTGCGCCTAGCCTATGCGGTCACGATCCACAAAGCGCAGGGCCTGACGCTCGACAACGTGTTCATCGATTTTGATTCCGGAATGTTCGCCCACGGACAAGCCTATGTGGCGTTCTCCCGCGCGCGGACGCTGGAAGGCCTCGAAATCTCGCGCCCGCTTCGCCCGCGCGACCTGGTGCTCGACCGTGAGGCCTTTGCCTTTGGCGCGCTCGACACGATCGAGGATACGCCGAACTACCTGCTCGCGAAGTTCCGCAAGGATGAAGGCGCGTTGCTCTAGGCGAAGGTCTGGTCGTAAGAGAACGACGTCTTGCTTTTGGCGCAGACCATGGTGCCCGCCATGAGGTCATGCAAGCAGCGCCGGTCCTTGCGGGCAAGGCCCATCAGGTAACTGATGTAGAACGGCGTCAGACCCGACACGAGCTTGCCGAGCGTGTTTCGCATGATGATCGCGCCAAGCGTCGGCTTGCCGCCGGTCTTGTCGGTGACGATTGCGCCGACGGCCAACTTGCCGAGCGTCGCCTGCCGGGACGAGGATTCCATACCGATCGCATAGGCGAGACTGCCCAGTGAGAGGCACACGAAGACGCCAACTTGACGCGCAAACTGCGCATCGGTGGTCTGCGGCTGGGGGCCCAACACGCCGATGATCAAGACCAGCGGCACGATGAGGACGGCGACATCAATCAGGGCGGCAATCACGCGCCGGCCCCAGACGGGCTTGCCGGCGGTGTGGCCGGCGGTCTGGGAGGCGGTCTGAGCGGCGGGTGCGGCGGCGCCAGGGATCTGGCGGCTTGCAGGGGCCGGCGCCGCTGCCGGGGCGCGATTGTGATCGGCCTGGAGGAAGGCGAGAGAACCGGACGACAGACCGGACTTGGCGGCTGGCATGGCGCGCGGGGCCGGCGCCTGCGACGTCTTCTTGCCGAAAGTGGGCTTTGCGCCATGAACGCCGGGGGCGCTTTGTCTGTTGCCGAAGGTCGTCATGCCGGGGTCTCCCTGTCTGGGGTCAACCTAGCGCAGGAAGCTGAGTATCCGGCAAAAGGCCGCGCAGAAAATCAGGCGGCGTGGTTAAGGTCTTGTCAGACAAGTGTTGGGGCGCGGGCTCAGGCGAGCTTGCGGATTTCTTCGGCGAGCGTGCGATCCTTGTCGGTGACGATCGCCTCCAGCACGCGCACGCGCTCCTTCAACTTGCCGATTTCGTCGCGCATCTCGGAGACATCGGTCTGCGTGGTTTGATCGGCGGCGGAATTCGCACGGGTTTTGAGGTAGGTCTGATAGACCCCTGCCCCGACGCTGATCGCGACGATGAGCACCACCATTTCGAACGGACCCATTTCTGTCTTCCTCCAAGTCTTCAGAAACATGCCCCAACGGGGCGGTGGTGGGAAGTGGGCGTCAGAGCCCGTCAAAATCGCGGCGCAGGCGCCAGTCGTCGCCGGTGATGATTTCCTCGAGCGCGCCGACGCGGTCCTTGAGACGGGCGATCTCGTCATCACGGGGATCGGGCTCATAGCGTCGCAGATTACGGCGGCGCTGGCCGCGCGTGAGCACCCAGACGAACAGGATGATTGCAAAGACCGGCCACAGGGCACTCATCGTCACCTCCCACTCTTATCGAATATCAATGTGGGTAAGCTTGGGGGCCGCGCAAGGGCCCTCGCCCATTAAATTGGATCAGCGCCCCGTGGAGCCAAATCCGCCGGCGCCGCGGGCGGTTTCGTCGAGCGCGTCCACTTCGCTCCACGCGAGGCGGGTGACGGGGGCAAGGACGAGCTGGGCGATGCGTTCGCCGCGCTGGATGACGAATGCTTCGGCGCCGAGATTGATCAGGATGACCTTGATCTCGCCGCGGTAGTCGGAGTCGATGGTGCCCGGCGTGTTGAGACAGGTGAGGCCGTGCTTGGCGGCAAGGCCAGAGCGCGGGCGGACCTGGATCTCGTATCCTTCGGGGATGGCAACTGACAAGCCTGTCGGCACCATTGCGCGCTCGCCGGGCTTCAGCGTGACGGGCTCGCCTTCGGGCACGGCCGCGCGCACGTCCATGCCGGCCGAGCCGGAGGTCTCGTAAGCGGGCAACTCAAGGCCCTCGAAATGCGGCAGCGGGCGAACCCGGACAGTGACGGTGCTCATCGCCTCCGGGTGCGGAGACTCTGGGGGAGAGTCAAGCGGGAGGCGGGACGCTCTGGCCGAAGGCTTGATCCTTCCGGCCATTGGCATATATTGCCAATCGATCGATGGAGGTCGCCATGGCTACTCGCAATGTTGTCCTGACGCAGGCCCAATCCGCGATGATCGACCGGCTGGTCGCATCCGGACGGTATCAGAACGCGTCTGAAGCGCTGCGGGCCGGACTTCGGCTGCTGGAACGCGAGGAGGACGAGACGGAACTCCTCCGCACACGGCTTACCTTGAGTCTTGAGCAAGCGCGCCGCGGCGATCTGGCTGACGGTAGCGGCGAAGAGGCCATCCGCCGGGCGTTTGCGAAAGCGCGCGCGCAAACCTGATGGCGAGGCCCTGGCGCCTGACGCGGCACGCCGAGGCGGCGCTGACGGACATTGCGATCTGGACGGTTCAGACGTTTGGCCCGCGACAGGCGGCGGCTTATGAAGGAGACCTCATCGCGTGTTGCCGGGAGATCGCTGATGGCTTGGCGCAGTCCTACGATTGCCGCCGCTTGATTGATCCAAGCCTGCCCGAGTCCTTGCGTTTCGCGCGCGCGGGGCAGCACTTCGTCGTGTTCATCGCGGATGACACGCAAGTCGTGATTCTCGATTTCCTGCATGCCCGCGCAGACCTTCCGCGACGGCTGGCGGGGCTTGGACCTGACAAGGAAAGCTGAGCCGGGGCCCTTACTCCGCCGCGAGGCTGAGGCGCGGGGCGGGGCCTGTGAGGGCGTCGGCGACGCGGACGGCGAGGCGGCGGGAGACTTCATCCTTGCCGAGACGCGGCCAGTGTTCGGCGCCTTCGGGGGTGATCAGGTAGATCTCGTTTTCGCTGCCGCCCATCACGTCACCGGAGACATCATTGGCGACGATCCAGTCGCAGCCCTTGCGGCCGCGTTTCTCAGCGGCGAGCTGTTCGACGTCGTGCGTTTCGGCGGCGAAGCCGATGACGAGGCGGGGGCGGCCCTTTCGCTTGCTGCTGAGGGTGCGCAGGATATCCGGGTTTTCGGTGAGCTGGATGGCGGGCGCTTCGCCGGTGCCTTTCAGCTTCAGCTTTTTCGGCGCAGCCTTCACCGGGCGCCAGTCGGCAACCGCGGCGACGGAGACGAACACGTCTGCGGGCAGTGCATCCTCGCAGGCTTTCAGCATGTCGCGTGCGGTTTCGACCGGGACGAATGTGACGCCGTCCGGCGCCTTGAGCGCGACGGGGCCCGAGACGAGCGTGACGCGGGCGCCTTCGGCAGCGAGGGCGGACGCGATGGCGTAGCCCTGCTTGCCGGACGAGTGATTGGAAATGTAGCGCACGGGATCGAGCGGCTCACGCGTCGGGCCGGCGGTAACGAGAGCGTGGAGGCCTTCAAGGCGCTTCGACGGCGGGGCGAGGGCGGCTTCCACTTCGCGGACGATGGCGAGCACATCCGGCAGGCGTCCGGGGCCGAACTCCCCGCAGGCCATGGGGCCGACATCCGGCTCGACAACGCGCACGCCGTCAGCGCGCAGGCGGGCGACGCTGCGCTTGGTGGCAGCGTGTTCCCACATCCGCACATTCATGGCGGGCACCATCAGCACAGGCTTGTCAGTGGCGAGCAAGGCGGTGGAGGCGAGATCGTTGGCGAGGCCGGCGGCGGCTTTTGCCATCAGGTCAGCGGTGGCGGGGCAGACGACGACGAGATCGGCCGAGCGCGACAGCTCGATATGGCCCATCTCGGTCTCGTCCGTCAGGTCGAAGAGTTCGGTGAACACCTTCTCGCCCGAGAGGGCAGAGACGGACAAGGGCGTGACGAACTCGGCGCCGGCCTTGGTGAGGACCGCGCGCGAAGCAATGCCGCGCCGGCCGAGCTCGCGGATCAGCTCAAGGCTTTTATAGGCGGCAATGCCGCCGCCGATGATCAGGAGGATGCGCGGTGGGTTCATTCAGGCGGGCCGGTCAGGTTTCATCGGCTTTCCTATCGCAAAAACCTTGCGATGGTCCCATCAAATCCTTGGGATTAAGCAGCCGGCATCAAGCTTTTGGCAGCAATTGAGGCAGCGCTCGCCCGCGGCTTCAGTCTTTCACGCGGATGACGCGGGAGGCGGACGATGAGCTGAAATCGCCCTTGGAGCTCGCGGACATCATCTTGGCGCCTTCGGGCTTCTTCACTTCGCGCACCGAGACCGAGCTGCCGGAGGCGCCGTCGATGCGGTGCAGGACAAGGGTTTGTTTCTCGCCGCCGCAGGCGACGCGGACGGTCGAGGTGCGCCGGCCGGAGGCCTCGGCCGACGCAAGCGCCGCGCGCGTGGCCGCCTCGGTGGCCGCAGAGCAGACATCCGCAAAGGCAGGGGCGGACAGGCAGCCAAAGGCAGCTACGGCGATCAGGAAACGGGTCATGGTGCGGGCTCCTCGCAACGGCGATTGAGGAGACGTTAACGCAGGTGGGGACCCGCCTTAACCCTTTACTCCAGAGACGGGAGTGTCAGGACTGGCTGGAACCAGTCCCGCGAGAAATTCGCTTGCTGCCGTCGCATTTCGGCGCGGTTCCGGGCGACCTTGCGATCGAGCCGCGGCCTGAGCCGGTCCCGGCCGAAGCTGCTCTGCCTTCGGAGGAGAACGTTCCGGTCCGGTAAGCCTCGGCTGACGGCGCAGCCTAGAAGCTCCGGGCCGCCCAGGCGGCCGCAACGCCCAGCACGCCAATCAGGCCGAACCAGCCCCACCAGGGCGCGAACGGCGCTTTGGCGGCGGGCGGCAGCGCAGGCTCGGCCTCAAGGCTTTTCTCGAACCGGTCCATGACCTCGGGCAGGCGCTTCAGGCGGTTCGTCACGGCGCGGACGTTTTCAGAGATCATCCGGGCGGCGCCTTCGGGGCCGAAATTGCGGCGCATCCAGGCTTCGATGACAGGCTCGGACGCGTTCCAGATATTGTGCTTGGGATCGATGGCGCGGGCGACGCCTTCAACCTGCACCATCGTTTTCTGGAGGAGGACGAGTTCGGGGCGCAGGGCCATGCCGAACGTGTGAGTATAATCGAACAGCTGCAGCAGCACCCGGCCCATGGAGACTTCTTCGGCCGGGCGACCAAAGAGCGGCTCGCCGATGGAGCGCAGGGCCTGAGCGAAATCGCCGACCGACTGGGTGGGCGGAACATAACCCGCTTCGAAATGGACTTCGGCGATGCGGATGTAGTCGCGCTTCAGGAAGCCCCAGAGGATTTCGGCGAGAAAGCGGCGCTCCATCGGGCCGATGCGGCCGATAATGCCGAAATCGACGAGCGCGATGCGGCCTTCCGGCGTCAGGATCGCGTTGCCTTCGTGCATGTCGGCATGGAAGACGCCGTGTTCGATGGCGCTGGAGAGAAAGCCCTGCGTGATGTCGTTGGCAAGCCGCACGCGGTCGAGGCCTGGACGGCCCAGCACGCCGGGCGCTGTCAGAGGCGTGCCGTTGATCCAGGAGATCGTCAGTACACGTCTGCCCGTGCGCTCCCAGTCGACTTTCGGGATTTCGAAGAAACCCGTCTTCGCGTTGATGGCGCGCATCTCGTCGGCGCCGCCGGCTTCGAGACGAAGGTCGAGTTCGCGCAGCATGAAGCTTGAGATCGTGTCGGTGAAGGCGATGGGCCGCAGGCGGCGGCTTTCGCTGGAGATGCCTTCGATGGTGCGCGCGGCGCGGCGCATGGCGGAAAGCTCGAGGCTAAGCTGGCGTTCGATTCCGGGACGGAGGATTTTTACGGCGCGGTCCCCGTCCGGCAGGGACATCTTGTGGACCTGCGCGAGGGAGGCGGCGGCGACCGGCTCCGAGAGGCCCGGGAAAAGGCGGATCGCTTCGGCCTCAGTGAACTCGGCCGCAAGCGCAGCGCGGGCGAGCTTCATCGAGAAGGGCGCCAGCTTGTCCTTGAGGCGCCCAAGGTCGCCTGCGACTTCGGAACCGAAAACATCCGGCCGGGTGGCGAGGAACTGCCCGAGCTTGATGTAGGCGGGGCCGAGGCCTTCGAGGGCCGCGGCGAGGCGTTGGCCGGGGCGGCCCCTGGCGCCGCCGAACAGGCGCAGGACGCTGCCGGCCATCCGGGCGGGAATCGGCAGCCGGGTCTGGTAGGCGCCGGGCAGCACGACGTCATGGCGGGCGAGCGCCGTGCCCGCGCGCATCAGGCGCCAGTAGTCACCGAGCGCGCTCATCTAGGTATTTCCCAAGGACGCGGAACCAAGCCGGAGACCTGCGCGTTGACCAGTAGAAACCAAATTGCAGAGAGCGAGCTTCATTATGTCCGATTCCCCCTCATCCAATAATTTCCTGTACCTGGTCGTCGGCGTGCTGGTGGCCGGCGCAGTGGCCTTCGGGGTCTATTACTTCACCGAAGGCGATGGCGGGCCGGACAAGGTCGAGATCTCGGTCGGCGAAGACGGCGTCAAGATCGACGGGAACTGAGCGGTCCATGATCACGCCGCCCAGCCAAAGTGCAGCGCGGCGATGCCGCCGGAATAGTTGGTGACAGACACCTGCCGGAAACCGGCGCCTTCGATCTCGGCCCTGAACACGGATTGTTCCGGGAACCTGCGGATCGACTCGACGAGATATTGATAGCTCGCGCGGTCACCGGCGATCAGTTCTCCGAGGCGCGGGATCACGGCGTAGCTGTAGGTGTCGTAGGCTTCCTGCAGGATCGGCGCTGTCATCTGGCTGAACTCCAGCACGGCAAGCCGGCCGCCGGTTTTCAGGACCCGGCGGAATTCGCGCAGGCCCGCCGCCCGGTCGGCAAAGTTGCGGATGCCAAAGGAGACGGTGACCGCGTCAAAACTCTTGTCCGGATAGGGCAATTTCTGGCCATCGGCGCAGACCCAGTCGAGGCGGCCTTCCCATTTCGCATTGTCGGCGCGCGCTTTGCCAGCTTCGAGCATCGCGTCGTTGATATCGCAGACGATGGCGGTGGCGGGGCGTGTGTCGCCGCGGCGGGCGCCTGACTTGTCGGCAAGCTCAAGGAAGGCGCGGGCGAGTTCGCCGGTGCCGCCCGCGACGTCGAGATGGCGCTCGCCGGGCTGCGGGTTCACCTTGTTCATGGCGTCGTGTTTCCAAAGGCGGTGGACGCCGGCGCTCATGAAATCGTTCATCAGGTCGTAGCGCGAGGCGACCGAGCGGAAAACCCCCTTTACCCGGGCGACCTTCTCGGACTCCGTCACCTCCTCGAACCCGAAGGAGACCTTGCGCTCTGTGCCGTCTGTTTCAGCCATGCTGAACCACCTTACCTATCTCGTGTCGCTTAGCGTATATGCGATAAGGATGCCTGAATTACCTGAAGTCGAGACAGTTCGCCGCGGACTGGCCCCCGTGATGGAAGGCCGGCGGATCCTGCGGCTGGAGCAGCGGCGGGCGGACCTGCGCTTTCCCCTGCCCGAGCGGTTTGGCGAGCGGCTCGCAAACGCCCGGATCGACCGGCTCGCGCGGCAGGCGAAATTCCTCGCGGCGCATCTCTCCACGGGCGAAGTTCTGGTGATGCATCTCGGCATGTCCGGGCGGTTCACGATTTCCGGGGCGATGCAGGGGGCGTTCGTGCATGACACGGGCGTGCTCACCGCGCACGACCATGTCATCTTCCATATGGAGGGCGGCGAGACCGTCACCTATAACGACCCCCGCCGGTTCGGCTTCATGGAACTCTGGCCAGCCGCAAGTTTTGAGGCCTACCCAAGGTTAAAGGCGATGGGGCCGGAGCCGATGTCGAACGGGTTTTCGGCGGCCTATCTGGATGAGGCGCTGGCGGGCAAGGCGGCGCCGATCAAGGCGGCGCTGCTCGATCAGTCGATCATTTCGGGGCTGGGCAATATCTATGTGTGCGAAGCGCTTTACCGGGCGGGCATCTCGCCGAAGCGGTTGTCGCGCAGCGTGCCGGGCGTGCGCGCCTCTCGGCTGGCACCGGCGATCAACGCGGTGATCGCCGAGGCGATTGCGGCGGGCGGGTCTTCCATTTCGGACTTTGCGGGGACGGATGGGGGCCTCGGTTACTTCCAGCACCGGTTCGATGTGTACGCACGCGAGGGCGAGGCCTGCAAACGCTGCGGCGCGGCGGTGAAGCGGATCGTGCAGTCCGGGCGCTCGACGTTTTATTGCGCTAC
Organism: Candidatus Sulfopaludibacter sp. SbA3; assembly: GCA_945913285.1. GTDB lineage: Bacteria > Pseudomonadota > Alphaproteobacteria > Caulobacterales > Hyphomonadaceae > Hyphomonas. The sequence continues at coordinate 49,024 of CAMEDD010000001.1, forward strand.
CTGCCAGCGCTGAGGCCCAGTTTCTTGAGCGGGGCGCCGAGCCCGCCGCTGACCAATGCAGCGAGGATGGGCGGGGCGGGCCAGAGCTTTGACACGGGCGCTGCCAGCCAATCTCGCAGCCAAGGCAGGATGTTCGAGTCCGACTGGTAGACCGGCGTGAAGGCCCAGGTCATCAGCTGGAAAAGACGCACATGGGCCGCGCGCTGGCGCACATACATGGCAGCGATGTCTGCGGGCTGGCTGTGCGCCTCGACCGCGCGGGCGAGCGCATAGGCGTCCAGCAGCGCCATGTTCGCCCCCTGCCCGAGCTGCGGACTGGCGGCGTGCCAGCTGTCGCCGAGATGGATGAGGCGGCCGGTGGCGGCGGGCCAATGCGTGCGGTGGCGGTAGCGGGCGAAGGTCAGCTGCTTATGGTCCGTGATCTGATCAACAAGCATCGCCGTCTCCGGCCAGAGGGTGCGGGCAGCGTCCTTCCACTGGTCCAGCGGCGCCGCGCGGAAGGCGTCGTAGGCGTCGCCCCGGATGGACCAGAAATAGGTGAGGCTCAGCGCGTCGCCTGCATGCAACCGCCCGGAAGGCATCACGCCGGTCATCTGGCGGGCCGCATGATAGCGCTGCTCCAGCGCTTCGGGGTTGAACGGGCCATCGTCCGGCCAGGGCAGCGTCGCCCAGAGGGCGCCGTAGGGAAGCTCCGATGCGGGAGACGGCGCGAGCGGGGAGCGCACGCCGAGCGCGTCGATAATGATGTCAAACGGGCCTGGCGCGGCGCCGTGCGAACCCGTCAGTGTCCCGGTGCCGGGATCTGCCGACGTGATGCGCGCGGAAGAGACAAAGGCGGCGCCGGACGCGAGCGCCGTCTCATTGAGGATCGTAAACACAGCTGACCGCTGGATGCCGATACCGCGCAGGCCGGGGCGGAGGGCGTCGTAGCGCACGTCGAGCACGGCGCGCCCTGTATCGGATGAAATGCCCCAGAGCCGGGCGATCGGGCTGCCAAGGGCTTCGGCCTTATCGCGCAGACCGAGGGCGCCGAGGATGGCAAGGCCGGTCTCCTGCAGCATGAGCCCTGAGCCGACCGGGCGGGCCGCTTCGAACTGATCAAACACGGTCACGCGGTGGCCTGCGCGCGCGAGCAGGGTGGCCGCGGCGAGGCCGCCAATTCCGGCGCCGGCGATTGCGATGTTCAGACTTCGGTCCATCTGCCTGTTTAGCCCTGCTCCTTGTGTGTCGCGCAAGTCTCAAGCAAGAGTGGGTTCCGAAAAGAAACTGGAGGACGCGATGTCAAACGGGGCAGCCTTGATCATCGGCGCAGGCGATGCGACCGGCGGCGCGATTGCGAGGGCCTTTGCGCGGGAAGGCCTGACAGCCTGTGTGACCCGGCGGGCGCGCAATCTCGATTTGCTGGGGGAGCTCGTCGCAGACATCGAAGCGGCGGGCGGCAAGGCGCGCGCGTTCGGTGTCGATGCGCGCGAGGAAGAGGCGACGACTGCGCTGTTCAATCAGATCGAAGCGGAGGTCGGCCCGCTGGAAGTCTGCGTGTTCAATATCGGCGCGAACGTCCGCTTCGGCATCACCGAGACGACGGCGCGGGTTTATCAGAAGGTCTGGGAGATGGCCGCCTTCTCAGGCTTTATCGCCGGGCGGGAAGCGGCGCGCGTGATGAAGCCGCGCGGGCGTGGGACCATCCTGTTCACGGGCGCCACGGCAAGCATTCGCGGCCGGGACGGCTTCTCCGCCTTTGCCGGGGCCAAGCATGCGCTGCGGGCGCTCGCCCAGTCGATGGCGCGAGAGCTCGGCCCGAGCGGAATACATGTGGCACACATCGTCGTGGATGGCGCAATCGACAGCCAGTTCATCCGCGACAACCTTCCGGATGCGGACGAACGCCGGGCGCGGGACGGGCTGCTGATCCCGGACGAGATTGCCAAGAACTATGTCTGGCTGCACCGCCAGCACCGCTCCGCCTGGACACATGAGCTGGACCTCAGACCGTGGAACGAGACGTGGTGAGCCCGGCCTAGTCGAGCCCGCCGGGCCAGGCCTGTTGTTGCACGGGCCCGTCGCGCGTCAGCTCTTCGACGCGTACCGTACGAACGTGAAGCAAGACGTCATCGCCTGAAGCCGCGTCGACCGCGTCGTCCAGAAGGGCAATGTCTGCAGGCGAGAAGGATGCAGGCGAACGGATGACGGCGAAGGCGGCCGCGCGCTGCTCCGCGTCATCCTCGAAGCGAAGTTCGATGACCCGGGCGCCGGGATAGCCCTCCAGCGCGCGGCTGAGTGCCTGCTGCGCCCGGTCGCGGATTGAGACCTCGCTGACAGCCCGGTTCAGGGCGCCGGCGAGATAAACGCCGAGCCCTCCTAGCAGCGCGAGCGCAGTGATCCGCGCCGTCCAGGACACGGTTGCCTCGCCGCTGCGGAAAACCGCGCGATGCCCACGCGCAAGAAAGACCAACATCGCCGCCACGGCGATGGCAATCAGGTTCGTCAGGAAGAGCAGGAAAGCACCGCCCGCGAGCCCGGGCTGGCCATGCGCAAACAAGATGCCGCACGCCGTAAGAGGCGGGCAAAGCGCGGTGGCGATCGCAACCCCGACCACCGCGCTCGATATTCTTGGCGCGGTCATCACGTAGGCACCGGCAGCGCCGCCGACGAGCGCAATCATCAGGTCGAGCAGGTTCGGCGCTGTCCGTGCCAGCACCTGCTCGCCAATGGCAATATCCTTGTGCAGGAGGCCGAGGCCGAACCCGATGGCCAGCACCCAGGCCGCGCCAAGCACCTCTGCCACGAAGGCGCGGCTCAGGAGGCGCGTATTCGCCTCTGCCATGGCAAGACCGAGCCCCAGGATCGGGCCATAAAGCATGGCAATCAACATCGCCCCAATGATCACCGCGACCGAATCGGCGAGCAGGCCATAGCCTGCAATCAGCGTCGCGGCGGCGTTCATGATGAAATAGGACGATGACAAGCCTGCCCCCGCGGTGACAGCGGCTCGCACATCTTCCTGCCGGGCAGCAGGCTCGCGGTCGAACGTGAAGACAGCGGCCAGCCCGCCTGTATCCCGGCGGGCCTCTTTTGTTTCCCCGGTCGTCTTCATCTCGGTCATGGCATCTCCTGGCAGATCAAAATTCGGTCAGACCATGCCCGCATCGGTGGGCAGGCCAAAGAGGATGCGGCCCGTGAGTTCCAAAGTCGAAGGCGCGGTCACGATATGCTGCGTGATGGCGTGGGCATCCCGGAAGCGGCGTTGCAGGTCGCTGGATTCGAACAGGGCCGCGCCGCCGCCGAGATCATAGAGCGTTCGGCAGATATCCGCTCCAGTGCGCGTCGTGTGCGTGCAGGCGAGGCGCAGGTCCGCGCGGATCTCCATCGGGATTTCGTCTGACTGCTCAGCGATGGCCCACACACGGTCGATCTCCGAGAAGAGGTAGGCGCGCGCTGCGCGCCATTGGGCTTCGCAGGTAGCATAGGCGGCCTGCATGGATTGGCGCTCTGACAGCGTCTTGGCCGAGCCCTGGCTTTTCTTGACGGTGGCAAGGTCATGGAAGGCGTCCAGCGCGCCGCGGGCATTGCCGAGCGCCACGCCGCAGACGCCGAGCGCGAGCAGGCCGAAGGCCGGGAACTTGAACAGCGCGCCGGCCTCGTTCGGCCTGTCCGATACCAGCGAAACCGACCGGCCTTTCGGTACGAGCAGGTCCTTCACTTCGATATCGCCGGAGCCCGTGCCCTTCAGGCCCATTACATGCCAGGTGTCGTGCAGCGCCGCGTCCGAGGCCGGGAAGACCATCATGCGCGTGTCCGGCGCGCCGGAGGCGAGGCGTTTCATTTCGCCGTTTTCCCAGATCGTGCAGCCGCCGCAGAGCCAGGTGCAGTTGGCAGAACCTGAGCCCCACTGCCAGCGCCCGGTGACGCGGTAGTGATCGCCCTCGACAATGGCCCGGCCCATCGGCGCGAAAACGCCGCCGGTGATAATCATCGGGTTTGCGTAAATCTCTTCCGCAAAGACCGGCTCCATGTACGCTGCATTCAGCGCGGTGGTGGCGCCGATCATCGCGCACCAGCCAGCGCTGGCATTGGCGGCGGCGAGCGCCTCGGTGACCTCAACGATTTCGCGCGGCGTGGATTCGTGCCCGCCATAGCGCTTCGGCGTCACCATGCGGAACACGCCGGCCGCCGCGAGCTTCTGGGCGAGATCGGCGGGGAGGCGACGCGCGTCCTCCATTTCCGCGACGCGCGCGGCGAGTTCAGGCAGCAAGGCTTGCAGCGACGTGACGAGATCAGGGGTGTGGAGCGTATCGGCCATGTTGGTAACCTAGCCTGTTTTGCCAGCGCTTCAAAGTGCCCGCCTGGACCCGTCCCCTAAGGTCAGCATTGCTGCCCGGCGGCGGGGCGCATAGGTTCAGGGCCGACAAGATCAGTGAACGGGGAGAAGCTCATGTCTGACCAACTGCTGGAAACCTTCGAGGATGGCATCGCCACCCTGACCATGAACCGCCCCGAGGCGCGCAATGCGCTCACCGGCGAACTGCTCGACGCGCTCGCCGACGCGGTGGCGCGCCTTGCGCTCGATCCCAAGGTGCGCGTAGTCGTGCTGACCGGCGCTGGCGGGGCGTTTTGTGCGGGCGGCGATGTCAAAGGCTTTGTGGCCGCGCCAACCGGCACATCCGGAAAGAGCGAGGCCCCGTTCAGCATGGAGCAGCGGATCGCCGGCCTTCGCAAGGGCATGGAAACCGCCAAATGGCTGCATGAGATGGCGAAGCCCACGCTCGCCGTGATGCCGGGCCCGGCTGCCGGTGCCGGCCTGTCGCTGGCGCTCGCCTGCGATATGCGCATCTGCACGACCACCGCCAAGCTGACGACGGCCTTTTCCAAGATCGGCGCCAGCGGTGACTATGGCGGTTCCTACTTCCTCACCAAACTGGTCGGCGAAGCCAAAGCGCGCGAACTTTACTTCACGGCTGACGTGATCTCGGGCGAGCAGGCCGCCGCGCTCGGCATCGTCAACGAGGCGGTGGCGCCGGACAAGTTCCAAGAAGCGGCAAAGGCGAAGGCGCGCTATCTCGCCGGCCTGCCGACGGTCGCGATTGGCTACATGAAGAAGAACCTGAACCTGGCTGCCAGCGCGACGCTTTCGGAAGTGCTGGACATGGAAGCGGCCCACATGGTGCGCACGATGATGACCGACGATCACAAGGCCGCATCTTTGGCCTTCGTCGAAAAGCGCCCACCGGTGTTCAAGGGGTATTAGCGGGTCAGAGTTTCAATTCACCGTGCAGCTTCGGCGGCGCGGCGTGACGCCAGGACATCACGAGCGCTGAGCGAAGCGTGGTCGCATCGCAGGCCTTGAGGCGGATCGACGTCGCGCCCTTCTCGCCCCATTTGTTGGGAACCGGGGAGAAGATTCCGGGCTCGGCCTCGCACAGCATAGGTTGTTCCTCGAGCGTCAGGAAGACGTTGGAGAACTCATGATGCGGGGGCAGGGTGCAGAAGATCTTGCCCTTTGGCGCATCGACCCGAAAACTCGCCCAGTCGAAGTGCGCCTTCTCTACCGCGCGCGGCAGCGAGAAAGCGGCAGCGAGAAAGCGGCAGCGCGGAGTTTGGCCGGCGTGCTCACCGGAAGATCTTCGGCTTCTTGGCCTGGAAACGCACGCCCGCTTCACGGTAGCGCGGTCCCTTGCCATCAGGCGCGAGCGCGTAAGTTTTCTCGCGCAGGAATTCCATAAGGCCGCGGCGCTTGCCGGCTGCCTCGAGCGCGTCGGGCGTCAGCGTCTCGCCGATTTCGACGCGGAGCGTCTTGCCCATGCGGCGGCGCACTTCGCGGAAGACGAGTGCGAGACGAAGCTCCAATGACAGGTGCGACGCGATCTGGAATAGGCGCGAGTTCTGGCCATCGAAGAAAATCGGCGTCACGTGCGCGCCGCTCTGGGTGATGAGTTTGGCGGTGAACGGCTTCCACTCATCATCGACTGCGAGCGGATCAAACGGACGGGGCGTTGTCGCCACGCCGCCGCTCGGGAAGACGACGATACAACCGCCGCCCTTGACATGCGCGAGCGCTGCCTTGCGCATGGCGACGTTCGCCTCGACCGCCTCGCGTGTGCCGCCAAAATTGACGGGGAGCAGATAGGGGCGCGCCTCGGGGACACCGTCAAGAACCGAGTTCGTCAGCACCTTGAAATCGGGCCGGCGCAAACTGATCAGCCAACTGATGACCAGCCCGTCCAACACGCCGAAGGGATGGTTTGCGACGACCACCAGCGGGCCGTCACGCGGGATCGCCGCGTGACGGCTGGCCGAGAATTGCACATCAAGGTCCAGCAGCCGTATCGCCGCTTCGAAGAAGGGCACGTCGTGCGCGAGGTGGTCGCGGTAATGCTCGTAGAGCTGGTTGATCTTGGGCTGACCCGAAAAACGCTCCACCGCGCGCACGAGACGGCGCTTCAGCGGATCGTCAAAGTAGGCTGCGTAAGAAAGTTCCCGCTCAACCTCAATCGCCGTCATAGCCGCCACATCCGCGCTAGGTTGTTCTTCTGCATGTCGGACGAGCCGCCGACAATTGGCATGCCCAGCAGGTCGCGCACGTTGCGCTCTATGTCATAAGCGTCCGAGAGACCATAGGCGCCGATCACTTGCTGGCTTGCAAGGGCGATCTCGACACCGGTATCAGCGACGAACAGTTTCGCCATAGCGGTTTCCGCCGAGCAGGGCTTGCCTTCGCTGGCGAGCCAGGCGGCATGGTAGAGCATGTGGCGGCAGGCCGCGAGTTTCGTGCGTGCCGTGACAAGTTTGTGCGCGACCGCCTGATGCTTGCCGATCGGCTTTCCGAACTGCACGCGCTCTCCCGCATAGCGCCAGGCCTCGTCAAGCGCGGCGCGGGCGAGCCCGTAAGCAACCGCTGTAATCTCGATCTTCTCGACGTCGAGCGCGCGGCCCGCGAGCGCTTCCCAGCCCTTGTTCCACTTGTCCGGCCCGCCGACGATGGCGCTTTCCGGCAGGCGCACGTCATCGAGATATACATCCATCGAATGGGTGTAGCGCAGGTTCGCGTGCTCGATGGGCTGCATTGTGACGCCCTTGGCATTCGTCGGCACAAGGACGAAGGTAAGATTTCCATGCCGGTCTCCGGGCTCTCCCGAGCGACAGAGACAATAGATATAGTCGGACCAGTCAGCGCCCGTGCACCAGCGCTTGGCACCCTTGATGATGAGCTCGCCGCCCTTGCGCTCGACCCGCGTCTCTGCGCTCGGCAGGTCCCCGCCGACATTCGGCTCCGAGAGGCCGTAGCAAAGGAACATCTCACCGCGCGCGAGCTTCGGCAGCAGTTCTTCCTTCTGCTCATCTGACCCGTTCTCGGAAATGTTCAGCCCGCCATAGAAGGCCGCGTGGATGTATGGGCCGGCCATGCTGGACCCGCCCTGGCAGAGTTCATCGATGACGGCGGCGGCGGCATAGATATCCTCGCCCTGCCCGCCATAGGCTTCCGGGATCGTCAGGCCGATGAGGCCCATCTCGGCAATTTCGCGGAACAGACTTCGGTCCCAGGTCGCTGCCTTGTCCCACTCGCGGCGCTTCTCGCGCGGCATCTTGTCGGCCACCCAGCGCGACAGCTGGCGGCGGATTTCGGTCACGTGACCCGGTTCGGAAGCGTAAAATGTACTCATCTGGCTGTTTTGGCCTACCGTCCGATTTCGTCAAGCACGAAGGGTGTTGTCTGGTAGGTCTGGTTGATCCAGTTGCCGAAGAGGAGGTGGGCGTGGCTGCGCCAGCGGTTCTGCGGCTGGGTGGAGGGATCATCGCCGGGGAAGTAATTGTGCGGCACGTGGATCGGCTTGCCCGCCGCCCGGTCGCGCTCGAACTCCTCCTTGAGGGAGAGCGAATCGTATTCGATATGGTTGAACATGAAGAGGCTGCGCGAGGCGGCATGTTCGATCAGGCAGGGCCCGACCGTTCCAGAATCGATCAGCAGGCGGAGCTCCGGCTGCGTGACGACATCGCCGCGGCGTACTTCCGTCCAGCGCGATACGGGCACCTGAAAGTCGTCCGAGAAACCGGACAGATAAGCTGAGGCTGGATCGAGGTTCCTGTGCCGGAAGACGCCGAATGCCTTGGAGCCGAGCGGATATTTAGGAACAGAATGGAAGTGCCAGGCCGCGGCCATCGCGCCCCAGCAAATGTAGAAGGGCGAATGCACATTCGTCCGTGTCCAGTCGAATATCTGCGTCAACTCCCGCCAGTAGGACACCTCTTCGAAAGGCATCTGCTCGACGGGCGCGCCGGTGACGATGAATCCGTCGAACTTGCGATCCCTGATCTCGTCCCAGGTCTGGTAGAAACTGATGAGGTGGTCCTGCGGCGTGTTCTTGGGCTGATGGCCGCCGACACGCACCAGGGTGAGTTCCACCTGCAGCGGCGTTGCTCCGATCAGGCGCGCCAGCTGCGTCTCCGTGCGGATCTTGTTCGGCATCAGGTTCAGAAGGCCGATCTGCAAGGGGCGGATATCCTGGCGCACGGCGTCGGCTTCGCGCAGGACCGCAACGCCCTCGTGCTTCAGCGTTTCCGCGGCAGGCAGCGTATCTGGAATCCGGATCGGCATCGCGTTCAGTCCTCGTCGGCCCGCTTCAGGCTTCAAACGCGTCGCACAGGGGAGACAGGCAGGCCGCCAGGCGGCAGCACATGCATCTCGGCCCTTTAGCGACTTGTTTAACGTGGCTGCAAGCCGGCCGGCCAAATCACCACGCCACGCACTTAGTATGGCGCCAGCGCGGCGTCAAACCCTGCGGCGCAAGCGTCGGGCGTTCCCGCCCGCTAAGCGTGCCAAAGCCGACCAGGGCCGCCCAGGCGATCAAGGCCAGGAGCGTGCAAACCGCAATCAATCCTACCCGGCGCATTGCACCTCTCCACCGGGCTCCAGACAACGCAACCTTGCGCTCATCGACTTTGGTAATTGAGCTGCGCAGCCCTCATCTTCCCGCTGCGGCGCGGTCAGAACGCCACCAGCCCTTGATCGACAGGCCGCGCGCCGGACTCATGCCCGCAAGCACGAGCAGCCCTGCCAAAATCCCCAGATTCTTGATGAAGTTCTGCATCTCCCGCTCGCTGGAAACGCCTTCATGCGAATTCCAGAAATCGTGCAGCAGAAGGTTGACCAGCATAATGTAGACAACAAAGCCGATCGCAACCAGCCGGACGTGGCGACCGAAAATCAGCGCCAGCCCTCCCGCGACATTCGTGCCGGCGGCAATCCACATCAGTGGCTCTGCCATTGATACGTTGTGCGCCTCCATCAGGGCGACATGCATTTCGGGCGCCGCAAATTTCATCAGGCCCGGGACCAAGAAATACAGGCCGAGCAGGAAGCGCCCGGCAAGGATCATTCCATTGGACATGACCTATTCCCCCGTCAGCTTTGGAGCGCGTTTTTCCTTGAAGGCGGTGACGGCTTCGCGCCGGTCATGGAGGTAGTTCGAGACGCTTTCCCAGCCGATGCTGGCGTCCATCAGCTGCGCGGCGAGCGCGCGCAGCGGGATGTTCGCGGTCGTCTTCGTCCAGCGCACCGCCCATTTCGGATTGGCTAGGATCTTGCCCGCGATCTCATCCACTTTCGCGTCGAGCTCTGCGGCGGGGACGGCGTAGTTAATGAGGCCGAGGCGCTGGGCCTCTTTTGCGTCGAGCAGGTCGCCTGTCATCAGGAGTTCCTTGGCCTTGGCGAAACCGATCAGCTGCGGCCAGATCAGCGCGCCGCCATCGCCCGCGACGAGGCCGACCTTCACATGCGGGTCGCCGATCTTCGCCGTCTCGTCGGCGATGATCACATCGCATAGTAGCGCGAGCGTTGCACCAAGCCCCGCAGCGGCGCCGTTCATCCGGCAGAGGATGGGCTTCTCCATCTGCAGCAGGGTGACGACGATCTGCTTGGCGTCCCATCCGATGGCGCGGAAGCGCTCCGGGTGGGCGATCTGTTCTTCGAACCAGTCAAAATCCCCGCCCGCACAAAATGCGCGGCCCTTGCCCGACAGGATGATGAGGTCGCTTTGCGTGTCACGTTGCAGGCAGTTGAACACCAGCGCCAGCTCGGTATGCATTGCCTCGTCCACACCATTGACGGGATGCGACGAGGTGATGAAAGCCGTCAGCACACGCCCTTTCCGCTCAAAAGTGAAGCGCTCCCATTTGTCCTTGGTGATGTCGTAACTCGCGCTCATGGCTGCCTCCTGTTTCCTGCCGCCAACCTAACCCGGCCAGCGGCAATGTCACGGGGATGACGGCAAACTCGCGCCAGGCTAGGAAATGGCCTCAAAAGGAGCCCCCCCATATGCCAAAAGACACCCTCTTCCTTCTGCCACCTGGCTTTGCCGCAAATGGCCAGCGCGAATTCTGTCCGGAATGTGCCGAGCTCTGGGGTGTGATCTCATGGTACCCGGCCCTCAAGGAGACACTGGACATCGTCTATGTCGCAATCGACCATCCCCGCGCCCAGATCACGTCGCTTCTCGGCGATGGGCGCCACAACGCGCCCACTCTCGTGCTGCATGAAGGCAGCCCGCGCGGGGAGGGCGTGACTTATTCCGAGAGTAACGGCCGCGCCTTCCTGCCTTCCGCCCGGTCCATCGCACGACACTTAGCTGCCTTGCACGGTACGCCGGTTCCACGCGGGCACTGACCCCGCCTGGTCCCGCCAGAGCTGGCCAGAGAGCAGCCCTATTGAGCTTGTGTGACCGTCACGCTTGCAGGCGGCACGTCGTCCATAACTGCCGTCCAGTTAACGATCACGCGGCGGGTTTGGCTGCCCATTTCTGCCGTCGCTTCATCGATGGTGGTTTCGGTGATCTCGAGGTCAACGCGGCCCGGCGCGTCAGACAGAATGCGATAGTCGATGAAGTTGCCAACGGGAAAAACGACCCAGTCGCCGCCCGGGCCGATATAGAATGCAATGTAAGTATACAGACCGTTTGCTGCCGGATCGCCGCCGGCGGTGCCGAACAGCTTGACGCCGGCGCCCTCGTCCTGGTTCTCCAGGAAGTCAACATTCACGACAGACGCCGCGGCGCTGGCATACTCGGTCGTCTCAACCGCCAATGCCTGCGGTTCGCCTGCGGCAACCAAGGCCCCGGCCGCGGGCACTTCAGCCAGAGAGGCCGGCGCATCTTGCGTGGCAGGTTCGCCAGGCGCGGAGACGACGTCCGGTCCACAGGCCGCCAGAACGGCGAAAAGGCTGGACGCCAAAATGGCGCTGAAGTGCTTCTGCATGAGCTGGTCTCCCCGGATCGTGACCTGATCCTGCAATTAAGCGATTACGCCGCATCTGAACAGGGCTTGAGCAGATCAGCGGTCGGTCGATCAGGCTCGAGACTTGCCTCCCGCAAGGGAATAGGCGTCTTGTAGGGGATCAAAATCGCTACAGGAGACCTCTCATGGCCGCAGCGCCCGTGAAAACCCGCATCACCGACATGCTCGGCATCGAGAAACCGATCATCCAGGCCGCGATGGGCTGGATTGCCCGGTCGCAACTCTCCTCGGCGGTCTCGAACGCCGGGAGCATGGGCATCATCGAGACGTCCTCCGGCGAACTCGACGCAGTGCGCGAAGAAATCCGGAAGATGAAAACGCTGACCACCAAGCCCTTCGGCGTGAACGTCGCCCAGGCGTTTGTTCGCGACCCGAACATCATTTCCTTCATCATCGACCAGGGCATCAAGTTCGTCACGACCTCGGCCGGCGACCCGATGAAGTACACGGGCACGCTGAAGGATGCGGGCTTGACCGTATTCCATGTCGTCCCCTCCCTGGCTGGCGCCCTGCGCGCGGTCGAGGCCGGAGTGGACGGCCTGATCGTCGAGGGCGGCGAAGGCGGCGGGTTCAAGAACCCCAAGGACGTCGCCTCGATGGTGCTGATCCCGCAGGTCTGCGAGAAGGTCTCGGTGCCCGTGGTCGCCGCCGGCGGCATCATGGACGGGCGCACGATGGCGGCGGCGTTCGCCCTCGGCGCCGAAGGCGTGCTGATGGGCACGCGCATCCTCTCATCCGCCGAAAGCCCGGTGTACGCCAACTGGAAGGACGCCATCGTCAGCGCCGATTCCACCGACACCGTGTTCCTGAACCGGCAAGGCCCGGGCCCTGCCCTGCGCGCCCTGCGCACCGAGCGCACCACCCGCCTCGAGAAAGACGGCAGCCCCAATATCTTCGGCGAATTTGCAGGCACTCAGGCCGTCTATTTCGGCGGCGACCTTGAAGCCGGCATCGCCCTTACCGGCCAGGTGGCCGGGCGTATCACCGACGTGAAGCCCATCGCCCAGATCTTCGGGGAAACGCTCGAGGAATACCACCGGGTGGTCTCCAAGTTGCCGCGCTGACGCAGCCTCTGGCCATTGCGCAACGCAGCCGTTACATCATCACAAAGCCGCATAGAAGGAAGCGTGATGAAGATGACTGAAGCTCTGAAGGGCGGCGCGGCCGCTCTGGTCCTCGTTGCAACGGCCGCCTGCAGTGGCGCAGATTCAGGCGCGCCGGCCGAGACCGTCGCTGTTCAGATCGAACTGCCCGAAATCACGGTGACGGACGCGGAACTCGCCGGAAACCCCTTCCGTTCCGACTGGACTGGCCCGTATGGCGCGCCGCCCTTCGCCGAGATCAAGACGGAGCATTTCAAGCCGGCCATCCTGAAAGGCATTCTCGAGGCGCGCGCCGATATTCAGGCCATCGTGGACAATACCGAAGAGCCAACCTTCGAGAACACCATCCTCGCCCTCGAACGCTCCAACCAGTCGCTGAACAAGGTGATGAACGTCTTCGGCAACCTGTCGAACACCGACACCAATGACGAGATCCAGGCGCTCGAAGCCGAGATCTATCCGATGCTGACCCGCGAAGGCGACGCAGTCACGTTCAACCCGAAACTCTTTGCCCGCGTGAAGACGGCGTACGACCAGAAGGACCGCCTCGGCCTGGACGAACAGGAAGCACGCCTTCTCGAACTCACCCACCGCAACTTCGTGCGCGCAGGCGCAGCGCTGGCGCCGGACGTTCAGGCCGAAGTTGCGAAAATCAACGAGGAACTCTCAGGCCTGACGACGCAGTACGGCCAGAACCTGCTCGCCGAAACGAAGGCCTTCAAACTAGAAGTGACTGACCCTTCCCGTCTCGGCGGCCTGACTGACGACTTCCGCAACGCGCTGAAAGTGGACGCCGAAAACAAGTGGGTCGTGGGCCTCGACCGCTCCGTGTACGAAGGGTTCATGACCAGCGCGAATGACCGCGAGCTGCGCAAACAGCTGTTTGACGGTTACCGCCTGCGCGCAGATTCGGGCGAGTTCGACAATGGCACGCTCGCGATCAAGATCGCGCAGCTGCGCGCCAAGCGCGCCGAGCTGATGGGCTATCAGAGCCACGCCCACTACGTGCTTCAGAACCGTATGGCCCGCACGCCGGAGGCGGCGCTGGAATTCCTGGTGAAGGTGCTGGAACCCGGCCTCGTGCGCGCCGCCGAAGAAAAATCCGACATGGACAAGCTCGCGGGCTTCGCCATCGAAGGCCATGACTGGTGGCACTATGCGGAGAAAGTCCGCGCCGACAAATACGCCTTCGACGAGAGCCAGCTGCGCCCATACTTCGAACTGGGCCGTACCCGCGACGGCGCATTTGAAGTGGCCGCGCGGCTGTTCAACATCACGCTCGAGCCTGTCGAGGTCGCGGGCTGGCATCCGGGCGTGGAAGCCTTCGACGTGAAGGATAACGAGACGGGCGAACATCTCGGCCTGTTCATGATGGACCAGTTCTCGCGCGATTCGAAACGCGGCGGCGCCTGGATGAGCGCTTACCGCGAAGCGTCTGCTCTGGATGGCAAGACCATCCGGCCGATTATCACTAACAACATGAACATGGTGCCGCCCGCCGACGGCCAGCCCGCGCTGATGTCCTTCGACGAAGTGAACACGCTGTTCCATGAATTTGGCCACGGCCTGCACGGCCTGCTTACCCAGATCCGCTACCCGTCCTTCTCGGGCACGTATGGCGGCCCGGACTATGTCGAGTTCCCGGCCCAAGTTCTGGAACACTGGGCCGGTGAGCCGCAGGTGCTCGCCGAATATGCCCGCCACTACCAGACCGGCGAAGTGATCCCGCAAGCGCTCATCGACAAGATGAACAATGCCGCGACCTTCAACCAGGGTTTCAAGACGACCGAGTACATCGCGGCCTCGCTTATCGACCTTCACTGGCACATGCTGACCGCCGAGGAGGCCGCCAGAATCACCGACGCGCGCGACTTCGAACTCGAAGTTCTGAAGAAGTACAAGATCCCCGAAGTGATCGAGCCGCGTTACCGGACGACTTATTTCTCGCACATCTTCGATGGCGGTTACGGCGCGGGCTATTATTCCTATCTGTGGGCTGAAATTCTGGATGCTGATGGTTTCGACGCATTTAAGCAATCTGGCGACATCTACAATCCGGAACTCGCCGCCAAGCTCAAGCAATGGGTGTACGAGTCCGGCGGCCTGCGCGAGACGGGCGAACTCTACCGCAACTTCCGCGGCTCGGACCCCGGCATTGAGCCTTTGCTGCGCAATCGCGGCTTCGCGCCCCCTTCGCCTGCCGGGGGGTGAGCCCCGCGCGCTGGCTCAAAACGAAAACCCCGCCAGGGATGGCGGGGCTTTTCATTGCGGCCTTGAAGGGGACGTTCAGCCTCGGACCGATTCCTTGCCGAGCAACGCGCGCACGTCCTCGACCGTCCTCGCCTTGCGCAGCGCCTCGCGGACAGGCGGCTGCCGGAAAACCCGGCTGACCTGGGCCAGCGCACGCAGGTGTTCGGCGCCGGAACCGTCCGGCGCCAGCAGCATGAACACAAGATCGCAGGGGCGTTCGTCAATCGCTTCGAACTCGACGCCTTTCAGGAGGCGCATGAACCCGCCCACCGGGCGCTCAAGGCCGGCAAGACGCGCGTGCGGAATGGCAACACCTTCACCGACGCCCGTGGAGCCCAGCCGCTCGCGTTCCATCACGGCATCCTCGATCTCGCGCGCGCCAATACCGGTGGCCTCGCTCAAGGCTTCGCAAAGCACCTGGATCGCCTGCTTGCGGCTCGACGCTTCGTGCAGCGGGATGATCACCCCGCCCTGCAACAAGGCACTCAAATCGGTTGGCATGACTCTACGTTTCCGTAACGCTCAGGAGCGCGGCGTGTTGGCGGGATCAACCCAACCAATGTGCCCGTCCGGCCGGCAGTAGACCATATTCAACCCGTCATGACCAGCATTTCGGAACATCAATGCCGGAACATCTTGCAATTCGAGCTGCATCACTGCCTCCGAAACGGTCATCGTTCGTATCTGGACGCTCGTTTCCGCAACCGTGAGAGGAGCATCGCCCACCTCAATGCCCGCATCTTCTGAATCATCCGTGTCCGAGACCTGGATGAGCATTTCCGAAGCTGCCTGGGCCGGGAGCGGCAGTGGCGCGGCGGCGTGGTGGTCCCTCAGGCGGCGCTTGTAGCGGCGCACCCGCTTTTCCATCTTCTCGAGGCTGACTTCCAGCGCGGCATACGGATCGTCGGCGCGCCCGGTCGATTGCAGCACGATGCCGGACGGCAGGTGTACGTTGCAATCGACTTCGACGAAGGGGCCTTGCTGGGAGACGAACACGCTCGCCTCGCCGGTCCGGGTAAAGTATTTCGCGACGGCGGCTTCCAGTCCGGCTTCGATGCGGTCTCGCATCGCTGCGCCGAGGTTCATATGTTTGCCGGTGATCTGAATCTGCATGAGCGTCTCCTCTGTGCATGTCGGCAATACAGTATGACCCAAAGTAAACCCGCATGCGACCCCGAAAGGAGGCCCGGAATGGAGAAATTCTGTAACCTTCAAGACAATGTGCGACGGTCTCGCGACCAGATGCGGAAGATGGCCGGGCCGTCAATCAGGTCGCGCCGCGACATCCGCGCCCGGCAAGGCCCGCAAGTCGATCCCCTCAAACCGCGCGAGCTGCACAAGGATCCGGCTGTCATTCAGGATCAGCCCGGCTTGCCGTTACAGCGGCCACAGGTCCGCCGCCCGGTCCAGCCGCGCCTTGGCGTCGCCTGTGTCCATACGCTCAAAATCCAGCCCAAGTAAGTTTACCCCGACCCCCTCTCGGCAACCGGCCTGTGAAGCAAGCGTCATTCCAGGTCAGCCACTGCCGCGCTCCGCCTTCGCATAGCCGTGCTTCTTCAGGAGGCCGCGCAGCTGGTGATAGGTGAGCCCGAGCGCCTCGGCCGCCCTTGCCTGATGGCCCTGCGCGCGGGCGAGGGCGGCGTCGAGGAGGCGCAGTTCGTAGAGGCGAACCGCTTCCGGAAAACCGCCCGGACCCGTCCATAAGCCGGGCGCTTCGTGCAGACGGTTTATGGGCGGTTTTTCCGCAGGCGCCGACGGCCTCCAGGGCGAGGCAAACGGGTCCAGCGCGGCGGGGTCGAACTGCACCGGATCGTTCGGCGCAGTGATCAGCGCGCGGTGGGCGAGGCGTTCGGCGAAGTTGCGCAGCTCGCGCACATTGCCCGGCCAGTCATGCGCTTCGATCGCGGCAATGGCGGACGGCGCGAAGCCGGGAAAATCCTGCGCCAGTTCGACCGCCATGCGGCGCGCGAAGAGATCCGCCAGCAGGCTCTTGTCCCCTGCCCGCGCGCGCAGCGGCGGCAGTGTAATCACGTCGAAGGACAGCCGGTCGAGCAGGTCCCAGCGGAACTTGCCGGCCTCCGCGAGGGCTGGCAGGTCGGCGTTCGTGGCGGCGACGATGCGGACATTCGTGACCAGCACTTTCGAGCCGCCGACGCGCTGGAACTCGCCATATTCGACGATGCGCAGCAGCCGCTCCTGCAGCGCCTGACCGGCGTTGGCGATCTCGTCGAGGAAGATTGTGCCGCCATCGGCGAGCTCGAAGCGGCCGCGCCGCATCTCGGTGGCGCCGGTGAACGAGCCGCGCTCATGGCCGAACAGTTCCGAATCGAGCAGCGTTTCCGACAACGCCGCGCATTTCACCTTCACGAACGGGCCATCCCAGCGCTTGGACAGGAAGTGCAAGCGCTCGCCGATCAGCTCCTTGCCGGTACCGCGCTCGCCGATCACCAGCACGGACCGGTCGAGCGGCGCGACCCGGCTCGCATGTTCGAGGGCGGTCAGCCAGGGCGGCGACTCGCCGACCAATTGTTTGGAATGGTCCTGCATACCGCCTGTTTAGCCAAAAACGTTTGTGTTTTCGACCAGTCTTTTCGTCAAAAAGCGCGATTGATTCTTAACGCGAAAGCCTCAAAAATCTTTTTCTTTATGTTTTACAGGGCTCTAAAGAATTAATCCCAAACTGGCACGGTCCTTGAAAACAGAAAGGCCATCAGGCGACGGGCGTTGCCAACCCTCTAAAGGACAAAAGAAGACGATGAACGACCAGGATTATCGCTACCCGCCCCGCTCCGACTCCGGCCGCTTTGGCCGCTGGCTGACCACGCGGTCAGCGGAGACATGGATGTTCTTTGCCGCAGGTATCTTCCTCGGCGGCTTCTTCTTCTGATCCGGGACCAAGAAAGGAAACTGACAATGGGCCTCTTCTCCCGCCTCGGCGACATCATCAACTCGAACCTCAATGCGATGCTCGATGGCGCCGAAAACCCCGAAAAAATCGCCCGGCTGATCATCCAGGAAATGGAAGACACGCTGGTCGAAGTGCGCACATCGGCTGCCCGCGCGATGGCCGACAAGAAAGAAATGGAACGCGAGATCGTCCATTTCGGAGCGGCGCGTGACGACTGGGCCGCCAAGGCAGAGCTCGCCATCGACAAGGGCCGCGAGGACCTTGCCCGCGGCGCGCTGCTTGCCAAGCAGAAGGCCGAAGCCGAGATCGTCCGCCGCCAGGAGGCGATGTTGATCGCCGAGGAAGCCTTCCACCGCCGCCAGGAAGACCTCGTGAAGCTGCAGGCGAAACTCGACGAAGCCAAAGCCAAGCACCGTGCCCTCGTAATGCGCCGCGAAGCCGCCGAGCAACGCATCCGCATGCGCAGTCAGCTTTATGATGGCCGCGCTGACGAAGCGATCCTCCGTTACAATCAGCTGGAGCGGAAGGTGGACGAGATGGAAGCCTATGCCGACGCAATCCGCGGCGTAGAGCCGAACCTTGCGCAGGAGTTTGCCGAGCTTGAGCAAAGCGACTCCGTCGAGAAGGAACTCACCGCGCTGAAGGCCCGTAAAGGCAAGCCGGCGCCTTCGAAGAAGTCGGAGGGCTGATCCATGCTCACATCTATTCTGGTTCTCTCCAGCGTGCTCGCCGTCATCTGCGCACCGGGCCTCATCGCGCAAAGCCGCGAACACGCTCGCCGCCAGGATGAGGGAGACGTCTGATGGATCAAGCCGCCATCGTTCTGATCGCCGTTTGCAGCGTACTTGCGCTGTTCGTCATCTTGCCGGGCATGATCCTCCACTACATCACGATGTGGCGGAAACAGAAAACCCTCCAGCCGGATGATGAGCGGATGCTCGAAGACCTGTGGCGGTCTGCCAAGGCGATGGAGCGGCGCATCGAGTCCCTCGAAGCCCTGCTCGAGAAATCCGAGGCGGACGCCCCGCGCCGTCCGCCTCGCCCCTCCCGCTCAACTCTTGAAGACTGAGGAAACACCTCCATGTCCCGCACTTACGACCCCTACGGCTCCCCCAATCCGAAGCGCTTTTACCGCTCGCGCAATGACAGCGTCCTTGCCGGCGTGTGCGGCGGACTTGCCGAACGCTTTGGCTGGGACCCTTTGCTCGTCCGTATCCTGACCGTTCTCCTGACCATCTTCATGATGGGTCCGGTGGCGATCATCGCCTATATCGTGACCTGCCTCGTGACCCCGCGCGCGCCGATAGGGTACGGAAATTTTTCCGCAGATGAAGACGCCTTCTGGCGCGGCGTCTCCGATCGCCCCCGAGCGACGTTCGGCACCATCAAGTATTCCTTCATGGACCTCGAAGAGCGCCTGAAGAACATTGAACGCACAGTCACATCTGACGAATGGCGCCTGCGCCAGGAATTCAAAGACCTCGAGAAGGGCAACTGACGCCTGCCCTTTCCACTCTGCCCAACACAGGACTTTTCCGACCAAGGACCGGACCAATGAAACAGGGGACTCTTCTTCGCGACAACCGTCTGCTGGCGGCGCTGGCCTTCATGTTGATCGCAGCGGGCGTTTACGCAGCCCACCTGCAAGGCGGTGTGTCGATGGAGCTCGGCGACGTGCTGCTCAGCATCAAGTCGCATCAGGAAGGCGGCCTCGTTGTCTCCTTCATCAAGGCCCATTGAAGCGCTTCAGCCGCGACGCAGCGCGCGCAAGACGAAGCGCATCGGGCTGACCGCCTGACGGGACGCGAGTGAAGCCGGGACGGGCGCTCCTGCAAGCTGCGCCGCGATCAGCTCCGCGGCCCACGGCGCCCAGGTGAAGCCGCGCGCGCCATATCCGCTGGCCACATAGATGCCGGCAAGAAGAGGGGCGTCTGCGTCAGCGGCACGCCCCTTTTTTACATCCGCGAAGCGCGTGACGGCCGCCGCCGGATCCGGCACAGCGCCAATCAACGGCAGTCGGTCCGGGGTCGTCGCCCGAAGGCTCGCCCGAGATTGCACATCCTCGCCTTCCGCATCGCGCACCCACCAGGGCGAGAGCCGTTTCAGGCCGGCCAGATTTTCATCGCGCGCGGCGAGCGTGCCATCAGCCGCGTAATCCGGACCCGAGGGCTCAAACGTTGCACCCCACAGACGGTCACTGCCTGCCGCAAGCGCATAGGTGCCGGACGCGAGCGCGGAAGGCGGCGCGGTGACATCCTGGGCGACGAAATCGACCTGGCCAAGGCGAGCCTCGAGCGGCAGGTGCGGCGCGAGATGGGCGGCATTCATGCCATTGGCAAGGATGATGGCATCGAAAGCTTCTCCGTTGACGGAGCGTTTTTCGAATGAGATGTGAGCCGGCGCGCCGAAATGGCAGCTGGCACCGGCGAGCAATCGCGCAATAAGCCCCGGAGGGCGCAGGATCAGCGCGCGCTTGTGGAGCAAACCACCTCCCCGCACAGCCTCCAGGTCTTCCAGCGGCAGGGGCGGGTCGGCCAGCAGCTTTTCGAACCTCGTGACCTCTGGCGCGTTGCGAGGCGATTGAAGAACATCCGAGACCTCCGCCTCCGGCATTCCGCGATAGAGTTCCCGGGCGGCGAGATAGGCATCGATCAGGAGTCCGGCTTCGGCAGTCGCGCCGGCATCGAGGCGCGGCATCAGGAGGGCGAGCGGATTGCCGCTGGCGCCGCTCGCAGGCGCCGGCGCAGGATCGAAGATATGCGCGGCGAAGCCATACCTGGTGAGCGCATGGGCAATTGCGGCGCCCGCAATGCCGGCGCCCAGGATCGCAACTCGGCGAGGCGGCGATGCGGGGCTACGCAGGCCATAGGGATCCGGCGCCGGCGCTGGGGGCGACTCGAGGCGCGCTTCGAGCCGCTCGCGCTTGCGCCCGTGCCCCTCGGCCTTGGTGACACTGAAGCCGGCCTCACTCAGGCCGCGGCGGACCGCGCCGGCGACCGTGAATGTGCCGAGCACGGCGCCAGGCTGAGACCGCGCGGCGATCTCCGGATAGATCCAGGCGCCCCACATATCTTCGTTCTTCGCGGGGCTGAAGCCGTCGAGGAACCAGGCATCGGCACGAAACGCGCTTTGCGGCAGGCAATCTCGGATATCGCCCAGATGCAGGACGAGCCGCACGCCTGCACCCGGAAAGACAATGTTGCGTACACCCCGGACAGGGCCGGGCCATTGCGCCAGCAGCGCGCCTGCTTCGGCCGCGAGCTGCGGCCAGGCGGCGAGCGCGCGGCGGGCATCTTCTGCCTGCAGCGGAAAACCCTCGAAACTGACAAAGGTCAGTTGGGCATCCGGTGACGGCCGGTGCGCCGACCAGAGTTGCCAGATGGCGAGGAAGTTGAGGCCGGTGCCGAAACCGGTTTCGGCGACGGTGAACTGCGCGCGCCCGGCCCAGGCCTCCGGCAGGCCGCAGCCTTTGAGGAAAACCGCGCGGCTTTCGGCCAGGCCGTCCTGTGCCGAGAAATACACGTCATCATGCCCCTCGGCGACGGGGGCGCCGTCCGCGCTCCATTTAATTCGGGGAAAAGTAAGCAAGCGTGCCATTGCTCTGCCCTACCCGGCGCCCCCGCCTTTGGGTAGGGCGCGGTTACTGGAACATAGTGCGCGGCCCTGCGTTGACTGAAAGACCGCACCTTCTGCGGTCTGTTGAAAGGAAACTGCCATGGACAAGGAACACCTCAAGGGCGCGGCCAAGACGGCCGAAGGCCAGATCAAGGAAACCGCCGGCAAACTGACCGGCGACAAGAAGCTGGAAGTTGAAGGCAAGCTCAAGCAGGCCGAAGGCGAAGTCCGCAAAGCGGTCGGCGACGCGAAAGACGCCATCAAGAAGTAAGTATTTCGCAAGGCAAACGGGGCTGGGGAACTGGACAAAATGGCCCCGTTGCGAGCGATCGCGGCGGGGCCATTGCGCTTTTGGTGCGCCGGCGCCACTTTCGGGCGAAGCGACAATCTGGGAGAGCGGCATGACTGAGATTACCGTCACGCGTGAGGATGGCCCGGCCGGCGGGCGCTACCTGGCCGCGATTGAAGGCCATAGGGCCGAGATGACCTCTCCCAAGGCGGGCGCGCTGCGCGGCAAAGGCACGGGCCAGGCGCAGATCGAAAAACATGCCGAATGCCAGGACGTGCTGGCATGACGCAGGAGATTGCGCATGACCCCGCGCGCCAGCGCTACAGCGTGGTGATCGGGGGCGCCGAAGCCTATCTGACCTACGAACGGCCAAAGGCGGGGCACCGTTTCATCACGCACACGGTCGTGCCGGATGCGCTCGGCGGACAAGGGCTGGGCAAAAGACTGGTGCAGCGCGTGATGGCGGATATCATTGCGGGCGGTGAGACCGTGTCTTCGACGTGCTGGTTCGCCAAGGGGCTGATCGACAAGACACCGGAATGGGCGGCGAGGCGTTCATGACCGGCCCGCCCTTCTGGAAAACCAAGAGGCTCGACCAGATGGATGCGGCCGAGTGGGAGTCGCTGTGTGATGGCTGCGCGAAATGCTGCCTGCTGAAACTCGAAGACGAGGACACCGGCGAGATTGCCTACACACGGTTGCACTGCCGGTTGCTGGATGCGGGGACGTGCCAGTGCTCTGACTATGCCAACCGCAAACTCCATGTGCCGGACTGCGTGAAGCTGACCCCCGCGGGCATAGAGGAGATCCGCTGGATGCCGGGCAGCTGCGCCTACCGGCTGATCAACGAGGGCAAGGATCTGCCGGACTGGCATCACCTCGTCTGCGGCGACCGTACGCGCGTCCATACTGAAGGCCATTCCGTCCTTGGGCGGACGGTCTCGGAGGATACTGTTCTCGACGAAGACCAGGAGGACTGGGTCGTCGATTGGGAAGGCACCGAGTTCTGATCCGGAAACGGCGTCTTAAGGGAAACCGGCGACAAATCCGCGGATGGACGTTCTGCCCGCCTTCCTGTCGCATCTCGGAAATGAGCGCCGCATGGCGGCGAAGACCGTCGAGGCCTATGGCTCGGACCTTGCGGCCTTCTTCGGCTTCATGCGCATCCACCTCGGCGAAGAGCCGACCTTGCGCGCGCTGGCCGGCCTGAAGGCGCGCGATATCCGCGCCTATCTCGCGGCACGGCGGCGGGATGGGCTGTCGGACGCTTCGATTGCGCGCCTACTCTCCTCGATCAAGGCGCTGTACCGCTGGATGAGCCGGGCGCATGGCCTCGAGAATGCCGAGATCGGCTACCTTCAGGGCCCGCGCCGGGCGCCGCGATTGCCGCGCCCGGTCTCGGTTGAAGCGGCGCGGGACATCCTGCACGAGGCCGAGACCGAGCCGGACGCTGAACCCTGGATGGCCGCTCGTGACGCCGCTGTCCTGTCGCTGCTCTATGGCGCCGGCCTGCGCATCTCGGAAGCCTTGAGCCTGACGGGCGCCGACCTGCCAGCGCCCGAGCGCCTGCGGGTGTCGGGCAAAGGCGGCAAGACGCGCATCGTGCCGCTGATTGCGCCCGTGCGCGAGGCGATCGATGCCTATGCCGCAGTTTGTCCCTATGCGCTGACCCGCAGCGGCGCGCTGTTCCGGGGCGCCAAGGGCGGACCGCTCAGCCCGCGGATCATCCAGGGCCGGATGCAGATGCTGCGCGGCCTGCTCGGCCTGCCGGAGACGGCGACGCCGCATGCGTTGCGGCATGCCTTCGCCACGCACCTGCTGGCCAACGGGGCGGACCTGCGAGCGATCCAGACCCTGCTCGGTCATGCCTCGCTCTCGACAACGCAGGTATACACGGGCGTCGACTCAAGCCGCCTGCGCGCGGTGCATGCGGCCGCGCACCCACGCGCCTGATCTCAGGGGCTCAGCGCTGCGGTGATCGCATCGGCCAGCAGGCGTCCGCTCGCCGTGAGGCGAAGTTCAGCGCCCGCCATCTTGGCCCAGCCCTTATCTACGAAGACGGCAATCTTGTCGCGCGGCACTGCAGCGCCGGACACGGTCTCGACGCGGCGCAGGTCCACCCCTTCCGCTGCCCGAAGCCCCATCGCCAGAAGTTCGCGCGCAATCTCCAGCTGCGCCAGTTGCGCGGCATTGCTCCAGCCGCTCTGTGAGGCCTGGACGTTGGCAATGTAGGCTTCCGGCCGCCGCTCAGCTTCGCTGGCATAGCGATTGGCGCCCACACTCACACGCCCATGCGCCCCGGGCCCGACCCCGATCCAGTCGCCGCCGCGCCAATAGATCAGGTTGTGTACGGACTGATACGCCGGCGACGCTGCGTGGTTCGAGACTTCGTAGGCGGGCAAGCCGGCGGCGGCCGTGACACTCTGCGTCAGCTCATAAAGATCGGCCTGCGCATCGTCGTTCATCGGCGAGATATCGCCGCGCTTTGCCGCAAGGCCAAACGGCGTCTTCGCCTCGAAGGTCAGCTCATAGAGCGAGAGGTGCGGAGCGCCGAGCGCGAGCGCGTCGCTCAGTTCGGATTCCCAGCTCGCAGGGCTCTGGCCCGGGCGCGCATAGATGAGATCAATCGAGACCGAACCGAACACGCGCAAGGCGCGCCGGACGGCTTCAGCCGCCGAGACCGCGTCGTGGTCGCGCCCGAGGAATGCGAGGGCCGCGTCGCGCAGCGACTGCACACCAATCGACAGCCGCGTCACCCCTGCCCTCTGCCAGCCTTGAAGGTCGGCGCGCATAACATCGTTAGGGTTGGCTTCGAGCGTGATCTCGGCGCCCGGCTTGATACCGAAGGCATCGGAGGCGGCGAGCAGGATGGTGCCAAGCTCATCCGGGCGCAGCAGCGCTGGCGTACCGCCGCCAAAGTAGACCGAGTCCAGGGGCCGGTGCTGCGGCATGCGCGGACGGTGCGCGTGAATGTCGGCCGCGATCGCATCGACCAGCGCGCCGCCCTGCCGGTCCTTGGCGGCGTAGACGTTGAAATCGCAATATGGGCAGATACGGGCGCAGTACGGCCAATGCACGTACAGGCCAAAGCCGAAATGCGGTCCGAAGGGTGCAGGGATGAGCGTCACGTCAGCAGCGCCGCCCGCAGCTTGTTCACCGCGTCGGCGCGGTGGCTCATTGCATGTTTCCGGCTGGGATCCATCTCGCCGAAAGTCATTGTCTCGCCGGCGGCGATGAAGACGGGATCATAGCCGAAACCCCGGTTTCCGCGCGGCGGCCAGACGAGCGTGCCGTGCACTTCGCCTTCGAACACGGCCTCCGATCCATCCGGCCAGGTCACAGCCAGCGCGCAGACGAACTTTGCCGACCGGTCTGGAGACCCGCTCGCCTGCAAGGCCTGCTCGACACGTTCCATCGCCCGGTAGAAGTCTCTTGGCTCACCCGCCCAGCGCGCTGAATAGATGCCGGGTTCGCCGCCGAGCGCGGTGACCGCGAGGCCGGAATCATCGGACAAGGCTGGCAGGCCGGAGGCCTTCATGGCGGCGCGGGCCTTGAGCAAGGCATTTCCCGCAAAAGTTGTCTCCGTCTCCTCGGGTTCGTCGAGGCCCAGTTCGATAGCTGAGACAACTTCGAACCCATGCGGCTCGAACAGCGCCTTCAGTTCCGTCACCTTCCCGGAGTTGTGGGTCGCCGCCAACAGGCGGCCGGGCACCAGCCGGGGGTGCGATTGAGTGAAATTCACAGGCATACTGGCTCCGTTCTTGCGTTGTGCGCGAACTGATATATCGTTATTCGGTAATATTGGCACATCGGGCGATCTGGGTGCGGATTCATGAACCATCAAGGATAGAGGGTGAAAAGACCAGACATGCCCAGCACCGGACACAATTCTATGGCGGAAATCATGTCTGTGCTCGTCACAGTCGCCATGTGGATCGTCGGCGCCATGGGCGTGATCGGCATCCCCGTCCTTGGTATGGGCTTGATGGCCAGCCTGTCGGGCGGCGCCACGGAAGTCTCCGGCATCAAGGCGCTCGCAGAGGGCGTGACGCCTGGTCAGCTGGTGATCGGCCTTGCCGGGCTCGTTGTGATTGTGCCGGGCGTCATCTTCATCTGCCTTCAGCTGCGCCGTATCCTGCAGACGCTCTCCGAGGGCGACCCCTTCGTGCCAGAGAATGCCACCCGCCTGTCGCGGATCGGGATCACCATCGCGGCAATGGAACTGATCCGCATTGCCACGGTTCTGGCGGTCTTCACGGCGCCCACCCTTGTCGGCGACGAGCCGCCGCGCGTCTCGACACAGATCATACTGTGGATCTCGGTTGCGGCGCTGTTCGTGCTTTCCCAAGTCTTCCGTGAAGGCACCCGCCTGCGCGACGAAGAAAAAATGACGATCTGAGGAGCGCCATAAACCCATGACCATTCGCGTGACCCTCGACCGCGTTCTTCTGGAACGCAGGATGTCTCTGACGGAACTGTCCGAGCGCGTTGGCGTGACGCTTGCGAACCTGTCGATACTTAAAACCGGAAAGGCCAAGGCTATCCGGTTCTCGACGCTGGAAGCCCTTTGCCGTGAATTGAAGTGCCAGCCAGGCGATATCCTCGTGTTCGATACCCAAGACGAGCAGGGCGAACGGCGCTTCGCGGCCGAGTAGCCAGCTCACGTTCGCCTTCTGCCTGGCACAGATTGCGTGCAGCCTCCCTCAGGCTGCATCCTGGGCAGCCCACGGGGGCGAGGCGATGACGCCGGGTGATGATGTCCTGAACATTGAACGGCTGCGCCTTCTTGCCTCGGCTGCCCTGGGTGGCCCCGCGGAACGCGCCCTCCAGGTTGAAGCCGCGCCCGGAGACCTTTTCGAAACTCACCTTGCAAGCCCGCGCGGCCGGATCGTGCTGTTTCGCCTGCGCAACAGGCAATTGCGTTCGCTCCCGCGTTTGCCGGCCGGCGAGCGCGGCGAACGACGGATACACACAACCGGATTGTGTCCGGATGAGGCGTGCGCCATCGCGGTTTGCGAAGCGCCGGGATCGCTTCGCTCAGCCGGGTGAGTTGATCGCCGCCGCCCGCAGGGTTAGACAGCGACCTTCCGGAACCAGCAGAAATGGCGCGCAGCATGATCCTCTCACTGCGCGCCGCGAGCCTTGCCCTGTGTGCGATGGGGCTCGCCGCATGCGGCGGCAGCGGCAAGGAAGTGGGCGAGTTCAAGAACGACTGGACCGGCAACGAGATCAAGATCATGCAACTGCAAGATCCGAAGGTCACCGGTGTGGTCTGCCACCTCGCGCATTTTGATCGCGGCGTTTGGGACCGGATCGGCAATGGTAACTGGTTCGAGAACCCGT
Source organism: Candidatus Sulfopaludibacter sp. SbA3 (assembly GCA_945913285.1). Taxonomy (GTDB): domain Bacteria; phylum Pseudomonadota; class Alphaproteobacteria; order Caulobacterales; family Hyphomonadaceae; genus Hyphomonas. The sequence continues at coordinate 75,815 of CAMEDD010000001.1, forward strand.
CCAACTCCTCGATCTCCTGCCTTCAGTCTGGCCAGATCACCGTTGGCAGTATCGATCTCGATAAGTCCGGCGAAGAAGTCTTCGACCAGAGCCAGAGCCTGGTCTTCAAGCAGCTTGCCGTCCGGCGCATCTATGATCCGGGCACGGACAGCCTGATGTATGTCTCGTTCAGCCGCACGATTGTCGATGGCTCGGCGAAAATGAGCCTGTCCACCGTTGCGCTCTATGGCCGCGACGTAACGTGGCCGGCGGGAAAACCGGCAGCCGAATAGGTCAGCCGATCGCGGCACGCTGGGCGGCGAACAGTTGGTTGCAACCCTTCTCCGCCAGCACCATCATTGCATCGAGTTCAGGCCGCGTCATCGGACGCGACTCGCCAGTGCCCTGCACTTCGATGAAGCCGCCGTCCGAGCTCATCACCACGTTCATATCGGCCTCGCCGCCGGAATCTTCCGGATAGTCCACATCCAGAACAGGGTGGTTCTGGAACAGGCCAACCGAGATAGCGGCCGCCTGTTTGAGCACCGGGCTGGTCTTAATGATGCCCTCGGTCTGCAGGTACTTGCAGGCGAGCGCCAAAGCCACGAAGCCGCCGGTGATCGAGGCGGTGCGGGTGCCACCATCGGCCTGCACAACGTCGCAGTCGATCGTTATCGTGTTCTCGCCGAGTGCGTTGAGGTCGATGACCGAGCGCATCGAGCGGCCGATCAGGCGCTGGATTTCCTGCGTCCGGCCGGACTGTTTACCTTGTGCCGCTTCGCGCCGTCCGCGCGTGTGCGTGGCGCGTGGCAGCATGCCGTATTCGCCGGTGACCCAGCCTGCGCCCTTCCCCTTCATCCAGCCGGGAACGCCTTTTTCCCAACTGGCGGTGCAAAGCACGTGGGTGTGCCCGAATTTTGCAAGGCACGAGCCCTCAGCATAGCGGGTCACGCCGGTTTCAAGGGAAATCGGACGCAATTCGTCGAAAGGGCGTCCTGATGGGCGGACAAGGCTGGGCATGGCGCGGAATCCTTATAGGTTGCGGCCTGATTTGCGGGTTTTGAGGGCGATGTCCACCTAAAGGATGCGCCCGGAGTGTAGAGGCAGGATATGGCAAGTGACATCGAGATCGCGCGGGCGGCCAAGAAGCGCCCGGTCGTAGAGGTGGCCGCGACCCTCGGCATCCCGCCCGGGGAACTGATCCCCTATGGCCATGACAAGGCGAAGCTGTCGGCGCGCCATATCAAGGACCTGCGCCCGCTGGACCTCGGCAAGCTGATCCTCGTCACCGCCATCAACCCGACCGCCGCCGGCGAAGGCAAGACGACCACCTCCATCGGCCTCGCCGATGCGCTGAACCGGATCGGGGAAAAGACGCTGCTCTGCCTGCGCGAGCCTTCGCTGGGGCCTTGCTTCGGGATGAAGGGCGGCGCCACGGGCGGCGGCCTCAGCCAGGTCGTGCCGATGGACGAGATCAACCTGCACTTCACGGGCGACTTCCACGCCATCACGTCTGCGCACAACCTGCTCGCGGCGATGGTGGACAATCACATCCACTGGAACCAGGAGCCGCAGATCGATCCTGTGCGCCTCACCTGGCGGCGGGTGATCGACATGAACGATCGCAGCCTGCGCAGCGTCGTCTCAGGCCTCGGCGGTCCGGGCAATGGAAGGCCGGTCGAGACCGGGTTCGATATCACGGTCGCTTCCGAAGTGATGGCGATCCTGTGCCTCGCCAAGGACGCTGCTGACCTTGAAGCGCGCCTGTCGCGCATCATTGTCGGCTATACCCGCGAACGCGCTGCGGTGACCGCCGCCGACATCAAGGCGGTGGGCGCGATGATGGTGCTGCTGAAGGATGCGATCCAGCCCAACCTCGTCCAGACCCTCGAGAACAATCCGGTCTTCATCCATGGCGGGCCCTTTGCCAACATCGCGCACGGATGCAATTCGGTCATCGCGACGCGCGCGGCTATGCACATGGCGGATTATGTCGTCACCGAAGCAGGCTTCGGCGCCGATCTGGGCGCGGAGAAATTCCTCAACATCAAATGCCGGCAGGCGAATCTCGTGCCCGACGCAGCGGTGCTGGTCGCGACCGTCCGTGCCCTGAAGATGCATGGCGGTCTCACCAAGGACGAACTGGCGGCCGTCAGCTACAGCGCGCTGGAATCCGGCCTCTCCAATCTCGGGCGCCATATAGAAAACCTCAAGCTGTTCGGCTTGCCGGTGGTCGTCGCGGTCAACCGGTTCACCACAGATACCTCGGCCGAGATCGGCGCCATTGAAGCCTTTTGCAGCGCGGTGGGCGTGCCGGTAGCTGTCTGCACGCATTGGGCGGAAGGCGGACGCGGCGCAGAAGCGCTCGCGCACGTCGTGAAGGCCCTCGCGAACCAGAAAAGCAAACCACAATTCAAGCTGCTCTATCCGGACGACATGCCCTTGCTCGAGAAGATCGAGACCGTGGCTACGCGCATCTACCGGGCAACGCGCGTTGAATCGACGCGCGCTGTCCGCAACCAGCTGAAAGCCTGGGAAGCCGCGGGGTTTGGGAACTTGCCGGTCTGCATGGCCAAGACCCAGTACAGCTTCTCGACCGATCCGAGCCTGCTCGGCGCGCCCGTGGACCATGTGGTGCGCCTGCGCGAGGTGCGCCTTTCGGCTGGCGCGGGCTTCGTCGCCGCGATCTGCGGGGACATCATGACCATGCCCGGCCTGCCCCGCCGCCCGGCCGCCGAGATCATGTCGCTCAACGCGCTGGGACAGGTGGAAGGCCTCAGCTGACCCCGAATCGCAGCTTCTGTCAGCGGCGGGCCTATTGAACACCGGGCCTGCGGTCCCTAATCCAATGGGTATGGCCGAGCGTTTCGAGACGGAATCCCTGATGCAGCGCCTTGACCAGCGCTCCCGCGACATATTCCGGGAGATCGTCGAGGGTTATCTGGCCACCGGAGAGCCGGTTGGCTCGCGCACGCTGTCGAAGAGCGGCATACACCTGTCGCCCGCCTCGATCCGCAACGTGATGGCCGACCTGACCGAACTGGGCCTGCTGGACGCCCCCCACATCTCGGCGGGGCGCGCGCCGACCCATAAGGGCCTTCGCATGTTCGTCGACGGCTTCCTCGAGTATGGCGAGCCATCGAAGCTCGATAAGGCGGCCATCGACGACCGGTTGGCCGCGGCCGGCGCGGACTTCGACGCGGTCCTGGGCGAGGCCTCGGACATTCTCTCAGGCCTCACCGGCGGCGCAGGGCTCGTTTCCTCACCGACGCGGGATGCACCGGTCCGGCATGTCGAATTCGTGCCGCTGGCCGGCGGGGACGCGCTTTGCGTGCTGGTCACCGAGGACGGCGACGTCGAAAACCGGTTCATCAAGGTGCCGGACGGATTGCCCGTCACCACGTTGATCGAGGCCGGCAATTACCTCTCCACCCGCCTCAAGGGCCGCACGCTGGCCGAAGCCACCCATGAAGTGCGTGACGAGCTGCGCAGCCGCCGCGCCGCCCTCGACAGCGCCGCCACCGCCCTCGTTGAAGCAGGCCTCGCCCAATGGGGCGGCGACGCGCCGGGCCGGGGCCGCAGCCTAATTGTGCGCGGCCGCGCCAACCTTCTGGAAGATGCCAAGGCCGCCGAAGACCTCGACCGCGTCCGCCAGCTGTTCAATGAACTCGAGCGCCAGCAGAGCCTCCTGGAAATCCTTGACACGACCCGGGACGCCGAGGGCGTGCGCCTGTTCATCGGCGCCGAAAACAGGCTTTTCCCACTTTCGGGTTCAAGTGTGATCGTGGCTCCCTATATGGGGGGCTCGAAACAAGTCATCGGAGCCCTGGGTGTGATCGGGCCAACGCGCCTGAATTATGCCAGGGTGATCCCGATGGTGGATTATACCGCGAAAGTGGTTGGCGAGATCCTCGCCGGCCGGCGCGGAAAGGATGGGAAGTCATGAGCGATACATCAAACACGGGCGACGCTGCCGATCTCGAAACACCGCCGGAGGCCGCTGAGGCGCAGGCCCCTGCCCCGCCGCCTGAAGAGGTGATTGCGAAACTCGAGGCAGAGAAGGAAGAGCTGCGGATGCAGTATGTCCGCCTCTATGCCGACCTCGACAATACCCGAAAGCGCGCCGACCGCGAAGTCTCCGAAGCGCGCGTCTACGCCATCGGCAAGTTCGCCGGGGATCTCCTGAACGTCGCAGACAACCTTGCGCGCGCCCTGTCCGCCCTGCCCGACGCGGGCCGCGACACGCTGACTGAAGCCGGCAAAAACCTGCTCGGCGGCATCGAGATGACGCAGAAGGAACTGCACACCGTCTTCACGCGCCACAATGTGCTGCCGATCGAGGCCGAGCCCGGTGGGACGTTCGATCCGAACGTCCATCAGGCTGTCGCGCAAATTCCGTCGCCCCATCCAGCCGGAACCATAGCCCAGCTCTTCCAGCCCGGCTGGCGCATCGGGGAGCGCACGCTGCGCGCCGCGATGGTGGCTGTGAGCCTCGGGCAGGCGAACTAGGCGCTAGGGCGCCAGCTCACTCTTCTTGCCCGGCGACGCGGTCTGCGAGCCATGGCGGCGTGTCCGCAGATCGTCCGCGAATGCATGGTTCACATCGCGGTGGCCCGCTTCGTCCGCGCGCACAACGATCACGACATCGCGGAGTGTGGCGTTCGCCGGCAGCTTCCAGTAGTCGATTGCGACTTGCGGAGCGGGCGGGTTCGGCAATCGCCCGGCATCGATCTCGTTCAGGTAAGCTGTGTAGCTGACGACCGCCTCTTCCTCGAAATACCCAACCAGCCGATGCGCAGTGCGCGGGGCAAACAGGTAGAGCAGGAAGAAGGCGTTGAAGAACACGCCTTGCGCAAAGATGATCAGCGCGCGCTCGAACCCGTTGGGATGCGCCACGGCAATGAACGTCATCAGGTGCATCCGCTCGTTCTCGGCCTCGTCGAGCAACGTGTGGATCCAGCCGCGATCATCCTCGAACCGGCGCAGGCTTTTCAGGTGGTTCAGCATCCCGCCGACCATCCCGGGAACGGCCGCCACCGTTTCCAGCACCACGGCGCGGTGTCCATAACGTTTCCGGAAGAAGGTGTCCGCAAGGAAGCGCAGCATCTTGGTCAGCGCGTAGGCGACGCGGTCCGATCCGTCCTTCGGCGTGTGGCGCAGCTGCACGCTGGGCTGGTAATTCTGGTCGAAGGCCATGTCGTTCCCCTCTCAGTCCGAGGTGGGCGAGCGGACGGGCTCGGCAAGAGGTGCAGTCCCGGACATCGCGTCGCATCCTCAGTTCAGGGGTTTGTGATCTTCCACGCTGTAACCGTCCCCGGCTCCCAGTTCGGAACGATCACCACGTCGCCGAACACGGACAGGTCGTTCTGCAGGATGCCGTCTGCCTTGGTATCCATCAGCAGACTGACCACGCCGCCGGGACTGACATGGTGAATCTCGCCCGGCCAGCTCGATACGAGGTACCCGCCGCCCGGTATCAGGCCGATCCCGTCCGCATCCTTCATGCCGGCGGCGATCAGCGTTTCCGCGCTGGCGCTGTCGAGGCCAATCAGCTTGCCTTCGGTCATTGTCGCAATCAGCAGCCGGTCGCCATCCCCCAGGATGCCGTTGATGCCGTCCCAGGCCGCATTCGTTGCAAACACCGAAGCGCCTTCCGGCGTAATCTTGTGGATCGTGGCGGTGCCGGAATCGGAGACGAGCACGTCACCCTTCCAGACCGTCATGTCGTTCAGGAAGCCGGCGCCCTCGATCAGCACCTTGCCTCCCGGCGCACCCGTCGAAGCGTCGAACATCGCCACGCCGTCCCGGTCGGCAGCATAAAGCACGCCCTCATGCACCGCGAGGCCAGCCGGGGCGTCGAGACCTTCCGCAAACTTCGCGGCCGCCACACTACCATCCGCGTTCAGCTTCGAGATGTGGCCGTTGCCGTCCAGATCGGCGGGGTCGCCCGGGCCGATATTCGAAATGAAGTATCCGCCGTCCGGCGCGAGCGCCGCGCCCTCGGGCTGCTCGAATCCGCTCGCCATCCAGACCAGTTCCAGCGAGCGGGACGCGGCCTCCGGTGCCGCGGCCGCCTCTGGCGCAACAGCAGGTCCAACCGTCTTTTCGGGTGCCTCGCCGCTGCAGGCGGCTGTCAGCAAGGCCGCAACAAGGCCGGCTAGCGGTAAACGCATGTATCACTCTCCGCCTGTGAACAGGCCCGAGTTATGACACGGAGGCCGCCCTCGTGACCAGTGCTGTCCTGAATGCAGCCAGTCCGGGCCAGGCCCAATGCAGCAGCAGTCCGGTAAGAACCAGCGGCGGCAACAGCAGCAACAGGTCCGGACGGCCGAGCAAGGGCGTCCAGAGCGGCAGCGCCATCACCAGCCCGCCCGCCAGCGCGGCTGTCCAACCGCTCGCCTCCGGGCTCCGCCGGGCCGCGAGTTGCAATCCAGCGAGCGCGAGGAGCGCGCCCAGATCGTAGTTGAACGCATAAGGCGTCAGCACAAACGTCGCGGCGATGATCAAGCGGCTGCGCGCCACGTCGTCCGGGCATCGCGTCATCGCCGCCAGCCCCGCCAGAACGAAGGTAGCGGCAAGGCCGATGTGTGCGGCCAACGCTACCTCGTGCCCGGCCCCGGCGGCTCGCAGCGCTGCAAACCAGGTCGGCATCATGTACAGGAACTGGCCGCTCCAGTGGGCCGCAACATACTGCTGGTACGGCAAGGTCGACGCAAAGAAGGCGGTCCAGGGCGCAAGGCCGAAACACAAGACCGACAGGCCAACCATCAGACCGGTGAAGAGAACCGCCCAGACGATCGTCGCAAACCGCCGCTCGAAAAGCAAAAGGAACGGCAGAAGCAGGCCGAGCTGCGGTTTCATCGTCAGGATGGCCAGCATGAACCCGGCCGCCATCGGCCGCGACCTGCGCCAGAGCAGCGCCTGCAGCATTGCCGCGCCAAAGAAAAAGCCATTCTGCCCGGCGAACACCTGCAAGACGATGAAAGGACCGAGCAGCACCATCGCGGCGGCATACACCCGCCGGGCATTCTCCCCTGCCGCCTCACGCGCGCAGCACCAGACCGCCCAGCCGAACCATCCACCGGTCAGCGCCATGAACAGCGCGTATGCGGCCGGATAGGACATGAGTCCCAATGGCCAGGTCACCAACAGAAAATGCGGCGGATACGACCAGGCGCGCGGCTCCATTTGCGCGAGACCAAAGGAAGCTTCGAGCGCCGCCTGATGCGCCGGCTGCGTCGCAAGCGCCTCGAGTCCGCCGCCGAGCGCCAGTCTCCCCGAAATCCAGTAATTGGCAAAGTCCCGGTTGGCGAAATCCGCCGGAGGCGATGCGCTCAGCATGCCGGCGATGACGCTGGCGAGTGACGGTGCCCAGAAGGCGGCATTGATCAGGCTGAGCAGCACGATGCAGATCATCAGCCGCGCCGAGCCGCTGAAGCCCGGCGCATTTGCCGGGCCGGTTCCAGCTGGTATGCCTGACATGCTCAGCTCCGCCGCGATCAATCGAGACGGTTTTTCTAGCAGGCCCGGCTTAAGACTTTCTTCTGCCGGCGAAAGGAGTGCTCAAACCTGTCCGCGCCGGTCGGCGCCCTGCCGGTCCACCATCCAGCCCGGATACTCCGGCGCCAGCGCCGAGACCGCGTCGAGAGCCGTGAGATCAGTCGCATCCAGCACAACGTCCACCGCCCCGAGATTGTCCGACAGCTGCTGCATGGTCCGGGTGCCGATTATGACGCTGGTGACATGGCTTTGATGCAGCAGCCAGCCGAGCGCGACCTGCGGCACGGTCGCGCCTTTCTTGGCGGCGATCTCGCGCATCACGTCGATAATGTTGAAGCCCTTCTCCTTGTCCACCGGCGGAAAGTCGAAGATTGTCCGGCGCGCGTCGTTCGGCCCGGCCCCGTCGCGCGTGAACTTGCCGGACAGGAATCCGCCCGCCAACGGGCTCCATGGCAGGATCGCGAGCGACTGGTCCTTGGCCATGGGCACCACTTCGCGCTCAAGATCGCGCCCGGCGATGGAATAATACATCTGGCAGCTCTCGAAGCGGGCGAGGCCCCGCTTCTCGGCATACGCCACCGCCTTCATGATCAGCCAGGCCGGCATGTTGCAGAGGCCCACATACCGCACCTTGCCGGAGCGGACGAGCGCGTCCAGCGCCTCCACCGTCTCCTCGATCGGCGTGACCGGGTCCGTGCCGTGCACCTGGTAGAGGTCGATATAGTCAAGTCCAAGGCGTTGGAGGCTTGCGTCTACGGCGTCGAAGATGTGCTTGCGCGACAGGCCGGAAATGTTGCGCGCGAACTTCTCCCGGCGCTCCGCTTCGGCCTTCTGCGCCTCGGTCGCATCGTCCGCGACCAGCATGGACACGCGCCCGAACACCTTCGTCGCCACCACGATCTCGTCGCGCGGCAGGCCGGCATTGCGGATCGCCTGTCCGAAGATCTCCTCCGACCGGCCGGCGGAGTACACATCCGCCGTATCGAAGAAGTTGATCCCGGCCCCGAATGCCGCCCGGACGAGCGCATCGGCCTCGTCCTGTTGCTGCTTGCCGATGAACTTCCAGATGCCGCCATCGCCGCCGAAGGTCATGGTGCCCAGGCAGAGTTTTGACACGACCAGTCCGGTGCGTCCGAGTTTCGCGTATTTCATGGATCAGCCCTCTGTTTGCCTGATCTAGATAGGGCCGAAACGGGCCCGCAGGCACCCCTTGCCGCGTGGTTGCGAATTGTTTTCAGCCCGGAGCGGCCGTTTCTGGCGCGGACGCAGCGGAAGGCGCTCCGTACCCAAATGCGCACGCCCCCCTTGAGCCGGGCCCAGGGTTCACCATATCGACGACCGAACAGGCGTGCGGACTGAACCTCCGTTTCGCTGCTCAAAACAGAAACTTGAAGAGAGCCATTGGCCGGCCGGGGCTGCTGAGCAGACCGAACCCAAACCCCGACCAGGGCAGCTGAACGAAGAGAGAGACAGTATGAGCAAGATCATTGGCATCGACCTCGGCACCACGAACTCGTGCGTTGCGGTCATGGAAGGCGGCCAGGCAAAGGTTATCGAGAACGCCGAAGGCGCCCGCACCACCCCGTCTGTGGTGGCCTTTACCGAAAGCGGCGACCGCCTGATCGGCCAGCCCGCCCGCCGCCAGGGCGTAACCAACCCGGATTTCACCTTCTACGCCATCAAGCGCCTGATCGGGCGCACCTATGATGACCCGACCGCGCAGAAGGACAAGGCGATGAGCCCGTTCGGCATCGTCAGGGCGCCGAACGGCGACGCCTGGGTCAAGGGCCGCGACAAGGACTATTCCCCTCAGGAAGTCTCAGCCTTCATCCTCACCAAGATGAAGGAGACCGCAGAGGCCTATCTTGGCGCGAAAGTCACGCAGGCCGTCATCACGGTCCCCGCCTATTTCAACGACGCCCAGCGCCAGGCGACGAAGGATGCCGGCCGGATCGCCGGCCTCGACGTGCTGCGCATCATCAACGAGCCGACTGCGGCGGCCCTCGCCTACGGCCTCGAGAAGGGCGGCAACAAGACCATCGCCGTCTATGACCTCGGCGGCGGCACGTTCGACGTCTCCCTGCTGGAGATTGGCGACGGCGTGTTCGAAGTGCTCTCCACGAATGGCGACACATTCCTAGGCGGTGAAGACTTCGACCTGCGCATCGTCGAGTTCCTCGCGTCCGAGTTCAAGAAGGAACAGGGCATCGACCTGAAGACCGACAAGCTCGCGCTTCAGCGTCTCAAGGAAGAGGCCGAGAAAGCCAAGAAAGAGCTGTCCTCGACCAGCCAGTATGAAGTGAACCTGCCCTTCATCACGGCAGACGCCACCGGTCCGAAACACCTCAACATCAAGCTGACTCGCGCCAAGTTCGAAGGCCTCGTCGAAGATCTCGTCAAGCGCACCATCGAGCCTTGCCAGAAAGCCCTCAAGGACGCCGGCAAGACCGCGGCGGACATTGACGAAGTCGTCCTCGTCGGCGGCATGACCCGCATGCCCGCCGTGCAGGAAGCCGTGAAGAAATTCTTCGGCAAGGAGCCGCACAAGGGCGTCAATCCCGACGAGGTCGTCGCGATCGGCGCCGCGATCCAGGGCGGCGTGCTGCAAGGCGACGTCAAGGACGTTGTCCTGCTCGACGTGACCCCGCTCTCGCTCGGCATCGAAACGCTCGGCGGAATCTTCACGCGCCTGATCGACCGCAACACGACGATCCCGACGAAGAAGTCGCAGGTCTTCTCGACGGCCGAGGACAACCAGCCGGCTGTGACCATCAAGGTGTTCCAGGGCGAGCGCGAAATGGCGGCCGACAACAAGATGCTCGGCCAGTTCAACCTCGAAGGCCTGCCGCCCGCCCCGCGCGGGCTGCCACAGATCGAGGTGACGTTCGACATCGACGCCAACGGCATCGTGTCGGTCTCGGCCAAGGACAAGGCGACCGGCAAGGAACAGCAGATCACCATCCAGGCGGATGGCGGCCTGTCGGAGGCAGACATCAAGAAGATGATGGCCGAAGCCGAAGCCAATGCCAGCGCCGACAAGTCGCGCCGAGAACTCGTCGAAGCCAAGAACCACGCCGAAGCGCTGATCCACCAGACGGAAAAGCAACTGGCCGAACATGGCGCGAAAGTCTCGGACGCCGTGAAGGGCGAGATCGAGAAAGCGATCACCGACCTAAAGACGGCGGCGGCCGGCGACAACGCCGTAGACATCCAGGCCAAGCATCAGTCGCTCATGAACGCCGCCATGAAACTCGGAGAAGCGATCTATGCCGCCGCTGGCACCGCTGCGGCTGAAGCCGACGGCGCCAAAGATGACGGCGTGGTCGACGCCGACTTCGAAGAAGTTGACGACGCCAAGCGCGCGTAATCCGCTTCAGTCTTTACACAGACAAAACCCCGCCGGAGCGATCCGGCGGGGTTTTTCTATCAGGTTTGTGGTCATTCCCGGGAAGCCGGCAGGGCGCTGCCTCAGATCAGCACAACAACCTTGCCCGTCGCCTTACGGTCCATCAGCTCACGGATCGCTTCGCCGCCGCGCTCGAGCGGGTAGGAGTTCGAGACGTGCGGGCGGATCTTGCCCGACTTGTAGAGCTCGAACAGCTCCTTGACGTTCTGCGCATGCGCTTTGGGATCACGCGCAACGGCCGCGCCCCAGAAGACGCCGCGCACGTCGCAGCTTTTCAGCAGTGTCAGGTTCAGCGGCAGTTTCGGAATGCCGGCCGGGAAACCGATCACGAGGAAGCGCCCTTCCCAGTTCAGCGCCCGCACGGCCGGCTCGGCATAGTTGCCGCCGACACCGTCATAGACGATATCGACGCCGCCGCCGGAGACGGTCTTGATGTCGTCGGCGAACTTCTTCTGGCCGTCACGGTCGAGTTCGGCCGCATAGACGAGGCCCTTGTCGGCGCCTTTCGAGAGGCAGAAATCTACTTTCTCCTGCGTCGAGGCCGCCGCGATCACTTCAAGGCCCATCGCCTTGCCGAGTTCCACGGCCGCAATACCGACGCCGCCCGCCGCGCCCAGGACCAGCAGCTTCTCGCCGGGCTTGGGGTCCGCCCGGTCCTTCAGAGCATAGTAGGACGTGCCATAGGTCATCATCAGGGCTGCGGCTTCATCAAAGGGCATGTTGTCCGGGATCGGCATCACGCTCGGCGCCGCGGCCAGCGCATATTCTGCCATGCCTCCGGTGCCGACCGAGGCCAGCACCCGGTCACCCGGCTTCACGTGGCTGACGCCCTCGCCGAGGGCGGAGACGATGCCTGCCACTTCGCCGCCCGGCGCAAACGGGCGCGCGGGTTTGAACTGGTACATGTCGAGCAGCATCAGCGAGTCCGGGAAGTTCACCCCGCAAGCCTTCACCTGGATCAGCACCTGGCCCTTGCCTGGCACGGGCGTAGGCACGTCCTCAACCACCAGCGTTTCTGGTCCACCCACGGTTTTCGACAGCACGGCTTTCATGCGAGAGCTCCCTTCCTGACTTGTTGTTTCCTTGCCCTGACGGTAGCCATGCGCCACACCCACGCCAAGCCTGACGCGAGGGGAAAGAGGCAAAAAGAGATGGCGAAAATCTGGTCCCTGGCCCTGCATGGCGGCGCTGGTCCGATCTTCGGGCGCAACTACGCCCAGGAAGAGGCGCACATTAGCGGCCTGCTGACTGAGGGGGCCTCAAGGCTCGCCGCCGGCGAGGCTGCGCTCGACGTGGTCGAAGCGATGGTGACGGCCCTGGAAGCCTCCGGCTTCTATGTCGCCGGCAGAGGCGCGAGCCCCAACACGGCCGGCGTCTGGGAACTCGACGCCGCCATCATGGACGGGCGCACCCGCCGCGCCGGCGCGGTCGGCGCGCTCGTCGGGTTCGAGAGCCCCGTTCAGGCCGCCCGCGCTGTGATGGAGCGCACGCCCAACGTACTGCTCGTCGGCGCCGGAGCAGCCCATCTCGCCGCCAGCGCCGGCCTCGCCCGTGTCGAAGATCCGGGGAGCTATTACGGCGCCGTCGCCGAGGACACCGTGCAGGAAGATGCGTGGCAAATGCGCCCGAATATGGGAACGGTTGGCGCTGTCGCGCTCGACCAATATGGCGACCTTGCCGCGGCCACGTCCACCGGCGGCGTGCTCTCGAAAACCCCCGGCCGTATCGGCGACACGCCGATCATCGGCGCCGGCACCTGGGCGGACGAGCGCTGCGCGGTCAGCTGCACTGGCCTTGGCGAATACTTCATCCGCGCCAATGCCGCCGCCGACGTTTCGGCCCGCGTCCGCTATGGCAACCAGCCATTTGAAGCCGCCGTCCGCGGCGCCCTCGACGATGTCAAACGCCTCGGCGGCAATGGCGGCATGATCGCCGTCTCAGCCAGCGGCGATCTCGCCTGGGGTTTCAACTCCTCAGGCCTCAAACGCGGCCTCGCCGATTCGCGCGGCCGGTTCGAGGTTGCGACCTTCCTGTGATCATCGCGTTCTGGGTCCTCGCCGCGCTGCTGGCCTTCGCCATCCTGCTCGCCGCGCAGATGCGCTACCTTTTGTCCGTCGTCCTGCGCCGCGCGCTCGCCGCGAAATTCGGCGGCGAGCATACGGACGCCGGCTACCGCACCGCCATCTATGAGGCCGGGCGCAAGGCGCCGGAGACCGATCACGCGCGCCATCTGTCCACGGAGTATCCGGTGCCGCTCTCTCATCTCGCCCTCGCCCGCCGCGTCGCGCTGGTTGCGCCCGGCCTGCTGCTTCTGCTCGTCCTCGCGGCTCGTTTCGGCCTGGGAGTGATCTGACATGCGCGGTTTCTTCGCCATCGGCGCCGAGCGGATCTCGAAGCCCATGAACCTCGGCGCCCTGATGCGCACGGGCCACGCCTTCGGCGCGAGCTTCGTCTTCTCGATCCGCGCTGCAAAGAACATCAAGGAAGGCCACTGGGCCGACACGTCCAAGAGCGAGGACCAGATCCCGTTCTACCAGTGGGATACGGTAGATGAGATGCAACTGCCGCGTGGCTGCCAGCTCGTCGGGATCGAGCTGACGGACGACGCGGTCATGCTGCCCTCGTTCCGGCATCCGCCGCAGGCGGCCTATATCCTCGGCCCCGAGAAGGGAAACCTCTCGCCGGAAATCCTCGCGCGCTGCGCGCACGTCGTGAAGATCCCGACCAAGTTCTGCATCAATGTCAGCCTTGCGGGCGCCTTGGTCATGTATGACCGCCACCTCTCGATGGGCGGCCACACCCCCCGACCCATCATGCCCGGCGGATCGGACGCCCCCCGAAAATATATTCCGGGTCCGGACAGAAAGCGGCCTTGAGGATCGGACTGTAGAGCGCCTCAGCGCGCCCCGAGCATCCGCTGGATGATGCCGAACATGCCGGTGAAGCGCAGGCCGCCGTCGCGCACGGCGAGGGCGTAGCAGATTTCGCCTTCATCCCCGACCGGCTGATGGCAATCGTCTGGCCCGTTGATGATCACGTCTCCGGGACCATAACTGCCGCGCTCATCTGTAAAACCGCCCGCGACCACGAGCGTGTATTCGCTGCCCGCGTGGGAGTGCCGCGGAATCCTGGCGCCGGGAGCAATCCTGTAAAGTTCGGTCTCCAGCCGCGAGCCGGCATTCAGGTTCAGCCGTTTCAGGCCGCGCCCCATCACCTGCCAGCCGGATTTGCCGACCGCGTCGAGCGCCGCAGCGCGAAGCGGTTCCGGCAGGCCCAGCACTTCTTCCATCGCTTCGCCTGCTGCGAGGCCCGCTTTCACAGAAGCGGTCTCATCAGCGCCCAGGGCATCGATGGCGGCCAGCGCCCGGTCGAGTGCGCCGCCGCTCAGCGCGGCCATGGGGGCGGTTTCGAGGAGGCTGCCAGAGATCATCTCGCTGCTCGCCACCGCGTCGCCGATCCCGGGACGCAGCACGCTTTGCGTCTCGACCATCAGCGCAAAAGCGGGGTCGAGGCAGCCGGCCGCATAGGCCGAATAGAGCTCACTGAAGGAATTGGCGGGCGTATAGGACATGTTATCGCAAAATTCCGGTGTTTTAAGCAACATTGTCCTGATTAAGCGAAGGTCAAGGACCACGAGGCGCAGATTGCAGGCGCGGAGTTAAGTCCCCCCTTCCAATTCGCCTCTCAGGCGAAGGAAAGCCAGCCGGATGCGAGATTTCACCGTGCCGAGCGGCAGGTTGAAGGCGCGCGCGATCTCGGAATGCGAAAGCCCGTCATAAAAAGCCGCCTGAAGGAGGCGCAGCTGGTCCAGCGGCAGTTTCACCAGTTCGGAGCGCACGATGCCTTCCAGCTGGTCGCGCGCCAGCAGCGCGTCCGGCTGTTCAATCTCAGGCGGGCGCAGCATCGGATCGTCGGGGGTCAGTTCCGGCCGGCGTTGGCGACGCTGCGCGTCGATGCGGCGGTTGCGGGCAATCCGGAACATCCAGGTCGAGACGGACGCCTGATTGCGGTCATACATACCAGCCTTCTGCCAGACCGTGATCATAACGTCCTGCGCGAGCTCTTCGGCTTCGGAGTCACTCGCGCCGAGACGCAGCATGTAGCTCTTGATCCGCGGCGCATAGAAATCGAACAATTCGGCAAAGGCTTCCTTCGAACGGTTCGCCGAAATCGCCGCCATGCAGTCGGCATGCCGCTCGCGCTGGGCGGGATCAACCGTCCTGACTGTCTTGTCGAACACGCGCCGGGCCTTTCCCGCTGGAACGAAACCACTGTCGGCCTTATTTGCGCGCAAAGCAACCATGACGGTTAAATTATCCCAGTTACACTCGTTATAGGTGTTTCTCGTGGCCCGCTCAGGCTGCGATTGCCACTAAGTTTCTTGCAACTCACTATGGGAATAAAATATTGAGCACGCAACATAAAATATGCGCGCCCCGGCGCGCTCTCGCGATCGTGATCGCCGCGCTCCTGCTCGCGGCCCCCGCCTCGGCAGAAAAGACAGCCGTTGGCCGGTTCAAGGACTGGGCGGTGTTTACCGAAACTGTGGGCGGCGAGCTGATCTGCTACGCGGCGACAGAGGCGACCTCGAAAGCGCCTTCCCGCGCCGACCACGGCGCCGTCTGGTACTATGTGACCAGCTGGAAGTCCGGCAAGGCTGCCAACCAGCCAAGCCTGAAGACCGGCTTCAACTTCAAGGAAGGCTCAAGCCCGAAGGCAAAGGTCGGCGGCTCGTCGTGGACGCTGTTTCCAGCAGGACCGGAGCTGTTTGCCGAGAATGCCGACGATCCGGCGATCGTTTCGGCGCTGCGCTCGGGCGCCAGCCTGACCGTCGAGGCCACCTCGGCGCGCGGCACGTCCGTGTCCTACAAGTTCTCGCTGAGCGGATCGGCGAGCGCCATCGACAAGGCCGCCGAGGCTTGCCGCTAAAGCGATGTCCGCTCAAGTGGGTACCGGTTGAGCCCAAGACATCGCAGCAAAACACAACTCTGGAGCCGGCAGTCTGATCCCTTCAGATCGCACCCGGCTCCAGGCTTTACCAGTCCGGCCGCACGAAGCGGTCCGGGAACATGCCGTCGGCGTTCACGTAATAGGCGAGTACCCGCTTCATGTCGGCCGCCGCGTCATCGGTCGTCGCAAGTGGACCCTCGAGCCGCATGACTTTCGTCCGGTAGTCCAAAACCGCCATCATCAGCGGCACGCCGGCGGACCGGGCGATGTGGTAGAAGCCGGTTTTCCAGTTGGCATTGGCGTTGCGGGTGCCTTCCGGCGCCACGGCAAGATGCAAGGTGGGAGAGGCTGCAAACGCCTTGCGCATCTGCTCCACCACGTCCTGCGACGTGGACCGCTCCACCGGCACGCAGCCGGACCGCTTCACCAGCCATCCCAGCGGCCCCTTCACCAGTGACGCCTTGCCCATCCAGCTCAGCTTCACCCGGTACCAGCCGGCAATTGCCACCATCGTCAGACCGTCCCAGTTGGAGGTGTGCGGGGCCGCGACGATGACCGATTTCGGGATCTGCACCGGCCAGTCCGAGCCGACCCGCCAGCCCGTCGCTTTGAGGTAAAGCCAGGAAAGTCCGCGGACGAACTCCGGGAACAGGCCGGCATATGGCGCACTGCGTGCGAACGGGCCCTGCGCCCGTACCTTTGGTGTGATCTGGTTCATGCCGCCACGATCCCCGCTTTGCCTCGGAACACCATATACCGATACGCGAATTCCTGCGGAAAACATGATGCAGATCAGCGCCGGCCTGTGGCCTCGACGCAAACGGGCGGCAGTCCTGCGACTGCCGCCCGCTCATTTTGGTCCGCCCCTGAGGGCGAGCGCGGATTACGGCGCGACGATCGGCGTGAGCAGGATTTCAACACGGCGGTTGGCAGCGCGGCCCTCGGCGGTGGCGTTATCGGCAATCGGCTGGGTCTCGCCCATGCCGATGGCGTTGATGCGGACCGACTGCGTACCCCTGCTGACGAGGTAGTTCCGCACGGACTGGGCGCGCTGCTGCGACAGGGTCATGTTGTAGGCGTCATCGCCGTCGGAGCTGGCATGGCCGATGATGTCGACGGACGTGTCGTTGTACTGGACGAGTGTTGCGGAAACATCGTCAAGCGCCTTGAAAAAGCCCGGCTGGATCGTCGCGCTGTTGACCGCAAAGGTCACGTTCGACGGCATCGTCAGCTGGATCTGATCGCCCACGCGGTCGATTTCGATACCGGTGCCGGCGGTGGCTTCTTCCAGCTTGCGCTGTTGCTCGTCCATGTAACCGCCGACGGCTGCGCCGGCGAGACCGCCCACCACAGCGCCGATGGCGGCGTTGCGCTTGTCATCACCGCCGGCAATGGTGCCCAGGCCGGCGCCCGCGATAGCGCCCGCTGCGGTGCCGATCAGCACGCGCTGGCTCGGGCCCGATTGGCAGGCCTGAAGGGTCATCGGCAGCGCCATGGCGGCGACGAGGATCAGTGACTTCTTCATGAGGTGTCTTCCTTGTCATGAACTTGATGGGCCGCTCATGCGGCAACTCGGACGCGTATACGCCAATACGCAGGCCTTTACCCGCCATTTCGTAAGGGAATGAAGGCTGAAAGCAAGAAATTCCCCCTTACATAACGTCCATGTGCGCCCGTATTTTCCCTGATCCCGCGTCCATGCTATAGGACCGCCAATGTCCCAGACCCTTGATCTTTCTCGGCGCCCCGCGCCGGTGCCCGGCCCTAAATCGCTGGCGGGCCTGTCTATCCCGGCGCTCCGGGCCGAGATGGAAAGCCTTGGGCTCGACCCCAAACAGGCCGGCATGCGCGCCAAGCAGCTGCGCCGCTGGATTCACCATTTCGGTGCCCGTGATTTCTCGGTGATGACCGACATTGCGAAGGACCTGAGGACAAGACTGGCGGATGCCTATTTCATCGACCGGCCCGAGATCACCGATCACCAGGTCTCGAAAGACGGCACCCAGAAATGGCTGACGCGCTTTGCCCCCGGGGTCGAAGGCGAAAGCGTCTATATCCCGGATGTCGGCAAGGCAGGCGCCCTTTGCGTCTCGTCGCAGGTTGGCTGCACGCTGAACTGCACTTTCTGCCATACCGGCACGCAGGCCCTTGTGCGCAACCTCACCGCCGCCGAGATCGTCCAGCAGGTGCTCATCACCCGCGACGCCCTCGACGAGTGGCCGAGCGCCGAGGAAGGCCGCCTGCTGACGAACATCGTGTTCATGGGCATGGGCGAGCCGCTCTATAACCTGGATAACGTGGCCGAAGCGATCGACACGATCTCGGACGGGGATGGCATCGCCATCGGCCGCCGCCGCATCACCGTCTCGACCGCCGGCGTTGCCCCCAAGATCGCGGAACTCGGCACACGGACGAATGCGATGCTCGCGATCTCATTGCACGCGACGAATGACGACCTGCGCAATGAACTCGTGCCGATCAACAGGAAGTACAACCTCGCCGAATTGATGGCCGCCATCTCCGCCTATCCGAGCCTCGGCAATTCCCGCAAGGTGACGTTCGAATATGTGATGCTGAAAGGCGTCAATGACACCGTGGTCGAAGCGCACGATCTCGTCCGCCTGCTGAAGGGTGTGCCGGCGAAGATCAACCTGATCCCGTTCAATCCCTGGCCGGGCAGCCCGTATGAATGCTCCAGCTGGGAAACCATCGAAGCCTTCGCGGAAATCCTCAACCGCGCCGGCTACGCCTCCCCCATCCGCACCCCCCGCGGCCGCGACATCCTCGCCGCCTGCGGCCAGCTGCGCTCCGAAAGCGTCAAGAAATCCGCCGCCGAAAAGCGCCGCGAAGCGCTGGCGAGCGGCGAAGCAGGAGCTTGATAGCTCCCTACCGCATCTTCGAAATCTTCAGCTTGTCGATCTTCGCCCGCGTCTGAATCGATTCCTCGCTGCGGGTCATCGCTTTGCTGATGGCTTTCAGGCTCATGCCCTTGCCCGCCAGCAGGTGCAGCTTTTGCACTTCGTCTGTCGTCCAGGCCTGACGATGGCGTTCAAAGTGTTCAGCCATCACCGGTATCTCCTTTTGGTGCCAAGCCCCGCTCAGCTGTTCCCGAAGGCCGAGCGCGTGCCCGACTGGTCGGCCAGGGCCTTTTCCAACTCGATTCCTGCCGGCGTGATGTTGCCGTCCGCGTCCAGCCAGCCGCGTTCGACGGCATAAGCCATCACCTCCGCCGGTTCGCTGCGGCCCGACACCATCACCGTGAACTGGAGCAGCGAATTGCGCCCGTCCAGGGCAACGGCCGCTGGCTGATTCTTGTACTCGGGCATCATCAATCCTCAAACGGACACAGCTGGGCCACGCGGCCCTGCGCAGTTATACGATACCAACACCGCCCGCGAGACGAAAAATGACGCGTCCGCCCACAAAAGCCTTTGCACGCAACAATGCCGCAGATCTCACAGCCTCCTGCAGGCATCGAGGTTGCGGGTTTCGGCTCGCATGACTAACCTGAAACGTATGCGCTGGCGCAATGCCCTCCTCGCCCTCTGCGGCGGCCTGCTGGCAGCCTGTACGGGCGAGCCCGAAGGCCCCTGCGAGACCCGCCTGTTCGAAGCCGTGCCCTATCTCATCTGCAGCTTTGACCCAGCGTCCGACGACATCCGCCTCTTTCTGCGCGACGATACCGGCGCGCCTTTCGGCCAGTTCGACCGGCTGGCCAACCATGTCGCCTCAAAAGGCGGACACCTCGTCTTCGCCATGAACGCCGGCATGTACCACGAAGACCGCCGCCCGGTCGGCCTTTATGTCGAGGAAGAAGAAGCCGAGATGGGCCTTGTCAAGACTGCGGGCCCCGGCAATTTCGGCATGCTGCCCAATGGCGTGTTCTGGATCGAGGACGGCGCCGCCGGCGTCACGGAAACCCTCGCCTATGACGCCGAGTTCGCGGACGATCCGCCGCGCTTTGCCACCCAGTCCGGCCCGATGCTCGTGGTCGGCGGCGAGCTTCACCCGATCCTCAACCCGGAAGGCTCCAGCGTGCGCCGCCGCAACGGCGTCGGCGTCAGCGCCGATGGCCGCCGCGTCTGGTTCGTCATCAGCGATGCGCCGGTGAACTTCCACTCCTTTGCCCGCCTGTTCCGCGACGAACTCGGCGCCCCCAACGCCCTCTACCTCGATGGCGCCGTCTCCAAGGTCTACGCCCCAGCGCTGGAGCGCAACGAAACCGGTCTCGACATGGGCCCCATCGTCGGCGTGGTGCGCGCCACCGGCCGCTCGTGAAACCGCTGAAGCTATCGCCCGAGCGCCGCGAGCGTCTGATCGGCCAGGTGCAGACGATGTTCGCGCGCGATTTCGACGAAACCCTGAGCGATTTCCGCGCCGGCGAAATCGTCGACCGGATGACCGCGCTGATCGGACCGGGCGTTTACAACCAGGCCGTCGAGGACGTGCGTGCTCACCTGCAAGGCCGTCTCGATGATCTCTCCGGCGAGGTCTTCGTCGACGACTCCGCCTGAGCCTCGCGCGTCACCGGCCCAGCGCCGTCTCGATCAGCGGTTGCAATTGCTGCTCCAGCCCGACGCTGATGGTCGCCGGTCCCGTCTCCGAACCGGTGCCCGCGCTGATTTCCTCGATCACCACGATGCCCCAGTAGCGATTGTCAAAATCAATCCATGGCGTGAAGCCGAAGGCGCCCGGCGAGGAAATCACCGGCGCAGCATCGCAGGCGGGAGCATAGGGCCGCACGTCGCACTCTTTCCAAAATCCGAACCCGTAATGCCAATCAAGCCCGTTGACCTCAATTCCCGGGGGGCGGAACATCAGGATGCCGTTGGTGCGATCCTCGAGGAAGCCGGCACGGTCGCGAATCACATCCCCCTTGAGAATCGCCGTGAGAAGTTTCGCGTAGTCCTCGCCGTTTGACCGCATTGATCCGGCATAGATCGCATTCTCTCCCGACCCGGGCGGGTACTGTGTCGCCGCGCTGATGCCGAGCGGATCGAAGATCAACTCGCGCATCACGGCGTCGACGCTCTTGCCCCGCAGGTTCGAGATCATCAACGCGGCAATCTGCATGTGCTCGGAGCCGTAATAGTAGACAGCGCCCGGAAGCGTATCGAGGCCCTGATTGTAGACCTGCTGCACACAGGCCGACAGCGTGAAAGCCGAGCTTCCGACACAGCTCGGCGGCGTACTGATGTTGAAACCGGATCTGAAACTGAGCAGCTGGTCCAGCGTGACCGCTGAGCGGCCGTCGCCGGAAACCGATGTCCAGAATGCGATATGATCCTGCGGGCGGCTCGTCCGCGACAGCTCTCCGCGCTCTACCAGCGTCCAGGCCGTCACAGCGAAAACCAGCTTCGACGCCGACGCGATCAGCACGGTCCGGTCGGTCTTCATCGCCCCCTTCTCATGCCGGAACAGGACACCCGTCTCATCCCCGACAAGGACCGCGATATTGGCCAGCGGCTCCGCGTTCACCCGGGCGACGACGGCGCTGAAATCGGGCGCCGGAGGTGGAGGCGGGGGTGGAGGAGGAGGCGGGGGTGGGGGTGGGGGTGGGGGTGGGGGTGGGGGTGATACCGGCGGCGGCATGGCAGGGACAGGATCCGGACCACCCCCGCCGCAGCCGGCAAGGCTGAGCGTTGCGGCAACCATCATGAGCATCACGCGCTTCATCGTTCCCTCCAGATCCCGGTTCTTGGGTCGCCGCGATAGACTGAACGGGCGGCTCGCACAAATCCGTCGGACACCTGGTTGCGCTTCGCCGGTACGGGCCACATCTGCACGCCTCGCCATAGCAGGAACGCGCGCCATGACCCTGAAGCTTTTCGGCCTGAAGAATTGCGACACCTGCAAGAAAGCGCTCGCCGAACTCGAAGCGGCGGGCCAGGCGACCGAGTTCGTGGACATCCGTACCGAAGCGGATCTTCCCGGCAAGGTTCCGGGCTGGCTGAAAGCCGTCGGCGGCAAGCTCGTCAACCGCGCCTCGACCACCTGGCGGGGCCTCTCCGATGAAGACAAGGCGCGCGCCAGCGGCTCAAGCCTCGAAGGCCTGCTGCTCGGTAACCCCACGCTGATCAAGCGCCCAATCATCGAACTGGACGGCGAGGTCCTCGTCGGCTGGACGCCGGAGACCAAGGCCCGCATCGGCTGACGACACAAATTCTCGGCGCCCGAGCCTCTGCAAGCCCGCCCGGATAGAACTTCGAGCAAGCCCTCCTCGCCTTCTGCGAACGCCGGCGCCGATGAGCGCCAAATTTGTGTGCGCACGGATCAGGCGCTCACGAACGCGCGGCCCAGCCGGGCCAGCGCGCTCGACCACCCCGCCTTGACGCCCTCGAGCAGGTCCGACCCGTCGACCTCAGGCCGAGCCCGGCCTCTTGCTGCCCAAAACCGGACGCTGACCGCCAGCTTTCCAAGCCGCCGGGAAAAGACTAGAACTTATGCCATCCGAGGGGTGTCCGGCATGGGGCCGGGCTGAGAGTAACCCTTTGAACCTGATCCGGGTCATGCCGGCGCGAGGGACGGAGAAACGACATGCAGCCGTCAGGCGAAATCACGATTGCAGCAACCTTCAACGGGCCCCCGGCGTCCGGCAATGGCGGCTACGCGGCGGGCCTCCTCGCCGGCTACGACGCCGTGCCCCGCACCGTGCGCGTCCTCGCGCCCATCCCCCTCGCCGCGCCGCTCTCGGTCTCGCGCGCAGGCGATGTGATCGAGGCGCGCCGCGGCGACAAGCGCATCCTCGCTGCCCGCCCCGGCGCGGCCACGCTGACCCCGCCTCCGGCCCCATCGCTCGCCGCCGCCCGCGACGCCGCCACGCGGCCCACCGCCTTCGGCGCCGGCGGACCGTCCACCTGCTTCGTCTGCGGACGCAACCGCGCCCCCGGTGAAGGCCTGCACATTTATTGCGGCCGCCTGGGCGACACCGACGCGGCCTCTGTATGGACACCCCATCGGAACGTCTGCGGCCCGGACGGTTTCGTGCGCCCCGAATATCTCTGGGCCGCGCTCGATTGCCCCGGCGGCTTCGCCCTTCCCGTCTCGGCCACCACCTACCTGCTCGGCGAAATGACCGCCGCGCTGCATCGCCCCGTCCCCGCTCACGCGCCCGTCATCGTCCATGCCTGGCACGTAAGGAGCGATGGCCGCAAACACTTCGCCGGCACCGCCCTGCACGACGCAGACGGCGCCCTCCTCGCCCAGGCCGACACGCTCTGGATCGAACTCACGCCCGAACAAGTCAAAGGTCTCGCGTCATGAACACCCCCACCAAGCCCGGCGAATTCACCCCCCGCGCCGTCACGACCGGCCCGCTGCCCGCCAGCCGCAAGGTCTACACGCACCCTGCGCCTGGCCTCGCCGTACCGCACCGCGAGATCGATCTTCATCCGTCCGCGAACGAACCCGCCGTCCGCGTCTACGACACATCCGGCCCATACTCGGACGCGGCCGTCGCCATCGATGTTGAAGCGGGCCTGCCCCGCGCCCGCCGCGCCTGGCTCATGGAGCGCGGCAATCTCGAGGAGTACGAAGGCCGCGACGTGCGCCCGGAAGACAACGGCTTCGCCGCCGGCAAGCACCTCACCCGTGAATTCCCCGTCAAGCACCGCCCCCTGCGGGGCCTCGGCGATGCCCCCGTCACGCAATACGAGTTTGCCAGGGCCGGCATCATCACCAAGGAGATGAGCTACGTCGCCGAGCGCGAAAACCTCGGCCGCCGGCAAGCCCTCGAAACCGCCGCCGCCGCGATCGCAGGGGGCCAGTCCTTCGGCGCCGACATCCCCGAACACATCACGCCCGAATTCGTCCGTTCAGAGATTGCCCGCGGCCGCGCGATCATCCCGGCCAACATAAACCATGCCGAGCTTGAGCCGCAGATCATCGGCCGCAACTTCCTCGTCAAGATCAACGCCAATATCGGCAACTCGGCGGTCGCCTCCTCCATCGAGGAAGAAGTCGAGAAGATGGTCTGGGCCATCCGCTGGGGCGCCGACAATGTCATGGACCTCTCAACGGGCCGCAACATCCACAACACCCGCGAATGGATCCTGCGCAACTCCCCCGTTCCGATTGGCACCGTGCCGATCTACCAGGCGCTCGAAAAAGTGAACGGCGTCGCTGAGGACCTCACCTGGGAGGTCTTCCGCGACACCCTCATCGAGCAGGCCGAGCAAGGCGTCGACTATTTCACCATCCATGCCGGCGTCCGCCTCGCCTATATTCACCTCACCGCCAGGCGCGTCTGCGGCATTGTCTCGCGCGGCGGCTCGATCATGGCGAAATGGATGCTCGCCCATCACAGGGAATCGTTCCTGTACGAACATTTCGGCGAGATCTGCGACATCATGCGCCGGTATGATGTCTCCTTCTCATTGGGTGACGGCCTGCGCCCCGGCGCCATCGCGGACGCCAACGACGCCGCCCAGTTCGCCGAACTCGAAACGCTCGGTGAGCTGACGAAGGTCGCCCATGCCAAAGGCTGCCAGGTCATGATCGAAGGCCCCGGCCATGTGCCGATGCACAAGATCAAGATCAACATGGACAAGCAGCTCGCCCTCTGCGGCGAGGCGCCCTTCTACACGCTCGGGCCTCTCGTGACGGACATCGCCCCCGGCTATGACCACATCACCTCCGGTATCGGCGCCGCCATGATCGGCTGGTTCGGCACGTCCATGCTCTGCTACGTCACGCCCAAGGAACACCTCGGCCTGCCGGACCGTAACGACGTAAAAGTCGGCGTCATCACCTACCGCATCGCCGCCCATGCCGCCGACCTCGCCAAGGGCCACCCCGCCGCGCAGCTGCGCGACGACGCGCTCTCAAGGGCCCGTTTCGAATTCCGCTGGGAAGATCAGTTCAACCTCGCCCTCGACCCCGAAACCGCGCGCGACTTCCACGACCAGACCCTGCCGAAAGAGGCCCACAAGACCGCCCACTTCTGCTCCATGTGTGGCCCGAAATTCTGCAGCATGAAAATCACCGCGGAAGTGCGCGACTATGCCGCCGGCCTCTCAGAGAATGAGCGCGCCGACCTCGAGCGCCAATCCCGCGAAGCGGAAGATGGCATGAAAGCCAAAAGCGCCGAGTTCATGGAAAAGGGAGGCGAGCTATATCTGTCCGCCGACGGACGCAAACGTGAGGCGATAGATTGACCTCAAACCCCTTACCCTTCGTACTTGGCTGGCCTCCCAGAGACGAACGCAAACGATTGATGATCACTAACGCAATGACGCTTCGCCGACCGGCCACCTTCGCCCTGCTCGCGCTCGCCGCCTGCGCCGCGCCGCCCGAACCTCATCCCACGTCCGCATACGCACCTGCAGACCCTTCCCTCACGGCGCTGATCGCAGAGAAGGGCGCCGCCATGTTCGCCGCGTTCAATGCCTGCGACGGCGACGGCTTTGGCGCCTATGTCGAGGAAGGCCTGGAATTCTACCACGATCAGGCCGGCCTCTCGGTCGGCCGCGCGGCCACGGTCGAGGCCGTGAAAAACAACGTCTGCAACAATTTCACGCGCCAGCTTTTGCCCGGCACGCTCGAAGTCTGGCCCGTGCCCGGATACGGCGCAATCGAGACCGGCCTGCACACCTTCACGAAGGTTGGCGCAGACGCGCCCCACGGCGTCGCCCGCTTCCTCCACGTCTGGCATCAGGCGGGCGACGCCTGGCGCATTTCCCGCATCGTCAGCTACGCTCACGGCCCCTATGCGCCAAAGCCAAAAGCTGACTAGGACTGGGCGTGCACGTTCGCGCCAAGGATCCCGTTCGCGCGCCGTGCTTTCATGCACTCGAAACTCCCCGCCCGGAACGCGCGGCACGCCTCAGGGCGGTCCTCGTAAACCGCGCAGACCGCCTGGCCACCGCCCAGCTGCAGGTGCACGCAGTGCCCGCATCTGTAATCGACATAGGTGCGCCCCTCATGCTCGAAGAGGCTTGTCTGAGGCAGGCGCCGCCCGGCATCCTCCGGCAGCAGCACGAGATAACGCGGGTTCTTGCTGAAACAGCACGCGCCGCAGGTCACGCAATCGAACGTCTCACTCATGGCGCAGCTCCGCGGGGCTCGGCGCGGTCTACTGTGTCCGCCCCGTCCCTCGCAAGGTCCGGCGCGCTCCCCCTTCCCCTCCCGCGCGGCGCTGCTACACTCCCCTCACGCCGGGGGCGCAACCAGAGGGACACTGCCATGAAATACCTGACTGCCGGGCTGCTGCTCGCCGCCGCCACAGGCCTTGCCGCCCTGCCCGCCGCTGCGCAGGGCGATGGCCCTCCACCCGTGATCAAGCCCATCCCCAAGGTTCCAGGACCCAAATTGCCCAAGGTGCCCGAGGCCGCGCCCGTCACCCAGGCCCGCCTCGCCGGGTGCATCCGCCACCAGACCTACAATACGCAGTCGCCCACGAACTTCTCCACCGCCTTCACGCTGATCACGCCAACCGGCGACCAGCAGTTCAACTTCGAAGCCGACAAGATCCGCTACATTCCGCCCGGGGCGCCGCTCCCACTGCCCACGGCGGCTGAAACTTTGAAATGGACTCGCATCCTCGATACGCTCGAGCGCGCCGCCGCTGCAAATAAGCCGCTGCTGGTAGACTACACCACGCCCTCGAACGAAGTGTTCGGCATCTATGTCCAGTGGTCGGGAAACTGCCCGGCGCCCTGAACCGAACATAACTTTCCCGCGCAGCATCAGTTGCGCGGGAAAGCGCCCGCCCGGCTGAGCGCCGACGACACGCCATGCCCCAGCGCGCCCTCAAGCCAGCGCGCCGTCTCGATCATCCGCCCAAGGTCGATCCCGGTCTCGAAGCCTGCGCGCTCCAGCATCCAGACCACGTCCTCCGTCGCCACATTCCCCGTCGCCCCCGGCGCAAACGGGCAGCCGCCGATGCCGCCACAGCTCGCGTCGATCACATCGACGCCCGCCTCCACCGCCGCGAACACGTTGGCAAGCCCCGCCCCGCGCGTGTCGTGAAAGTGCAGCCGCAGCGCAACGTCCGGCGCCTCGGTCCGTACACGGTCGATCACGCGGCGCACATGCCAGGGCGTTGCCGCGCCGATCGTGTCGCCGAGACCGAGCTCCGCAATCCCCGCCCGCTGCGCCTGCGCGGCCAGATTGCCAACGACCCCGATATCGACATCCCCGTCATACGGGTCCCCGAACGCCACCGAGATCGTGGCCGAGAGGGGCAGCCCCGCCTCGTGCACCAGCGGCGCGCATTTCGCCAGCATGTCGGCGCTCTCCTGCGGGCTCATGCCCTGGTTGCGCCGGCCGAAGCCCTCGCCCGCAACCAGCACGAAATTGATCTCGTCCGCCTTCGCCTCGATGGCGCGCCGCACGCCCGTCTCGTTCAGCGCGAGAGCAATGTGCCGCGCCCGCCCGCCGCGCTTCAGGCCCGCAAACACCAAGGCCGAATCCGCCATTTTCGGCACCGCCTTCGGCGAGACGAAACTGCCCGACTCCATGCGAACCACGCCTGCCGCCTCGAGGCGCGATATGAACTCCAGCTTCTGGCTGACGCTCAGGTCCGCCGGGTCATTTTGCAACCCGTCGCGCGGGCCGACTTCCACGATATGGATGCGCTGTGTCATGCCTGCTCATCTGCCCCCGCGCGGCGCGCTATGCAAGGTGAAGGCATGGACAAGCCCCCGCCGCCCCGGTCATAAGCAGCCGATGACCAACTACCTCCCTCCCCTCGCTGGCACAGCCCAGGACGAAACGCGCGAGCTGCGCCCGAAATTCGATGCAGACGGCCTCGTCGCTGCGATCGCGCAGGACGCGGAAACCGGCGAGGTGCTGATGCTCGCCTGGATGAATGCCGAGGCGCTGCGTCTCACGCTGGAAACGGGCCGCGCCACTTACTGGTCGCGCTCACGCAGCGCGCTCTGGGTGAAGGGCGAAACCTCGGGTCATACGCAGGCGGTCGTCGAGGTGCGGGTCGACTGCGACCAGGACGCGCTGCTCCTGAAAGTCCGCCAGACCGGCGGCGCCTGCCATACGGGCCGCGAAAGCTGCTTCTACCGCGTCGCGGATGCCGCCGGGCATGCGCTGGCCGAACCGGGCAAACCGGACTAACTTCGGTAAAAACCAGAAGGGAAGGAAACTCTCATGCGTCTCGCCCTCCTCAGGACGACCCCACTCAGCGCCGTCCTGCTCGCCGCCTGCGCCACAGAAGCCGCAGCGCCCGTTGAGGCCGATGAGCCGCAAGTCGCCGAAGTGGCAGAGGCGCCGGCATTGACCGTCAACGTGCTTGATTGCGGCAAAATCTCCATCTCCGACCTCGACGCCTTCTCAACCGCTGGCGACTACGCGGGCCAGGCCGACGAGTTCACCAATACCTGCTACCTGATCAACCACCCGAACGGGCGCCTGCTCTGGGATCTCGGCCTGCCGACGCAACTCGTCGGCAGGGCGCCCTTCACACAGCAGATCTTCACGGTGTCGGTCGAGAAATCGATCACCGACCAGCTCGCCGCGCTCGGCGTCGCGGCCTCGGAGCTCACCTACATGTCGATCTCGCACAGCCACTTCGACCATATCGGCCAGGTGGACCAGGTGCAGGGGGCGACCTGGCTGGTGAACCAGAAAGAGTATGACGCGATGTTCCCGCCGGATGGCTCGCCGCCGGCCGACCCGGCGCTGGCTGCCAACTACGCCCTGTTCCAGCCGATGGAGCGCCAGATCATCGGCGCGGAACATGACGTGTTCGGCGACGGCTCAGTCCTGATTTTCGCGACGCCGGGCCACACGCCAGGACATACCTCCCTGCAGCTGAAGATGCCCGAATCCGGAACGGTGCTGCTGACCGGCGACCTCTATCACCGCACCGAAAGCCGCACGCTCAGCCGCGTGCCGCGCTTCAACAACAACGAAGCCGATACGGCCGGCTCGATGGCCGCTTTCGAAGCGCGCGGCGCGGCGGTCGGCGCAAAGGTCATCATCCAGCATGAACCTGCGGATGTGACGCCGCTGGGCGGCATCATCCGCTAGCGGAGCAAAGCGCAGCGCCGCCAGATGCGGCCTGCCGCCGGCGCATTTGCCGGTAATCGCGCGACGACGAACTTGCCCAAGGGCAGGATCGCCGAGAGGTATCCGCGGCCCATCCGGTTATGGGTCATCACGGTCTTGGACGGCGCGACGCGGCGGCGTAGCGCTTGCCAGTGTCGACCGGGTCCGTCCGCTCACGCCATGAACCACCTGCGATGCCGAACGGCTTGGCCGGCGCGGAGCGATCGACCAGCAACTGCTTGAAGACGCCTGGAAGGTGGTCGAGCCCGGCGGCGTACATGCCAATCAGGCTCATCGCGGCGCGCCTGACGGGCAGCTGCCAGGGGCCAGTTTAGTCTCTGTCCTCGCCGCGCTAGCGCGCAGCTGACTGGACGCCGGAAGCAATCAGGGCGCCGCGCGGCTGGCCACGCGGCGCCCCCGATCAGTTCCCGCCTTCGATCAGGCGGCGGGCGATGACCATCGCCTGAACTTCACCGGCGCCTTCGAAGATATTAAGGATACGGGCATCCTGAAGCAATCGGCTGATCGGATACTCGAGCGCAAAGCCGTTGCCGCCGTGGATCTGCACGGAGTTGTCGGCAGCTGCCCAGGCAACACGCGCCGCGATCAGTTTCGCCATACCGGCTTCGAGGTCGCAGCGCTTGCCATCATCCTTCTGGCGGGCCGAGAAATAGGTCAGCTGGCGCACGCCGATCAGTTCAGCCGCCATCATGACGAGCTTGTTGGAGACGCGCGGGAAATTGAAGATCGGCTGACCGAACTGGTTACGGTCAAGCGCGTAGCGCAGGCCGATCTCGAAGGCGTTCTGCGCGACGCCCACGGCGCGGGCGGCCGTCTGGATGCGGGCGCTCTCGAACGTCGCCATGAGGTGCTTGAAGCCCTGGCCTTCGACACCGCCGAGCAGGTTCTCGGCCTTCACCTTGAACGCATCAAAGCCGATCTCGTATTCCTTCATGCCGCGGTAGCCGAGCACTTCGATCTCGCCGCCAGTCATGCCTTCAGCCGGGAACGGGTGCTCGTCGGTGCCGCGCGGCTTCTCGGCGAGCAGCATCGAAAGGCCGGAGAAATTGTTCGTGGCCGGATCAGTACGCGCAAGCAGTGTCATCAGGTCGGCGCGGACCGGATGCGTGATCCAGGTCTTGTTGCCGGTCACCACATATTCTGTTCCGTCGGCGGACTTTACCGCGCGCGTGCGCAGCGAGCCGAGGTCAGAGCCCGTGTTGGGCTCGGTGAACACGGCCGTCGGCAGGATTTCGCCGCTGGCGATCGCTGGCAGCCATTTCTGCTTCTGCTCTTCGGTGCCGCCGATGAGGATCAGCTCGGCTGCAATTTCCGAACGTGTGCCAAGCGAGCCCGTGCCGATATAGCCGCGCGAGAGTTCTTCGGAGACGACGCACATCGCCGTCTTACCCATGCCGAGGCCGCCGAATTCTTCCGGGATCGTCAGGCCGAAGACGCCGAGCTCTGCCATCTCGTTGACGACGTCCATCGGGATATAGTCGTTCTTGAGATGCCATTGATGCGCCACGGGCTTGATCCGGGTGGCCGAGAATTTGGCGAACTGATCGCGCACCATTTCCATCGTCTCGTCGAGGCCGGTGCGCTCGACCGAGTGACGCGAGAGCGCGTCCGGCAGGAAGGTTGCGGCGGCGGCCATCACTTCAGGCGTCTTGCCTTCGGCGATGAAACGCTGGATCGCAGGCGCCTGCAGCAGCAGGATGTCGGCAGCCGAACAGCCGAGATCGGCGGGGCGAACCATCTCGCCCTGGTTCATCGGGATGCCGCCAACGAGTTGGGCGCAGTATTCACTGAACAGCACTTGTGCGAGCAGCGCTTCGACGTCGCCGAACTGGCCTTCAGCTTCGAGGCGCTCAGCCCAGCCGGCCGTCTGGCGGAGTGTTTCGAGGTAGGTTGCAACCCAGGCAAGACCGTGGGCGCGGTGCTGATGGCGCTCGAAGGCGGCGCGGTCCGGCTTGCCGTTCGGCAGGGACAGGCTGGCGCGGGCCGACAGTGTGGCGGCGTTAACATAGGCGTCGACCGCGGCGACCGCTTCCGTCATGGCCTCAGCCAGGCCTGCCATGCGGACATCGGCCACATCGTTAAAACCGCTCAAGCCGTCCATGCCCCGTTTCCTCCAAGCTTATGGTGATAGTCTATTATAGACGCGCGGCGGCGGCTGGCGAGTCCGTCCTTGTGCGGCGCAACATCGCCCCGATGCAAAGGCCGTGCAGTTAACGTGCGGGTCATATCTGTTAACCCTCTCAGCCTTTCTTAAAGCCTTGTAAACCGGCAATTTATTAACGCAATGTTCGTACGATGCGCAGTATTCCTATCGACATCAAAACACTTCTTAAAGGAGATGGGCACCGGATGAACCCCTATTCACGTTTCAGGCTTGTATCGAGTACAGCCTCGGCGGCGATCATCGTTGCCGGTCTATGTGCGTTTGGCCGCCCCCTGCTGACGGCTGTTGCCGATGCAGCCGGGCCAGGAACCGGGCTGTGGATCGCACTTGGCGGCGCTGTCACGGTGCTGGTTGTTTTCTGGCTGGCCCTGACCGAGGCCATCTTCCCCAGCCTGTTCAGGTTCGACGCGGTGCGCCGTGCGATCCTCGGCAAGTACTATATAGAAGGCACCTGGCTGCAGGCTGAGCGCGGCACGGCCGGCGGCCACCGCCTGGCGGTGATCGACATCCAGCCGTCGGGACGCACCTTCATCTTCTCCGGCTACGCGCTGAACAAGGACCTCGAAATCGAGAGCAACACGCTGATCGAATTCTCGAAGTTCGAATGGCCGTTCATGACTTACAAGTATCGCAACTCCCTTTCCGATGGCGCAGATGGCCAGCGTGAAGGCGTGGGCGAGATCCAGTTCGAGATGAACCGCTCGGCCGCAACCCGCTTCAACGGCTATGTGCAATACGTGAAAGCCGCCCGCCGTATCAAGATAGAAGGCGCCAAGCTGACGAAAAACTCGGAAGTGAAACGTCTGCGCAGCCTTGAGAGCCGCAAGGTCGTGCTTGAGAAATACTGGTCGCTCTTCTTCAACACGTCGCTCAACACGGGCGCCGCAGCCGTCCAGCCGGCGGCCGCACGCCCGGTCATCGTCGAAACGACCCGCGCCGTGGTGGCCGAACGCCGCCAGGCCGCCAGCGCCTCCACCGAGAGCAAGGTGGTCCCGCGCCGCCGCGCCAGCGACTGGCGGGCCGAAGACACG
Organism: Candidatus Sulfopaludibacter sp. SbA3; assembly: GCA_945913285.1. Taxonomy (GTDB): domain Bacteria; phylum Pseudomonadota; class Alphaproteobacteria; order Caulobacterales; family Hyphomonadaceae; genus Hyphomonas. The sequence goes on from CAMEDD010000001.1 coordinate 107,868, forward strand.
ACCCCGACCGCGGACCGCATCCGCGCCAAGATCGAAGCCGAAGAGATCGAGGACGAGGACGTCTACGAAGAAGAATTCGAAGACGAAGCCGAACTTGACGCAGAAATCGAAGTTGATGCCGCCGATGAACAAGACGAAGCCATAATGGAAGACAACCCCGGCCAAGAGACGGCCGAAGTTGCTGACGAAGAAAATGATGACGAACCGGCCATCCGCCGGCGTGGCCGCCCTGCCGCTCGGTAATTCGCATATGGACTGAATTGAAGCGGCCCCTCTGAACGGAGGGGCGGTTTTTGTTTGCCGCTCAGTCCATCCGGCGATAGCGAGAGGATTGCGCGCGCACCATTGCCCGGCCGAGCGGCTCAGGCAGGATGCGGGTCAAGGTCGCCATTGTCTTGTTGACGGGGCCAGGGACGACAACCGGCTGGCCGCGATTGACCGCCTCGATCCCCGCGGCGACGACCGGAGCCGACTCCATCCAGAGCCAGGCCGGCATCTGCTTGGTCGCTTCACGCGTGCCGTTCACGTCGTGGAACTCGCTATAGGTAAAGCCGGGGCAGAGCGCCGTGCAATGAATATCCGTATAACCCAGCGCTTCGCATTCGGCGTTGATGCTTTCGGAAAACTTGATCATCCCCGCCTTGACGCTGGCATAGAGTGTATGCCCGGCGCTGCCAGCCGCATATCCTGCCAGTGAGGCGACGTTGATGATCCGCCCGAACTTGCGCGTCGCCATGCCGGCCAGCAGGCGATGGGTGAGTTCAACCGGCGCGGTGTAGAGAACCTGCAGGAATGCGGCCTGATCCTCCCACGAAGTCGAGAAGAACGTGCCTGGCAGGCCATACCCGGCATTGTTGACGAGCGCGTCCACCTCCAGGCCTTTGGAGGCGAGCGCGGCGACGAGGCGGGCGGGCGCGGCGGGGTCTGCGAGGTCCTCGGCGATCACGGTCAATTCAGTTTTGTTCCGAGCCCGCACTTCATCGGCGAGCGCCTGAAGCCGGTCCTCGCGCCGGGCCGTCAGCACCAGGTTCCACCCCAAAGCGGCATACTGGCGGGCAAACTCGGCGCCGATGCCGGCCGAGGCTCCCGTAATCAGGCACAGACGGCGTTTCATGCTCAAAAACTCACCTTACATGCGAAAATGTGACTGTTATGCAACATGAGCAAGGCTAAATTGGGCCTTAAGTCCCGCTGCGTTGTTGCTCCGCGCGAACGCTCCACCTTACGCTGTTACACAAACTACAACAACCTGCGGGCTGGCCCCGCGTTTAAGTGACCGGAGCCGATACGATGAAGTTCAAGAACCTCCTGCTTGCCGCAGCCGCGACGGTGGCCATGACGGCCAACGCATCCGCCGCATCGGCACAAGACGCCGCAGCGCCCGAAGAAGAGCTGCGCCGGACCGAGACGATCGTAACGATCGGCACGCGCGTGGCGGACCGCTCGGCGCTCGATACGGCAGCCGCGGTGGACGTGGTGTCCGAAGCTGCAATCCAGAATGGCGGGGTCAGCGAACTCAACCAGGCACTGGCCGTCAACCTGCCCGCCCTGAACTTCCCGCGCCCTGCCCTCGCAGACGGTACGGACTCGGTGCGTCCCGCCGCCCTGCGCGGTCTCGCGCCCGACCAGACGCTGGTTCTCGTCAACGGCAAGCGCCGCCACACAGCCTCGCTCGTCAACGTCAACGGCACGATCGGCCGCGGCGCGTCTGCGGTTGACCTTAACACAATCCCGAACCTCGCCGTCAGCGGCGTGGAAGTGCTGCGCGACGGGGCCTCGGCGCTCTACGGCTCGGACGCCATTGCCGGCGTGGTCAACGTGCGCCTGCGCGATGCCAGCGAGGGCGGCGCGATCTCGGCGAGCTACGGTTTCCGCGAGACCGAATACACGACGCCCGTCACGCCGCCGACCGCGGCCGGCGTGCCTAACCCGGGCCGCGACGTAACGCGCGAGCGCACCGATGGCCGCGTTTATACTGTTGCCGGCTGGAAAGGCTTCGAACTCGGCGACGGCGGCTTCCTGACCGTCACCGGCGAATACAAGGATCAGGGCCGCACCGAGCGCCCCGGTTATGACTTCCGCGCACAATATCCCGGCAGCCAGCCTGCCGCGGAAGCGATCATCGGCCGCTTCAATGCCTGGACAGGCGAGCCTGAACTGGAACAACTGAGCCTCTTCGCCAATGCCGGGCTCGATCTCGAGAATGGCGCCGAGCTCTACGGCTGGGCGAGCTTCCAGGACCGCGAAACCACATCGGCCGGCTTCTTCCGCCGCGCGCTCGACGACCGCAACGTCATCCAGATCTATCCCAACGGCTTCCTGCCGAAGATCAATCCAACGACCACGGACTATTCTGGTCTTGGCGGGGTGCGCTTCGACTGGGCCGGCTGGGCGGCAGATGCCTCGCTCGGCTATGGCTCCAACAAGATGGAATTCCAGATCGTCGACACGCTGAACCGGTCCCTCGGTACCGCGTCCGGCACGTCGTTCGACGCTGGCGGCTTCGAGCACTCGCAGCTGGTCGCTAACATTGGCTTTGTCAAAGGCTTCGATGTGGACGGCCTCGCGTCGGCCCTCAACGTCGCCTGGGGCGCCGAAGCACGCCAGGAAACGTATGAAATCGTTGCGGGCGAACCGGACTCCTACCGCAATGGCGGCGTGCGCCTGCCGAACGGCAGCCCGACCGCTTCCGGCGCGCAGGTCTTCCCTGGCTTCCGGCCGGAGAACGAGCTTGAGGAAGACCGCACGGCCGTGGGCGCCTACCTCGACCTTGAAGCCAACCTCACCGACGCCCTTCTGGTCTCGGGCGCTGTTCGCGCCGAATCCTATTCGGACTTCGGCGAAACACTGACCGGCAAGGTGGCCGCACGCTATGATCTGACCGACAATTTCGCACTTCGCGGCTCTGCGCAGAACGGCTTCCGGGCCCCTTCCCTCCAGCAGCAGTTCTTCACCACCACGTCCACGAACTTCATCGCCGGCGTGCCGTTCGACATCACCACCTTCACGGTGGACAGCCCGGTCGCGCGCGCATTGGGCTCGCAGGACCTCGACGCTGAAACCTCGGTCAACTACGCCGTGGGCGCGGTGTACCAGGCCGGCGCATTTAACCTCACGGTTGATGCTTACCGGATCGACGTCACGGACCGGATTGTGCTGTCGGAAAACCTGACCGCCGCGAACGTTCGCGCATTCCTCGTCTCCCAGGGCTTCATCGGGGCCGGCGGCGGACGCTTCTTCCTCAACGGTGTCGATACCGAGACGACCGGCATCGATATCATCGCCAACTATGCCTTCCCGGAAACGGCCTATGGTACGTTCGACGTGACGGCAGGGGCGAACTTCAATTCGACCGAAGTGACCAAGGTTCCAGCCATCCCGCAATTGACGGCGCTGACCCCGCCGCCCGTTCTGTTTGCCCGCGTCAACGTGCTGACCCTCGAGGAAGGCGCGCCGAAGGACAAGTTCACGGCTCAGGTGAACTGGGATCACGGTCCGTTTGACGCCACGCTGCGCGCGGTGCGCTACGGCGAAGTTCTGGTGCCGCAGAGCGTTGCGGCTCAGGACTATACCCTCAGCCCCAAGACGTTGCTCGACATCGAGGCCCGTTATACCTGGAACGATCAGGTGACCATCGCCGTCGGCGCTGACAACATCTTTGACGAGTACCCGGACGCGGCGCCGTTTGCCCTCAACAGCACCGGGAACACGCCCTTCTCGACCTACTCGCCGTTCGGCTATTCGGGCCGCTTCGTCTACACGAAAGCAACCTTCAACTTCTGATTCGTTCCCAATGGAACGAAACCTCGCGCCGCCTCCGAAAGGGGGCGGCGTTTTGGTTTGCGCTTGATCGAGCCCCGGCCTTGCCTAGTGTGCCCGCAAAACGAGAGGACCAAAGCGCATGCCACGGGCGAAGACGAATGGGATCGAGCTTGAATATGATACGCTGGGCAGCGCTAATGACCCGGCTGTTCTTCTGGTCATGGGCTTCGCGCTGCAGATGACGCGCTGGCCCGAAGGCCTGAAGCGGGGGCTCGCGGATGCAGGCTTCCGCGTGATCTGGTTCGACAACCGGGATGTCGGCCTCTCGACCGAGATCGCAAACATCACGCCGCTGGGCGCGCTGGAGATGATGCAGGCCGCGATGACGGGCAAGGACACCTCGAAACTGGCGGCGTACACGCTCGACGACATGGCCGCAGACACAGCAGGGTTGCTCGATGCGATCGGAGTGGACCAGGCAAACATCATCGGCATGTCGATGGGCGGCATGATTGGGCAGCTGATGGCGCTCGACCATCCGCACAAGGTGCGCAAGCTGGTCGCGATGATGACGACCTCCGGCAATCCGGCCTTGCCGCCACCCACGCCGGAGGCGGTAGCGGGGCTGTCCGCGCTGCAGCCGGTTCGAACCGCTGAAGCCATCGGCGAGATTGCGGTCGTCGCCCAGCACGCAATCGGATCGCATCCGGATCTGCGCAACAACGCGGACGTGATCCGTACGCGGGGCATCGAGGACTTTCACCGCTCCGACCGGCCGTTCGGTATCCTGCGCCAGAACGGGGCGGTCGTCGCCCAGAAGCGGTGGCATGACCGGCTCGGCGGCGTGACCGCGCCGACGCTGGTGCTGCACGGCGCGGATGATCCGTTGATCCGGCCGGCCGCGGGTGAAGACATCGCCAAGCGCATCCCGGGCGCCGTTTTCAAATCCTATCCGAAATGGGGGCACGACCTGCCGGACAAGATGTCGGATACGCTGGTGGCGGACATCGTCCCGTTCTTGCGGGCTTGATACTGCCCCCCTCGCCCACGACCGGGAGGGGGGGAAACAGTCAGCGGATCGCGACCGGGTTCACGATGGCCTGGACAGCACCTTCAAGACGCGGCGCGCCGAGCGTGAAGAAGAATTCTGTCACGCCGTCGGCGGCCAGTTGCGTGGTCACCATGTTCTCGAGGATGTAGACGCCATTCTTCGCGAGCAGCGTGAGGTGCACGTCAAACGGACGCGTCTCCTTTTCGAACGGAATGACTTCGAGGGCCCAGGTGTCGGCGCCGATGGCGACGACGCCGAGATCAGCAAGATATTGCGCGCCCTCCACACCGATACCGGGCTCGACCGGCGACAGTGTCGCCGAGCCTTCCGATGCCTTCATCGTGCCTGTATGGAAGAGCACGATATCGCCCCTGCCGATCGTCACGCCAGCGGCTTTTGCGGCGGCTTCGATTTCCTTGCGGTTGAACGCCGTTCCGGCCGGTACGGGATCGCCGAAGGCTTTCGTCATGTCGAGCAACACGCCGCGCGTCGCGACCGGCGGCAGCGTGTGGGTGCCATACTGCGTCAGGCCGCCCGTCGTGACGAAATCAGCGACGGGCACGCCGTTATAGTAGCGATGGTCGATGCCCATATGGCCAAGCCCGTCGAGCTGGCTGCCAATGCCGACATAGGTGTTGACGAGGTCATCGTTCCCGACCGCCTTGTTCTCGCCGAGCGGCGTGCCCGAACCGTCCGAGAGCTGAAGAACCGTCATGTTGAACGTACGCGGCCCATAGGCCGGTGTCTTGCGGCCCGTCACCTGCCCCAGCGCGTAGGTCTTTCCGGTCTTGATCAGTTTGGCCGCTTCGGCGGTTTTCTCCGGGGACAGATTGTTCATGGCGCCCAGCCGGTCGTCCGCGCCGTAGCGAGAGGGGTACCAGCCCTCTCCCTTGATTTCGGTCTTGGCAGCGGGCGCCCCCGGTGCATCCACCAGTCCGCTGGAAAAGTGGCCGCAGGCAGCCAGCAAGGCCGTGCTGGCGATCAGAATACGCTTCATGGTGATTACCTCAATTATTAAGTTTGTGAAGAGCGTAGCCGCGCGGCGGCGCAAGACAAGGGTGTCAGGCCCGGCGTACCAGGAATCCGGCGCGCGGGAAGTGGACGTGGATCGTCTCCGCCTCGGGCGTGAACCGGCGCACGATTACGCGCTGCGAATCAGCGTGCACCAGTTCGCCCTCGACCCAGATCTGGCCATAGTCGTCCGGCGCCACGGCGACCTTTTCGCCGGGCGAGAATTCCTGCGGCTCGTTTCGGGTGGTGGCCGCCACGAGGCGCGGCGCGGCGTCCCTGGCAATAGCGAGGGCCTCGCCGGACGTGATGGTTTCCGGCTCCTGCCCCTCGGCCTCTGCCAGGCGGCGGGCCCAGGCAGCAGTCAGCGGCGCATTTTCGAGACAGGACTGCGCGAATTCCGGCACAGCGTTCTTCATCCACCAGACATTCATGTAGGCGTGGATATCGACGAGACCGGGCTTCGCCCCGATCAGGTAGTTGCCGGCCCCTGCCCCCTTGCCGCCGGCGAGGCGTTCCTCGATCAGCATCAGGCGGGCTCGCCACTGGTCCTTCATCATCGGGGCGACGGCCTTCAGCGCATTCACATCAAACGGGCGGCCAGACAGCTGCTCTCGGTCCTTGATGAAGGCCTCCGGAACCGCATCGCCCATATGCCCGAAAATCACCGCGACGGAGGACTGGAACCAGCGCGAATCGGCCCAGCCCGCAACCATCTGGGCGAGGCCCTCATGGCCGGGCAGCTTCAGCGTGTAGAGGGGATAGCGCGCTTCGATCTCGCGCAGGATGATGGCTGTGTCGCAATACACGTCCGCGCCGATCTGCATGACCGGTGTGCGCCGGTAGCCGCCTGTCATCGGCATCAGGTCCGGACGCGGCATGATCATCGCAATCTCAACCCTCGAATAGGCGAGGTTCTTAAGACGGAGCGCGAGACGGACCTTCTCCGAGAAGGGTGAAGAGGGATATTCGTGCAGGATGATACTACGGGCGTCCGCCATGTTCCGCTGCTTGCCTCCCGGGCTTTTGACAGCGCACCTTGCGTGTTCCCGGGGTCAGGTAAAGAGGCAAAAAAATCCTGCTTCGATGCCGCGCAAGAAACGGGTGGCGCGCTGGCCGGGCGCGGTTCATTTTGCGGACATGCTTGACGCCCCTGCCCCCCTCGATGAACGCGCCCGGACCTATGACCGTATGGCCAAAGCCCTCGACTGGCTCGGCGAAAGCTGGACCGAATGGCCGGACCTTGATGCCGCAGCGTCGGCCATGGGTCTCTCGCCCCATCATTTCCAACGGGAGTTTACCCGCTGGGCCGGGATCAGCCCGAAACAGTTCCAGGGCGCACTTGCCCACGGCGCTGCGGGCGACTTGCTGCGAAGCGGCGCGAGCGTCCTGGAAGCGGCCCTGGAGACAGGCCTATCCGGTCCCGGCCGGCTGCACGACCTGTTCATTGCGCATGAAGGCCTGACGCCGGGCGAAGCGAAAGCGGGCGGCAAAGGCGCAGACCTTGTCCTTGGCCGCGCGCCGACACCGTTCGGGCTGGGCGCCTGGCTGACGGGTCCGCGCGGTCTCGTCGCGCTGGGCTTCATTGATGATGGCGCGCCGGCCCGCATGGGATTCGAACATCAGGGACGCCGCCAGGACGAGGCGTTTGCGAACCTCGCTGCGCGCTACCCGGGGGCCAGCATCCGGCGTGATGACACCGAAGCGGAACGCCTCGCCGCGCGCGTGTTCGAGGCGGGCGAGCCACTGCCCGTCTGCCTCTATGGCACCCCCTTCCGGCGGCAGGTCTGGCGCGCGCTTCTGGAGATCCCGGCGGGCGAAACGCGAACCTATGGCGCGCTCGCCGCCCGCATCGATGCACCCAAGGCCGCGCGCGCGGTGGGCGCAGCTGTAGGAGCCAACCCGGTCAGCTGGTTCATTCCCTGCCACCGCGCCCTTGCAGCCGACGGGCGCCTGCATAACTACCATTGGGGCGTGGCACGCAAACGCGCGATGCTGGTTTACGAGACGGCGCACGCCGCCTGATCTCAAAAAAGGAGCCTGCCGAATGAGCCCTGAATTCCTGCACACGATGGTGCGTGTCGGCGACCTGCCGGCGGCCCTGAAGTTCTACTGCGATGGACTGGGGCTTACGCAAGTCGCCCGCGCGGACAATGAAGCGGGCCGCTTCACGCTCGTCTTCCTCGCATCCCCCGCCGACATCGCGCGGATGGGCGGAGTGCCGGCCGGCAAGACGCCAACGCAGATGGACATCGCGATGATCGAGCTGACCCATAACTGGGACGAGGCGGATTACCAGGGGGGGCGAAATTTCGGCCACCTCGCCTACCGCGTGGACGACATCTACGCCGCCACACAGCGCTTTGCCGATCTCGGCGTCACGATCTCCCGTCCGCCCCGCGACGGGCGCATGACCTTCATCCGTTCGCCGGACGGCATCTCGGTCGAGCTTCTCCAGAAAGGCGCCGCCCTTCCGCCGCAGGAGCCGTGGGCGAGCGCGCCGAATATCGGGGTCTGGTGAGCGCCGGCCGGCAAGTTTCCGCGTGATCTCCGGCCGAAGCAGGCTAAGGTCGCGTCACAACCGGAGGACACATCCATGACACCCATCGCTGCCGTTACGCTTTATCTCGGCCTCTTCGGCCTGTTGATGCTTGCCCTCAAACTGAATGTCGGGCGAGTGCGCACGTCCCAGAAGGTCGGCTTCGGGGACGGCAACAACGAAGCGGTCCAACGCGCGATCCGGGTTCAGGGCAACGCGGTCGAGGACGTGCCCATCGTGCTTCTGGGGCTGATCGGCCTCGCCCTGATGGATGCGCCGGTCCTGCTGATCCATGGCCTCGGCGGCAGCTTTTTCGTGGGACGCGTGCTGCATGCCGTCGGGCTCGGCGGGTCATCCGGCGCAAGCTTCGGACGTTTTGCCGGCACGTTGCTCTCGCTACTCGTGATCATCATTACGGCGGGCGCCTGCATCTGGTTTGCGGTGACATGAGGCCGCCGGGCTGACTGCCAACTCGGGCGGCGGGCCGTTTTACATCACGGGTCTTGGCGACGCGCTCGTGAAGGTCGGCAGATAAGCTCAGTCGAGCGCGCCGATATACGGCAGGCCGCGGTAGAGCCCCGCATCGTCCATGCCGTAACCGACGAGGAAGCGGCCGGGCGAATCGAACGCGCAATAGTCGACACCGTCAGCGCCGCGCGGGGCCCAGGGCTTTTGCGTCAGCGCCACGGTGATCACTTCGCGCGCGCCCTTCGCGAGCAGGTGATGCTTGGCGAACTCGAGCGTGCGGCCCGTATCGAACACATCATCGATCAGCAGCATGCCGCGCCCTTCAACGGGGCGCGAAACATCGGCGCGCACGACGACACGGCCGGAGCTTTCGCGCGCGTCGCGGTAGCTTTCGAGCCAGAGCACATCCAGAATCGGATGCACATCCCGCCGGGCCAGCGCCTTCATCAGGTCGCTGGTGAAGGGCGTGGCGCCAATCAGGATGGAAACGGCGGTCCAATCCCCTGTGAGGCGCGGCGCAAGACGGTCCGCCAGTTCGTCGACGCGGGCCATCAGGTCGGCTTCCGACAGGATCACATCGATCTTCGGCATCGGGGCGAGCGGCGTAGGAGCTTGCATGTTCAGGTGGGTTCCTCAGTGGCTGGAACAGTCTCTTCCGTCTCCGGAACGGTCTCGTCAACGATGGGCGATAACTCTTCCGCTGGCGGATCATCTGGCACAGCCGAGCGCTCGACAAAGCGGACGACGATTTCGAAACTCTCGACCGGCGCGGGCTCGACCACCACGCCGAACTGTCCCGACGCGCCGGGCTCAAGTTCACCGGGCGTGATGAAACTGTATTGGCTGGCAACAACCTTGCCGTCCTCGTCGCGCAGGTCCACGCGCACGCCGGGTGTTTCAACGGAGGTGCGCGCGACATTCACTGCGCGGCCCGTGACGGTGACGACCGGGATCGTGTCATTGAAGGTGCGGGCGCGTTCGATATCCGCAAAATCGAGACCGAACCGGTTCACATCAAGACCCGCCAGCTTGTAGGCAGCCGCCGAGTGAGGCCAGACTTTCACCACGTCATTGCGGAAGAAGAAGGCGGCAATGGTTGCGGCGACGAACAGGCTGATCGTCAGCAACCAGGAAAACACCGCTGCAAACCGGCTCTTCTCGCGGCGCTGCTCGCGCATCCGCTCGCGGTAAACTTCATGAGCGGGCGCCGACGGCTTGTCTTCGGCCAGCGCTTTGGGCTGCACAAACCACGAATGGCCGCACGCCGCGCATTTCACAGTGCGCCCGCTTTCACCGATTGTTGAGTCATCGGCGAAATAATGGGTGCTGCAAGACGGACAGGTAAGGATCATTCCGTTATCTCTCCTGCTGCCTCACTTGGCCAACCCGGACCCCGCCCCATGACCCAGCTTCGCCCGGACATGTTTGAAGAAGCCGCCGTCCGTCTGGACGGGGTGTCTCTGCGCTACGATTCGTCCGAGGAAATCCTTAGCCGGATTGATCTGGTCCTGAAACCCGGAAGCTTCAGCTTCCTGACCGGCGCCTCGGGGGCGGGCAAGTCCAGCCTGCTCAAGCTGCTTTATCTGTCACAGCAGCCCAGCCGGGGCGAAGTCTCGCTGTTCGGCAGCGCCACCAGCCGCCTTTCGCGGGATCAGCTGTCGGCCCTGCGGCGCCGGGTTGGCGTGGTGTTCCAGGAGTTCCGCCTGCTCGGCCACCTTACCGCCTATGAAAATGTTGCTCTCCCCCTGCGCGTCATGGGCCGCAAGGAAAGCCAGTACCGCCGGGATGTCGAGGAACTTCTCGCCTGGGTCGGCCTTGGCGAGCGCATGCACAAGCGGCCGGAGACGCTGTCGGGCGGCGAGCAGCAACGCGTCGCAATTGCCCGCGCCGTCGTCACCCAGCCAGACCTGCTGATCGCCGACGAGCCGACCGGCAACGTGGACCCGGACATGGCGGCGCGTCTGATGCGCTTGTTCCACGAGCTGAACAAGCGCCTGGGCACCACCGTGGTGATCGCCACCCACGATCTCGGTCTGATCCGGCAGATAGATGCGCCGGTGTACCGGATCGCAAACGGCATGCTGGTGAAGGAAAGCAGCGCCGCCGCGCCCACTGCGCGCCGGCGGACAGATCCGCTCAAGGTGATGCCATGAAACAGGCCGAAAGCTCTCTGCTGCCGCTCGAGGACGCGCGCGAGGCCGCGCTGTTCTTCGTCGTCGGCGCCTTGTGCTTCCTTGCCGCGCTGGCGGCCTTGTCGGCGAAGTCCACCTATGGCGCCGCGCGGGCCTGGACGGCGCAAGTGGAAGGTGAGTTCACCGTGTCACTCTCCGGCGCCGATGCTTCGGCCGCCGACATGGCCGCCAAACTGCTGGCCGGGATCGAGGGCGTCGAGACCGCGCGTGCGTTCAGCGATGCCGAGATCAACGCCCTGTTGGAGCCGAACTTCGGCCAGAGCGGCCTGCCGGAGGACCTGCCGGTTCCGCGCCTCATCGCCGTGACCGCCGAAGCCGGCGCGGACGATCTTGGTCCGGGGCTGAGCACCGCCTTGAACGCGGCGGGCTATACCGCAGCCGTTGATTCCCACGGTGAGTGGGCGGGCGATGTGCGCCATATGCTCTCGGTCTCCCGCATCGTGGCCCTGTCGATCGTCGCGCTGCTTTCGGCGACCGCGATTGCCGTGATCGCGTTCGCGACGCACGCCGCCCTGCTGGCGCGGCGGGATATCGTGGACGTGCTGCACATTGCGGGCGCAAAGGACCGGTTCATCGCAGGACTTTTCCAGCGCCGGTTCTGGCTGCTCGGCCTGCGCGCCGGCACCGTTGGCGCGCTGCTGGCGCTGGCGAGCGTCGCGGTGCTGATCGCGCTGGGGCGTTCCGGCGCCGAGCGGAACGGCCTCTTGCCGCAATTGTCGCTGGATTTCCACGACCTTGCCGTTCTGGTGATTACACCTGTGCTTGCAGGGCTCGCTGCACGCCTTGCAGCCGGTGTAACGGTTCGGCGGGCGCTGCGGACGGTCATGTAGTGACGCCGCGCTGACAAGAAGCTAGAGCCCGGGAGCGATGCAGATGCTCCGGTCTTACCTCTTCCTGATCTGGCTGTACGGCTGGATGGCCATCTGCGGGGTGGCCTACCTGCCGACGCTGCTGTTTCCGCGCGTGGTGACGCTGAAAGCCATCGGACTCTATGGCGAGATCATCCGGGTTGGCCTGAAGCTTATCTGCGGCATCCGCACGGAAATCCGCGGCCGCGAGCATATCGTGCCGGGTCCTGCGCTCTACGCCGGCAAGCACCATTGCATGCTGGACGTGTTCATCCCCTTCATCGTGACCCGCGAGCCCTGCCATATCCTGAAGCAGGAACTGGCCTGGACGCCCTTCCTCGGCTGGTATGCGATGAGCACCGGCATGATCGCCATCGACCGCGCGGGCAACACCAAGACCCTGAAGAAGATGGTCGAAGCGGCCAAAAAGCGAGCCACCGAGAAGCGGACAATCATCATCTTTCCGGAAGGCACGCGCCGCGACCCCAACGCCCCGCCGGACTATCAGGCTGCCGGCATTTCAGCGCTGAACAAGGCATTGAACGTGCCGATCATCCCCGTCGCGACCAATGCAGGCCTCTGCTGGCCAGCCCGCGGGCGCCGGTTCGAGCCTGGGCTGATCATATATGAAGTCCTCCCCGCCATCCCCGGGGGCCTCGACCGCAAGACCCTGATGGCCCGCCTCGAAGCCGATCTCGAAACCGCCTCGAGGCGGCTGATCGAGGAAGGCCGCGCCGCGCAGGCCCCCAAGAGTGGCCGGTGACGGCGCCGTCAAGACGGACGCTGAAGGCGGCCTGCGAGCGCCTCGCCGCGACAGACATGGCCCTCGCCCGCGCTTATGAGGCCATCGGCGTGCCGGTTTGGCGCGCCCACGCGCCGAGCTATGCCCTGCTTGGCGAGCTTATCTCTCACCAGCAAATCTCGCTTTCGGCAGCCGCGGCGATCTGGTCTCGCGTCGAGGCGCATCTGGGCGATGTCACGGCCGCGGCGATGCTGGACGCCGATCCGGAAGCGATCCGGCTTTGCGGCATGTCGCGGCCGAAGGTGGCGCATCTGACCTCGATTGCTCAGGCAATGGTGAGCGGCCAACTGAACCTTGACCGCGTGTGCGCTGCACCGCTGGACGAAGCGCGGGCCGAACTGCTGGCGGTGCGGGGCATCGGCCCGTGGACGGCTGAGCTGTTCCTGCTGTTCGCCGTGGGGGCGCCAGATGCGTTTCCCACCGGCGATGTCGGGTTGATGGAGGCGCACAAGCGGCTTGGCGGGTACGAGCCGCGCCTCGACTCCAAGGCATTCACGGCCCTCGGCGAAGACTGGCGGCCGTACCGGGGAGTTGCCGCGCATCTGCTATGGGGTTGGCTCCATGTTGACCGGGCCCGCGACGCGGCGCCCGGGGCGCGATGATGCCCACCCCGTAGGCTCTGCCCCCCTTGCGTTCGCCTTCTCCTGTCATAATCTCATCAAGGGAATCGCCTAAACAGGGGTAGGCTAAGCGAAGGAGCGCGCGTCTTCTGTAGGATCTGCACGATATCCGGGACCCTTTTGCGCCGGGGAGGTACACATGGCTGAAGTCATTACCGTGCCGCCCAATGGCCGCCCTGCCCTCGTTCTGAACGCAGATTTCAGGCCGCTTTCTTATTATCCCCTCTCGGTCTGGCCCTGGCAGGAAGTGGTGAAAGCCGTCTTCCTCGACCGGGTCGATATCGTCGCCGAGTATGATTACGTCGTGCGCTCACCGAGCCGCGAGATGCGCCTGCCGTCGGTCATCGCACTGCGTGATTTCGTGCGTCAGGACCGCCCGCCTGCTTTTACGCGGTTCAACGTGTTCCTGCGCGATGGGTTCGAGTGCGCCTATTGCGGCGCGCCGGACAACCTGACCTTTGACCACGTGATCCCCCGCTCCAAGGGCGGGCGCACGACCTGGGAAAACATCGTCACGGCCTGCAGCCCCTGCAACCTCGCCAAGGGTGGCCGGCTGCTCAAGGACAGCGACCTGGGCCTCCAACGCCGCCCCTTCCGGCCGAACAACTACCAGTTGCAGGACATCGGCCGGAAATTCCCGCCAAACTACCTGCACGAGACCTGGATGGACTACCTCTACTGGGATGTCGAACTGGAGGGTTAGTCCGTCTGGCTAAGGACATCCGCCCCAGTCAAACCGCCAGGCGCGGAAGTGTACCGGGTCGCCGTTCGAATAGTTCAGCGCGTAATAGGACTGGCCTTCGGTCACACAGGCGCCAAGGCTTTCGGCTTCGGCCCGGAGGCGGGCGGCTGTGTCCATGACCGGTTCATCCGCCTTGCGATCCTCGAAGTTGAGAAGATAGACGATGGGGTAAACCGCCCGATCCGTAGGCAGGTCCAGCGGCGTCTGCGGCGGGTGGAGGTTCTGCGTGCCGAGCGTCAGGATATAGGACGGCTCAGCATAGCCGAGCGCCAGTACACGCGCCGGGGCCGGAACATTGCAGAGTTCGCCCTCCCCCGGGACGCCGCACACATCCTCAAGCGCAAGGCGCGCGGTCTCGGTCGGCTGAATCCAGACCTGCGACGGCAACATGTAAATGCGGATGTGCCAGCCGAGGGCTATGCTGGACAGAATCGCAATCGCTATCGCGGCCGTCACATGACGGCGGGAAAACTCGATCAGTGCAAGTCCGGCAAGGGCGAAGCCCGCCCACCAGAGCCAGAGCGGAAATTCCCTGTACACGGCCCAGGATGCGAGGACGTCCTCTGCCGAGGCGGTTTTGAAGTCGCCTGCCGTCTCGGCCATGAAACTCGTCGTCACGCCCGGGAAGGACGCCGCGAGCAGCACCGTGGCCCCGAGAGTGAAGAGTATGAAACCAACGGTGTTCGAAACCGGTAGCTTCGCGCCGTCCATGATCTTCACTGCTGCAAAGCCGCACAGCAGGCCGAGGGCCGGATAGGCTGGCAGGATGTAGTGGCTGAGAAGGGTCGGCATCAGTTCGAAGAAGGCATAGGTGAGCAGTGCCCAGGCGAGCAGCAGGCGCAGGCCCTTGGTCTCGGCCGAAGCATCCGGCGCTGGCGCCGTGCCGGATGACAGGATGCCCACCGCTGCAATGAACAGGAACGGCCAGGCTGGCAACGGCTTCAGTGTACGGAGCGTTTCAGCGATGCTGCCCGCTTCAAACGGCGGAACTTGTGAAAGTATGTAATTGAGGCCGAGCAACACGGCGAACAGGACAAGGCCCGCGATGCCATACTTGCGGACGGGCGCAGCGGCCAGCCCGCCGGCGCCTGCAACCTGCTTTAGGGCTGTCACCAGCCCTGCCACGAAGAGGAGCGTCGCCGGAAAGAACCAGGCCGGAATGTGGCTCAGATGATAGAACAACCAGCCGCCATGCCCTTCGGAGGCGCCGGTGAACTTGTCCTTGAGGTCCTTGCCGACCGCGCCCTCGATATAGGCCCCGCCGGTCGCCCACTGGATCCAAAGGAACCAGGGCAGCACCAGCGCGACGAACAGGGCCGGGCCCGTCCAGCGTGCGAGCGGGCGCCACCAGTCACCGCCCTTTCCCGGTTCAGAGCCCTCTGCCGCCCGGCTCCAAACCCACGCGCCGAAGCCCGCGAACGCGACCACCATCATGGTGACCGGCCCCTTGATCAGGAACGAGGCGCTGACAGTCAGCCAGACAAGCAAAGCCATGCGGCCCGGCTTGTCCGTGCCCAGATAAAGCCGCCCGAGCGCGCCGATGCCAAGCGTCGTGAGGAAAACCAGCACACCGTCGGTCTTCGAGATATGTGCTTCGGAGGTGAGCAACAGGCTTGCCCCGAACAGCGCCGAGCCGAGGAAGGCTGCCCGCCGCCCGACCAGCGGGATACCCGCCCAGAAACAGGCCAGTGTCGCAAAGGCGGCGCCCAGCCAGCTCGGCACCCGGTAGGTCCAGATCTGCTTGGCTTCCGGCCCGGTGAAGATCGCCGTCGAAGCCGCCTGCAGCCAGTGGATGCCGGCGGGCTTCTTGTTGCGCAGCTCATCCTGGTACTGGATGAGGATGTAATTGTCCTCCTCGAGCATTTCCTTGGAGGCCTGCGCAAAGCGGCTCTCATCCCGGTCCAGCGCGGGCAGAAGGAAGACACCCGGCGCCGCAGCGCCAAAGGTCAGCACGAACAGGATCACCCAGGCTTTCCAGCCGGTCGAAAGTCGGTCGAGAACGGTCATGGCGCGCCATTTAGCGCAGCTTTGCCGGGGCGTCTTGCGGAATTGGCCGAAAGACGGGCGCGGGGCACATGCGAGGGGGGCCTCGATTTTGCCGGCAAGGCCCGGTATGAGGCGCCGTTTAAGGCCGCGCCGCGTTTTGGCGCCCATTTATCGCACCGGGCCGGGATGAGGGCAAATTGACCGAAGCTGCCGAATTCTCCGTCGTCGTGCCCGTCCATAACGAGTCCGGCAATGTCGCAACCCTGGTCGGCGAAATCGCCGCCGCTCTCGAAGGGCGCGCCTTCGAAATTGTGTTCGTGGACGATGCCTCGACGGATGATACGCGCGCCCGGCTGATGACCCTGAAGGCCAAGTACCCGATGCTGCGCGTCGTCGGCCACCGCACAAATGCCGGCCAGAGCCGGGCGATCCGCACCGGCATCCTCGCCGCCCGCGCGCCCGTTGTGGGCACGCTTGACGGAGACGGCCAGAACGACCCCGCCGACCTGCCGGACCTTTACCGCCAGCTGACCCGCGCCGATGCCCCGCACGGGCTCAGAATGGTGATGGGCCGCCGCGCCAGCCGGCAAGATTCAGGCTGGAAGAAATTCGGCAGCCGGTTTGCCAACAATATCCGCCAGAAGATGCTGCGCGATGACTGTGACGATAGCGGCTGCGGCATCAAGGTGATGGACCGCGCCGCCTTCATGATGCTCCCCTACTTCGATCACATGCACCGCTACATGCCGGCGATGATGCGCGCTGAAGGACACCGCGTCGAGTTCCGCGATGTGAACCACCGCCCGCGCGCCACCGGCAGGTCAAACTACACGAACTTCGGCCGCCTGGGCGACGCCCTGTCCGACCTGCGCGGTGTGATGTGGCTGATCCGCCGGCGGAGGAACCCGGGCGGCTCGGACGAGTTTTAGGGCGCGCTTTGCGCTGCTGGGACCTGCTGCAAGCAGTCCGCAATCGTGTCCGGGGTATCTTCGTGGGTGAAGAAGGTCTTCAGCTTCCAGTCCTCGTCCATGAGGTAGAGGAGGCTTGTATGGTCCATCGTGTATTCGGCCATGCTGCCGGGCTGTTCGACGCGCGAATAGTCCGCCTTGAACGCGTCCGCGGCTGCGCGGATTTCCGCTTCGCTCCCCGTGAGGCCCAATAGTCCGGCCGGGAACGCCTTGTTTGCCACATAGGCCGCAAGCGCCTCCGGCGTGTCGCGCCCCGGGTCGACGCTGATCAACAAGGTCTGCGGCGCCGCGACGCCCTCGGGAAGTTTCCGGTAGGCGGCGGCAACAGTCGTCAGCGTCATCGGGCAGACATCCGGGCAATAGGTGAAGCCGAAATAGATCAGCGTCGGGCGGCCCTTGAAGTCCGCCTCGGTCACGCGCGCGCCGGTGCTTGAAATCAGCGAGATCGGCCCTCCGATTTCCGGATAGGCGCGCGACAGGCAGCCCGATTGCGTCCCGCCGGACTGCACACCAGCCGGAGCGCTCGCCTCCGATTGCCCGGGCGCGCCCGGCGCCGGCGAACAGGAGACCAGAAAGGCGGCAAGCAGGACAGGGAGAGCCGGAAAACGCATGCGCTCATAAGCCCCGAAACCTCCGCTTGGCGCAAGCGACAGGCTGCCGCATAAGGCCCACATGGATGAAACGTCGCGCGATTCACGGCTAGGATTCGAAGACGCCATCTTCACACTGGCGCCCGAAGGCCTCGGCACGGCACAGACCGCGCTCGGCCGCACGCGCCTTCGCACCTTCATCACGCTGCGCTGGCTTGCCGTTGCGGGACAGACCTGCGCCGTGCTGATCGTGTATTTCGGCCTCGGATTCGAGCTGCCACTCGCGCTGTGCCTCGCCATCATCGCCGGCTCCGCCTGGCTCAACGTCTTCTTGTCCTTCGCCTTTCCCTCACAGCGCCTGACACACAGCTGGGAAGCAGCTCTGCAACTTGGCTTCGACACGGTGCAACTCGCCGGGCTGATCGCGGCGACCGGCGGCCTTTCGAACCCTTTCCTGCTCCTGCTGCTCGCGCCTGTGACGGTTGCCGCCCTGAGTCTCGCGCCGGTTCGGGCCAGCCTGATCGCCGGGCTTGCCCTCATTCTCGCGCTTGTCATGCCGCTCGTCGCCCTGCCCCTGCCGTGGGCGGAGGAGACGGGCACTCACTTGCCGGTGCTTTTCCAGTGGGGCCAGTTTGCGGCGCTCGCCGTCGGCACGGTCTTCTTCACCGTCTCGGCCGTGCGCGTCAGCCAGGACGAGGCCCGCCTCGTGCGCGCGCTCGATGCCGCCAGCGTCGTCATGGCGCGCGAGCAGAAACTCTCCGCCCTCGGCGCGATGTCGGCCATGACGGCGCATGAGCTCGGCACACCGCTCGCCACCATCCACCTCGTCGCCAAGGAACTCGTTCAGGGCATGGCGCCGGATGATCCGCATGCCGAGGACCTGCGCCTGATCGCCGAACAGGCCGACCGCTGCCGCTCGATCCTGTCGGCGATCCGCGAGGCCCGCGAGGCAAATGACATCATCCATGCCCGCACCACGCTGGATGCCGTCGTCGAGGAGGCGGCCGCGCCGATGAAGGGCCTTGGCGTCGCTGTCATCGTGCGCGCCGTACCCGGCGAAGGCGGATCGGAGAAATCGCCTGTGATCGAACGCAGCCCGGAAATGCTGCACGCCATCAGCGCCTTCATCGAGAACGCCGTCAGCTTTGCTGCAACCCGTGTCGAGGCGACCGCCAGCTGGACCAGCGACCAGGTGATCATCACGATCATGGATGACGGCCCCGGCTTTTCCTCCGAAGTGTTGCCCAAGCTCGGCGAGCCCTACATTTCCGACCGGTCCTCAGCCCGCCTCGGCGGCGGCGACATGGGGCTCGGCTTCTTCATCGCCAAAACGCTGATCGAGCGCACCGGCGGGCGCGTTGCATCGCGTAACCGCACCCCCCCGGCCACCGGCGCCGTGGTCCAGGCGGTCTGGCCGCTGGCTTCGGTGCTGCCGCATAACTTGGACGAGCGGTAGAAATCACCCTATATGGGTGTCAGACGCCGATTGACCCTTTAGGATACCGCAATATGGAACGCCCGGCCACCGTGACTGTCCACCCGAGCCTTGAGACGCTCGAAGACAAGTCCTGCCTTGTGATGGACGATGACGGCCCGTTCGTGCAACGCCTCGCCCGGGCACTGGCGCAGCGCGGTTTCGTGGTCTCGGCCGTCTCGACCGTCTCCGAAGGCAAGGACATCGCCCGCCTCAACCCGCCCGCCTTTGCGGTGCTGGACCTGCGCCTGGAAGATGGCAGCGGTCTCGAAGTGGTCGAAGTGCTCCAGAAAGCCCGCCCCGAGGCCCGCGCCGTAATCCTCACCGGTTACGGGGCGATCGCGACCGCGGTGGCCGCCGTGAAGGCCGGCGCCGTCGACTACCTGTCGAAGCCCGCGGACGTCGAAGATATCATCCGGGCCCTGACCGCCACGCAGGACGAGCGCCCCGCCCCGCCAGAAAACCCGATGTCGGCCGACCGCGTCCGCTGGGAACACATCCAGCGCGTCTACGAGCTGTGCAACCACAACGTCTCGGAAACCGCCCGGCGCCTCAATATGCACCGCCGCACGCTGCAGCGTATCCTGGCGAAACGCGCGCCGCGCTGACGCGGGCTTAGTCCTGCGTCTTCGGAACATTCCGTCCGAAGTTCACCGCGCCGGAATCCTGGCCCGCATCGATGATCGCCTTGCGGATCGTCCGCGCCCGCGTGAATTCGCGCATCAGCATGTCGCCGTCGCCCCAGCGGATGGCGCGTTGCAGGGCGGCGAGATCTTCCGAGAACCGCCCAAGGCATTCGAGCACAGCTTCGCGGTTGTTCAGGAACACGTCGCGCCACATCACGGGGTCTGACGCAGCGATCCGCGTAAAGTCGCGGAAACCGCCTGCGGAATACTTGACCACTTCGCCCTGCTCGACCGTTTCCATGTCGAAAGCGGTCGCGACGATGTTGAACGCGATAAGGTGGGGCAAGTGGGATGTGATCGCGAGAACCCTGTCATGCCGCGCGGCGTCCATGGTCTCGACCTTGGCGCCAAGCGCAACCCAGAATGCCGTCAGTTGCGCCAGCGCCTCATCTGCGCCGGGCGCCGTGCCGGAGACAGGCGTCAGGATATGCCAAGCGCCGCAGAACAGCGTCGCAAACCCGGCTTCAGGGCCGGACTGTTCGGTGCCCGCAATCGGGTGACCCGGGATGACGTGGATGCGCCCATCGGCCGCCAGTTCCAGCGCCCGCGCCGCCTCTCCCTTTACCGAGCCGACATCCGTCAGGATCGCGCCGGGCTTCATGGCGGGCACAGCGCCAGCCGCCGCCGCGCCCAGCGCGCCGACGGGCACGCAGAGGATCACACAATCTGCTCCGCCGACTGCCGCCTCAAGGCTTTCTGTGACAACGCCCAGCCCCAGCGCCTCGGCGCGCGCACGCACGTCCGGACTTGCATCATAGAGCACGATCTCGCGCGCCGCCGCATACTCGCGCGCCGCCCGGGCAATCGATGAGCCGATCAGGCCGACGCCTATGATGGCAATGCGAGAGAAAACGGGATCCGTCATGGCTGGCCCTTTTGGCAGGCGGAGAAGCGGTTGCTTCGTGGGCAATGGGCTCTGCCGCGTCAAGGGGCGCGTCCGGGGCGCGGGGGTTTGCCACGTTGGCAGGGGCGCGAGAAGGTGACCATCAAGCGCTCATGACAACCGCCTCCCCGATCCTCAGCGGCCTGCGCCAACGGTGCGGCGCCTGCGGTGAAGGCCGCCTGTTTTCGGCCTATCTGAAGCTTAACGAGGCCTGCCCACACTGCGGCCGGGACATGCGCGCCGCAGATACCGCCGACGGCCCGGCCTTCTTCGTCGGCTTCGGCGTACTGATCATCACCGCGCCCTTCCTGTTCCTGATCCCGATGAGCCCCCTGCCTCCCACCCTGAAGGCCGGTGCCATCATCGCCCTCGGCGGGGTAATCACCGGCCTGTCGATGTGGCTCCTGCCGGTCGCCAAGGGAATTCTTCTCAACCTGCAGCTGCATCACAAGGCCGGGCAGGCCGAGTTCGAGCGCAAAGACGGCTGACACCCCCTGCGGCCGGAGCTGCAAATCCGCTCGCCACCCGGGAAGCGATACGTTATAAAGCTCGCGTAGTGTCACTCACCCACGAGGGCGTTCATGGCGAACCGGGACGACAAGCTGACAGCGGCCGCCGCGACTGTTGCGGCCCTGGAACGCAAGCAAGCCCAGCGCCGGGGGGGTGCGGACCAACAGCAACAGGGGTCACCAATGCGTCTGATTTTCGGTATTTTTCCGCTGCTGGTCTTACCAGTCATCCTTTACAACCTGATCGCCCTGGGTGCTGGCTCGGTTGACACCACGAATGCGGCCGGCCAGCTGGTCCAGTCGGTCCAGGCCCCGATCGCGGGCCTCTTGAGCGAGCGCTTCCTCGGCCTGCCGATGATTTCGGGCGTCGAATGGGTGCTCACCAAGGGCGACGCGATCGTCCTGCTCGCCGTCACGTTCCTCTTCCTCGAAATCCTGAAGTCGACGAGCACCGGCACCGCCACGATCGTCAATCACGGCATTTCGCTGCTGCTCTTCATCATCTGCCTCGTGCAGTTCCTGCTGATGCCGAACTTCGCGACCTCGACCTTCTTCATCCTGATGGCGATGACGCTGCTGGATGTGCTGGCCGGTGTGATTGTCACCATCGTCTCGGCCCGCCGCGACTTTGGCGTGGACGGCAACGTCTGATCTTTCCGGGTCAGGACCAGAATCGAAAGAGGCGTCCCGCGGGACGCCTCTTTTTGTTTGGGCAATATGGCGCAGGCTCAGGCCTTGCGTGACAACTCGCTCAGCTGTTTCTGAATCGCTTCCATCTGTTCATGCATCGCGGCCATGGCCTCCGTCTGATACGCGAGGAACGGGTTGGGCGCCGGTGAGGCACGCTCCGTCCGGTTCGCCTGGAACACGGTTGGCATGAACACCTTCATGGCCTGCTCGAACATCACCATATTCCGCTTCGCCTGCGCCTCGAGCACGTTCATCGGGTTGGCCGCCTTGTGCCATTCCTTCTGGGCTTCGGAGAACGAGTTCATCGACATTTCGAGGAAGGCCGGCAGGAAGGTCTGCGCGCCGCCGCCATAGAAGCCGATCAGCTGGCGGAGGAAGTTCAGCGGCAGGGCGCCCTGGCCCTTGGTTTCCTGTTCGAAAATGATCTGCGTGAGCACCTGGCGGGTCAGGTCATCACCGGTCTTGGCATCGCGCACTTCAAAGTCGCGCCCTTCCCGCACCAGATCGGACAGGTGTTCGAGTGTCACGTAAGACGATGTCGAGGTATCGTAGAGACGCCGGTTTGCATATTTCTTGATGATGATCGGTCCGCCCGATCCGCTTTGCTTGGCCATGTCCTCGCCCTACCGTTGCCCCGTCACGTGCAGGGCAAGCAATTTTTGTGCTAGTGCGAAATAGTCGCACAAAAGATGCGCTTGACCAATGCGGTATTGAAGTTGCAGGCAAGTCGGCGAGAAAACGCTCTTGGGAGGAATATGAAAATGGCGCGGACAGCACTGGTTACGGGCGGCACACGGGGTATCGGCAAGGCGATCAGCGAGATGCTGAAGGCCAAGGGCTACACCGTCGCAGCCAATTACGGCGGCAACGACACAGCGGCGGCCGAGTTCTCCAAAGCCACTGGCATCAAGGTCTTCAAGTTCGATGTGGCCGATTATGATGCAGTCGGCGTGGGCCTGAAGTCGGTCGAAGCCGAAGTGGGACCGGTCGATATCCTGGTAAACAATGCCGGGATCACGCGCGATGCGCCTTTCCACAAGATGACCCTCGCCCACTGGCAGGAAGTGATCAACGTCGACCTGACCTCCGCCTTCAACGTCACCCGCCAGGTCTGGGACGGCATGCGCGACCGCAATTTCGGCCGCATCATCAACATCTCCTCGATCAACGGACAGAAAGGCCAGTTCACTCAGGCGAACTATTCTGCCGCCAAGGCCGGTCTGATCGGCTTCACCAAGGCGCTTGCCTATGAAGGCGCCAAGAAGGGCATCACCTCCAACGTCGTCGCCCCCGGCTATATCGACACCGAGATGCTGCAGGCCGTGAAACCGGAAGTTCTGGATGGCATCATCGCGACTATCCCGGTCGGCCGCCTCGGCAAGGCCGAAGAGATCGCCTCGATGTGCGCCTACCTCGCTTCGGAGGAAGCTGCCTTCATCAACGGCGCCACGATGACCGTGAACGGCGCGCAGTACATCGCGGGATGATCTGTCTCACACCTCGGGCCGCCAACCCAGCGGCGCGAGGGTGAAGCCTGAAAACTCAAACCCCGGCGAGACCACGCAGGACACCAGCGTCCAGTGGCCGAGCGTCTCCGCCGCCTGCCAGTGATCCGCCGGGATCACGGCCTGCGGGCGCTGTCCGGCGCGCAAGTCCGGCCCGAGCAGGATGGAAGACGCACCTTTCCCCTCAGGCGGTGACAGCGTCAACGCCAGCGGCCCGCCGGCATGCCAGAGCCAGGCTTCATCCGCGTCCACCCGGTGCCAGGCCGAAACTTCGTCGGCTTGCAGCAGGTAGTAGATCGCCGTCATCACAGCCCGCCCGTCCCCGGCCGCCCGGTAGGTCTCGGCATAGTAGCCGCCTTCCGGGTGCGGCTTCATGTTCAGCAGCCGGATGATCTCGCCCGAGCCAAGGTCCCCGGCACGCGCGATCGACATCAAAACCGGTCCTTCCGCCCGCGGATTTCCCCGAACGTAGCAGATGCATTGCCCGGAAAACCCATGGCCAACTGCATCGCCGGCAGGTCCGCGCGCAGGAATGGATTGGTGGCGAGCTCCCGCTCCAGCAGCGCCGGCACAGTTGGCAGGCCATTGGAACGCTGCTTGTCGATCCAGGCGACATAGTCCTTCAGCGCCTTATTCTCCGGCTCGATGGTCACGGCAAAGCGTGCATTTGAGGCTGTGTACTCGTGGGCGCAGTAAAGCTGCGTCTTGGCGGGCAGCGCCTTCACGCGCTTGAGGCTCTGCCACATCATGTCCATCGTGCCTTCGAACACACGCCCGCAGCCGAGCGCGAACACGGCGTCACCCACAAACGCCGCCGACTGGCCCGCGAAGTGGAAGGCGATATGCCCGAGCGTATGACCGGGCACATCAATCACGCTCGCCACAGCCTCGCCCAGCACGGCCACGTCTCCGCCCTTCAGCGGCTGATCGAGCCCGGGAATCTTTGCCGCCTCGCCCGACGGGCCGAGGATGCGGCACCCGGTGGCTTCCTTGAGGCGCAGGTTGCCGCCCGCATGATCGGGATGCCAGTGCGTGTTCCAGACCTGCGTGATCGACCAGCCGCGCTTGTCCGCTTCTGCAAGGTAGCGTTCGGCGTCCGGCGTATCGATCGCTGCGGTCTCGCCGGACCCCGGCTCGTGAACCAGATATCCGTAATTATCGTTCAGGCAGGCAAACTGGTGTATGTCGAGAAAAATGCCCATGTGCCCGTGTCCCATCTCGTGGTTTGAGAGCCATCTTTAGCCCATGCGTCAGGATGCCGTCACCCTCGAACGTTTTTACGCCTCGCCGCTGGGCCGCGCGGCGGGCCGCGTGCTGACCGGCAAGCTCACCGATCTCTGGGGCGATGCGGCCGGCCTCACCATGCTGGGCCTCGGCTACGCGCTGCCGGTGCTGGACGCGTTTGGCGCCGCCCCAGCCCGCATTATCGCGGCTGTGCCGTTCGAGCATGGCCCGGTCCGCTGGTCCGCATCCGAGCGCGGCAATGCCTCGGTGGCTGTAGGCGATCCGCGCCTGCCCTTCCCCGATGCCCTGTTTGACCGCGTGATCGTCCTCCACGGCCTTGAGGAGACCGGCGACCCGCGCGCCTACCTGCGCGAGATCTGGCGCGTCACGGCCCCTGAAGGCCGCATCGTGCTCGCCGCCGCCAACCGGTCCGGGCTCTGGTCCCGCGTCACGCAGACGCCGTTCGGCCAGGGACGGCCGTGGACCCGCAGCCAGTTGTCGAACCTGTTGTCCGGCGGCCTGTTCCAGGTAACCGCCTCAAGCAGCGCCCTCTACATGCCGCCGCTGAGCAACAGCCTCGTGACCTCCGCAGCTGAAGGCTGGGAAGCCATCGGCCGCACCTTGGCGCCGGGGCTCGGCGGCGTCGTCCTCGTCGAAGCTGTCAAACGCCTCTACGCCCCGCCGAATGGCGGCGCAGCCGCCCCCGTCACCGAACGCATCCGGCTCGCTCGTCCCGCGCAGGCTGCGCGGCGCGAAGATCATTGACGACCGGAATTGTAACAGTATTTTTGCATCTGCAGCAAACGCGAACGGCAAGGACCTGACCCATGAAGCTCATCACTGCCGTGTTCAAGCCCAGCCGGCTTGATGCTGTCATCGACGCGATTTCCGAAGCCGGCGCGACCGGTCTTACCGTCACCGAAGTGCGCGGTTATGGCCGCCAGCTGGGCAAGACGGAAGTGTACCGGGGCGCCGAGTACGAAGTGCGCCTGCTGCCGAAAGTGAAAGTCGAACTCGCCTGCGCCGATGATGACTGCGAACGCCTCGTCGAGGCAATCACCCAGTCGGCCAACACCGGCACCATCGGCGACGGCAAGATCTTCGTGCACGACCTCGAGAGCATCCTGCGCATCCGCACCGGCGAGCGCGATGAGCAGGCCATTTCAGGCTGACCCGCTGCGCGCGCCGCGCTACTCGATGATCTCGTAGCCTTCCGGGATCACGAACACGTCCTGCGTCGACGCCACGCCGATCTCGGCCTCGACCTCCTCGCCCGGCCCGTTCTCGCGCCGCTCATAAGAGGCGACGAGCGACAGGTAGGGCGGCACATGCACCCAGCCGTGATCGGCGGTGTTCTGCACGATCTCGAAATGCAGGTGGATGGTCGTTGCTGTCCCGCCGAAATCGTTGGACACGTAACCGATCAGATCCCCTGCCTTGACGCTCTGCCCGGCCGTGACCGCGAGGCGCTTCATGTTGAGGTGCATGTAGTTGTAGATCCGGCCATCGCCGCGCAGTTTCACCGTGTAGGTACCGATCGAGGAAATGATACCGTCCTCGACGGCGACCACTTCGTGCAGGCCGCGCGCATCCGGCGTCTGCTTGCGCAGCGCCTTGCAATCAGCGGCCGTGCCGACGCGAATGTCCTGACCCTGATGGATCTTGGCGACGGGGCAGAAGGGCGTCGTTCGGTTGGCAGACCGTGTCTCGCAGAAATTGTCGCGCCAGGCGGCTTCATAATTGCGCGGATCGCACTGGTCGCCGCCCGCCACGCCGCCGCCGAAGGTAAACACCTGCGACTGAAGAACGGTCGGAGCGGACTTGATCGGGAAGACGATGTCCGGCGCATGTACGATCTGTTCCGGGAAGCCGCCGCCACTGCCGGCGAGGAGCACGCCGGGCGCATAGAACCGGAACTTGGCTTCGACCGGGTCCACAACGGGTGTCCCGGGTGCGGGCGTGACCGGCTGGCTCACAGGCGTCTCGGTGACCGGCGGTTCGGTCACCGGAGCCTCCACGGGAACTTCGACCGGCGGCGGGGTTGTGCTATCCGTTGGCGCATCGACCGGATCCGTGCCGGGCGTGCCCTCGGGCGGGGTCACCGTGCCAGGATCGGCGGGCGTTTCCTCCGGCGGCGTCTCGATCGGTGTGCCGAGACCGTCATCGGGCACATCCGGCGGCGGCGGGCCCGGCGCGCCGGGCGGCGTCTCGGCGGGGGCCTCCGGGGGCGGGCCGCCATCTCCGGGAAACCTTACAAAGTCGCATGCCGCGACGGTCGCAAGAAGCAGCGCCGCAGCCGCGGCGGTCAGAACGTGTCGCATCAACGTGTCCCTGAAATCGCAAGGTCGCGCGCGAAGGCGACCGCTTGTTCCTCGGTGATGCAGGCCGGCAGGCTGTTCACCATTTCCTTGCATTCGAATTCGACAAGATAGTCAGCGCCATAACGGGAAAAGGCGACCTGCGCGCCGGTTGTCGTCGGTTGGAAGTTGAAAGCGTCGGTGCGCGCCGGCGGCGCGCTGGCGCCCGGCTCGGCGATGATGACATTGGTGCCGTTGACGATGGTGTCATAGGCTTCGCCTGGGAAAAACGCGTAATAGCCATCGCTCGTCGGCTGGAAGCGGATCTCTGCCTCCCCGCCTTGCGCCGCGACCGACACGGACGGCAGAAACACCGGCACTGGCGGCGCCTCGCCGCCTGAGGCGACCTGGAATGCGCCGTCCGGATTCTCAGACGCGCGCGCGGCAAAGTCGCGCCGCGCCGCTTCCCAGTCGATCGATGCGCCCGACTCGGCGGAGGCCGGCCTTACGGGAAGCTCCGGAGCGGCAGGCGCGGATGCTTCGCCGGTCACTTCAGCCGGCTCGGCCTGCGGCGTTTCCGCCGGCCGCTGGAACACACGGTCACAGGCCGTCAGAGCAAGGCTGCCGGCGAGCAGCCCGGAAATCAGAAGGGTACGGTTCATGGAGGTGTGTCCTTGCCAGGATGAGCAATGTAGTCGGGATCGGCATAGGAGACGCCCTCGACATTGAGGAGGCGGTCCTGAATCGAACGGATGTCTTCCGGCGTGGCTGGCGCGCCGGGTGGCATCTGATAGGCGAGCTTGATTTCGCCGGAATAGCTGGCGCCGACCAGCGCAAACTCGGCCATCGCCGGCACCCGGATTACAAGCTCATCCCAAGCCGCCTGCGCGGCCGCGGGATCGCGCTTGAAATTGCGGGTGATCGTATCGATTTCCGGCGCGCCCTTGAGGCGTACGATGAAATGCACCTCGGTGCCTTCGGCGCGTGCCGGACGCTCGACCACCTGTGCCGGCGCGCCTTGCGCCTGCGCAATCTTCACCGGACTGCCGTCTGGCCCCGGAAGCGGCGGCAAGCCGCCGGCTGGAGCGTCGGCCGGGAGGCTCATGGGCCCCGCGATCTCCTCGGCAGCCGCGGCCGAGGGTGGAAGATCGACGGTCAACACCGCTTCCGCCGCGCCGCCGGGCGCATCGCCTGCCGGATTATTGTTGATCGCGGCCATCGCCAGCGCCACGGCGCCCCCGACGCAGCCGAGGCCGATGGCCCCAAGCGGTCCCCCAAGATGCAACGGCGCACGCAATTCTGCCATTCTAACGGCCCCCGCCACCTGTTGGAGCCGCCGGTATGCCGGCAAGATTCAGCAATCCGGCGCCGCACGGCCGCGAACACATGTCCGGACTGCCCGGCACGGCGGTCGTCCCCGGATACTGACTGCAGAGACCGGAGCATTGCAAAGGCTGACGCGGATCGAGCGCCCCGCGCAACGTCGCGATCAACTCGTCCTTGGTGGCCGAAGGCGTGCGCGCCTTGAGTAGCGCCAGCGCTGCCGAAACATGCGGCGCGGCCATGCTGGTGCCCTGCTCGTAGGCATAGTTGCAGCTTGCGACGCCCTGGCCCGTGACCGGGTCAAAACAATTAGTCGCCGCTTTCGTGGACAGCACGCCGTCCGGCTTGCCGTCGCCATTATCGTCCCGCGTCAGGTCCCCGCCCGGCGCCAGCAGCATCACTTCCGCGCCGTAGTTCGAATACGGCGTCAGCTGTCCGCGCGCATCACTCGCCGCAACCGTCACCACATTCCGGCACCCGGCGGGCGCATAGAAGCTCGTGGCCATGCGCGCATTACCCGCAGCCGAGACGACAATCGCGCCGCGCTCCGTCACCGAGTCGATAGCGTCCTGCAAAGAGGCCGGGCAGGCACCGAGCAGGCCGATCGACAGGTTGATGACATCGGCCGGGTTCTCGTTCCACTCTTCCGTTCCGCCCGGACCTTCGGCCGGGATCAGGCCGGCGGCCCAGCGGATCGCGTCGTTGATGTCCGACAGCCGTCCACCGCACTTGCCCAGCGCCCGCACGGGCACGATGCGCACATTCCACGCCCCGCCGGCCACACCCGCGCCATTATCGGTCGCCGCCGCACCGACGGTTCCAGCCACGTGGGTGCCGTGGAAACTGTCTGCAGCATTCGCCTTGGTCGGATCGCACATGTCGCCCGGATCATCGGCGTTGCTGTCGCGCCCGTCACCGTCATTGCCCATGCGCGGATCGGACACCATGTCCCAGCCCGGCATGATGTTCGGCGATCCAGCGATATCCGGGTGCGCCATCTGCAAGCCGGTATCGACGACTGCAACCACAACGCTGCGCGAACCGGTCGTGCCCTGGCGGTTCCAGAAGGTTTCAAACCCGGCGCCGCCCGCCGAGCGGTCATCGGCCGTGCCCTGGTCCCGGAAGTGCCATTGCAGCGACCAGAGCGGATCGTTGGGCCTGAACGTCGCCGGCTGTGTGGGCGTATTCGTGCCGCCTGTGGTTCCCGTCCCAGTACCCGCCGTCGTGTCCGGCTGGGGTGCATCCTTGTTGCGGCGCACGAACTGGTTCTGGAAAATGAAGTCCGGCTCGACATATTCGAACTGGCCGGACGCCCTGAGGTCGCGCACCACACAGGCCGTCGCGAGCGCCAGATCACCCACCACGTCGGCAGGCTGTATCTCATCAGTACACTTGGCGCTGTCGGCCCGCGCGAGGAAGGACGCCGGATCAGTAACCGGGCCTTTGAACTGTGTTGGGCTCGCGCCGTCCGGACCGATCTGGATGACCATCTGACCTTCGCGCGACAGCGCGACCGCGCCGCCCATGTTGTACTTGCTCATCGTGTCGGCCATCACGCTGTTGGCGTCGATCTGCGCTTTCAGCGTCTCGCGAACGAGCGGCGCGCGGCGGGCGAGCTTGCGGATCTCCGCTTTCTCCTCCGCCGGCAGCGCCTTGAACTCTTGGCGCGTCATCTTCTTGAGGCGGCCCGCCAGAGGCGGCTCGTCGAGCACCAGCTGGTCGACTTCCTTGTCGGCGGCTGCGATCGATTTCTCGGTTTTGGCGACGGCACGCGGGTCGATCATGATCGTGGGGAGGACCTGTTCCACCTGCAGGATGTCCCCGGCCACTTCACGCGAGGTGGCATTCTCGGGCGCCGACGCAGGCGCGGATTCCGGTATGTCGCCGGCAGCGGCCTCTTCCTCGTAATAGTATTCTTCCTCGAAATACTCGATTTCTTCAGCCGACATCGCCGTGTCTTCAACCGCCATCGCGGCGGTCGGCGCAATATCGATCGGCTTGGCGATGATCGAGCCGATGGCGAACATCGGGCGTTCTTCGTCGTCGACCACAAACTCGGCCATCACGGTCCCGGCCAGCGCGCGGTCTGCCATTGACGCCGCCTGGAGGTTGCGGAGGCTTTCATCCACGATGGTGTCGCCGCTGACCTGGCCGGCCGATGCCTCGGCAATTTCCTTGGCCCGGCTCACCCGGTCGCCGATCTGGTCACACCCTGCCAGCATCACCCCGCCCGCCAGCGCGGACATCAATACCCAGCCCAACCGCAGGTCTGTCGGTCGTTTCAACATGTTGGTGGTCCCCATGCGATTGCCAATGAATGCCCCAGCCCCATAGGTTAACGCTGTGATGAGATTATGACGAGGATAAGGCTGTGTCCAATCCCTTGAAAGCGGCGGAACGCCTTTTGACCGAGAATATCCGGATTGAGTTCACCCCGCCGCTGGCCGAGATCATCCTTTACCAGCCGCAGCGCCGGAATGCCTTGTCACAGGACATGTGGGCGGCGCTGCCCGCGCGGATCGCCGAAGCGAACGCCCATCCGGACGTGAAAGTGATCCTGCTGCACGGCGGCGGAAACGGCGTGTTTGCCGCTGGCGCCGATATCTCCGAATTCCCGGTCATCTACGCCGCGCCCGAGGCCGCGCGCGCGTCCGGGCGGATCATCGAACAGGCGCTCGGTGCCATCGAAGCCAGCGCCAAGCCCGTGATCGCCGCGATCGAAGGCGCCTGCATCGGCGGCGGCGTCAGCCTCGCGGTCGCGGCGGACCTGCGCATTTCAACTTCCACCGCCTCGCTCGGCATAACACCTGCGCGGCTCGGACTTGTTTATCCTCCTGCCGACATTTTGCGCCTCGTCCGCCTCGTCGGACCCGGCACCGCCAAACGCCTCCTCTTTACCGGCCGCATTTTTTCCAGCACCGAAGCGCACGCGATGGGCCTCGTGGACGAAATCACAGAGGACGCCGGCATCCT
Organism: Candidatus Sulfopaludibacter sp. SbA3; assembly: GCA_945913285.1. Lineage (GTDB taxonomy): Bacteria > Pseudomonadota > Alphaproteobacteria > Caulobacterales > Hyphomonadaceae > Hyphomonas. The sequence goes on from CAMEDD010000001.1 coordinate 139,008, forward strand.
GCCCGCGGCCCGCGCACTGGCGCTCGAGATCGCAGCGCAATCGCAATGGTCCGTACGCGCCACAAAACGTCTGATGCGCAGCTTCGAGGAGGGGCTTGCGGCGGACGCGCCTGAGGCCACCGAGCTGTTTGTCGAAGGCTTCGCCAATCCAGACTTCGCCGAAGGCGTCAGCGCCTTTCTCGGCAAGCGCAAACCCGAATGGCGGGTGAAGTGACACCGCTCGCCGCCCTCCGTTCGTTTCGGGCGAGCCTGCCGGCGCGCGCGCGCCTCTATGTCGGCGGCTGCAGCGGCGAACCGCTGGGGATCGCCGAGGCTTTCCGCGCTGCGCCGGACCTTGCCGCCGGGCTCACCTTCGTGGGCCAATGGGTGCCTGGGTTGAATGCCACCGACTGGGCGAGCCTCAGCCCGCACGCGCAAGCCGAAACTACCTTTCTCGCGCCCGCTCTTCGCCCGTCCTTCGAGGCGGGCCGCACTCGCATCCTGCCGATGACCTATTTCCAGTCCTGGGACTGGCTCTGCCACGCGCCGCTCGACGGCGCTGTGCTTCTGGTCTCTCCTCCGGATCAGGAGGGAAATGTCAGTCTTGGCGTCAGCCCGGATTTCGGCCCTGCCCTCCTCGCCCGCACGGACCTGCCCCTCCTTGCGCTGATTAATCCCGAGATGCCGGCCCCGCGCCACAGCGTGAAGGCGCCGCTCAGTCGTTTCATATGGATTGCCGAAGAGGCGCGGCCGCTCGCCTCCGCCCCGCCCTCTCCGCTCGCCCCGGCCTTCACAGCCATCGCCGGCCATATCGCGGGCCTGGTGCAAGCCGGGGCCGCGCTGCAGTTCGGCATCGGCAATGTGCAGCAGGCCGCGCTCACCGCCCTCGCCGGGCGCAAGGGCCTGTCAGTCTGGTCCGGCATCGTCTCCGATCCCGTGCTGGGCATGCTGGACGCCGACCCTGCCCTGCCCATCACCACCGGCGTCGCCGTCGGCACCGAAGCGCTCTACCGCCGCCTGGCGGACGAGCCCCGCGTGCGTTTCCTGCCTGTGTGCGAGACCCATAATATCGCACGGCTCGCCGCCCTGCGCCGTTTCACCGCCATCAACTCGGTTCTTGAAGTCGACCTCTTCGGCCAGGCGAATGCCGAGTTCATACGCGGACGGCAGGTCTCCGGAACCGGTGGGCTGACGGATTTCCTGCGCGGCGCACGCGCCTCTCAGGGCGGCATCGGCATCACGGCGCTGGTCTCGACCGCTGCGGGCGGCGCCGTCAGCCGCATCGTCCCGCAGCTTGCCCCGGATGCCACCAGCGTCGCCCGTGCCGACATGGACGTGGTGATCACCGAACACGGCAGCGCCCATTTGCGCGGCCTGGATCTCGACGCCCGGGCCGAGGCCCTCATCGCCGTCGCCGACCCCGCGCACCAAGATGCCCTTGCCAACGCCTGGGACGACATGCGCGGCAAGATGTGATGCAGCGCTTCGCCGCTGCGCCTGCGGCTGCGCTTAGCTTTCGGGCACCTGCGGGCTGAGACGCCCGCCGATCCGGATCGGCTCGATGCGCACGGCAAGGCCGGTGCGGTCATCGGTTTCGATATAGGCGCCGCAGAGTGTACCTTCGCCGAGCGCGGGCTGGTAGCGCTCGCCGGGCAGCTGCGACTGGAAGCGGTACAGTGAGCCTTCCTTCTGCATGCCGATGACCGAGTCATAATCGCCGCACATTCCGGCATCGGTCTGGTAGGCCGTGCCGCCGTTGAGGATCATCGTGTCGGCCGTCGGCACATGCGTGTGGCTGCCGACCACGAGGCTCGCGCGGCCATCACAGTGATGGCCCATCGCCATCTTCTCTGAGGTCGCCTCGCCGTGCATGTCGACGATGATCGCGTCTGCCACCGCGCCGAGCGGCATCTGGTCGAGCGCCAGATCCGCCGCCGCAAACGGGCAGGCGAGCGACTGGCGCATGAATACATTGCCTTGCAGCTGGATCACGCCAACCCGGCGCCCGTCCGGCAGGGTGAACAGCTGCGCGCCTTTGCCGGGCGCGCGCGCAGCCGGCGGATAGTTCAGCGGGCGCAGCAAGCGCGGTTCGCGTTCGATATAGGTCAAGGCCTCGCGCTGGTCCCAGGCATGATCGCCCAGTGTCAGGCAATCGGCCCCCGCGGCGAAGAATTCCTCGGCGATCTGGCTGGTGAGGCCGAAGCCGCCCGCCGCATTCTCCCCGTTCACCACGACGAAATCGAGCCTGAGGCGCGCCTTCAGGCCCGGCAGGTGCGACTGCACCGCGCTGCGGCCAGGTTTTCCGACGACATCTCCGAAAAAGGCGAGTTTCATGGGCAAAAGCCTATGCGCCCGGATGGCAGCAAAGAAAAGGGCGCGGAAGCCGCAGCCGCCGCGCCCTTCAATGTTGGCAGAAACCCGCCTTACTTGTTGCCAGCGGAGAAGCCGAGCGATTCCTTGGTCAGTTTCTTCTCAGGATCGGACGCTGCGTCAGCGAATGCCTGCGCCTTGACCGGCGTTTTGGGCGCCAGCGAGATCGTCAGCGTTTTCGGGTCGTTGACGAAGCTCGAGAGCGCCTGAGCAAGTTCGGTCACCACCGCCGGATCGATCCCGGTGCCGGACGCCACCATCGGTGCCATGGCGAACACGCCGGAGAGCTGGCTGCGCACGGCGGCCGGATCTTCGCCCGACTGGGCGGCATAGGCATTGATGGCGCGGTTGACGATGCCGTCATCGTCGAGCGAGAGCTCGACCTGGTGGACCACAAGGCTATCCATCACGGTATTGAGCATCGCTCCCGGGTCGGCCGTTTCATCGAGCGACTGGGCCTGCGCAGCGGCGATCGCTTTGGTGCCAGCATACTTGGCCGACAGGTCCAGCTTGAAGCCTTCATCCAGCCTCCAGTAGTTCTTGCCTTTGACGAGCGTCACAAGATCCGCATCCGGATCATAGAGGGACTCGCCCTGGGCGGAGAAGGCCAGCTTCTCGAAGCCCATCGTTGCGAGGGCGGCGGCAAACTGCTCACCGTCCGGATTGTCGCGGGCGGCCACGGTAATGCTGAACGGGTTTGTCACCACCTTCGTGGCCCGGCCCTGCTTGTCGCGCGAGACCGTCGATCCGAGCGACGGCATGTCAACGCTGGCACCGGCCACATCGGCCTTCAGGGCCTTGAGGCTGATGACATCATAGCCGGGATTGGCTGGGTCGGCTTCAATCGCCGAGATCAGCGAGGTGGGGTCGCCCCCGGCATTCGCGCCGCTGGCGACGGCCTTGCTGATGAGACCGTAATCGATGCCCTTCACGCCGAAGCCTTCGAGCGAAACTTTCACGTCCGAACCGGCCGCTTCGAGGAAATCGAATTTCAGGTTGGAGATGCCCATCAGGCCGGCGGCCTCTTCCTTGAGGTCGGAGACGTACATCGAATCGACCGTGAACGTGCCCTTGCCGCTGGCATCGGACATGCTGAAGTTCACGCCGCCGATCGACCAACGGTCAAACGCGAGCGCCGTGCCTTCGGGGAACGGCGCCGGTTCGCCCTTGCCGAGGAGGCTCGCCACCCAGGCGGCCGTTTCCGGCGACGGGTTCACGAGTTCAATGGTCGCAATCTTGCCGGTGCCCTGGTCTTCCGAACCGGCCGCCGGGGTGACGGTCACATCGGACAGTTTCATCAGCGCGAAGTTCGCCTTGCCATCGAACACGCCGAGGCCGTCGAATTCGAGCTTGGCGGCCTTGATGAGCGGCGGTTCGGACGCGGCGGTCGCCGGCGTCTGCATTTCGGCGCGCAGGGTATCGAGCGTTGTGCCCGAGCCATCATCGGCCGTACCATCGCCGTCCGCGTCCATGAACGAGAAAATCTGGGTCAGCTCTTCGTCCGACGGGCTGGCCGGCGCGCCGTCTCCTGCCAGTTCTGGCGCCGAAAGGGTCACGTCGTTGAAGACGGCCTTGTCGCCGTCCACGTTGCTGCCCGTAAAGCTAAGCCGGCCTGCGCCGGACTCAGACAGGTAGAGAGCGGCGAGCGCCTCCCCGGCGGTAGCTGGATCTCCTTTCCGAAGCGAGACCTTCGGCAATTCGTCCGCGTCGAATACAACCGACGCGGGAGTGCCGCCGCCGGCTGCCTTGTCTTTCTGCCCACAGCCCGTAAGCAATGTAAGCGCGATCATGCCCGTGAGCAGATATTTCATATTTGGTCCCTCAAATGGTGCTGGCCGCGTGCGACCTGACAGGTGTTGTATACATGCGTTTGAATGATGGCCAGACCGTGACATTGCGTGCCGCCGGCGGACACCGGGTCAAGGTGCGGCTGGAGGTTAACGCAAAGGCTCGCCGCCTTATCATTCGCCTGGATGAACGCCGCCGCGAAGCGGTGGCCGTGGCGCCCACCAGCCGCCAGATAGACGCGGCAGCCGCCTTTGCAGCCGAACGGGTCGACTGGATTTCCTCGCGCCTGCAGCACCTGCCCGAGGTGACGCTGTTCGAGGACGGCCAGACGATCAAGTACCGGGGCGAGGACTGTCTGATTTCGCTCGACGGCGAGGGCCGGACGGCCCGAATTCACGCCGGCGAACCCCGTATTCTCTCTGTTCCCGGCGATCCCGAGACGACCGAAGCCCGCGTCGTGAGGTTCATGAAAAAGCAGGCGAAAGCTGACCTCACCAAGACCGTCACGCGTCATTGCGAGACGCTGCGGGTCAGCTTCAAGGGAATCTCGGTAAAGGACACCCGCTCGCGCTGGGGATCGTGCACGGCAGACGGCCAGCTGGCCTTTTCCTGGCGGCTGATCATGGCGCCGCCCGCAGTGCTGGACTACGTGGCCGCCCACGAGTGCGCGCACCTGAAGGAAATGAACCATTCTGCAAAATTCTGGGCGCATGTCGCCCGCTGCTGCCCGGACTGGCAACGTCAGCGTGCATGGCTGCGCCTGCACGGCACCGAGCTTCAGGCCGCCGGCGAATAATCCGTGTCAAGACGATTTTCCGCCTCGGCGGCGAAAATATATTTCTCCCGCCACAGACGAATTCAAAATTCAAACTCAGCTACACGCGAGCCCAGTCCAGAGTTCAATCTTCGGACTTGATGACCCACTGCGCCTGGCTCGGTTCGTCCAGAAGACCGAACCCGATCGCCCGCGTGCCATAGGCGCCGACCCGGTAGCTTTCGATATTCTCTTCAAACCAGCCCAGGATGTACTTGTAGATGTGCGCAAAGAAGGGCTCAGCGTCACCCTCTTCGATGGGCAGAGCAAACGTGTAGCTGGAGCCGTCCTCGATCCCCGCCACAAACGCGTCACCCGTCTTGCGGCATTCGACGCGCAGTCGCAGCCAGTCGGCCCGGCGCGAGACGCGAAAGGCCAGCCCGAAGGCGACCGGCCCCAGCGGGCGAAAACCGCGCGGCGGGATCGAGAACGCCTCATCCCCATAAGCGCGCGGCTCGAAAGGCCCGGCAGGCGGTACGAGGTGCACGCAGATGCCATCCGGCGCGCCGATATAGTCGCAAAGCCCGCCGCGAACATCTTCGGCGAGGCGCCGGATGCGGCTGTAATTCTCCTCGGCGAGCGCCTGGTAGGTGTCGACGGTCTTGATCAGCTCTTCGAAACGGGACATGCGCGCGGCGCCTTGCTGCAAGGAAACGGGAGGAGGCTAGACCGGAACGTCGCTGCCTTCAAACTTTCAGGCAGCGCGGTGAAGCACGGCTTGCGGCGAGGCGGCCGGATCCGGCTGAAGCCGCGGCGGCAGCGCTGTCCGGGCCAGTTCGAGGGCGAGCGAGGGCGCAACGCCTTCGCCATAGCTGCGGATGACACCTCGGATCGTATCCAGGAAGCCCGCTTCCTCCTCGACGATCTGCGCGTAGCGCGCAGCAATCGGCCCGACGAGGCCGTAAGCAAGGAACACCCCGAGGAAGGTGCCGAGCAACGCCGCGCCGATCATCGCGCCAAGCACGGCCGGGTCCTGATCAATCGCGCCCATCGTGCGGATGATGCCGAGCACAGCCGCTACGATTCCCAGTGCCGGAAGCGCATCGGCCAGCGTGTTGAGCGCGCCAACGGCCTTCAGCCGGCGGTCGAGCTGCGCATCGATGGCGGCGCCCATTCGCTGGTCCGCGCGGGCCGGATCGGCAAGGTCGAGCGCCATCAGTCGGAACGCGTCGCAGATCAGCGTGCGCGAGGCAGCGTCCTCGAGGATGCGCGGCGCGGCCTGGAAAACGGGCGACTCTTCGGGGCGTTCGATATCCGCCTCGACGGCGACGAAGCCGCCGCGCTTGGCCTTGCGCATCAGCGTGCCAAGGAGGCCCAGCAGGTCGCCGTAGTCCGCCTTCGTCCAGCGCGCCCCTTTGAAGGCGCGCCCAAACCCCGCGAACGCCTCGCGGGCAACGTCCGGCGAATTGCCGATCAGCACGGTGCCGAAGGCCGCGCCGCCGATCAGCGCGAGTTCGAAGGGCAGCGCTTGCGTCGTCGCAGGCCCCCCGGTGACGACGAGACCGCCGCCAACAAGAAACAGGACAATGACGAGACCGACGATTTGCAGCACGGGCGAAGCGCCTCCGTTTGGTTCGCCGCCCACCCTGCCCGCGCGGCGTTAAGGCGGCGTTTCGTCCGGAGCCTTTCAAGCGGCTGGACATTTGCCGCGGCTGGCGGGAAGAACCTTTATGGCTGGAGAGACTGAGCGCCTTCCCGATCAACCGAGACCGGATAGGCGCAGCGCCTTCATCCTGCTCTTCTTCGCCTTGATGGCCATCGGCGCCGGCAACACCATGCTGCTGGCCGCCGTGCTGCCGCAGCTGACGCGCGAAATGGCGATGCCGGACTGGATGGCGGGCGCGGTTTTCTCGCTCTCCGCCCTGCTCTGGTCGCTCACCTCGCCGTTCTGGGGCAAGGCGTCCAACACCTGGGGCCGCCGCCGCATTGCGGCCATCGGTCTCGGCGGTTACGCGCTCTCGATGTTCCTGATCTGGCTGACCGGGACGCTGGCCCTCGCCGGCGTCATGACCAGCATGGTCACCGTCTTCATCTGCCTCGCCCTCGCGCGCAGCCTGTTCGGTCTGCTCGGATCTGCTGCGAACCCGGCAGCGCAGGCCTACGTGGCGGACCGGACGAGCAAGGCCGAGCGGCAGGGGGAGATCGCTTTTCTTTCGTCCGGCTTCAGCGTGGGTACGGTGATCGGCCCGGCCTTTGCGGCAGCGCTGGCAGCCGCGGCGGGCATCCTGTCACCTGCCCTGTTCACAGCAGCGCTCGCGGCGCTGATGGCGGCGCTGATCTGGTTCCGGCTGCCGGAGACGCGCGCGCCCGTTGCCGACGCCGTGCGCATCGAGGCGGAAGCGGCCGGCAAGGATCTGTGGCGGACCGAAAAGGTCCTGCCCTTCCTGATCTACGCCGTGTGCCTGTCGCTGGTTACCGGCGTGCTGACGCAGGTGTTCGTGTTCGCGGTGATGGACAAGCTGAACGTCTCAGGGAGGGAAGCGGCGGCCTATACCGGCCCCGCTTTCACGGTCGGCGCGGTGGCGGTGCTGCTGGCGCAGCTGGTTTTGATCCCCCGGCTGCACCTGCGCAACAAGACCTTGATGTGGGTCGGCTGCCTGCCGCTGCTGCTGGGCGCGGTGTTGATGATCTTCGCCAACAATTACGCCGCGCTGATCTTCTCGCAATTCCTGATCGGCCTCGGCCAGGGCCTTGCCCGTCCGGGCTTCTCCAGCGGGGCCTCCCTTGCTGTCCCGCCGCAGCTGCAGGGGAATGTCGCCGGTCTCGTGATCTCCGCCAACGGGATGGGCTATATCGTAACGCCCTTCTTCGGATTGTTCGTGTACGAATATGTCAATCCGGATCTGCCATTCCTGCTCTGCGCGCTGATGCTCCTCGCGATGTTCTTGTATTCCCGCTATGGCATGGAGGACGGGCTGGGAGAGCTGCGCGAGGGCGAGGAGTAAGGGCGGTGAGTGCGGGAATGCAGGATACGGAATCGATCGGCGCCTTCGCCATTGTGCCGAGCAACGACTTGCCCGCCGCCATTCCCTTCTGGGAACGCCTGGGATTTGCACATACGGGCGGCGACCTTGAGTACATCATCATGGAGGGCTGGGGGTGCGAAGTTCACCTGACGCAGGCAGGCGGCGGCGCCTGGCGCGTTCCGGCCGAAAACAACCCGTTCGGCGTTTTCATTCGCACACCGCACGTGGCCGAGATTGCGGCGCGGGTGGACGACCTTATCATAAAGCCCGGCGGGCTGCTTCGACACCGGCAATGGGGAATGTACGAAGTTGGTATCGCAGGTCCGGACAACCTCCTGGTACGGATCGGATGGCCCTCGGAGTTGATCGGCACCGGGCAAGCTGAATAGCTTTCAGCACGTGATACGTCCCGCCGATCTGCGCGCGTCCGGCTAGTTCAATCCCGTGGGTGCCGCAATCGGCGCCGCCTGGAGCATCACCAGCACCTGCTGCGTCGGATAACCGTCCGCAATCTGACCTTGTGTCTTCTGAAAGGCCTGCACCGCGAGGCGCGTGCGGCGACCCGCGATTCCGTCGGCGGTTCCGGCGTCAAACCCCCGCGCGACGAGCGCCAGCTGCAGCTCGCGGATTTCAGACACGGTCAGCGGCGAGAGGTGCGTCGGCCAGGGCGTCAGCGGGCCGCGCTTGCCCATGATTGCGTCGCCCGAAAGGCCCACGGCAAAGGCGTAGGAATCGGCGCGGTTATAGGTCTTGAAGACGTTGAAGTTCTTGAACAGCAGGTATTTCGGCCCCGCGTGCCCGGCAGGCACCCAAAGCTCGGCATACTCGGCGCCGCCGGTTTCGAACGCGCCGCCGGTGATCGGGGCAAGGCCCGCCGCGACCCAGGTTTCCATCCGGCGCTCATTGCCATCCGAGAGGCCATAGTCGAAATCGGCCGGCAGGCGCACTTCAAGGCCCCAGGGCTGGCCTTTCACATAGCCGGACCGGGCAAGGTAATTAGCGGCCGAGGCCAGCGCGTCCGCTTCGCTCTTCCAGACATCGCGCTTGCCGTCGCCGTCAAAGTCTTCGGCATGGGCGATATAGGTGGATGGCATGAACTGGGTGTGGCCCATCGCGCCCGCCCAGCCCGAGCCAAGCTGGTCGCGCCGCGCGTAGCCGCGCTCGACGATGGTCATCAGGGCATAAAGCTCGGTCTCGGCAAAGGTCCGGCGGCGGCCTTCGGTGGCCATGTTGGCCAGCGCGTTGGGCGCGTCATCGGTTCCCTTGAAGCCGCCATAGCTCGTCTCCATGCCCCAGATGGCGAGGAGGACCTGGCGGTCCACTCCGTAGCGCGCCTCGATGGCCGAGAGCGTCGGGCCGAGGGCGGCCAGTTTCGCCTGCCCACCGGAGATACGGGTCTCGCCCATCGGGACTTTCAGATAGTCCCAGATCGGTTTGGCAAACTCCGCCTGCGAGCTCGGCGCCGTGGCCGCCTCGACCTTGTTGCCGAGCCAGAGCGGCAGCGGACGGATGTTCTCTAACAAGGATTTCACCAGCGCCCGGGGATGGCCGGCGCCCATGGCCCGATCGGCGAAATCGGCGCGCCAGAGGTCCATTTCGGGGTTGCCCGAGGATTTGAACACAATCGGGCCCGTTTCCGGCACAGACGGCTGACCGATCTGGGGTTTTTGCGACGGAACAGACGGCGGACCATTGGCGCACGAGGCCAGAAGGCCGCAAATGGCGGCGGTCAGCATCCATTTCGGGCGCGCCAGGCTTGCAAACATCATCGCGCTCATTCCTTTTTGCCGCTGCGGGGTGCATCCCTCGTCCTTGACTCGGCTTGCTGGATTCATTACGCGCTCCGCTTTCCCAATTCCTAACCGTGCCAGGTCAGACCCATGAAAGTCCGTTCGTCCCTCAAATCGCTCAAGTCGCGTCACCGTGACTGCAAGATCGTGCGCCGCAAGGGCCGGGTTTACGTCATCAACAAGACGGATCCCCGCTTCAAAGCAAAACAAGGCTGAGGGTTGGATGAACAGGCATTGAGGCGCCAGAATGGCAGCCCGGATGGCCCTGTTCGACCTCGGCGGTGTGATCATCGACTGGTCACCGGCACGCCTGTACAGCAAGATTTTCAGCGACCCGGCCGAACAGGACTGGTTTCTCGCCACCGTGTGCACCATGGAGTGGCACACAAAGCATGACGCCGGCGCCAGTTTCGCCGACAATGCGGCCGAACTCAGCGTTAAATTTCCGCAATACGAGCGCCAGATCCGCGCCTGGGGCGAGCGCTGGATGGAGATGTTCGACGGCTGTATCGCTGGCAGCGAGCGCCTCGTTGAAAACCTTGCCGGACAGGGCCGCCCATTGTTTGCCCTCTCCAACATGCCGGCGCAGGCCTGGCCTCCCGTGCGCGCGGCTTATCCGGTGCTGGCGCGGTTCCGGCAGGTCTTTGTGTCCGGCGAAATCAAGCTGGTGAAACCCGATCCCCGGATTTTCCACTATGGCCTCGCCCGGATGGGCGGCCCCTCCCCCGGCGACGTGCTGTTCATTGATGATGTGGCCCGCAACGTCGCGACCGCCGACGCGCTCGGCTTTCGCACGCACCTGTTTCGCAATGCTGCCGGGCTGGAGCGCGCGCTGCTTCTGGAAGGCCTGCTCTGATCGCAGCGCGAAAACGTTGCCCGGAAAGCTCTGCCGCGCCATATTGGGTGTCATGTTCAAGCATCTTCTCATCGCGGCGCTGATCTGGACCGCCCCCGCCGCATCGGCGGCGCCGACCGAGGAAATGTTCTCGCGCCTGAAGGCGGCGAGCGAGGAAGCTGAAGCCTCCGACATTGCCGCCGACATCTGGGCGACCTGGCTCGAGTCCGGATCGGCCACGGTCGATCTTCTGATGCAACGCGCCGTCGACGCCGCGGCGATGGAAGACAACGAGACCGCGCGTGAATTGCTGGACCGGGTGATCCTCCTGAAGCCGGACTATCCGGAAGCCTATCACCGCCGCGCCGGGCTTTTTCTGGGCGAAGAGAACTATCCCGAAGCGATCCGCGACCTCAACGACGCGCTGAAACTCGAACCGCGCCATTTCGGGGCCTGGGTCGGCATGGGCTTCATTCTGGAAAGCCTCGGCGGCGAGTCGCAGGCGCTGGAAAGCTACCGCGAAGCCCTCGCAATCTATCCCCTCTTGCCTCAGGCACGCGACGCGGCCGCGAGGCTCACGAAACAGGCCGAGGGCCAGGAGCTTTGAGACGCATGCTGACGATTTTGGTGGCGACGGTCTCCGCGCTCGGGCTTGGCGCGTGCGTGACGAGCATTGCCTACAGATCCAACGTGGAAAGCACCTACCCCGCGGCGGGCAAGCTGATCCCTGTGGACGGGCGCGATGTCCATGTGCTGCGGCAAGGCTCTTCGGGCCCGGTCGTCCTGATGATCCACGGCGCAAGCGCCAATGCCCGCGAATTCAGCTGGACACTCGCCCCGCGCCTCGAAAGCGAAATGCGCGTGCTGATGGCGGACCGTCCAGGCCATGGCTATTCAGAACGCTTCGAAGGGGCCGAGCAACTCGGCGCACAGGCCCGCCAGATGGCCGGCGTCCTCGACGCGCTCGCACCTGGCGAGAAGGCCGTGATCGTCGGCCATTCGTTCGGCGGGGCGGTCGCGCTGCGCCTCGCGCTGGACCGTCCGGACCTTGTCTCTGGCCTCGTGCTGCTCGCGCCGGTCACGCATGACTGGGGTAGCGGCGGCGCCGCCTGGTACAATTCGCTGGCCGCCCCGCCTGTGCTCGGCGCCGCCTTCAGCCAGCTGCTGCCGCTCGTCGGCCCGACGCAGGTGCGCGGCGGCGTTGGCAGCGTTTTCAAACCCGTTCCGGCCCCCGAGGGTTATTACGAGAACTCAGCGATCGGTCTCCTCTTCCGGCCGGAGAACTTCCGTGCCAATGCCCGGGACGTGATGGCGCTGCAGGATGAACTCGGCGCGCAGTCGGTGCGTTACCCCGAACTCACGATCCCGGTCATCGTTTTCTCGGGCAGCCAGGATACCGTCATCTCTCCCAAGCTGCACGTTGGGGAACTAAAGAAACAGGTCCCGGTCGAACTGGTCGCGCTGCCGGACGAAGGCCACATGCCGCATCACGGCGAAGGCGACGCAGTGGCCACCGCCATCCGGCGTCTGGCGCTCCTGCCCGAGACCCGCTAAGAGGCTCGCCTTCGCCTGAACATCCCGGAAAGGACACCGCATGGCTGACAACGCCGAGATCACCAAGATCGACGAAACGACCCGGGAAAAACTGCGCCAGACCGTCGCCAAGATCGAGCGTCTGGAGGAGGAGAAAAAAGAGGTCGCCGAGCAGATCAAGGAAGTTTACGGCGAGGCGAAAGCCATCGGCTTCGACACCAAGGCGCTACGCCAGGTGATCCGTCTGCGGAAGATCGAGAAAGCCGAGCGCGACGAACAGGAAATGATCCTCGAAACCTATCTCATCGCCCTCGGCGAAGTCTGAGATTGCCCCCGGAAACGAATTCGCCTTAGGTGAGCCAATGCAGAGGGAGGTTGACGAGCGCAAGAAACGCGCCGCGCTGCGAAAGCTACGGCGGGCCGCCGAACTTGCCGCTCAGGGCCTCGGGCCACCTCTGACCGATTGGGAGGCCGCCTTCCTCGAAGAAGTGGAAGGGCGTATCGAGAAGTATGGGTCGGCCTTTGCCGATCCGATGAAAGGCGCTGAAGGTGAAGCGCTCTCCGGCCTGCAACAGCTGAAGCTCAAGCAGATCGACAAGAAGGCGCGCGGCAAGGCCCCGAAGGGCCAGAAGGCGCGCAAGCCCATGGGCGCGCGCAAAGCGCCGCCATCCTCGCCGCGCGAAGACGAGACGGCTGCCTTCGAGACCCCGCCCGCGCCGCCCCCTGCCCCGCCGAAAACCCGCCCTGCGCTCGTTCCGGCGGCTGGCCTCGCCGGCGCCGCCAATGTCACCGCCCTGCGCCGCGCCAAGCCGCGCCTGACGGTGATCCAGGGCGGCGCAAAAAAAACTGAAACCTGATCGCGTTTCATCACGTATAGGGGACCATGACCGACACGAACGCCCCTGCCCTCGCCCGATCCGTGCTGATAACTGGCGCCTCCACGGGCATCGGCTTCGCCGCAGCCCGCCACCTTTCCGCACGTGGCTGGACTGTATTTGCCGGCGTGCGCTCACAGACGGACGCCGCCGCGCTGACGAAAGGTGCGACCGGCGACCTGCGCGCGCTGATCCTCGACGTCACAAAGGATGAACAGGTCGCCTCCGCCGTGGGTGTGATCTCTCAGGCGCTCGGCAACCGCCGCCTCACCGGCCTCGTCAACAATGCAGGCATCGCCAAGATGGGCCCGCTGGCGCTCCAGCCGCTCAAGGATTTCGAAGCCCACTTCAACGTCAACGTATTCGGCATGCTGCGCGTTACGCAGGCCTTCGTGCCGCTGCTCGGCAGTGACCCGGCCCGCACCGGGGCGCCAGGCCGCATCGTCACCATCACCTCGGTCGGCGGGCGCATCGCCTCGCCCTTCCTCGGCGCCTACACCGCCACCAAGCATGCCAACGAAGCGATGACCGATACGCTCCGGCGCGAGCTTGCGCTTTATGGCATCGACGCCATCGCGGTGGGGCCCGGGTCTGTGCGCACCCCTATCTGGGACAAGGCCGAAAAGGACAATGCCGAAAGTCCCTACGCGGCCGGCGATTATGGCCCATCCCTGAAAGTGTTCGAGCGCACCATGCTCGACGGAGGGCGCACGGGCCTTCCTTCGGAAGAAATCGCAGCTGTGATCGAAACCGCCCTCAGCGATCCGAAGCCCAAGGCACGCTACGCACCGGTCCCCAACAAGCTGACAAACTTCACGGTCCCGACCCGCCTTCCGAAGCGCCTGCTGGACGGCATTTTCATTTCCCGGTTCGGCCTGAAAAAGAAGTGACGCCCTCGTGCCCTGCGAAGCGGGCAGGCATTTGGTGATGGCCCGAAAAGCATCCGGCGGCTGGCTTGTTGCAAAGTGCAGCACCGGACCGGCCGGGTCCAGTTGTCCGGAATTCGCCGACAGCGAACGCTTGTCTGTTCATCCTGCTTTGACGGGCGGAAAACACTTATGTCCCGGGCGACTTAGTCCGATGCACGCAGGCCTCGCGAACGACCGGTCGCACCAGGGAGAAATCGATGCGTACCGTTTCGCTCCGTGCTGAACATGACGGGCAAGACCGTCGCTACCTCCGTGCAACTCTGAACACAGAAGGCGACTTGGTGATCGAAGGACAAGACCTGGGGCCAGAAACAGCCTCAGTGTCGAGCGATGGAGAGTATGAGTGGTCTCGTACCATCCTCCGCGAACACATTCCCAGATTGCTCATTCTCCTGGATCAGCCCGCCGGCGCCGACATCCTCAGCACGCTTGAGCGGCACTGGACCGGCCCCAAGTCTTACGAGCTGGAGAGTTGGATCAGCGAAAGTGACATCCCATCCGCGCTTTGGACCTGAAGCGGTTGAAGCAACACCTCCAAGCGCCTGGCACGCGCCAGCTCCGCATGGGCGGGCGTCTCGTGACAGATCGCAAGGTCGCTCAAAACCAGCCGCTCCCGCCTGTCCGTCTCCTCAAGCCGGAATTCGCAGAAGGCAGCCAAAGAGCCCTCGTTGGCGGACTTCCGTTTTCAGAGGTTGACTGGAAGCAGGGGACGGCGTGGCTCTGGCCCTTGCTGGAAACAATCTGCAGAGTGTCTATTCCAACAAAGGAAAGACGGCGTGACCCTGAAAATCACCCTGACGATGCGCCGAGCCCTTCTACTCGCGGCATTGGCCATGACGTTCTGCTCTGCCTGCGCGCTTCCCCAGCCGGGCGCAAACCGAGACCAGACTGAGCAGGCTCCCGTTCGCATTGCCGAAGGGGCCTACGTTTCAATCGGCGGCATCGAACAGTGGATCACCATCCACGGTGATGACCGCTCAAACCCGATCGTGCTTGTGGTGCACGGCGGCCCCGGCAATCCGATGAGTCCTATCGCTGAGAGCCTGTTCTCGGATTGGGAGAGCGACTTCACCTTGGTTCAATGGGACCAGCGGGGCGCCGGCAGAACCTATTCGCGCAATGGTCCGTCGGTCGCATCGACGATGAATGTCGAACGCATGGCCCAGGACGGTATCGAGGTCGCTGAGTATTTGACCGGGCATCTGGACCAACACAAGATCACGATCTTCGCGACCTCGTGGGGATCGGTTCTTGGCGTGCATATGGCCCATGCCCGTCCCGATCTGTTTCACGCCTATGTCGGTCATTCTCAGCTCGTCGAATGGAATGCGAATCTGACGGCGACTTATGGCCGTCTGCTCGAACGGGCACGGGCCGCAGGAGATCAAACCTCGATCGATACGCTGGTCGAGCTGGGCCCTCCGCCATGGTCGCGCGCAGCCAATTGGCCGCGCTTGCGCCGGGTATATGCGCCTTACCAGCGAGCGGCGACAACGGCGCCTGCCGCGCTCGTCGCCCTCAGCGCCGAATACGGCTCCGAGGAAGAACAAGCCCTGTATTCAGAGGCGGAAGACTTTTCGTTTGAACATCTTTGGGGGCTGACCCTGTCGGGACCACTCACCCAGGTCGACTTGCCGGCCCTTGGCACCAGCTTCGAGATTCCGGTTTTCATTGTGCAGGGTGAGCAGGACTTGTGGACCGTGCCGGAGCTGACGCGCGCTTATTTCGCAAGTATCAACGGACCTGAAAAGCAATTCTATCTGGTAGAAGGCGCAGGCCACGAATTGTCGCAAAACGGCGTGGCGTTGATCCATGACGTGCTCATGGATCATGTTCGCCCATTGGCTATTGCCCCCTAGCCCGGGCCGGCCCCACTGGAACGGGCGAGCACGGCTCTGATCGCCGTCGTCGGCGAGTGGCACAGTCAATCCAATCCCGCCGCCTGGCTGACCAATCGCGGTTTGGCCGGACTTTGCCGGAAGCGGTCGCCGGCATTGCGCCTGGCATGACGCCGCAACAACGAAAAGACCTGCCGTGTTCACGCAACAGGTGGCTTCGGAAATGCCACCCGCGCCATGCGATCGAGACAGGTTGATCAAACGATGCCGACCGTGACCCTCAGGAATGTTGCTGGGATTGATGTCGCTCCCGGATCCACAGAAACATTCTGATTTCTGAAAAGGGTCTCCAGCTCTGCGAGCAGGTCACCTGCGCGGCCATTACTTTCTGCCGCGGCGAACGCATTCATAGTGGGCCCGTAATAGTTTTTGAAAGCCCCCAGCAATCGGGACGGCGGCGCGTCCATGTTGAACGTGTAGGTCTCCTTCGAAAATGAAATGTTCCCGCGCGGGATGCCGGCGCTTTCAAAGCGCGCGATGACATCTTCCTCGACGCCCCAGGTCATGGGACTCACGAAGCCGTCTGGTGGCGGCGGTGAATAAGCGGAACTGATTTTCAGTATCTGCGCAACGAGCGTCGGATCACCTGGGATCCAATTGCCCATCACGACCCGCCCCCCCGGCTTCGTCACCCGGACCATCTCTTTGGCCACATCAAACGGTCTGGGCGCGAACATGGCACCGAAGATACTGACGACAAGATCGAATGTATCATTGCCAAGATCTTCGAGGTTCGAGGCGTCGCCTTGCTGAAACCTGCAGTTGGCCAGTGAGTGTTGCGCGGCGCGCCGGTTGCCTGCTGAAACGAGGTTGGAGGCAATATCAACGCCGAGAACATCTACTCCAAGTCTTGCAGCCGGGATCGCCGTCGTTCCGTCGCCGCACCCAAGGTCTAGAACCTTGAGCCCCGGCATGATGCCCAACGTCTCGACAAGCGACTGCCCGCTTTCCCGCATGCACTCTGCAATGCGCGTGAAATCTCCTATTTCCCAGAGTGCCTTGTTAGCGTTCATCGTAAGTCTCCAAGCAGCACCCGTGCTGTGTGCAGTGGATCTTGCGAAGGAGCGATCCAGGCGGATGGGCAGGCAAGCGATCGAAAGCTTGCCCTGGGGAGCAAGCGGATCAGTCCACCGACCCAGCAAAAGCAATCGCGTCGACCGGACCTTCGAACGCTATAAACAGAGTGCAGGTCTCGCTGCTGATACAGGTCGCGTCGTGAGGCAGGGCGGCTGGGCCATAAGCGTAGTGACCCGGCCGAAGGGTTACAGGCGGCGCGCCGAGGTATTTCACCCGCAGTTCTCCGGACACGAGAATTATGCGTTCCGCAGACGTATGGGTGTGCGCAGGCAAGCCGAGCCCGGCGGGTACGCGCAGAAAAATGTCCGCGTTCGGAGCAGCCGGATCACCTTGCAGAACTCCGATCTGGCACCCCTCAGGAAAGATCGATGGGCACGGTCCCCACGGCGGGGCGGAATCGATCGAATATGTGAGCGGCGTCGAAGAAGCGGTCTGGGCACTTGAGTTGGCGCAGGCCGGGGCCGCTACCAGTGCAGCAACCGCCAAGGCACTTCCAAAAGCAGACGTACGGGTCATTGTCATGAATTGATTTCCTCTTTCCCAGTTTGCCCCCGAGCGGCCGGGAGCGAGATGACAGACCTAGCGCGCGCCAGACCAGACAGCTTGCAGATTGTCTGGAGATTGTGTGGAGATTGTAGGGTTTTGGGATATGACTGGCGCTGATGATCTATCAGTTTGCCGAGTTTGAGCTGGACACTGACCGCGTTGAGCTGCGCTCAGGCGGCGTTGTCGTTGCGGTAGAACCTCAGGTATTTGCGCTCTTGTCGTTGCTCATCGAAAGCCGCAGCCGCGTGGTGACCAGGGACGAACTCATTGAGAAGGTCTGGAATGGGCGGATCGTATCGGAATCGGCGATTTCGAGCCGGGTAAAGTCGGCCCGTCAATCGATTGGCGATGATGGCCGCGCGCAGACCCTGATCCGAACGGTCCATGGCATAGGTTTCTCATTCGTGGGCGAAGTCACCGCTTTGCCGGCGGTATCTTTCGTGGGCGCTGGATCGTCGGCAACTGAAGAGCCAGTCCGAACTTCGCAGCCGAGCATCGCAGTTATTCCATTTGACCTTGTTGGAGCAACCGAGCCAGGTTTTCCAATCGCCGATGCATTGCCGCATGATCTCATCACCGATCTTTCCCGCCTCCACTGGCTTTCGGTGATCGCGCGGGGCTCATCGTTCCGTTTCAGAGGCGCAGACGTGAACCTGGACGAGGTGCGCAACAAGCTTGGCGTTCAGTACTGTCTGACCGGCAATGTCGAGATCTCCGGTAAGTTCATGTCGGTTTCGGTAGAGCTCAGCGAAACTCGAAGTCGGCGCGTCGTTTGGGGTGACCGGTATCGCGGCAACATCGACAGTGTTCATGAGATACGCGACCAGATTGTAAGGGCCGTAACGAGCGCCGTCGAAGTAAGGATTCCATCAAACGAAGCACAGCGGGCCCTGCTTGGATCACCTGAAAACTTGGATGCCTGGGCGGTTTATCACCTTGGCATCCATCACATGTATCGCTTCAACAAGTCCGACAACGAAGTGGCCACCGGCTTCTTCAAGCGCGCGATCGCGATGGAGCCGGGCTTTGCCCGCGCATATGCTGGCCTTTCCTTTACGCATTTTCAGAGCAGCTTCCTTCGCTACGAGGACCAGACCGGCGCACAAAGCCTGGCTCAGCACTATGCATCCCAATGCATAGAGCGCGATCCACTTGATCCATTCGGGCACTTTACAATGGGGCGAGC
The DNA here is from genome assembly GCA_945913285.1 of Candidatus Sulfopaludibacter sp. SbA3. GTDB lineage: Bacteria > Pseudomonadota > Alphaproteobacteria > Caulobacterales > Hyphomonadaceae > Hyphomonas. The sequence continues at coordinate 157,594 of CAMEDD010000001.1, forward strand.
GCATTGGCTGCGCGGCGATCTGGAGGCGAGTGTCCCCTGGCTTGAACGCGCCACCGCCCTCAATCCGAATTATGCACAGGCAAAGTATTCAACGGGATGGGCGCAGGCGCTGCTCGGCAGCGCTGAAACCAGCCAGGCCAACATCTCGGCCGCACTTGTTTTGAGCCCGTTGGATCCGTTGGCCTACGGCATGCTGGGAGTAAGAGCCCTCTCCTTTATCGTCCTTGAGGACACGGTGCAGGCCGCTGACTGGGCTGAGCGGGCAGCAAACTCACCGGGCGCCCACGCGCTGATCGAAATGATTGCCGCTGCGGCGCATGCTCTGAATGGTGACGAGGTCCGAGCGCGTGCCTGGGCATCGTCCGTTCATGCCCGGGCGTCACACCTGGACAAGACAGACTTTATTCGAGCCTTTCCATTTCGCGATGAGCACACCAAACTGCGTATTATGAGCGCACTCGAAAAGCTGGGGATGTAGCGGCGGTCCGAGAATAGGACCGTCTCGTATGGGGCCAAAAGCCGTCATTTGAGATCCAGCGATACCCCGCATGCGAAAGAGGCGTCGCCGCCTCCTCTTGACGCCCCCTGCGTCACCCCCGCGCATGGTGGGTAAAACAGGGAGGAATACATGGCAGATCTCAAAGGCAAAGTGGCCGTCATTACCGGCGCGGCGAGCGGTATCGGTCTCGCCGGCGTCGAAGTGTTCGTAGCCGCTGGCGCGAAAGTCATTGCAGGCGACATCCAGGACGAGAAGGGCCGCGCCCTCGAGACGCGCTTCGGCAAGGACAAGGTCCGCTTCGTCCACTGCGACGTGACCAGCATGTCCGACCTCGAAGCAATCATGGCCGAAGGCCCGAAAGCGTTCGGTTCGCTCGATATCGTCTGGAACAATGCCGGACATGGCGGCACGCCGACCAGTGTCGAGGAGCTTGACCTCGACGGCTATGACCAGACGATGAACCTGCTTCTGAAGCAGGTCTTCGCCGGCACCAAGTTTGCCATCCCGCACATGAAGGCGAAGGGCGGCGCGATCATCAACACGTCGTCAATCAGCGCCGTCTGTGCCGGCTACGCTCCGATCACCTATTCGGTCGCCAAGAAGGGCGTCGCGCACTTCTCCAAGCTCGCGGCAGCGGAACTCGCGAAATACAAGATCCGCGTCAATTCCATCCTGCCGGGCTTCATCGCCACCTCGATCTTCGGGGCGTCGCTGGGCCTGAGCCGCGAGCAGGCTGACCAGATGGCCGAGATGCTGGCGCAGGGCGGCGGCAAGATCCAGCCGGCGGGGCGCACCGGCCGCGGCACGGACATTGCCGAGATGGCGGCCTTCCTCGCCTCCGACGCCGCGGGCTTCATCACGGGCGGGGAATTCCTCGTCGATGGCGGCATCACGGTCGGCCCCCGCCACAGCTGGGACGAGACGGCCAACAGCCCGGTGCTTGACGCGCTCGGTATCACACCGGAACAGGCTGAACAGCTGCGCCTCGCGCAGGCGGCGGCTCAGTCCTGAACTTCGGCTCAGGTTTGCGGCACGGTCTCGACCGCCCGCAGCAGGTCCGGCAGCGCCGCAGCCTCCCGAAAGAGGTTGCCGCGGTCATCGCTCAGGGCGTAGCCTGTTTGGGTTCGGGTCAGCGGAAAGCGGCGCCAATGGGTCAAGGTACGGAAGATCCAGACAGTATCCGGCCGCTCACCCGCCGCGGCCCAGCCGCTCCACATGTGATCCGCCGGCAGGCTGCGCCACAGCCGGTCGATCTCTTCGATATCTTCGGGTGAAAAGTCCGGCATGAGTCCTCTTCCGCCTCCCACGGGCACGCCGCCCGCCAGACGCGCGCCGCTCTCCGGAAACCTTCAGGGCGCGCTCTGGATGATCGTCTCCGGCGCAGGTTACACGCTACACCTCGCGCTCGCCAAGGAGATCACGGCGGATATCCACCCGATATTCCTCGCCTTCTGGCGCAGCTTCCTCGCTTTCCTGTTCGCCTCGCCATTCATTTTCTTCGGCATGGTCAGGCTGCACACCGCCCGTTTCGGCGCGCTGGTGACGCGCAGCCTGATCGGCTCGGCGGGTTTCGTCTTCGGCCTGATCGCGATCTGGCCGATCTTCGGCTTGCCGCTGGCCGAGTTCAACGCGCTGAGCTTCACGCGCCCCCTGTTCGTCACGCTGCTCGCCGTCGTCCTGCTGCACGAGAAAGTCGGCGTGCACCGGACAAGCGCGGTGATCGTGGGCTTCATCGGCGTGCTGGTGATGACTGCAATCCCTGCCTTGCTCGGCGCGGGCGGCGGCACGCATTTCAATATCGGCAGCCTGTTTGCGATCCTCTCCTCGCTCTGCTTCGCCTTCACGATCGTGCTGGTGAAATCACTCACCAACCTCCACGCCCCGCTCGCGCTGCTGATCTGGGCGAACCTGCTCTCGTCGATCTTCATTCTGCCGGCGGCCCTCGCCGTCTGGGCCAATCCGAGCCTTGCCCAATGGGGCCTTATTGCCGCGATGGCTTTCTTTGGCGTCGTCGCGCAATTCTGTTTCATCAAGGGCATGTCGGTGGGCGACGCTTCGTTCCTGTCACCGATGGATTACCTGCGCCTGCCGATGGGCGCGGCCGCCGACTGGGTGATGATCCGCTCCCTCCCCGGCCCCTTCGTCTGGGCGGGCGCCGGCATCATCGTCGTCTCGACCCTCTACATCACCTGGCGCGAGCACGTGCTGAACCAGAAGAAACCGGTGGAGCCGCCAAAGCTTTTCTAGATCAGTGCGCCCGCTGCGACCGCTGCCTTTCTGCGATTTATCGCTCGCGCTGTTCCTGCAAGCCCGTTGCCGGACGAGCCGTTGATCCCCTCGGCCGCCGCACCTCCAGAAAGCCCGAGGATTTGCATCCTGGGTCCTGAAGTTTCGCAACTTTGCCTTTCCGGCGTCCCGGGGGAGCGGGACGCCTGGCCGACAAGTACGATCCGCAGTCTGATCAGTTCGGCTTGTAGGGCAGCGACGAGTGATGCAGCACGATGCGGAGGTTGCCCTCATCGTCCTTTTCGTAACCCCAGGTCTTGTCGACGACCGTCACGTTGCCGTCCTTGTCGGTGAAGGTGACATTGCCCATCGACATGGCCACATCATCATCCATGAAGATCGCAGCGTTCTCGCTGGCGCAGCTGCGCCAGTGCTTGAGGGCGAAGCCGGTGTCGCTTGGATAGTCGGGATTCTGTCCAACGAAGTAAGAGAGTGCGCCTTCACGCGTCGTGCGGAAGGTCTGCGGCGCAACCGTCAGGGTCGGCTTGAAGAGCACTGGACCCAGATTGTAGCCATAAGCGCTGTCGATAACGCCCTCCGCCGCGACCTTGGCAGCATCGGGGCCCTTGTCGTCAGCGGTCGTCGAAATCATTACGAGCGCCTCGCACCAGGCCTTCTGCGCAGCGAGCACTTCTTCGCGCGTGACATCATCATCGTCTTCTTCTTCAGCTTCTTCGGATTCAGCCTCAGCCGACGTTGCCGTCGAGGCGCAGCCGCCGAGGACGACGACAGAAGCGAAGACAAGAGCCGGAACGGCATGGGAAAGTTTGAGTTTCATTCAATGGACCTTTCGTTTGTCATGGCGACGGGTCCTTTGAAACAAGTTTCCTGATAGGGTCCAATACTTATTTCTGCACTTTTCGATAGAAATTAACTATCGCTCCACGGCGGCGCCGCGCGTGCATGACAAGTTTCGGAATGTCCACGTTGCGGCGGCTTGAGGATCTGCTGAACCGGAACAAGCCCGTCGAGCCGTTGAAACTGTGTTGAGCGCGACCGCGATCAATACGCCCGCTGCGACCGCTGCCAGTCGGCAACATACTGGTCGCGCCGTTCCTGCAGCCAGTTGTCGGAGGACTGGTTGATCGCATCCACCGCCGCGTTGCCGCCCAGCCGGATCGCCGTCTCCCACTGACCGGGCAAATAACCGGCGCCCGCGTTCTTGTTGGCATTGTTCATGCGCTGGATACGGGCAGCTTCCTCGGCTTCGGCCAACATCTGCGCCTGGGCCACCTGCCGCTGCCAGGCTGCCAACCTGATGGCTTCCAGATCGGCGTCGGTCATGCCGTTGGCGCGGGCTAGGTCGGCAAGTCCGGGGAAATTGCCCGGTCCGCACAACGTGACGTACTCGACCACTTCTTCGCGCGGACTGGTCGAATCGACGCGGTAATCACAAATCCGTCCGGCCGCGCGGGCCTCTGCCTTGAAGCGCTTCTGCGATTCCACCCGGCCGGCCTCCTTCTTCGCCCATTCGGCCGCAAAGATCTGGTAGTTCGCCGCCGCCTCGGCGTTCTGCACCTCCCAGGCGCTGTTCAGCGACAGTTGGAAATCAGCGTTCGCCGCGCCGACCGGAATGTCCGTATCCGCACGAAACCAGCGCCAGAGGCCATCCGCCACCGACTTCGCGCCGACCATGCCGCCATGATCAATCGAGCGTCCGATATCGCTATAGCGCGGCGCCGTTTCGGCCGCGATCAGCGCCTCCGAAGGCGGGCCCACATGCAGCGTAAACTGGAACCCGTTCGCAGCGGGAAACACCACGCCCCACGTGACTGCGTTCTGCTTGCGGTCTTTGCGCGCGGTGTTGCGGTCGCGGACATAGGCGGGAAACATGCCGATGGCGCCCTCCGGCAGCACGGCAGGCTGGCCGTCGCGGCGCACCGGGATCAGCAGCGGGCCGAAGAAAGGCTTCGCCGGATCAAGATCGAGTGACGGGCCTTCGATGAAAAGGTCCTGCGACAGCTCTTCCTCGCAGCCGTGCGGAATGCTCCCATCCGGGCCAGGCGAAACCAGCGTCGACCAGATCGCCGGCTTGCCCAACACCGGCGCGATCGGCCGTCCCTCAAGGTCGAGGATGCCGGAGCGCACCGCACCCCCTTCATCCTTCCAGCTCGCCAAGAACACGTCGCCGACGCGCAACGCGGCGTCGCCTGCGCCTTCGCCGCCCATGTTCTCAAGCCTGCGGGTCTTGCCGTCCGCCGTGAACAAGGTGACGTCCATTCTGCCCGATCCATCCGTGTGCCAGTCGAGCCCGGTCACCGATATCAAGGATCCGTCCGACACATCAGGTTCGGAACAGGTTCCGTCCGGATGCAGCCTGAGCGCGTTGTCGAAGGTGTAACGGTCCTTCCCTTCCCCTTTTCCGGCAATGTACGTCCGGTAGTTAAGGGTCTTGGGATAGCGCTCGTTGCCATGGCCAAAGCACTAGGGCGCCTTTGGTCGAGAAGGGCAGCACCTGAGCATACTTGACCGGCACGACGACCTTGCCGCTGGAATCGGTCATTCCGTGCAGGTAGACGCTCTCGGTATTGCGCGTTTCGGGGTCTTTGCACTCGTAGTGTTCGTGCGTAACGGTCACGAGACCCGGCGGGCCATTCGGTGAGGCCACCTTGTACGTATAGTCGTGGATTGTGACGCTTGGGTCTTTCTTGCAGCTCTTCAGGTATTTCGGCAGGCCCTGCGCTTCCGCGATGAAGCCCGCTGGACTCGTCAGACCGAAACAGAGCCACATTGCGGCGATCACCAGAAGGCGCATGACAATTCTCCCCTTGTCGCCCTACATCTCGCCAAGCACATGAATCGCGTCAAGCGCGCGTGCGCCCCTTGTGAACGCCGAACAAATCGTTTAGCGTTCACAAAACGGAGTATGCCCCATGGCCAAAGTTCTCGTCACCGGCGCCACAGGCTTCATTGCCGGGCATGTCATACACCAGCTTGTAGAGGCCGGCCACGAGGTTACAGGAACGGCCCGGTCCGCCTCCAAGGCGAACACCCTCAACAAGACGCTCAGCGCTTATGCCGGCAAGCCCATCCGCATCGACATCCGCGCCGCGGACCTCTCCAGCGACGCAGGCTGGTCCGAAGCGGTCGCCGGCATGGACTATGTCCAGCACATCGCCTCCCCCATCCCGACCAACCTGCCGAAGGATCATGACGAGCTGATCACCCCCGCCCGCGACGGCGCGATCCGTGTTCTGAAGGCTGCAAAAGCCGCCGGCGTGAAGCGCGTCGTGATGACCTCCTCGATGGCGGCCATCGCCTATGGCTGGGGCGACAAGCGTCCGAAACTGCTGACCGAGGAACACTGGTCGAACTCGGCAAACCTCGCCGACAATACCGCCTATACCCGTTCCAAGACCATCGCCGAACGCGCCGCCTGTGACTATGTGAACGGCGAAGGCAAGGGCCTTGAACTTACCACCATCAACCCCGCCGCCGTGCTCGGCCCGGTGATGAGCGGGGACTTCTCCGCCTCGGTCGAAATCCTCACGCAGCTGCTCTCCGGCAAGCTGCCCGGCACGCCCCGCGTCGGCTTCGGCATCGTGGATGTGCGCGACGTCGCCTCGGCGCACGTGCTGGCGATGACGAACCCTGCCGCGGCCGGCGAACGCTTCCTCGTCGCAGACAAGTTCATGTGGTTCTCGGAAGTCGCCAACACCCTTCGCGGCAAGGTGCCACCCGCCTACGACAAGAAGCTGCCGAAAAGCGAACTGCCTGGCTGGGTGCTGAAGCTGATGGCCAACATCAACCCCGCCGTGAAGCAGGTGATCCCGGAACTGAACCGCGAACGCCAAGTCTCCAACGAGAAAGCCAAACGCGTCCTCGGCTGGCAACCCCGCACCGCCGAAGAAGCCATCCTCTCCGGCGCCAAGAGCCTTATCGAACACAAGGCGGTGTGATCCGGAAGACGGCTTCAGAGCGGCTTCAGGGACGTGAACGTCCAAAGCGGGAGGAGCGACATGCACCCTTCATTAGGGCCGAAGATCGGTGAAGGCGCAACGGCGGACGTCCATGCGTGGGGCGCTGGGCGCGTGGTCAAGTTGTACAAGGCCGGAACCCCGCGCCGTCTCTGTGTTCATGAGGTCCGGGTGACGCGAGCCATTTACGCTGCAGGCGGTCTCGCGCCGGAAGTATTTGAAGAGTTGAGCATCGAGGGGCGAGCCGGCGTCGTGATGGCACGGCTCGATGGCCCGACGCTCATTCAGACCATGAAGAGCGAGGCGGTTTCGTACACGCACGCGGGCGCCGTCCTGGCGGGGTGTCTGCACGCCGTTCACGCGGCGCCGCCGCCATCCTGCCTGATGCGTCTGCGGGACTATGTGGTGAGCAGTCTCCAGCGCAACCGCGGGACGCTTTCGGAGCGTATCTCGGCCGGCCTTGTTGAGCTGATCGATCAATTGTCACCCGGCGACGGGCTGTGCCACGGCGATCCGAACCCCGGCAACGTGATCATGACAGCGGAGGGTCCGAAACTGATCGATTGGATCGCCGCGCTGCGTGCACCGCCCGGGTTCGACCTCGCGAGTGCACACGTCATGCTGACGGAGCTTGCACCCCATACATCCGATAACCCGGAGCGGCCCCGCGCCGTCAACGCCGCCATGCAGACGGCTTATGCCGGTTTGGCGGGGGCCTCACCTGCTGAACTCGCGGCAACGGTGACGCCGTATCTGCCCGTGGTTCGCGCGCTCGCGCTCTTGAGCGGGGCGGTCCCAGCCCACGCCGCGAGACTCGTGCAACATCTTGAGGCAGACTTTCCGGCTTAGACGCACACGCGCGCGGTGACACGCCGGGAACCGGCAGCATCCTCGGCCGGCAACCCCGCACCGCCGAAGAAGCCATCCTCTCCGGCGCAAAGAGCCTGATCGACCACAAGGAGACGTAAGTGAGAAGAAAGGTTCCGACTTGAACGAGCCTCGCCCACAGCAGGACAAAGGCAAGCCGGGCGGCAATTGGAGTCGCACGGTCGAGGCCTCGATCGTTTTCCTGGTTGTTTTCCTGCCAGTTCTCGCCCTCGTCTATTGGCTCCTTGGGGGCGATCAGAGCGCTGGCGTCGCTCTTCCGGTTGCCTTCGCGCTGGCCGCCGCCGCCGGCGTCGCAGCCGCGCGCACATCGAAGGTGAGGTCGGCTGTGATCAGCCTGCTCAGTTTCCTCCAAAACATCAGCCAGTTGTGGCGGTAGGCGAACGAAGAGGACGCGCCGTTTGGCACGCCGGCCAAGCCGCTAGAAATCGTAGGTAATCCCCTTGCGTTCCCAGTCGCCATAACGCGTGGGTTCGATCTCTTTCGGGCCACCGGTTTCACCCGCAGGTAACGCCGCCTCAGACCGCTTGCGCGCATCTGCCTCTTCCAGCGCGCGACGGGCCGCTTCGGGCAGGGCCGCGCGCCGCGCCACTTCTTCGGCCGGAAGGTCTGCGCCCGGATTTGTCGTTTCCTGCATCAATTGACACTTCACGTTGCGGGAGGTGTCTCCCATATAACTGCGGCAGGCGGGTTTGTCCGCGCGTCATGTTATACACCGCAGCATTCAAGGAGACTTTTCCGCCGATGGGCACCGCCAGGACCTTCACCCTTCTCGCCATCATGACCGGCCTGTTCGTAGGCATCGGTTACATGGTTGGCGGCAGCGTCGGCATGATCATCGCCTTCCTCGTCGCCGCCGGCATGAACGTGTTCGCCTGGTGGAACTCGGACAAGATCGTCCTGCGCATGCAGGGTGCCCAGGAAGTTGCGCTCGATACACGCAACCCCATGCTGCGCGCCTTCCGGGAAGATGTCGCCCGCCTCGCCGAACGCGCCGGCCTGCCCGAGCCGAAAGTCTATGTCATCGACACGCCGCAGCCGAACGCCTTCGCCACCGGCCGCGATCCCAACAACGCCGCCGTTGCCGCCACCACCGGCCTGCTGAGCGTGCTGACGCGCGAGGAAGTCGCGGGCGTGATGGCGCATGAACTCGCCCACGTCGAACACCGCGACACGCTGACCATGACCGTCACCGCCACGCTCGCCGGTGCCATCGGCATGCTGGCAAACTTCGCGATGTTCTTCGGCCCCCGCGACAGCGAAGGGCGCCCGAACCCGATCGCCGGCATCGCCATCATGATCCTTGCGCCCCTCGCCGCCGGCCTCGTGCAGATGGCGATCAGCCGCTCGCGCGAATACGTCGCCGACAAGCGCGGCGCCGAAATCTGCGGCAACCCGCTCTGGCTCGCCTCGGCGCTCGAGAAGATCGAGCGCGGCGCCCGCGCGCAGATCAATCCCTACGCGGAGCGGACACCCGCAATGGCGCACATGTACATCTCGAACCCGCTGAACGGCCGGGGCCCGGACAACTTCTTCTCGACCCACCCGTCGACCGCCAACCGCGTCGAAGCCCTGCGCCGCCTCGCAGGCGAGATGGGCGTCACCTCCATCCGCGCCGCAGACCCCGCCCCTCGCCGCGCGGCAGGACCGTGGGGTTGAGCCGCGCCGTGCCCTTGAATCGCAGCTTCGCATGAGCGGCGCCGAATCGCGGCTTGCCGCGGCCGAACTCCTGCACCTTACGCTCGACAAGCGCCGCACGCTGGACGAGGCGATGGTGCTGTCGGAATTCTTCAACGAGCTTGAAGGCTCCGACCGGGGCTTTGCCCGCGCCATCGCCTCGTCTGCGCTGCGCCATCTCGGCTGGATCGACGAGACGGTTCAGCCCTACCTCTCTCGCCCCCTCGCCGCTACCGGCACTGAAATCCGCGCGCTGATCCGCGCGGGCGCCGCGCAGATCTGGTTCCTGGGCGTCGCCCCGCACGCCGCCGTGAACGCAACCGTGGACGCCGCCCGCCTGACACGCGGCGCCCGGTCCGGCGGCAGCTTCCTCAACGCGGCCCTGCGCCGCGTATCCGAAGCGCCGCCACCGGAGAGCCAACTACCGCCGGAGAATATCTGGCCGGAATGGCTGCGCGCCGCCCTGATCGACAGTCTGGGCACGGACGGTGCGCGCTCACTGGCCGAAGCGCAGCGCGGCGAGCCGGCCCTTCACCTCACCGCGACACGCTCCCCCGAAGCGGTCGCTGTCGGCGTGGGCGGGCCGCGCCTCGCCTCCGGCTCCATCGAGGCAGCCGGCGGCGCGATCGAAGAACTGCCCGGCTACGCTGAAGGCGACTGGTGGGTGCAGGACCAGGCCGCCGCCCTTCCCGCCAGACTGCTGGGCGTTCAGCCGGGCGAGCGCGTGCTGGACCTCTGCGCCGCGCCGGGCGGCAAGACGTTGCAACTCGCCGCCGCAGGCGCCGCCGTGACCGCGCTCGACCGCTCGGCCCCGCGCCTTGAACGCCTGCGCGAAAATCTCGAACGCACAGGCCTCAGCGCCGAGGTCATCGTCGCCGATGGCGAAACCTGGACGCCAGACGCCCATTTCCCGAAAATCCTGCTGGACGCCCCCTGCTCCGCGCTCGGCACCCTGCGCCGCCACCCGGAAGGCGCCTGGATCAAGACCGCGGCCGATACCGCGCGGTTTCCGGCGGTGCAGGCCCGCCTGCTGGACAGCGCCGCGCGTCAGCTCGCCTCCGGCGGCACGCTCATCTATTGCGTCTGCTCCCCCATCGCCGCCGAAGGCCGGGATGTGGTTAACGCGGCATTGGCCAAGGGGACACTTGTCCGCTTGCCTATCGAGCCCGGCGAATGCCCCGGTTTCGAGGATTGCGTCACCCCGGAGGGTGACGTGCTCACGCTCCCGAATGCCTCACGCGACTGTGATGCCTTCTATATTTCGAGGCTCGTCCTGGCCTCAAAGTGAACGCAATTGCCAACGAAAGTTCACCTTCCATTCAGGCGGCAAGGCGCTATGTGCGCTCGTCGCAACTGTTCAATGCGAAAGGAAAATTCGACCATGATGCAGCTTTCTGCTCACTCAGCCACCCGTAAAGCGATTGCTGGCGCGATGGCTGCCCTCACCCTGGCGCTCGCCGGCTGCGCCAACTCCTATGGCGTCGGCACGACCAGCACCCGGTCGGTCGGCCAGGCCTCCACGGTCTATACCGGCGTCGTCACCTCGGCCCGCGAAGTCATCATCAAGCCGGATCGCTCGATCATCGGCACCGCCACCGGCGCCGTGCTCGGCGGCCTCGCAGGCTCTGAACTCGGCGGCGGCGACAAGGCTCAGACGGCTGGCGCCATCGGCGGCGCGGTCATCGGCGGCATCGCAGGCAGCGCGGCCGGCAAGGCTGTCGGTACCCAGCGCGGCTACGCCTATATCGTCCGCTTCGACAATGGCGACGTGAAAGAGATCGTGCAGGGCGCAGACCTCTACATCCAGCCGGGCACCCCGGTCAGCGCCATCGCCGGCGCCGATGGCTGGAAGCTGATCCCCCGGTAATTCCGGACGCAGCACACAATAAACGGACAGCCGGCTGCCTTGTGCGGCCGGCTGTTCCCTTTTAGGGATTGTGAATGAGCAAGGTTCTCATTTCACCTTCGATCCTGTCGGCTGACTTTGCCAAGCTCGGCGAGGAAATCCGCGCCATCGACGGCGCCGGCGCTGACATGATCCATATCGACGTGATGGACGGCCATTTCGTGCCGAACCTAACCTTCGGCCCGCCGATCATCGAAAAACTGCGTCCGCACACGAAGAAGCCGTTCGACGTGCACCTGATGATCGCCCCGGTCGATCCCTTCATCACCGCCTTCGCCAGGGCCGGCGCCGATATCCTGACCGTCCACCCGGAGGCGGGCCCCCACCTGCACCGCACCTTGCAGGCCATCCGCGCCGCCGGCATGCGCCCGGGTGTGGCACTGAACCCCGGCACGCCCGCCAGCCTGATCGAGGCGGTGATCGACGATATCGACCTTGTGCTGGTGATGTCCGTGAACCCCGGATTCGGCGGCCAGAGCTTTATCTACAGCCAGCTGAAGAAGACCGAACAGCTGCGCCGGACGATCGACGCTACGGGCCGCGACATCATCCTGGAAATCGACGGCGGTCTCAACGCCGAGACCGCGCCGAAAGCCATTGCCGCGGGCGCCACCGCGATTGTCGCAGGCTCTGCCGTCTTCCAGGGTGGGCCTTCATCCTATGCCGAGAATATCCGGGTCCTGCGCCCGAAAGTCCGGGCTTGAGCAGAGTTTGATTTTGGACGGCGAGGACTTGGCAGACATCAGCGTAGAGTTCCAGGCAGACCGCACACGCACGAGCAGCCATGACGCCGCGCTCTGGCGCCGCTTCCGGGGCGCGGCCGGTGAGGATGCGAAAGTCTCGACCCTCCAGAAGCTGAAACTGACCGGCCACGGCCCGGATACATTCAGCCTGCACCTTCAGAACATGGTGCCCGCCGACGACCGGCGCGCAGAGGCGTTGATGCGCGACATCTGGCGCATCGGCCAGGAACGGCTCGCGCTGCAACCCGGCCAGTCACCCTGGTCGCTGGAACTGCCCTCCCGCCACTTCGCGGACCGTGTCCACCGCTTCGGCTGGGCGCCGGACCTGCTCGCGCAGGGCGAGACCGGAAAGGCGCGCCTGATCGCGCTGACAGACGACTGGACCCAGAAATTCGGCAAGTTCCACGGCTTCGCCTGGCGCATCGAGCCGACGGCAAGCCGCTGCTGGAACTGGCTGCGCTGCGGCCCCGCCCTTCTGGAAGCCGGAAGCCACGAGGCCCGTACCGCGCGCGTCGACAGCCTCGCCCGCCAGCTGCGCTACCTCAACGAAACCATCGCCTCCGCGCACGATCCGAAATCGCGCTGGCTCGGCGCCGTCGTTCTTGTCGCGAACGCCCTCTGCCTGCGGGCCGGCTCGGGCCTCGGCGACGCGCTGGAACGCCTCGAATCCGAGTGCACCGCCCAGATCCTGCCCGATGGCGGCCACGTCACCCGCAGCCCCGCCCACCTCCTCTCCTCCCTGATCCACCTTCAGACCCTCGCCGACGCGCTGGAACGCGCCGGGCGGCCCGTGCCGGACTGGATGACGAAGTGGACCTTACGCATGGGCGCCATGCTCGCCTTCTTCCAGGCCGGCGATGGCGGCCTCAACACCTTCCATGACGGTGACGAGTCGCGCGCCGAAGTGGTGAACGCCGCCCTCGCCCGCCTGCCCGCACCGCCCCGCAAGTTCATGTTCGCGCCGAAGTCCGGCTTCCAGAAAGTCGAGAAGGGCGGCCTGCGTCTCGTGCTCGATTGCGGCGATGCCCCGCCCCGCCCGTTCGGCGACCATGCCCGCGCCGGCGCCCTCAGCTTCGAACTCTCCGACGGCCCCGCCCGCCTCGTCACCTCCTGCGGCTACTCCGCCGAGGTCAACGTCGACTGGCAGGCCGCCGTCCGCCGCACTTCCGCCCACTCGACCCTCATCCTCGGCGGGCGCGACTCGGGCGTCTTCATCGCCAATGACGAAACCCGCCTGCGGGCCCTGATCGGCCCGGACGCCATCGCCGCCAAGCGCCTCGAGGAGGCCGCCGAGATCTGGCTCGACGCCCAGCACGCCGGCTACAAGGCCGCCTACGGCCTGCTCCACCGCCGCCGCATCTTCATCTGCGGCGAGGGCGACCGGCTTACCGGCGAGGACTCCCTCGTGCGCCCCATCGCCCAGGCCGCCGCCGACGACAAGAAAACCATCCCCTTCGACATCCGCTTCCACCTCCACCCCACCGTCACCGCGATGATGGGCAAGGACGCCATCCGCCTGATGAGCGAGAGCGGCCATATCTGGCGCTTTCGCACCAGCCACGAAGGCGCGCGCCTCGAGAAGACGATCTACCTCTCCCGCGGCATCGTCGAGCAGCCCGAGCAGATCGTGCTCTCCGGTTTCGCCGACCCCAACGGCGATGGCAGCCAGCCGCCCAACTGCATCCGCTGGGCCTTCGTGCGCGAAGCCTGAGCGGCGTTGCGAAAAGTGAGAACCGGTTTTCGGTCAAACGCCGCGACCACTTGGCTTGACCCCTACAGGCACCGTGATAGGCCGCGCGGGCCACACAGGAGCCGCCATGACCGCCCCCCTCAAGATCCGCCGCGCCCTGATCTCCGTCTCCGACAAGACCGGCCTCATCGACCAGGCCGCCCGCCTGCGCAGCCACGGCGCGGACCTCATCTCCACCGGCGGCACCGCGAAAGCCCTGAAGGACGCCGGCCTCCCCGTCAGCGACGTCGCCGAGCTCACCGGCTTCCCCGAAATGATGGACGGCCGCGTCAAGACGCTCCACCCCGCCGTCCATGGCGGCCTGCTCTTCCTGCGCGACAATCCCTCACACGTCGCCGACGCCCGCACCCACGCCATCGCCCCGATCGACCTCATCTGCGTCAACCTCTACCCCTTCGAAGCCGCCGCCCAATCCGGCGCAGACTTCGAAACCTGCATCGAGAACATCGACATCGGCGGCCCCGCCATGCTGCGCGCCGCCGCGAAGAACTACGCGTTCGTCGCCTGCTGCACTGACATGTCTGACGTCGCCGCCGTCCTCGCCGAACTGGACGCAAACGGCGAAGTCAGCCCCGCAACGCTCCGGCGTCTCTCCGCCAAGACCTTTGCGCGCACCGCCGCCTATGACGCGGCCATCTCGGGGTGGTTTGCCAGACAGAACAACGAGACCGCGCCGGACTGGGCGGCCCTCGGCGGCCGCCTCCAGCAATCCCTGCGCTACGGCGAAAACCCGCACCAGTCCGCCGCCTTCTACGTCACCGGCGAGCGCCGCCCGGGCGTTTCCACTGCGCGCCAATTGCAGGGCAAGGAACTCTCCTACAACAACATCAACGACACCGACGCCGCCTATGAACTGATCGGCGAACTGGGCGCAGACACCCCGGCTGTCGCCATCATCAAGCACGCCAACCCCTGCGGTGTTGCTCTGGGGGCGGACATTATCGAGGCCTATACCAAGGCCCTCGCCTGCGACCCCACCTCCGCCTTCGGCGGCATCGTGGCGCTCAACCGCCCGCTGGACGAAGCCACCGCCAAGGTTATCACCGACATCTTCACCGAAGTCGTCATCGCCCCAGGCGCCAGCGCCGGCGCCGAAGCGATCTTTGCGAAAAAGAAAAACCTCCGCCTGCTGATTACTGACGGCCTGCCAGACCCCGCCGCCGCCGGCATATTCGCCAAGACCGTCGCCGGCGGCTTCCTCCTGCAGGACCGCGATGCAGGCCGCATCACGCGCGCCGATCTCAAGGTCGTCACCAGGCGCGCGCCCACCGAGCAGGAACTGAGTGACCTCCTCTTCGCCTGGCGCGTCGCCAAGCACGTCAAGTCCAACACCATCGTCTATGCGAAAGACGGCGTCACCGCCGGCATCGGGGCCGGGCAAATGAGCCGCATCGACTCGGCGCGCATCGCGGCACGCAAGGCCGAGGACGCAGCTGAGGCCGCCGGCTGGCCTGAACCGCGCACGAAAGGCTGCGTCGCAGCCTCGGACGCCTTCTTTCCGTTTCCGGACGGATTACTCCAGGCCGCCAGCGCCGGCGCCACCGCCATCATCCAACCCGGCGGCTCCATCCGCGACGAAGACGTGATCGCCGCCGCCGACGAGGCCGGCCTCGCGATGGTGTTCACGGGGATGAGGCACTTCCGGCATTAGAGCGCCGCTCGGGCTTTGCCAGTTCATCCGTCAGCTTGCTGACGATCTTATGCCGCGACTTCCAGCTGAGCGAGGCTTTGTCCGCGCCGCTGAGCCAGCGCCAGTGGGCCGCCGACTGCCCGGGGCCCAGCTCGCGCGGACGCGTCATCAGGCGCGGGCCGAGCACACCCGCCACATGCGCCGTCGCCTCAAGGCTCGCGAAGTAGAGCTGATGGGCGCGATGCTCGAGCGTCCAGACCGGAAAGCTCTCAGTCCCCTTTTTGGGGGAAATGGCGGCTGAAACTGCGCGGCGGTGTGAAAAGGCAAGGTCCAGCGGCCGGTGCACAAAGCGGCTCACCGGCGTGCCCGGCGCCTCGGCCAAAGGCTCCAGCCGCAGGCGCCAGGGGGCTCAGTCCAGCGGCGGCCAACCCCAAGGCGCAGGCGGGGGCGGCACGGGTTTCGACGTATCAAACTCCACCCGCAGGAAACGGTTCGGGCGCTTCAACTCGTAAGCAAAAAGGTTCGATGACGGATCCACTTCAACGGCCCACACATTGGTCTTGGAGACAGGAATACCCTCAGCATCAAACAGTGCCTTGGTCGCCTCATCCGCCGGAAATTCCTGGCGCAGCGCGTCCGCCGGTGTGGAGGCAAAGCCGCCATACAGGGTCAGCACGTCCGGCTCACCGTCCTCATGCCGGTGGTCGTGGCGCAGTTCCCAGTCATTGCCCACCTGCATCAGCACCCAGGTGCGCGAATGATCCTCGCCCACATGCAGGGGGATCTTGATGTAGCGGGCATCGCAGCTGCGCACATGCATGACAACTCGCTGCGCGCGCCAGTCATCGTCCTGCGTGTCCGTGGTGACGATCCGCCCCTCGAACGCCTTCCCGCACAGCGGAGCGATGGCGGCCTCGAACGCGGAAGGTGTCTCCGCCTCCGGCGCGCCCGCGCAGGCGGTGATCAGGAGGGCGAAAGCGGGCGCGAGGGCGTGTCTGAAAAGCATGAAGCCCAGCCTAGTCAGGCCGGGCTTCAAAAGAAAGGCCGGAAATGCCTCAGGCCGGGTTCGGCGAAGGATCAATCCCGGGACGCTTGCGCTTGCCGATCACCGGCACGGCGGATGCCTGGCCGGCATCGTCTTCCGACGAATCCGGACGGCTCGGCGGGGTACCTTTGATGAGGTTGGCGATCTCGTCGCCCGACAGGGTTTCGTACTCGAGCAGGCCGAGTGCGACGGCTTCCCAGTCGGCGCGCGATTCGGTCATGATCCGCCGGGCATCTTCTTTGCCCTGTTCGATCAGCTTGCGGACTTCTTCCTCAATCTTGCGCGAGGTCTCTTCCGAGATGTGCGAAGACTGCATCAGCTGCTGTCCGAGGAACACGTCGCCCTGGTCCGAGCCGTAATCGACCGGGCCGATGACGTCCGAATAGCCCCAGCGGGTGATCATCGCGCGGGCGAGACGGGTCGCCTGCTGGATGTCCGACGCGGCTCCGGCGGTGACGTTGTCGAGGCCGAACTTCAGTTCTTCCGCGACGCGGCCGCCCATGATGATCGCCAGGCGCGAGGTCATCTCGACCTTCGACATCGAGAGCTTGTCGTCTTCCGGAAGCTGCATGACCATGCCGAGCGCGCGGCCGCGCGGAATGATTGTGGCCTTGTGGACCGGATCAGCCGAAGGGACTTTCATCGCGACAATGGCGTGGCCGGCTTCGTGCCAGGCGGTGAGCTCTTTTTCCTTCTCCGACATAACCATCGAGCGGCGCTCGGGACCCATCAGGACCTTGTCCTTGGCGTCTTCGAATTCCTGCATCGCGACGACGCGCTTGCCGCGGCGAGCCGCAAGAAGGGCGGCTTCGTTGACGAGGTTTGCGAGGTCTGCGCCCGAGAAACCGGGCGTGCCGCGTGCGATGGTTTTCGTCTCGACGTCTTTGGCGAGCGGGACGTTGCGCATGTGGACCTTGAGGATCTTCTCGCGGCCGATGATGTCCGGGTTGCCGACGGTGACCTGGCGGTCGAAGCGGCCGGGACGCAGAAGCGCGGGATCGAGCACGTCCGGACGGTTCGTCGCGGCCATGATGATGATGCCTTCGTTGGCTTCGAAGCCGTCCATCTCGACGAGGAGCTGGTTCAGCGTCTGCTCGCGCTCATCATTGCCGCCGCCAAGGCCGGCGCCGCGTGAGCGGCCGACGGCATCGATCTCGTCGATGAAGATGATACAAGGCGCGGAGCGTTTCGCCTGTTCGAACATGTCGCGGACGCGGCTCGCGCCGACGCCGACGAACATCTCCACGAAGTCAGAGCCCGAGATCGTGAAGAAGGGCACACCGGCTTCGCCGGCAACGGCGCGGGCGAGCAGGGTTTTACCCGTGCCGGGCGGGCCGACAAGCAGCGCGCCTTTCGGAATCTTGCCGCCGAGGCGCTGGAACTTGGAGGGGTCCTGCAGGAATTCTACGATCTCCTGCAGCTCTTCTTTTGCTTCATCGACGCCGGCAACGTCGTCAAAGGTGACGCGGCCATGCTTTTCAGTGAGGAGACGGGCGCGGGACTTGCCGAAGCTCATCGCGCCGCGTGTGCCGCCGCCCTGCATCTGGCGCATCATGAAGAACACGAAGGCGACGATCAGGACGATCGGCAGGAGGGAGAGGAGCGCGGAGGCCACGTTGTTGCGACCGACATCGGCTTCGACTTTGAAGGGCACATTGTGTTCGCGAAGGATCTGCTCGGTGGTCATGTCGAGCTGGCGGATTTCGCTGATCATCTTCTGGCCGTCCGTCGTCGTCACCATCAGTTTGGTGTCGCCGAGGGTCGCGTCTGCCAGTTTGCCCTCTTCGGCCAACCTGTAGATGTCCGACAAGCGGGCCGACTTGGCGCTGGCCACTTCAGGATTGCCGCCCATCATCACGGCCATGCCGATGACGAGGAGGGCAAGCGCGCCCCAGACAGCAAGATTACGGATGTTCATGGTAAGTCTCGCACAGAGGAAACAGTATAAGGACAGAAGATAGGCGGCACATCCTGCAAAAACGACTCCTTTCCGCTGCCTGCGGCAATTTCATGCGCAGAATTCAGGAAAAGACGCCGCAACGCGCCGATCCGTCCGCCCAGTGCCGAGCAGTCTGGCGCATTTAGGTTACGGGCGCGTTCAGGCGAAAGCTTCAATCCGACCCGGTTGGGGGAAACTCGCACCCCGCCCAGAGTGGCGCCGCGGAACGCCGGTTCGCCGGTGATCCGGGCGATCAGGCCCGCCAGGTTCCCGGCCCGGGGCGGGGTTTCGCGGCCGGCGAGGCACTGGATCAGGGTGCCGAGCGCCCGGGCCGCGCGCTCTGGTGGCAGGGTATCCAGACGGGCGAAGACCGCGCCTTCGGGCGACAGCGTGACCGAATGGCCCAGCCAATCTGCAAGGGCGGCGTCTTCGACGGCGCGCAGCAGCGCAAAACGGTTCTGGCACACCAGGAGACGGCCCGTGATCGTGTCGCCGGGGCCAGACAGGAGGGCGCGGACGCGGACGCGTTCGAAGGCGGGGTTCTGGTTCGAAGGATCGTCGGACCAACCGCTCCCCTGCGCCGAAAGCCAGGCGCGAAGGTGGGCCCGGCGCTCACCGAGCAAGGGCCTGGCGATCCAGACACCGGCGCCTTCAGGCCAGACCGGGGACATAGACAGGGCCCGCATACAGGCAAGACCGTACCATCCGGAGCCCTGCCGCGCGCGCATCAGGAAGGTTTCAGCCTGGTCGTCTGCCGTGTGGCCGGTGAGAAGCAGCTGGCCGCCCGCAGAATTCAACGCGCCGGCGAGGAGGGCGTGACGGGCCCGCCGGGCGGCGGACTGACGCGCTTCGGGGGCCTGCCAGTGCAAGGTCTGGTGCGGGAGCCCAAGACGTTCGCAGAGCGCCGCGACTGTGGCCGCTTCGGCAGCGGAGGCGCGCCTGAGGCGGTGATCTACCGTAAGGACGATCAGCGACGCGCCGGACGTTGCTGCCCATTGATGGGCCAGCCTCAGGAGGGCGATGGAATCGCTTCCGCCGGATACGGCCAGTCCGATGGGGCCCGCGCGCAAGCCGGCGGGTACGGCCTCAAGGGCGGCGGCAAAACGGGCCGGGAGGTCTAGCTGGCGCACCCGGCCTGCGTCCGCTCGACGGCGGCGATGTCACGCACGATTTTCGTGGCCTTGGGATAGCGCTTCGGCAGCGTGTTGAGCGCCGTGCAGGCCTTCTCGTTTTCGCCAAGGATGCGCAGGGTGCGCGCCAGGCGCACGAGGGCGTCCGGCGCGCGGGCATCGTCCGGATAGGACCGGATGAGGGTTGTATAAGCCGCGCCGCTGTCAGCGTAGGCTTCCTGACGGAACAGCGCTTCGCCTAGCCAGAAATGGGCTTCGCCGACCTGCGGATCCTTGCCGAACTTGCTGATGAAGGCCTGGAAGGCTTCCTCGGCGCCGGCATCATCCTGTGCGATCAGGCGGGCCTTGGCGGCGGCGAACAAAGGGCCGGCTTCTCCTGGTAACTGGCTTGCGGGCAGGGTTGCGAGCGAGCCTTCCGGCAGGGCTGGGGACGAGGCCGGGACGGCGAGAGCGGCGGGGCCCGCACTGGAGCCTTCCTCAGGCACGACCTGAGCCACCGGCTCGGGCGTGATGCCGAGCATGGTTTGAACTGTTTCGACGGAACGGCGCATCTGCTGCATTTCGCGGATCAGCGTTTCGTTGTCAGACAGCAGGTCGTCACTGGTTTCGCGGGCCCGGCTCAGCTCGAACTCGAGCGCCTCCACGCGTCCATTGAGTGTACTGATCTGCGCTTGCAGCTGGTTCGCCTGCACCAGCATGTCCGCCGTCTGCTGACGAGCCTGATCGACCTGCAGCGACAGGTCGCCCGTCGTCACACCTTTGATGATCGGCGCGCTGCGCACGGGAGCGGTGACGGTCTGGGCAGCCGACGGCACGATCAGGCACGCGGCGACGGCGAGGCTGAGCAGGGCAGGTTTCAACATGGCAGGGTTTTCTCCGGCGGTACGCAAACAGGCACGAGGCAGGCCAGTAAAAGAAACAGCCGGGGCCAAATTATGGCGCCCGGCTGCCGGAATGTCTGCTTAACAGAAGGCTTAGCTGGTGGCGCCAGAAACGACCTGCGTCCAGCCATTACGGTTCAGAGCCCAGGACTGTTCGTCCGAACCTTCAACAACCGGGCGCTCTTTGCCATAAGACACGGTGTCGATGCGCGAAGCGCTGACGCCGAGGCTGACGAGGTATTCTTTCACAGCGTTGGCGCGCTGCTCGCCGAGGGCGAGGTTGTACTCGCGCGTGCCGCGCTCGTCGGCGTTACCGGCGATCAGAACGCGAACGCTCGGGTAGGACGAAAGCCAGGCGGCCTGACGCTTCAGGATGTCCTGATCGTCGGTGTCGAGGCTGGACTGGTCGAGACCGAAATACACGCGCTCACCGACGTTGACGCGGAAATCTTCGAGCGAGCCGGCCTGGATGGACGGTTCGGTGACGGGCGGCTTCACTTCCGGCGTCTCAAGCGGCTTTACGACTTCAGCCGGCTTGGCGTCTTCAATGGGCTTCGGCTGTGAGGCGCATGCGCCCGTGGCCAGAAGCGCGGCGGCAGCAGTCACTTTGAGGAATGTATGCATGGTGTCGGGGCTCCTAAGGGTTGGACGATGCACTGGCGTGGTACGAGATGTTCATTTCTGAACCCTCTACAAAAACCAATATTAACTTCTTAATCTGACGGAATTGCGACGACAATCCATCCGCGTGTCAATTCAGCAAAATCAAGGCTTAGATCAGCCGGTTAGCCGTCCCGGCAAAGGCTGCCTGCTTAAACTCCGGCAATTTGCAGTTACTGCAGCAGCGGCGACCAGGCGGGGTCGGATGCATCGGTCTGGGTCGTCATCCGGCGCTCATTCCGGCCGGACAGGTCAACCGACCAGAGTTGCGGGCTGGCGCCGGGGCGCGCTTCGCGGAAATACACGATGACGCGCCCGTTCGGGGCCCAGTCCGGACCCTCGTCCAGATAGGCCTCGGTGAGCAAACGCTCGCCTTTGCCATCCGTGCCGATGACGCCGATGTAGAACTTGCCGCCCTCCTGCTTGGTGAAGGCGATCAGGTCGCCGCGCGGAGACCAGACGGGCGTTGAATAGCGGCCCTTGCCGAAGGTGATGCGGCAGGCCGTATCGCGTCCGCCCGACGGACAGGCGCGCTGCGAGCCATCGGCGTTCATGATGTAGAGCTGCGGCGAGCCGCCCCGGTCGGAGTTGAAGACGATCGACCTGCCGTCCGGCGACATCGAGGGCGAGGTATCGATGGACGGGTGGTCGGTGAGGCGATCGGATTCGCGGGTGCGCAGGTTCATGATGTAGATGTCGGTGTTGCCGCGCTGGGCCTGGCTGAGCAGCACGCTCTGGCCGTCCCGCGAGAAGCGGGGCGCGAAGGTCATGCCGGGGAAGTTGCCGAGCAGTTCCTGGCGGCCGGTCTCGATATTGAAGAGATAGACGCGCGGCTTGCCGCCCTCATAGGACATATAGGTGATTTCCTGCGCCGAAGGGGAGAAGCGCGGGGTCAGCACAGTCGAGCGCCCTGAGGTCAGATATTCCTGGTTTGCACCGTCAGAATCCATGATGGCGAGGCGTTTGACGCGCGCCGTCTTTGGGCCGGTTTCGGCGATGTAGACGATGCGCGTGTCGAAGTACGGGTCTTCGCCGGTGAGGCGCTGGTAGATTGAGTCCGAGATCTTATGGGCGATGCGGCGCCAGTTCTCGGGCGTCGTGGTCAGGCGTCGGCCGGGCTCGCCGTTGATGCGCATCAGTTCGCCGCCATAAACGTCCCAGAGGCGGAAGGAGACGGCGACCTTGCCATCGGCCAAGTCCTCGAAGGCGCCGACGACAAGGCCTTCGGTCTTGATGATCTTCCAGTCGGCAAAGCGCGGCTCGGCGTTGATCGTGAGGTCGCGCTGGATGAAGGAGGCGGGGTTCTGCAGGTCGAACAGGCCCGTGGAGGCGAGATCGGCACGGACGACTTCGACGATCTGTTTGGCCAGCTCACCATTGGCGCCGGTGACCTGGAAGTCCGGAATCGCGATCGGCGTCGGCTGGAAGTTGCCTTCATCGACGCGCACGCGCAGCTGTGCCGAAGCGGGCGCGGCGAGCCCGGCGGCGATCAGGGCGACGGCGAGGAAATGCCGGATAAGGTTGATGGTTCTTTGGGTCATCCCCGGGAACTCCTGTTCATGTGCATGGCGCGATCACTCCTGGATGGGACCGATCGTGACTTCGATGTCTTTCCACTGTTCATATGCGTCTTCGGGCAGGTTGTAAGGCGCGCATTTGCGCACGGCCCGCAGCGCCAGATCGACCGCGAGGCCAGAGCGTCCGGCGGGGCGCGATTTCGGGCTGACGAGCTCGGCCGAGCCGATCAGAGAGCCGTCGGTGGCGAGCTGCATCCGGATCATGACGTCGATCTGGTCTTCCTTCGGCAGGTCTTCGATGCCGCGCCAGCAGAAGCCGATCTGGCGGCGCACGGAGGCCTGAAGCGAGGCGGTGTTGCCGGAGCGGTCACCGGCCCCTTCCCGGTCGCGGCCGGCATTGCCGATGGCAGGGCGGTCGGGGGTTGCCTGCGCGGCGGCGCGCGGGCGGGCCTGGCGCTTGTCCTGCAGGGCCTTGTCGAAATCATCGAGGAAGGCGAGGTCGTCTTCCTTCTTTTTCGGCGGCTCTTTCTTGATCAGGGCTTCGGTCTTTTTCGGCTCCGGCTTCTTGGGCTCGGGCTTTTTCACCTCTTGCGGCTTGGCGCGCGGATCGGGGACGGCCTCGGCCTCTTCAGGCTCCGCAGCTGGCTCAGGCGGCGCTTCGGCGGGGGCTTCCTCGACTTCCGGTTCGGGCGGCGGGAGGGCCTCGTCCACGGGTTCCGGGGCCTTGCGCAGCTCACTGACATTCGAGACGAGGCCGACATCCTCGAAATCGATCGGCAGGTCGGCGGAGGTTGCGCATTCCGGAAGCTGCATCACAATCTCGATCGAGCGGATGCCGGGTTGCTCGCGGCGGAGTTTGTCGATCGCCTTGTCACACTGTGATTCCGGCTGTGGCCAGGACAGCATCGCCATCGCCAGCACGCTGGCGTGCACGAGGGTCGAGACAGCGAGGCCGCGGAACATGCCTATTCCTTCGGCTCGGTTATGAAGGACATGCGTGTGTAGCCCGCGCGGCGCACTTCGGCGGTGACCTCCATCACGAGGCCGTAGGGCACATCCTGATCCGCATACAGATAGACCTGCTTGTCATATCCTTCGCCGACGATGGCGGAGAGCTGGGCCGCGAGGTCGGCCGGATTGATCTCGGTCTGCTGGACGAGCACCTTGCCGTCCTTGCGCACCCAGAGCGTCAAAGGCGCGTCGTTCGCCTCCGCCTGCAGCGGGGCGGAGCTGGTTTTCGGCAAGTTCACTTCCTCGCCGCGGATCAGCAGAGGCGCGGTGATCATGAAGACGATCAGCAGCACGAGCATCACATCCACGAAGGGCGTGACGTTGATTTCCGCATTAAGGGCGCGCCGGCCGCGCCGCCCGCCTTTTCCGCCGGAACCGAGGATGAGGCCCATGTGCCGCTAGTCCCGCGTTGCGTCGGACGCGCGCCGGGAGAGGCGCACGAGGACGTCCTGGGAGAAGGCGTCGAGCTGGTCGGCAAGCTGGGTCAGGTCGCTGGTGAACTTGTTGTAGAAGATCACGGCCGGGATGGCGGCGACGAGGCCTAGGCCGGTGGCGAACAGCGCTTCGGCGATCGGGCCGGCGACGGTGCCGAGGCTCGTGTCCTGCTGTTCGGCGATGTTGAGGAAGGCGTTCATGATGCCCCAGACCGTGCCGAACAGGCCGATGAAGGGGGAAGCAGAACCGATGGTGGCAAGCACCGAGAGGCCCTTGCCGGCCTGGCCGACTTCCCGGTCCACCGCCGCGCGCATGGCACGTTCGGCCCGTGAGACGATGGCCGAGGCCTCGGCGGGCGTGGGCAGCGCGCGGCCGGCGTCCTGCCATTCGCGGGCGCAGGAGACGAAGACGCGGGAGGCGGGATCCTTGCCGCCCTGGCCGGGGCGAAGATCAAACTCCCCTGCCCGTCCGTTCCAGAAAGCCTCCTCGAAGGCGCGGGCCGACTTCTTCAGGCCGCCCAGCGAGAAAGTCTTCTCGCCGATCACGATCCAGGACCAGACCGAGGCGAGCAGCAGCGCCACCAGCACAAGCTGGACGACAATGTCGGCCTCGCTGAGCAGGGCGATCAGCGAAAACTCGCCGCCGCTGGCTACGTTGCCGATGGATTCGTTTTCCATGAACGATGCGTCTCCCAAGCTTCATCCGGGCGCGCTGCGCCCGCTTGTGTGGTCATAAAAAAGGTCGGTCCCGTCCGAGGCGGCAGGACCGGGTTTCAAGGATATTCTTTCCAGCCCGAATCCGGCAGAAACACGGCGCGGGACTGAGAATAGGCAGTGACATAAGCGTTAGCGGCCAAGGGTTAAGCCTTCGTGGCGGATCGTTAACCCTGGGGGTGCCAGCGGAACGCCTCGAGATGTTCGGCGATTTCGCGGATCGGGCGGCGCAGGCGCCCGTCGGCGTGGATCATCACGGCGGTGATTTCGGCCTCGGTGAGGCGTTCCCCATCCCGCAGGCAGGCCTGGGAGAAACGAATGCGGGGGCCGTCCATGCCCAGATACCGGGTACGGATGTGCAAGAGGTCGCCCACCTTCGCCGGCCGGCGATAGGTGACGTTTACATTGGTGAGCGTGAAGGCGGCGGGGTCTTCGCGGGCGAGCAGCGACTGGTGCGAGATGCCGGCATCGCGCAGGTGGTCCGAGCGGCCGCGCTCGAAGAAGCGCAGGTAGTTGGCGTGATAGACCATGCCGGTAAAATCGGTGTCTTCGTAATAGACACGGACTGCCAGCCAATGCTGGCGGGCGGCGTCGAAATTGGCGGCGTCAAGCGGCGGCAGCGTCATGCCGCGCCCGTACCAGACTTTCGCGCGAGCATGAAGGCGTGGCCGAGGGCGTCGACGAGCGCGAGGGCTTCGGCGAGATCGGCATGGGTCTGGCGGATCGTGTCATCGCCCCATTCGCCCGTGACCAGGTCGATCAGGCCGAAGCGGTTGGTCTCGCTCGGAAAGTCGAAGACGAGATGGCCGGCGGTGGCGACGGCGCGGAACGGGCCGCCATGCGCGAGGGCGATCACGCGCTCGATGACCGCAGGATTGAAGATGGCGCGGGCCTCGACCTGGTCGGACGATCTGAGTTTGTAAAGCGAGTCGAATGCCTTGGGTCCAAGATCCA
>CAMEDD010000002.1 GCA_945913285.1 Candidatus Sulfopaludibacter sp. SbA3
AGGGCGGCACATCGGATCGACGGGACAGAAATCGTATTCCGGTTCCGCGTGACCGAGCGCCAGACGAACAGCTTGCCGGTCGCTTTCAAGGCGCGGCTCGACCAGCTCGCCTCCGAAGGAGTCCTGAGTCTCGCCTGTTTTCTCGACACTCAGGCCGGACTTTGCGTGCCCTCGAGCGCCTTAGGTTCTGCTCCCGCATACAGGTCTGCGAGCAGCAACTGCGGCCACGGCCGCGGCCACACGACAGGATAGTCTTTGGCGAAAAGGGCATCGCCCGGTAATAGGCTGTGGGTCATGCGCGATGAGAAGAAACGACCGGCACGTTTGTGATAGCGCACGTCGTCTCCGCAGTATTGGAGTGAGAACGCGCGCCGGGGGCGATGACTGTTGTTTCCGCCTGACCCGTGCACTGTTCGCCCTTCATGAATGATCACGTCTCCGGGCTTTACGTCGAAACTGATAATGTCAAAGTCAGCCATGTTGCCTTCGATGTCAGGCAGCTTTGGAAGACCAGAGGCAGGAAGAGGTGTCTGCGCAACAAGCGCATTCGGGGCAAACAACCTGTTCCACCGGTTTGATCCGCGTACGTACTGCATCGTTCCGTTTGCAGAATCCGCTACATCCAGGGGTATCCAGACCGAAGCACATTTCTGTCCCTTGGCCTGCATGTAAGAAAGGTCCTGGTGAAAGGCTGTTCTTTGCGCCGTATGCGCAAGTTTGATGAACGCCTCGGCGTCCCAGAAATGCAACCGGCTTGTATCCAGGATATCTGCGAGGAGTTCCGGCAGTCGCGAATCTAAAGCGATGGATCTGACCGCACTTTCATGGCGCCAGAACCCGGTATCATACAGAAACAATCCATCCTTTGCAGCGTCCTCTGCTTCCCGCAACGGACGTGCTTCCGGGTCGGCGCGTATCGCGCGCCGCAATGCCGCCAGATCAAAGTCCGGTGTGCCAAAGGACTCCCCCCGCCCGGCCGGCTCCCAGAGGTCGCGGGCGAATGCATCAAGGTTCAGCCCTTTGAGCGCTGTGAGATGCGCTTCGATCTGGGCGTCTGCAACGGCGCGAAGCCCTTCGACTTCGGACGGCGCCAGCACATCGCGAAGACACACAACGCCGTCTTCTTTGAACCTCTCACTATAGGAGAGATGAGCGAGTGCGGTCATTGCCAGGCCGGCCCATCGCCGAGCTGGGGAAAGAGCGACGTTTTGCCCGCTACGTCCGGCTCTTCTGGCAAAATTGAGTCTTCAGGCAAAACGGCTCCACTCCACAGTGAAGGTCCTATCTCGTCTACCTGCAATTGGGTCCGCAAGGCCCCGAAAGGGGACTTGACGGCCTAAACCATTAACTTTGCCGCAACCGCGATCGCTACGGCCTGAGCGGTATTGCGTGCGCCGAGCTTGCGGCGAGCGCGTTTCAGGGCGTCCTTGGCACTGTCGGCGGCGATTCCAAGGATGTCAGCTGTTTCAGGCGTGCTCTTGCCGCCGGCAGCACATTGCAGGGCTGCGCGCTCCAGCGATGTCAGTCCGTAGTTCTGCTCATAGACAAAGGGGCCGAGCAGCGCTTCCAGCCGGTGGAAGGCGGCCGTATAGACGCGGTGCATGTTGTCGATCTCTTCCGGTACCAGCCCTCGTCCGGCGCCGCACAGGCTTATTCCGCCGGGCGTGCCATTAAGGCCAAAGATCGGAAATGACATTCCATCCTCAAAACCGAACGTGCGGACAATCGACAGCATCGTGTGTTTCGGTGGCGGATCAGTCCGGTGCACCGCTGACCAGCGATACGGCGCCGACGCGCGCAGCATCCCGTGAATGACCGGATCATACAGAAAAGCGTCGGACTTTTGCAGCCGGTCGAACATCTCGGAAGGGCATGTCGAGATCAGGAACCTGACATGGCGCGCATGCGACATTGGATTGGTCATGTGGCCGAGCATCAGCACAGGAAAATCGTGCCTGGCGCTGAACTCCGACACCCGCTCGACAATCTCGGAAGGGCTGTGCGAGGATTGGAATCCCGCAATCAGTCCGTTAACGTCTTTGCTCATGCATTCCCCAACGTCCGGTCCGTCGTCTGGCCGTCACCCCGGCTGCAACCTTGCGGAATAACCGCTTCAACGCAAGCAAAATGGTGTTCGGTCAGAGCCCTTCTGCCTTGCGGCTTCCGCAATGGACGCCGGCGAAATCTGGCGGCGTAGTCTCGACGAGTATTGATCTGCAAATTTATGTATCTTTTGATCAGCAGGTCACAGGTTCGAACCCTGTTGGGCACACCAATCCATCCCCACACACGCGCCCGTCTTGCTGCACCATCTTCATTGAGATGACGGCGCAGATACGCTTTACGCCGGTCCCGCGAGGGAGTAGTTCGCTTACCAATATGAAGTTTGTGACAGATTGCATTGCGCAGCCCGCCCCGCTTCAGCTTCCATCCGTGGGCACGGAACAACAGGGGCCTTCACAGGCTAGTCGAGCATGTCGAGCCTGAATAACGAAGACAGCCCACCCGGCGAGGGCGCAGGCCCTCTCCAGGTAAGCCCTCAGCCCGTGCCCGAGCTCGATAATCCAGCCGCGCGAGGGATCGACGCCCTGCACGGCTCGGCGTCGGATATCCTGCGCCAGATATCCGACCTCGCCGATGAAACCGAAATCTCGTTCGGCGCCATTGTTGACGCCCTCGAAGAGCGCGCATTCGGCATGCTGATCTTCCTGTTTGCGATCCCGGCGATGATCCCGTTTCTCGTGGGCATCCAGTCTTTCGTAGCCTTGCCCATCGCGCTGCTCGCCGGTCAGATGGTGGTCGGCCAACGCCGCCCCTGGCTGCCGCGGCGCATCCGTGTGCACACGATCAGCATGTCCACTTTCCGCAAAATGACCAAGGCGGTCATTCCCTGGCTGCTGCGGATCGAGCGGCTTGCGAAGCCGCGCCTGCGCTTCCTCGCGGGCCGGGGCGCTGAGCCCTTGTTGGCTATTCTGATGCTGATTTTCGCCGCCATCGTAGCCATCCCTGGGCCGGGCACGAATGGCGTTCCGGGTGTTGCCATCGCCTTGATGGCGCTTGCCATGATCGAGCGCGACGGCGTTCTTGCGATCATCGGTAGTGTGCTTGGCGTCGTCTATTGCGTCCTGTTCCTGACGCTGGGGTATGCGGCGATAGGCTTCGCGATGGATCAGTTCATGCGCCTCTTTCATGGCGGCTAACCGATACTGGCACACGGGTGCATCTTGATCCCGGGACATAACGGTTCCATCCAGTGTCGAGTTCACCAACATCCGCGGCGTTCAGGCTGGCAGAAGAGACTGGCAACATTTATGGTAGGGGTCATGTCGCGGATCTTTCTGGCAATCGCGTTTTCAGTGCTGGTGCTGTCATCGCGCGTCGAGGCGCAGACGGCTGCGCAGCCCGCGCGCCCAAACTTCGTGATCCTGTTGATCGACGATGCGGCCTTCATGGACCTCGGCATCTATGGCGGGGAGGCTCGTACGCCCAACATCGATACGCTGGCATCGGGCGGCGCAATGTTTACGCGTTACTACTCATCTCCACTCTGCTCGCCCTCGCGCGCCATGCTTCTCACCGGAATGGACAGCCACCTCACAGGCGTCTCCACCATTCCGGAAGTTCTGCCCAAGGAACATGAAGGTCAGCCCGGATATACGATGCGACTCGAGCCGGGGGTCGCAACGCTGGCCGACCGTCTGAAGCCGCTCGGATACCGCACGCTGATGACCGGAAAATGGCATCTCGGCAGCGGCAAGGGCGATCTGCCGGTGGCGCATGGTTTCGAGCGCTCGTTCGCGCTGGATGCCTCGGGGGCCGACAACTGGGAAGACAAGTCCTACATGCCTTACTACGCCGACGCGCCCTGGTATGAGGACGGCAAGCCGGCGAGCTTGCCGGAGGATTTCTATTCATCCGCCTTCATTGTGGACAAGATGGTGTCGTATCTCGAAGAAGGTCCGTCCACGGAGCCCTTCTTCGCCTACCTCGGATTTCAGGCAGTTCACATCCCCGTCCAGGCGCCCGCCGAGTTCACGGCGAAATACAAAGGCGTTTATGATGCCGGATGGGACGAGACACGCCTTGCCCGGTGGGGGCGCGCCAAGGCGCAGGGCTTCGTTCCTGAAGACGCCGCCCTCGCGCCGATGCCGGATCACTTTCGCGCATGGGCCTCGCTGTCGCCGGAAGAGCAAAAGCTCTACGCTGCTCGGATGGAGGTCAATGCCGGCATGCTCGAGGCGATGGATTTCCACATTGGGCGCCTGGTCGCGCACCTGAAGTCGACGGGCCAGTTCGAGAATACGGTCTTCGTGGTTACCTCCGACAACGGCCCGGAGCCATCCCGCGGCGACACTGACCCGCGGATGAAGTTCTGGATGAGCATGAACGGCTATCATCTGGATGCAGAGGGTATGGGGGAAAAAGGCAGCTGGGCATTTATTGGTCCGGAGTGGGCGATGGCGGCGGCGTCGCCGCACGACAAGTTCAAGTTCCTCGGTTCTGAAGGCGGCATCCGCGTTCCTTTCATCCTGTCGGGGGCAGGCTTGTCCTCCGGCAGGAGGATCGACGCCCGGGCGCACGTCACCGATATCGCGCCGACCTTGCTGGCGCTCGCCGGCGCACCGGCAGACCTCGACGGCGCCAAACCCATCACCGGACGGAGTCTCCTGCCGCTATTGCGCGGCGAGACAGACGCCGTGTACGGGCCCGGCGACGCCATCGTCATCGAAGTATCCGGCAACGCCGCTGTCATCAAAGGCGATTACAAGCTGACGCGTAACCAGAAGCCGCACGGGGATGCCCGGTGGCGGCTTTACGACCTTTCCAAAGACCCAGGCGAAACCGAAGATCTCAGCGCGTCCTATCCAGAAACTTATGATGATCTGCAGACGGAGTATGCCAGCTATAGCCGCCGCGTCGGCGTGCTGGAAGTGCCTCCCGGCTACGACTCACTCGCGGAAGTCACGCGCCATTCGATGGCACGCCAGGCAAAGCAATACGGGCCGGTCCTGATCGGTGCGGGAGCCGGCGCGGTGCTCGCTCTTGCGGCCGGCGTTTTTTTCTGGCGCCGCCGCCGCTCAAGAAGGGATTGATCCGGGCTTGAGTAGGGTTTGATAATGTGGCACGAATAGTGCCGTAATCTCAGTTATGACGACAAGGCACCCTCGATGGCTCGCCCGCGCACGCGCCGCAGGCAAACCGTTTTGGCGCTGCGCGCGAGGCATGAGCCGATGACGATCAAATCCTTTCTGGTGTCACGCGTCGCCGCAAGCATCACGAGCGAAAAGAGGCTCAAGCGTAACCGGGCCATGCAGGAATCGAAACGCCGCGCCGCCTCGGCGCCGCACACTGTTGATTACTTCCATGAGGCCGCGGATCCCTACGCGCACATCTGCCTGCAGGTCCTGCCGCAACTCGCGGCGCGCTATGATATCCGCCTGAACGTCCACCTCGTTGCACCGCCGCCGGATTGGGCGGCGCCCGAGCGCAGCCGACTTGAAGCCTATGCCCGGATCGATACGGCGCGTCTCGCGCGCCGGGCCGGGCTGCAATTCATCGATCCTGGCCGCCAGCCCGAAGTTGGCCAGATCCAAACCGCCAATGCGCGTTTTGCTACTGCGATTGATGGTGGATCGTTTCTCGTCGATGCGCTTCAGATCAGCAACGATCTCTGGAGCGGAAAGCTTTCCGGCTCCGCAGGACCTGCCACCGGCCTAGACGCCCGCCTTGCGGCAGGGAGCCAGAAGCGTGAAGAGCTTGGGCATTATCTCGGCGCCACCTTCAACTATGCTGGCGAGTGGTACTGGGGGCTCGACCGCTTGCACTATCTCGAAGCGCGCCTGACCGAACTTGGCGCGCAGAGACCCGGAGTGGGTAACGCCGCTATCTTGTCGCCGCTGGCCGTACCGTCCGGAACCGGCCGAAGCGCAACCACGCCGGAGTTGCACTACTACCTATCCTTCAGAAGTCCGTACACGTACATTGTTGTCGCCCGCGCCAAGGTGCTGGCCGATGCCTATGGCGCCGAACTGAAGCTGCGCTACGTCCTGCCCATGGTCATGCGCGGCCTGCCGGTGCCGCGCATAAAAAGGCAGTATATCACGTTCGATACGGCCCGCGAAGCTCGCCGCCACGGCGTGCCGTTCGGCAAGATCGCAGACCCGGTTGGCAAGCCCGTGGAGCGCGGCTATTCGATCCTGCCCTGGGCGCAGGCGCAGGGCAGGGGCTATGAATTCTGCCAGGCCTTTCTCGCCGGAGTCTGGTCGCAGGGCATCGATGCCGGCAGCGATTCCGGCTTGCGCCAGATTGTAGAGGCTGCTGGCCTCGACTGGAACACCGCTCGCCAGCAGCTGGACACAGACACCTGGCGCGCCGAGGCAGAAGCCAACCGCGCCGAAATGATGGCCCTCGGGGTCTGGGGCGTCCCCAGCTTCCGGGTGGGCGATGTGATCACCTGGGGCCAGGACCGCCTCTGGGTGATCGAGGAAGAATTGAAACGTCAGGCCGGATAATCCGGCTAAGGAGGAATAAACATGCAGGTATTGAACGAAGTTTTCCCGACCGATCCCGCCCGGTTCTCGGCGATGATGGAGAAGGGACCCGACGGCCCCATCTTCATGATCAATCTCCTGAAGTTCAAGGAAAAGGCCGCGTATGACGATGGCCGCCCTTGCGATCTTTCCGGCCGTGATGCCTACATGATCTACGGCCGCGCCGTTGCCGAACTCCTGCCGAAGTTCGACGGGCGCTTCATCTTTGCAGGCGACGTCACCTTCCTGGCCCTCGGCCAGGTCGAAGAGCTTTGGGACGAAGTCGCCATTGCCATGTATCCCGACCGCGCTTCGATGGTGCGCATGTCTCTCTCCGAGGAGTGGCGCGAAATCGCCGTACACCGCTCCGCCGGTCTCGAGGGCCAGTTGAACATCGAAACCGTGCTCCCGCAGACCGGTGTTGCCTCACCCTTCCTCGATATGATCAAGGCGATGGGCTGAGACCATGGGCACCATTCGCTGGACTCTCCTCATCGCAGGCGCGGCTGCCGCGCTCCTCTTCGCCGGCGCCCAGGTCTTCCGTGTGCAGATCTCGGAATACCTTTTCGAACGCGCCGTAAAGCAGAACATCGGCCGTAACTCTGCCGCGGGTCTGGAAGATGGTCTCCACGTTTACGTTTGCGGCGCGGGCTCCCCGTTCCCCGACCCGCAGCGCGGCGGCCCCTGTCTTGCTCTCGTCGCCGGCGACCAGCACGTCATCATCGATGCCGGTTCCGGCGGTATCCGGACCTTGACCCGGATGGGCTATCCCGTCGCCGAGATAGACGCGGTCTTCCTTACCCATCTGCATTCGGATCATTTGGATGGCCTCGGCGAGCTCCTGATGCAGGCCTGGGTCAATGGCGGCCGGGATGTGCCGATGCCCGTCCACGGGCCAGCCGGCGTCGATGAAGTCGTGAACGGTTTCAACGCCGCCTACCGTATCGACAGCACCTACCGCACCGGCCATCACGGCCCGGAAATCGCCAACCCCGAAGGCCGCGGCGGCGCGCCCATCCCGATCACCATGCCAGCTGGGCCCGGCGGCCAGTCCGTTGTCTACGACGCGGGCGGCCTGACGATCACCGCCTTCAAGGTCAGCCACGCGCCAGTCGAGCCCGCCTATGGCTACCGTGCTGACTACAAGGGCCGTTCGGTCTCGATCAGCGGCGATTCGATCTACGATTCGAACCTCGTCGCCGCCTCCACTGGTGCAGACCTCCTGTTCCACGATGCGCTCAACCCCGACATGGTTCTGCGCATGCGCGAAGCGATCGCGCAAGCGGGCAGGGACGACCTCGCCAAGGTGCTGAACGACATCCTTGATTACCATGCCACGCCCGCCGACGCCGCCCGCGCGGCCCAGGACGCCGGCGCCGCACGCCTTGTCCTCTACCATACCGTCCCCCCCTTGCCGTCAAGGGCGCTCAACGCCTTGTTCATGAAGGACGCCCAGGCTCTATTTGACGGCCCGATGGAGGTCGCCGAAGATGGCCTCATCTACTCCCTGCCTGCGGCCAATACGTCGATCGAAGTCAAGAAAGCGTTTTGAATGACCGACCTGAAAATCATCCCGCTCGGCCCTGCGGCTAAGTCTGACACTTCCGACGGACGGCGCCAGCGCAGTGAACGCAGCCGTTCGCAGATCATCGAGGCGATGTTCAGCCTCATCCGCGAAGGCGAGATGAGCCCCAGCGCGGCCCGTGTCGCCGAACGCGCCGAAGTCGGCCTGCGCACGGTCTTCCGCCATTTCGAAGATATGGACAGCCTCTATGTGGAGATGGCCGAGCGCATTTCATCGGAAGTCATGCCGAAAATCCTCGCCCCCTTCGAAGCGAGTGAGTGGCGTGAGCGCTTCTTCGAGCACATCGCCCGCCGCATCGAGATCTACGAGCACATCATGCCCGTGCGGGTCTCGGCGAACCTGCGCCGGTTCCAGTCTCGCTTCCTCATGGAAGAATACCGGCGCGGCCTGCTGATCGAACGCTCGACACTCAAGGCGCTTCTGCCGGAGGAGATCAACAATGATCCCGTCCTCTTCGCCGCCATCGAAACCTCCGCCAGCTTCCAGACCTGGCGCCGCCTGCGCCAGGATTCGGACCTCGCACCGGACGAAGCCGGCATTGTGTTCCGGCTGATGCTGGAACGTCTCCTCGGCGCATGAGGCGCGCGGGCGCGCTGCTCGCAGCGGCCGTCCTCGCCGCATGCGGTGCCGCGGCGCCCTCAGATGCGCCGCTGGTTGACGTATCGCGACCAACTTGCGGTCTGGACGCCGATGCCATCGGTCAGTTCGTCAACATACCATCCGGCCAGTACCGCAAGGGCGCCTACGCCGTCTATCCTGAAGAAGCGCCCGAGATGATCCTGCATATCGCAGGCTTCGAGATGCTCGCCCATGAAGTTACCAATGCCGAGTTCGCACGTTTCTCTGAAGCGACCGGATATCTGACGACGGCTGAGCGCAGCGTGGCCGCCGGTGGCCCTGGTGCCGGTTCTGCCGTGTTTCGTATGCCGGCCGAACGCGCGGCGCCCACCGATACCTGGCAACTCGTCCCCGGCGCCACCTGGCGCGCGCCCGAAGGTCCGGGGTCGGACATTTTCGCGCGTATGCACCACCCCGTCGTGCATGTCTCGCTGGGTGACGCCGAGGCCTTTGCCGCCTGGGCCGGCGCCCGCTTGCCCACCGAGGAGGAATGGGAATACGCCGCCGCCATCGGCCTGCCGGATCCCGCCGATCCCCAGTCAGGCGCCTTTGACGCTTCAGGCAAACCTGTCGCCAATACCTGGCAAGGCATTTTTCCGGTTATTGATCAAGCCTCGGACGGGGTCGCCGGCCGAGCGACGGCAGGCTGCTTCGCGCCGAGCGCCATCGGCCTCTACGACATGATCGGTAATGTCTGGGAATGGACCGCCACGCCCTATCAGGCAGGCGAGAACACGATCAAAGGCGGATCCTATCTGTGTGCGGACAATTTCTGCCGCCGCTACCGGCCCGCCGCCCGCCAGCCTCAGGAAATGGATTTCTCCTCAGGCCATATTGGCTTCCGCGTCGTGAGAGACATGCCCCCGGCTGTTTCAGGCCCGCCGGAGTGACATCGCCAGAAAGATCAGCAGAACGGGCACGCTGCCCAGCGTAACCCAGGCCTCCGGCGGGTGGTGGCCGTCCGCCAGATGCGAGCCCTTGGGCCCCCACATGTTCCAGGTGTGCAGGGCGCGTTCTATGGTCAACAGACCAAGCGCGAGCGGTACGAGCGACCGGTAGCGCAATGACACGGCGAGCAACATCAGTCCCCAGACGAATTGCGTCGTCCCGGCCCAGGCAAACAGGCTGATGATGATGCGTTCGGCGCCTGAGATATCGAGCCCGGCAATCACCACCGCGCCGCCGTCGGGCAGTCCGATATGCAGCAATGCCGAACTGATCGTCGCGGCGGCAATAACGGTGAGCCCCCAGGCGGCCGCTTTCATGCCGCCATAGGCGTCGTTGGTGGACGCAGGCAACAAGGACATGCCCGGCGCCATCAGTTGGGCCACCACACGATCTCGTCCCCGGCCGTCAGCTCCTGCGCGCTCGTCTTGTCGATCGTCACCGGTATGTCCGACGTCGACGCATACAGCGGGGCCCGCGCGTTCTCATGGTGCCGGTCCAGCAGCGCTTGCAGTTCCGCCAACTTCTCCGGCTCGCTCGCGGCAAGGTTTGTCGACTCGGTTGGATCTTTGCCAAGGTCGAACAGCCAGGACTTACCCTGTTTGCCGTCCACCTGCAGCTTCCAGCTGCCCGCCCGCACTACGCGGTAATAGCCGCTCTGCCAGAACAGCGCATCATCTGGCCGCACCAGCCCGCCCACGCCCTCTGCCAACGGAAGAAGACTACGCCCATCGATCTCCACGCCTGCTGGCAAACCCACGCCCGCGGCCTCGGCCAGTGTCGGTGTCACATCGATATGCGCCACCGGCGTGTCGATCACCGTGCCCGCCGGGATGCGCGCCGGCCAGCTCACGAACATCGGCACACGGATCCCGCCTTCGAACAGCGAGAGCTTCCAGCCCCGATAAGGGTCGTTGATGCCCGCCAGATCGATATAGCCCGGGCCGCCATTGTCGCTGGAAAACACGATGATCGTGTTCTCGGCCAGGCCTTCTTCTTCGAGCTTTGCAACAATCTGACCGACGCTGCGGTCGAGTGCCCGCAGCATCGCGGCGTACACCCGCACTTTGTGCGAGCCGACATCGCCGACCGCGTCATAGTCCTCCTTCGTTGCCTGCAGCGGTGTGTGCACGCCCCAGTGGGCGAGATAGAGGAAGAAAGGTTGGTTCTTGTTGGCCTCGATCACCTTCAGCGATTCCTCGGTCCAGTAGTCAGCGAGGTATCCGCCCGGCGCGAAGGTTGGTCCGTCATTGTAGGACGTTGAAAAATCGCCGCGGGCCCAGAGGAACTTGTCGATCGGATCCGTCTCGAGCTTTGCGTTCACCACCTCCGGATCATCTGCAGGCAGATGCAGCAGCCCTGTCATGACGAGGCTCTCGTCGAAGCCCTGTGCATTCGGATGGAACTCGTCCGAATTGCCGAGATGCCACTTGCCGATATGGACCGTGTGATAGCCCTTGTCTTTCAGCATTTCAGCAATCGTTACTTCCGATCCAGGCAGCCCCTGGTCCTCGAAATCGGGAAGCGTGGCCGCCGCTTTGGGGTCAAAGCCCACCTTCGGCCGGCCCCGCGTGTCGTCATTGGCGAACAGGGTGACGATCCGCCCCATGCCGTTCGGCGTCGGCGTGAATTCGAATCCCGTCCGCGTCGGATAGCGCCCCGTCAGCAGCATGGCGCGCGACGGCGCGCAGGTGCCGGTGCCGGAATAGGCCGTTGAGAAATTCGCGCCCCGCGCCGCCAGCGCGTCGATGTTTGGCGTGGGCGCACGCCCCTGCGCAAGGC
Source organism: Candidatus Sulfopaludibacter sp. SbA3 (assembly GCA_945913285.1). Lineage (GTDB taxonomy): Bacteria > Pseudomonadota > Alphaproteobacteria > Caulobacterales > Hyphomonadaceae > Hyphomonas. Next base: position 11,461 of record CAMEDD010000002.1, read on the forward strand.
CGCCTCCGAAGGTCGTGATATCGTTGATGCCGAGGTCGTCCACGAGGATGAAGATGATGTTCGGCGGCCGGTCGCTTGGCGCAGTCACAGCTGCGGCCGGTCCCTGCATCCAGGCTACCGGCTCATGAGGCGCGATCTCGGGCCGGTCGGCGCGCGTCACCAGAAACAGGATGATCTCTTTGCGGAAGTAGAACCCCAGCGCGCCCGCGCCCACGATGATTGCCAGAATGATCAGCAGGATCCGTTTCATGCTGCGCTCCCCCTTTGTTATCCTTGCCGCATGAAAGCGATGATCGCTTCGGAAAATGCGGCCGGTTGGTCTTCCTGCAGGAAGTGTCCGCCATTTTTGATGGTGACACAATCGGCTCCCGGAATGCGAGCCTTGAAAATTGCGTCGCCGCCCCTGGTGACGGGGTCGGCGTCGCTGAATGCTATCAGCGTGCGGCCCTTGAATGCCTCCAGAACGGCCCAGGCGCGGTCATTTGCCAGACGGTCGTCCTTGTGTTGGGGCAGCAGCGGCACCAGCGCCGGAAACTTCCGCGCCCCCGCAATATAGCGATCATCCGGGAACGGAGCGACATAGCCATCAAGGATGCGTGCGTCGGTCACACCTGACAGCAGTCCGAATACGTCGCGCACCGAGAAGGAAGGCGACTCGCTCGCGTACTTCACCCAGTACAGGAACGCCCCCGGTCCGCCCGACTGGAACTGCTCGCGCACCATGCCCGCATCCGGCACAGGCACTGTGGGATACATCTGGCCCAGGAAAGCCGACATCTCGTCCGAAATGATCGCCGTACTTGGCAGGCCCGTGTTGGCCACTACGATCCGCTTGAACCGGCCGATCTGGTCCGCCGCCACACGAAGCCCGATCAGCCCGCCCCAGTCCTGGCAGACCAGCGTCAGGCCGCTGAGGTCCATCTTTTTCAGCCACTGGCCCAGCCAGTCCACATGCCGCGCGTAGGTATAGTCGGCCATCGCGCCCGGCTTGTCGGATTTGCCGAAGCCGATCAGGTCCGGCGCCAGGACGCGGTAGCCTGCTTTCGTCAGTAGGGGGATCATATTGCGATAGAGATAGCTCCACGAAGGCTGTCCATGCAGGCAGAGGATCGGCTCGCCGTCCTTCGGGCCCTCGTCGAGGTAATGCATTCGCATCGCCTCATCGCCGGGGCCGGCGATGTCGACATAATTCGCGGCAAAACCGTACTCGAACAGGTTGGTAAACTGGGCCTCCGGCGTTCTGAGAATCTGCACGTGTCGGGGTCTCCTGCAAGATGGGGGCGGCATTATGGCATTATTAATGCCAATAATAGATCCGGTCAATCTGATCCGGGGGCCCTGTCTGCGGCGTTGGGTGAGCGCTGGTTCATGTCAGTTTCATCGACAACCGGCAAAATGATTGTAGGATCATAAGTCTGAGAAGCCTGCAGGTTGTCCCCTTGAACAAACGCCAGTTTAAGATTCTTTCGCTGCTGCAGTGGATATTCTACCCGGTCGCAGCGCTGATGCTGCTCGCATTCCTCGCAGATGCCTTCGGCGGATACCGGTACTGGACGGACGCTGTCTGGGGCTTCTTTGGCCGTGCGGAAGATCCCGTCGCGATCATCGTCATCGGATTATTCTATATCGTTCTTGTGGCCCTCGTCTGGCAATTCCTGTTGATCGAGTTTTCCCGTCCGCGCCTGCGGCGAAAAATCGGGCCGCCCCTGATCGAGCTGTATCCGCCCCGCCTCGCAACCCGGTTCATCCTGCCCGTCCTGGCAGCGTTCTTCGTGGTCGGGATAAACGCGATGATCTTTGTTCCGGGAACGGTTGATTTCAGAGTTTCCGGTCTCGATCCGGCACCTTTGCTCTTTTTTTTCTTCTTCTATTGCGCCGCGCATTTCCTGCTGATCGCCTTCAGCCTGCGAGCCTTCCGCAACATGCCGTTTTTCCTTGCGACCGAGGAAGGGTTTATCTACGAGCCGGGTGATGTCTCGGCGGGGCTCATCAAGTGGAGTGACATTTCCGAAGGCGCAGAGGCGGCGCTGCTGAGCAGCGGCAGTGCAAATATCGCAGGCCCGCGGACGGCGTCCACGATCGTCCTGTCATTGAAGGATCCAGATGCGGTGTTGGCCGCTTACAATCCGCTTCTGCGCGAGATCAACCAGGTCGCAACCCGCATCACCAAGTACCAGTCCGGCGGCGTTGGAGATATCGTCCTGGCGGCGGAAGACTTCGGGGTTCATTACGATGCGGTTCGCGCGCTGATCAGGGACAAGCTCGGCACACGCTGGACGTCCAAACTTCCGGAGTGATCAGGTCACTTTTGCGCGCGCGTGGAATTGCGGCTGGTCCCAGCTCCGGCTCTCGAGAATTTCGGCCAGCGCCGCCATCGCGTTCCAGACCGCTTCATAACTCAGGAAAAGCGGCGAAAAGCCGAACCGAACCGTGTCCGGCGCCCGGAAATCTGCCATCACGCCTCGCGCAGCCAGCGCCTGCACGACCGGATAGCCTTCACGAATCCGTACGCTGACATGCCCGCCGCGCCGGCCATCCTCCACCGGGCAGAGCACATCCAGCCCCATCGCCTGTGCCCGCGCAATCGCAAGCGCGCCAAGGCCCCGCGCCTTGGCTTGAAGCTGGTTGAGGTCCACACCCTCCATCGCCTCCAGCGCGCCGCTAAGGGCCGCCAGCGACAGGATCGGCGGCGTTCCGCTTGCAAAGCGCGCGGCGCCATCTCGCGGCACATACCTGCTGTCAAACGCAAACGGTGCTGCATGCCCCATCCAGCCGGGCAGGGGATTGGCGAGCCTTGGCGCCAGCTCTGCTGCCACATACACGAACGCGGGTGCACCCGGCCCACCATTCAGATATTTGTACGTACACCCCGCGCCAAGCACTGCGCCATCCTTTGTCAGCTGCATGTCCAGTACACCACTCGCATGGCTGAGGTCCCAGATGATCAGTGCCCCGTGCCGCCTCGCCTCGCGCTCATGCGCCGCGATGTCGGTCACTTCAGCGGAGCGATAATTCACCGCGCTCTTGATCACCACGCCGCCGGCCTTCAGCGCGTCGAAGCTGCCACCCGGCGCAACCTGGCGCACCTCGGCGCCCGAAAGTCCGCCCAGACCCGCCGCGATATACTGGTCCGTCGGAAACTCGTCTTCCTCAACGAACAAGGCATAGGTTCGTGCCTGCGGCAGCGCGGCGGCGGCGAGTTTGAACAGGTTGACCGACACGCTGTCGGCCACGATCACTTCGCCGGGTAGCGCGCCGATCAGCGCCGCAAGCTGGTCGCCGGTGCGCTCGGCCAGATCGATCCAGCCCGCCGAATTCCAGCTACGCACGAGGTCTCCCGCCCAATCCGCGTGCGCGGCGGCGAGCCGGTCCCGCGCGGCTTTGGGCGGCGGCCCTAGCGAATGGCCGACAAGATAGGTCACGCCCTCTGGCAGGTCGAACAGCGCGGCCCGCTGCACCAGCGGATCAGCGGCGTCGCGCTGCAGCGCTTCGGCGCGCGTGATGGGGGCCTTGATCATGCCGGTGCTTGCCTCGTGGGGTGAAGCCCGCAACAGTAGTGGTCATGCCCCCAGCGGCAAGAGAGAGAAGCTTGTGGAAACAACAGTTTGCAGCGGCGGCGTTAGCCCTTGTAGCCGCTTGAGCGCCGGCGCAGGAAGAGGCGACAACTCCCGTGGGACCCGTCATGGCTGAGCCTGCAAAGCTGATGACATGGGATGACCTTTCGGCCCTGCCGCGTCCGGTGGCCTCTCATTCGATCCGCTGGGGTGAGGGGGTGACAGATGTCGTGGATCTCTGGTTGCCGGAGGGAGCTGGGCCGCATCCGGTGGTCGTCATGGTGCATGGCGGTTGTTGGCAAAAATCTATTGCCGACAAGGCGTTGATGGACTGGATGGCGGATGGTTTGCGCCAGCAGGGCTGGGCGGTGTGGAACATCGAATACCGGGGTGTGGACGAACCCGGCGGGGGCTATCCGGGGACATTCCTGGATGCCGGCGCGGCGACAGACCAGCTGCGGGAGAATGCCGCTGAATACAATCTCGATCTCTCCCGGGTTACCGGGATCGGGCATTCGGCGGGGGGGCACCTTATCCTGTGGCTGGCCGCGCGCTCGAAGCTGCCGGAGGACAGCCCGCTGCGGGTGTCCGATCCGCTGCAGTTTCAAGGTGTTTTGGTCTCGGGCGGGCTGGCCGACCTGGAAGCCTCGCGGCCCGTCACGTCGCCGACCTGCCTTGATGCGATCTACGATAAGCTGACCGGCCCGGCCTCGCCGGAGCGGCCGGATACGCTGTCGGATACTTCGCCCGCGCGGCTGTTTCCGTTGGGGGTGGCGTTCGTCAGCGTGAACGGGAGCGAGGACAGGATTGCCCCGCCGATGCTGGGCGACGCGCTGACGCGCAAGGCGCAAGGCGCAGGAGATTCCGCTTCATTGGTCGTCATTCCCGCAACAGGCCATGTCGAACTCGTCTCGCCGGGTACACAGGCGTTCGACATCCAGTCTCAGATTCTGTCAGATTTTATCGCTTCGCAGGGGCGGCCGGAGTGACGCCGATACAGGCGCAAGTTCCGCGCTCTTCACGCCTTCGGCTTTAGAGCGGCGAGCAATTCCTGTGCGAAGGTCGTCAGGGTGTCGTCGCGGGCGCCCATGATGAGGATGCGGTCGCCGGGCTTTGCAAGTTCGAGGAGGCGCGCGCCGCAGGCGGGGCGATCGGCAAGGGCTTCGGCGCGGCGGCCGAGGGCGCAGATGTCGGCGGCGAGGTCCTGGCTGCCGACGGAGCGGTCTACCGTTCCGCCGAAATAGGCGGGCTCCGGCATCAGGAGGATATCCTCCGTACCTAGATTGTCGGCAAAGCATTCGGCGAACTCGCGGCGCATCTTCTTCAGCGGGCCGAAGCCATGCGGCTGGAACATCACCAGGACGCGGCCGGGGAATTGGTTTACAGTCCGCAGGGTGGCGGCGATCTTGTCCGGGTTGTGGCCGAAATCGTCGATGACAGTAATGCCATTCTCTGAGCCGACGATATCGAAGCGGCGGGAGATGCCGGCAAATTCGCCGAGCGCCTTGGCGGCCTCTGAGAGCGTCACGCCGCAGGTCATCGCGGCGGCGATGGCGGCGAGCGCGTTGGAGACATTGTGCCGGCCGGGTATGGCGAGGCGAAGGGCGGCGGTCTCTCCGGACTTCCGGTCGTGCACGGAGCAAGTGATGCTGGTGGGTGCGGGCGCGGTATCGGTTGCGGTGAGCTGGGCTGCCGGATTGTCGAGGCTATAGGTGAGTGCGGCAGGGAAGCCCGCAGCGAGACGCGCGGTTTCGGCATTGTCGAGGTTAAGGACCACGTCTTTTGCGCGGCCTGCAAAGCCTCCGAAAAGAGCGCGCAACTCGTCCATCGTCTTGTGGTCGAGCGCGATGTTCATCAGCACGGCTACGCGTGGATTGTAGGCGGCGATCGAGCCATCGCTTTCGTCCACTTCCGAGACAAAAATGCCGCTGTTGCCGACAAGGGAGCTGGAGAACAGAGCTTCGGGCGTGCGGAAATTCTTCATCACCGCGCCGTTCATCACCGTGGGGCTCTTGCCGGCATGGTGAAGGATCCAGGCGATCATGCCGGTGACGGTGGACTTGCCGCTCGTGCCCGCCACGCCGATGGCAAAGGGCGCGGCGTTGAACAGGGCCGACAGCATGTCCGCCCGGCTCATGCGCTTCGCGCCCGCGTGGATCGCGGCGGCAATGTCCGGCACCGTGTCTTCCACCGCCGCCGAGGTGACGACCACCTGCTCGGGTCTCGTCACGCCGCTGCCATCCTGCGGATAGAGACGGATGCCGCGCGAGCGCAGGTAATCAAATTTCGCCGGCGTGCGCCCCTGGTCGAGCGACCGGTCGGAGCCCTCGATGATGTGGCCCTGGTCGAGCAGGATCAAAGCCAGCGGCAACATCCCGGAACCGCCGATGCCACAGAAGAAATAGTGATGCTTGTCGGTCATGATGGGCATTCTATAGCAGGGGTTTGTTCGCGAGCATTGTCGCGATTCCGCTGTTCCCGGAAACGGTAAGGTCCTGCATGGCGCAGGCTGTGAACCTTCGACGATTCAATGCTCAATCAGCTTCAGACCAACGACGCCCACGATGATCAAGCCGATGAGTGCGATCCGGAGCGGGGGCAGGCTCTCGTTGAAGAATAGGCCGCCGACAATGACCGTGCCGACGGCGCCGATGCCGGTCCACACGGCGTATCCCGTGCCGAGGGGGACTGTCTTCACGGCCTGCTGAAGGCAGGTGAAGCTTGCAATGATGAGCACAATGAAGATCAAGTTCAGCGCGATGCTGCTTGGCGTCTTGATCAACAAGCGCAGGGTCGTCGTGAAGCCGACCTCGAGGACGCCGGCCATTATCAGAAATATCCAACCCATGTTCGTGTCTCGGTCCTGTTCTGGTCGCTCCGGATTTAGTGTCTCGTCCTGCGGTCTGCCAGCGGCAAACCGGCAGTAAAAGCCGTTCCCATTTGCCGGGAATGCCGGTTTAACTGCGCGAACAGGTCCGGGAGAGTGACATGGGCACGAAGGTGATACGCATTGGCATTGTCGGGCCTGCGCGGGCGATCGACAAGGCGCTTGCGGCGAAGGTAGGCGCGCTGGCAGGGGATGCGGCGGAGCTCGTGTTTCATCCGCAATGCTTCCTGCGGGAGGGGCACTTTGCGGGGCCGGATGCGGCGCGGTCGGCGGCGTTTGCGCAGTTCGCGAATGATCCGTCGCTCCACGCGGTGTGGTTTGCGCGGGGCGGTTATGGGTCTTGCCGCATTCTCGATACGGCGTTCGAAAACCTTGGCGATGCGGCGGGTGCGAAGACTTATATGGGATATAGCGACACCGGCAGCCTGCTCGCGCGGCTTGCCCGCGACGGCATTGGCCGGGTGGTGCACGGGCCCATGCCGGCGGACATCCTGCGCGAGGGCGGCGAAGCGGCGGTGAAGCGGGCGCTGGGTTTCCTGACGGGTACGGATGATGGCGCCGGGATCGATGCGGCGGCGAGGGCGCCGGGCAAGTATGCGGCGTTCAACATCTCTGTCTTAGCGAGCCTGATCGGCACCGGCTGGCTGCCGGACCTGACGGGCCATGTGCTGATGCTGGAGGATGTGGGCGAGTATCATTACCGGCTCGACCGGATGATGTTCACGATCACCTCGAACCCTGAAGTGAAGAAGGTGGCGGGCATCCGGCTCGGGCGCTGCGGCGCGATCCCCGTCAACGATATCGATTTCTGCGCCAGCGAGGAAGAGATCGTCACGAGCTGGTGCGCGCGGGGCGGGATTGCCTATCTCGGGCGCGCTGACATTGGCCACGATGTGGACAACAAGATCGTGGTGTTCGGGGAGCGAAGCGCCAGCGCCTAGAGGTTCTTGACGATGTCCTCGACCATCTTCTTGGCGTCCGCGAGCAGCATCATGGTGTTGTCGTGGAAGAAGAGTTCGTTCTCGATACCGGCATAACCCGAGCCCATGGAGCGCTTGATGAACAGCACTGTGCGGGCGTTCTCCACGTCGAGGATGGGCATGCCGTAAATCGGCGAGGTCTTGTCAGTTTTCGCGGCCGGGTTTGTTACGTCGTTGGCGCCGATGACGAAAGCCACGTCCGAAGCGGAGAATTCGGAGTTGATGTCTTCGAGTTCGAATACTTCGTCGTAAGGCACCTGGGCCTCGGCAAGGAGGACGTTCATGTGGCCCGGCATCCGGCCCGCGACGGGGTGGATAGCGTATTTCACTTCGACGCCTTCGGCCTTCAGCTTCTCGGCCATCTCTTTCAGCGCGTGCTGGGCCTGGGCGACTGCCATGCCGTAGCCCGGAACGATGATGACCTTCGACGCGTTCTTCATGATGAAGGCGGCGTCTTCGGCAGAGCCCTTCTTGTACGGACGGTCGACCTTCGCGCCGCCGGCAGCTGCCGCGGCATCCTCGCCGCCGAAGCCGCCGAGGATGACCGAGATGAAGGAGCGGTTCATGCCCTTACACATGATGTAGGACAGAATCGCGCCGGAGGAGCCGACGAGCGCGCCGGTGATGATCAGCGCGAAGTTGCCGAGGGTGAAGCCGAGGGCCGCCGCCGCCCAGCCGGAATAAGAGTTCAGCATCGAGACGACGACCGGCATGTCCGCGCCGCCGATGGGGATGATCAGCGTGATGCCGAGGATGAGGGCGAGAACCGTCAGGCCCCAGAAGGCCCACTGGGCTTCGCCGCCGCTCAGAATGAGTACCACGGTGAGGGCAATGATGCCGCCAGCGAGCGCGAGGTTCAAAAGGTGGCGGGCGGGCAGCAGGATCGGCGCGCCGCTCATGTTGCCGTTGAGTTTTGCGAAGGCGATGATCGAGCCGGTGAACGTCAGTGCGCCGATGGCGGAACCGAGGCCGAGTTCGATGAGCGAGGCCATCTTGATGCCGGTGATGCCCATGATGCCGAAGCTTTCCGGCGCATAGAGCGCGGCGGCAGCGACGAGCACGGCGGCGAGGCCGACGAGCGAGTGGAAGGCCGCGACGAGCTGCGGCATGTCGGTCATCGCGATCCGGCGGGCGGTGACCGCGCCGATAGTGCCGCCGACTGCAACGGCGCCGATGATCAGCGCCCAGGTGGCGGCGTCAAGCTGATTCCAGATCAGCGCGATCGTGGTGCCGACGGCAATCGCCATGCCGATCATGCCATTGCGGTTGCCCTTCTGGCTGGTCGCGGGACTCGAGAGCCCACGCAGCGCAAGAATGAACAATACGCCTGCAACGAGATAGAGCAGCGGCGCCCAGGTTGAGTGGAACTGATCCAAGGCTACTGCCCCTTCTTCTTGTACATGGCCAGCATACGCTGGGTGACGAGGAAGCCGCCGAAGATGTTAACGCTGGCGAGGGCTACGGCAATGGCGCCGAGGATCTTGGCGATCCAGCCCTCAGAGGAGAGACCGGCAGCCGCGGCGGCGACCAGCGCGCCGACGACGATCACGGAAGAAATGGCGTTGGTTACGGCCATCAGGGGCGTGTGGAGGGCGGGCGTGACCGACCAGACGACATAATAGCCGACAAAGCAGGCGAGCGCGAATATCGCGGCCAGGAACACGGTTGAGTTGATACCGCCAGTGTCGGCATACGCCGGAAGGGCGAACGCCGCGAGGGCGATAACGGAAAGGGCGCGTTTCATTTACTTGAGCCTTTCGCTGACGGTGACGCCATTGCGCATTAGCAGCATGGCTTTGACGATTTCATCGTCCGTATCGAGATTGAGCTTGCCGCCTTCGCCGGTGATCAGCGGAAGGAAAGCGAGCAGGTTCTTGGCGTAAAGTGAAGAAGAGTCGGCGGGTAGGCGGGCCGGCAGGTTCGAGAAGCCGGCGACCTTCACGCCGTTCACGTCCACGATTTCGTCGGCCTTCGAAAGCGGACAGTTGCCGCCTTGCGATACGGCCATATCAACGATGACCGAGCCCGGCTTCATGGATTTCACCATAGCCTCGGTGATCAGAACGGGCGCGGCGCGGCCGGGGATCAGGGCGGTCGTGATGACGATATCCTGCTTAGCAATGTGGCTGGCGGTCAGTGCGGCCTGTTTCGCCTGGTATTCCGGCGACATTTCCTTGGCGTAGCCTGCCGAGGTTTCGGCAGCCTTGAATTCTTCATCCTCGACCGCGATGAACTTGGCGCCGAGCGAGGCGACCTGTTCCTTTGCGGCAGGGCGAACGTCGTTGGCGGTGACCACTGCGCCCAGGCGGCGGGCGGTGGCGATCGCCTGGAGACCGGCAACGCCGGCGCCCATGACGAACACTTTCGCTGGGGCCACGGTGCCTGCAGCGGTCATCATCATCGGCATGGCGCGACCGTAAATCTGCGCACCTTCAATGACTGCGCGGTAGCCCGCGAGGTTGGACTGCGATGACAGCGCGTCCATTGACTGGGCCCGCGTGATCCGCGGCGTGAACTCCATCGAGAGACCGGCGATCTTTTTTGCGTTCAGCGCGGCCACTTCGCTCGCGTCATAGGCGAAAGGCTCCATGAGCGCGATCAGAGCCGAGCCTTCCGGCAAGGACGCGATCTCCGCGGGCTCTGGCCGGCGGACCTTGAACACGATATCCGCGCCGTTTGCTGCGGCTGGGCCTGACGCAATCGCAGCGCCCGCTTCGGCGAAGGCGCTGTCGGGGAAGCCCGCGACGGTGCCGGCACCGGATTCGATCGTTATCGTGTGGCCAAGGCCCACGAGCTTCTTGACTGTCTCCGGGGTTGCCGCCACGCGGGTTTCGCCGGGCCTGTGTTCTTTGAGCACTGATATCTTCATGGTGCCCTGAATTAGGTTAAACCTTGTCGTGTGCAACAATTATTTTGGGGATTTAGGGCATGAGCTTGTTTAGTCTGGCTAATCGGACCGCATTGGTAACGGGGGCTTCGAGCGGCCTTGGGCGTCATTTTGCGCAGGTTCTTGCGGATGCCGGCGCGACCGTCGTGGTGGCTGCGCGCCGGATGGACCGGCTCGAAGAGGTTGCCGGTGAGATCGAAAAATCCGGCGGCAACGCGCTTGCCGTCGAGATGGATGTCACCAGCGAGGCGAGTGTCACGGCCGCTTTTCAAGGAATCAGCGAGTCGCTGGGTCGGCCTTGTGATGTGGTGATCAATAATTCCGGCATGTCGCGCGAGGGGTGGTTCCGCGAGCAGAGCGAGGAAGACTGGGACGCGGTGCTGGACACCAACCTCACCGGTGTCTGGCGCGTCGGAAAGCATGCGACGAACGCGATGATCGCGGCCGGTGCCAAGGGCGCGATCGTCAACATCGCTTCGATCACGGCGCATCGCACGCAGTTCATGACGACGGCCTATTGCGTTTCGAAGGCGGGGGTCGATCACCTGACACGGCACATGGCGCTGGAGAATGCCCGCTATGGCATCCGCGTGAACGCGATTTCGCCCGGCTATTACAAGACAGCGATCAACGATGAGTATCTCGACTCCGAAGCCGGTGACGCGATGCGCAAGCGGATCGCGTTCCGCCGGTTTGGTGAATACCGGGAGTTGGACGGCGCGCTGCTTCTTCTGTCGTCGGAGGCCGGGAGCTACATGACGGGCTCGACCATTGTGGTCGATGGCGGGCATTTGCTCAGCAGCCTCTGAGCCGCTTGCGAGAGTGTCAAAGGCGGTTTATCCAAAAACTGCGCGAGAGGTGCCTGGGGTAGCCCGGGTGAAAAGGGAAGCCGGTGGGAATCCGGCGCTATGCCCGTAACTGTCAGCGGGGAGTTCTGAAGCCAAACGCCACTGGGCAACCGGGAAGGCCGCTTCAGAACGCTGATCCGCAGAGCCAGGAGACCTGCCTTTCGCCGTCGATGGCTCGCCGCCCGGGACCAGGCGAGGGGCCGCGGAAGGATACCTTCCGTTCATGCGACATGTCATGAACCCGCCGCGGGGCGTGCGCTCCCGGCTATTAAAGGACCTGTGGACATGTTCCTCAGACTGACTCTGCTCAGCGCTTCCGCGCTGGTTTTTCATGCCTCTTTTGCTGTTGCGCAGGATGCGCCGGCGATTGCCCCGATCGAAGTGACGGGATTCCGGCCTGCTGCGCCGGACCGCGCGACAGCGTCCGTCTCCGTACTGACGCAAGACGATCTCGCCGTGCGCGCGTCGCCCAACCCGGCCGACCAATTGAGGGCGGCGCCAGGCACAGCCGTTTCCCGCTCCGGTACACTGGGCGGACTGACGCAGGTTCGCCTTCGCGGCGCCGAGGCCAACCATACATTGGTGCTCTATGATGGGATCGAAGTGTCGGACCCTGTGACTGGTGAGACAGATTTCGGCACGCTGACGGCTTTGCCAGTGAGGCGGATCGAAGTGCTGCGCGGGGCCTCATCGTCCATCCACGGCTCGGACGCGATCGGCGGTGTAGTCTGGCTATCGCCGGCGCGCGGACGAGGCGTTTCGGGCTTTGCCGAGGGCGGCAGCTTCGACACGGCGCAAGGCGCGCTCGGCTGGAGCGGTGACCGGTTTGGGGTTGGACTTTCGGGGCTTGCTACAGACGGCGTGGACGCGTCCGGAACCGGCGGTGAGAAAGATGGATCGCAGTCCATTTCCGGCATTGTGACGGCTGGACTTGATCTGGGTGCGGACTGGTCACTCTCGCTGGTCGGCCTCGTCCGTCGGACAGAGTCCGACTTCGATACCGATACGGATTTTGACGGTCGGCTCAACGATGCCGACCGGCGCACTGAAGGTGAGCAACAGCTGGTTGGCGGTGCGCTGCGCGGGATGGCCGGGCCGATCGATCACGTCATCCGGGCTAGCTTCAATGAAGTTGCGCGCGACAATTTCAGTGACGGGGCGCTTGCGGATACCGCAACGGGTGAGCGCACGAAAATCAGCTGGTCGCCCGGCTACACCACCGGCGTGCACCGCGTCGCGGGCCTCGTGGATTTCGAGCGTGAAACCTATGAACGAGCAGACGTGGAATTTGGCGGCCTGACGAATGCGTCAGAAGCCTTTGAAGCCCTCGCCGTCGCCGGCGAGTACGGTCTGTCGTTCGGGGCGCTCGATGTTTCGGCATCGGCCCGGTTTGACGATAACAAAGGCCGGTTCGATGATGCGGAGACCTGGCACGCCGGTGCAGGGTATGCCTTTGACGATCTGGGTGGGCGGCTGCGGGCGTCTATCGCTACCAGCGTCAAGAACCCAACGTTCACGGAGCTGTTTGGTTTCTTCACCGGGAGCTTCGTTGGAAACCCGGAGCTGAAGCCGGAAAAATCGAAGGGATGGGAAATTGGCTGGGCGCAGGACCTGGGCGCGGCGGAGGTGGAAATCGTGTATTTCGAAGCCGACCTCGACAACGAAATCTTCACCGCGTTCAATCCGGACTTTACGTCAACGGCGCGCAACCGGACGGGAAAGAGCGAACGCAGCGGCATCGAACTCTCCGGCCGTTGGCAGGCGCTGTCCAATCTGGCTCTATCCGGGCAGGCTACAGTGTTTGAATCGCAAAATGATGCGGGCGCGGATGAAGTCCGCGTTCCGGAGTTGTCCGCATCCTTGAGCGCGGATTGGCAGGTCGAGGAGAATGGCCTGCGCCTGGGGCTCGCGCTTGACCATGTGGGGGAGCAGCGGGATTTCGATTTCGGCTCCTTTCCGTCACGCCTTGTAGCCCTTGAGGCCTACACACTTGCGTCGCTGACAGCAGAATATCCGATCACGGACGGCGTGGCCCTGACTTTGCGGGGCGAAAACCTTTTCGATGAAACAGTGGTTGACGTCTTCGGCTACAATGGCCCGGGCGCCGGTGTTCTTGTGGGGCTCAAGCTCAAGTGAAACACAGGCTGACCGCCTTTTTTGTGATTTGTCTGGCCGGTTTCGCGCAGGCCGAGCCGGCCCGTCCAACAATCGTATCGCTGGATTACTGCGCGGATCAGTTCGTGCTCGCGCTTGCAGATCGTGGCCAGATCTTGGCTGTGTCGAAGGATGCCGAGCGGCAGTTCAGTTACCTGAGGCGCAAGGCGGCAGGCATCCCCAAGGTGCGGGCCGCCGCCGAAGATGTCATTGCGCTGCAGCCTGATCTGGTTGTGCGCAGCTTTGGCGGTGATCCGCAGGCGCTCGCTTTCTATGAGCGTTTTGGCATCCGGACCGTGCAGCTCGGCTATGCAGATGACATTCAGGGTACGGCCCGGCTCCTGCGCGAGGTCGCGGCCGAGATCGGACAGCCGGGCCGTGCTGAGGTCTTGATTGACGCGATGCCGGCGCCTCAGGCGCAACGCAGCGCATCCGCGCTGTACGTCACGCCGGGCGGCGTCAGCGCCGGCCGCGATACACTCATTGATGCTGTGTTGCGTCATGCGGGGCTGCAGAACGCGAATGACGGACAGGGCTGGGCGAGCCTGCCACTTGAGGCACTGGTCCGCGCGCCGCCACGCCTGATGGTGACGGCCTTCTTCGGGTTTGACGATGATGCAACGGATCGCTGGTCCTTGTCGCGCCACCCTGTGATGCAGCGGCTGATCGAGAAGGCCGATGTGATCGAGATGGATGAAGCGCGCATCTCGTGTCCCGCTTGGTTCATTGCCGACGAGGCGCTCGCGATCGCTGATGCCGCGCGAGGCGCGCCATGACCCGGCTCACAATGATCCTTGTGCTGATGTCGGCTGCGCTCTTCGCTTTGTCGGCGCTGGCTGGCACGGCGCCGATGCCAATCTCGGACACGCTGGCCGCATTGATCGGGCAGGGCGATGAGGCGGGGCGCACGATCGTTTGGGAGATCCGCATACCGCGGGCGGCCGCGGCTTTTGTCGTTGGTGCAGCGCTGGGGCTGGCGGGCGCCGCACTTCAGGGCCTTTTGCAAAACCCTCTGGCGGAGCCTGGCGTGCTGGGGGTGTCCGCGTTTTCAGCGCTAGGGGCGGTGATTGCGATCTTCTTCGGCTTTGCGGCGCTCAGCCCGCTGGTTCTTCCATTGGCGGCCATTCTGGGCGCGGCCGCGGCGACGGCGATCCTTGCCATTGCCTCGATGCGCGGGGCGGGAAGCGTGACACTACTGCTGATCGGTGTCGGCCTTTCGAGCCTGGCGGGTGCGTTGATGTCGCTCGCAATGAATCTGGCGCCTAATCCGTATAGCCTTTCCGATCTCGTCAACTGGATGATGGGTTCGGTGGCCAACCGTTCGTGGGCGGACACCCTGCTTGCAGCGCCGGCGCTACTGATCGGCGCAGCGCTTGTGCTGATAGCCGGGCCGGGCCTGCGGGCGCTCAGTCTCGGCGAGGAGACGGCAACGAGCCTCGGCGCAGATCCGCGGCGCACGCGCCTGCTTGTAATCGGCGGAACGTCCCTGCTGGCCGGTGCCAGCGTGGCCACCGCCGGAACCATTGGTTTTGTCGGTATCGTGGCGCCGCATATCATGCGCCCCTACGTGAAACATGATCCGCAAAGTCTGCTTGTTCCATCGGCGCTGTTCGCCGGCATGATCCTTTTGGTCGCGGACATCTCAGTCCGGATTCTTCCTCTCCAACAGGAGCTGAAGCTCGGCGTGGCAGCTGCACTCCTGGGCGGGCCCGTGTTCATCTGGATTGCGGCGCGGCTTGGGAGATCAGCGGCATGATATCCGTAAGCGGACTGGTTGTTCATCTGGGGGGCAAGCCAGTCGTTGATGGCCTGTCGTTTTCCCTGGCGCCGGGTGAGTTTGTGGCGATGGCTGGCCCGAACGGCGCGGGCAAAAGTACGGCGCTGAAGGCGGTCGCGGGTGTCACCCCAATCACGTCGGGAAGCGTGCGGTTCGGAGAAGCAGACGCCGACCGGATAAGCCGGTCAGCGCGGGCGCGCACGCTTGCATGGCTGCCACAGTTGCGTTCCGTCGCGTGGAATCTGCGCGCCGAAGATGTCGTAGCCCTTGGCCGTTTTATAGAATCTCCCGCGCCGTATGACCGCTTGGGTACTGCGGATCGTGCGGCTGTGGATGCGGCTTTGGTAAAGTCAGATGCGGCCCACCTCGCCGGGCGCTCGGTCCAGGCCTTGTCCGGCGGGGAACAGGCGCGGGTGCATCTCGCCCGCCTCCTGGTCAGTCCGGCTCCGAGCCTCTTGCTTGATGAGCCGTGTGCATCGCTCGACATCTCGCACCAGCTGTCGCTGATGCAGACCCTGTCGAACGAAGCTGCCAGTGGCCGCGCGGTGATGGTGGTGCTGCACGATCTTGAGCTCGCGGCGCGGTATTGTAGCCGCGTGATCGTGATGGATGGCGGTCGGAAGGTTGCGGACGGTCCACCGGATGCCTCGCTCAGCGACGGCGTTCTGCGCCGTGTGTTTGCCGTTCAACGTGGACCGTCGGGTGGCCTCGTACGCGCCGGTTGAGAAGATCAGTGCCGGGATGGTCGTCATGATGATCCGCAAGGCCTGGCCGAGGCTCCAGCCGGGAACATACTCTGTGCCAAGTTCGGCGCGCTGCTGGAAGCTGAGCTCGTTGCGGCCGCGCAATTGCTACAAACCGGTGACGCCCGGCCGCGCCGCGTCGTAGCCTTCGATGTGCGGACCATCGTGTTTGCGCTTATGCGGCAGGATGGGGCGCTGGCCGACGATCGACATGTCGTCTTGAAGCAGATTGAACATTTGCGCCAGTTCGTCGATCGAGGTCGCGCAGGATGAACCTGCCCCCGGGCGTGATACGCGGATCTCGCCGCAGTTTCTCGAACATCGACCGGATTTTGTGCATATTGACGGCGCGTCCGCCGCGGCCGTGCCGTGGCTGAACGTAACACGCGGCGCCGCTGTCGAGCTTGGTCGCAAGTGCTGTGAGACGCATCAACGGAAAACAGAATGATCAGCGCGGCAATTGCGAACGCAGGGGTCCGTGGCGGGTTTGGCGAGGCCGATAATGCTCCAAAGTCCCCCGGAGCAACCGATTGCATTCGAAACGCCGGGCACATCTTCCTCGAGGCTGGGCGCTTCAAGTCCCAGCGGCATCTGGCTCTTGGCGAAGGTCCCCCCGCGACCTCACAAGCCATTCCCGGCTTTCAGTTCCTACGGCCCCCTTTCGTTAACGATCAAATTAGTGAAGCATTAACCCTCGCGCGAACCGCTGACTTTTTGCGAATGCAGTGTTAGTCAAGGTTTAGGACTGGGGCCCTAATAGTGTGCGCGTTCAATCAGGGCGACGAAGATGCAAGCGAAGAAAAAACCTGCCAATCACCCGCCGGAATTGCGCAAGGCCGATCCGGCATCGCCGCTCTCCGGTGTCTCTGCAACAGACGCAGCCGCTACGCCCATGCCGGGACAATCGCCGGCCCGGGCGCTTCAGATTCGCCTGGCACGCGAACTTGGGGCGCCCGCGCGGTCATGGCTCTGGCACTCGACCGGGTTGGTCCTGGCTCTGCTTCTATCTCTGTCGCTCGCGGGCTCGATGCTCGAGGTCGGTTTATAGCAGGGCCAAACTGGCAGTTGATTTGCTGGACAGGGCATGCCGGTGTTGCCGGGTATCAACCAATATGACCCGAAACAGGAAGGTCTGAATGCGAATCAGAAAAGCGGTTTTCCCGGTGGCTGGCCTTGGCACACGCGTGCTGCCAGCGACCAAATCGATTCCGAAAGAACTGCTGCCCGTCATCGATCGCCCGGTGATCCAGTACGTTGTGGACGAGGCCCGTGAGGCGGGGATCGAGCATTTCGTGTTCGTGACGGGGCGCGGCAAAAGCGCAATCGAGGACTATTTCGACCATGCCTATGAACTCGAGACGCAGCTCAAGGCAAAAAACAAGCTCGATATCCTGGCCTCGGTTGAAGCCTCGCGGCTGCCCGCGGGCAGTTCAAGCTTCCTGCGCCAGCAGGCCCCGCTGGGTCTTGGCCACGCGGTTTGGTGCGCCCGCGATGTGATTGGCAACGAGCCATTCGCGGTCTTGCTGCCGGACGTCATCGTCAAGGGCAAGCCGTCCGGCCTGAAGCAAATGGCCGATGCCTTCGAAAAGGTTGGCGGGAACATCATCGCGGTCGATCCAGTGCCGCAGGACCGCGTGTCTGCTTACGGCGTGATTGCGCCGAAATCGCGCGATGGCCGCCTGATCAGCATGTCGGGCATGGTGGAGAAGCCTCCGATCGCGACGGCGCCGTCAAATCTCGCCATCACGGGCCGCTACATCCTTCAGCCTGAAATCTTCGGTCTGCTGGCAAAGCAGGGCGCGGGCGCCGGCGGCGAAATCCAGCTGACCGATGCGATGGACCGGCTGATGGAAATCCAGCCTTTCTATGCCTACGAGTTTGAAGGCTCGGTGCATGATTGCGGCAACAAGACCGGCTATTTCGAAGCGGTCCTCGCGCACGCGCTGGACAATCTCGACACGGCGGAGTTTGCGCGTGACCTGGTGAAACAGGCCGCTGCGAAGATCTAATCGCACTTACGCTTTTTTTGCAGTTGTATCCTTGCACGCGGCGTCTAGAAACGCGCGCATGACGCTTGGTGTTGAGCTCCCGGATTTTGACAGTGTGCTGGCCGCGGCCGAACGTGTCCGGCGTTTTGTGCGTGAGACGCCCGTGCTGACGCATGCCGCGATCGACGCCGCTGCGGGCGCGCGGATTTTCGTCAAGGCCGAGTGCCTGCAGCTGACGGGCAGCTTCAAGATACGCGGCGCCACCAACCGGCTCGCGCAACTGACACCGCAGCAACGCAAGACGGGTGTCGTGGCCTTCTCGTCCGGCAATCATGCCCAGGGCGTCGCCCGCGCAGCGCGTCTGCTAGGTTTGCCAGCGGTCATCGTGATGCCTTCGGATGCTCCCCAGGTGAAGATCGGCGGGGTCAAAGCCGATGGCGGCGAAATCGTCTTGTATGACCGGAATGCCGAAAGCCGCGAGGCCATCAGCGCCCGCATTGCCGGTGAACGCGGCGCTGTCGTTGTGCCGAGTTATGACGACTTGGATATCATCGCGGGGCAGGGCACGGCGGGTCTCGAGTTTGCCCGTCAGATGGACGCGGCGGACGAGCCGCTGGACGCCCTGATCTGCTGCACGGGCGGCGGAGGTCTGATATCGGGCATTGCGCTCGCCTTCGAGCGGCTCTCGCCTGCAACCGGGATTTGGGCGGCCGAGCCGGAGGCGCATGATGATTGGGCGCGCTCGCTGGAAGCCGGACACATTCTGGCAAACGAACCGGGCACACGTTCGATCTGCGATGCGATCCTGACGCCCGAGCCGGGCAAGCTGACCTTCGCCATCGGGAAGCGGTTGTTGGCCGGCGGATTGCGGGTCAGCGACGGCGAAGTGCGGGACGCCGTGCGGCAGGCCTTCCGGCATCTGAAGATCGTGGCGGAGCCGGGCGGCGCAGCGGCGCTCGCCGCAGCGATGCACCGGTTGCCCCCTGCACTTAAGGGCAAGCGCGTAGGCGTGCTGGTGACCGGCGGCAATGTGGATACGGCGCAATTTGCGCAGATCCTTGCAGGCTGCGATTGAGCCGGCCTCTTGTGTGCCGCCTTCACGCCTTATGGCGTTAAAATGAATGCACACGTCCATTGCACCATTGGAGATATCCATGGAGACCTTGAGCGGCTGCAGGACCTGCACCGGCGCCGCATCCTTTATGCCTAAGAAAAGCAGCTGGCGCTGCCCGCCCAGCTGACCTTGCCCTTGATTTTTTTCGTGTTTCCGGTTCTGCTGGGTGTCCTGATGTCGCCCGCCATGGTGATGCCGGGCCGTACGCTTCCGTCATAACCCCGCTAGGCGAAGCGCAAGCGACAAGTTAGAAAGCGCCATGCCTACCTATCTGGAATTTGAAAAGCCGATCGCTGAACTCGATTCGAAGATCCTCGAACTCGAAGCCCTTGCTGCGCGCAAGGACGGTCCATCGATCACCGACGAGCTTGCCAAGCTGAAGACGAAATCGGCCAAGCAGCTGAAGCAGATCTACTCCGATCTCGACGCTTGGCGCGTGACGCAGGTTGCCCGCCATCCTGACCGGCCGCACTTTTCGGATTTCATCGGAGGCATCTTCGAAGAGTTCGAAGAACTCGCGGGTGATCGCCATTTCGGCAATGACGAAGCGATCATCGGCGGCCTCGCCCGGTTCCGCGGGCGCTCCGTCGTCATCATGGGCCACGAAAAGGGCCGCACCACCGAGAAGCGCCTGAAGCACAATTTCGGCATGGCGCACCCCGAAGGCTACCGCAAAGCCGTGCGCCTGATGGACCTCGCCGAAAAGTTCAGCATGCCCGTCCTCAGCTTTCCGGATACGGCCGGCGCCTATCCTGGCAAGGGCGGCGAAGAACGCGGCCAGGCAGAAGCGATCGCGCGCGGCACACAGCGCGGGCTGTCCCTCGGCGTGCCATTTGTCACGCTGATCATCGGCGAAGGCATGTCTGGCGGCGCCATCGGCATCGCGGCAGCCAACCGTGTACTGATGATGGAATACTCGATTTATTCGGTGATCTCGCCGGAAGGCTGCGCCTCCATTCTCTACCGCGACGCTGCCAAGGCGAAGGACGCGGCGCAGGCGATGGGTATCACAGCGCCTGATCTGATGCGCCACAAGATTGTCGATGGCATCGTCAAGGAACCCGTCGGCGGCGCGCACCGCGACCCGCAGCGCGCAATGGCCGCCGCTGCCAAGGCGCTGGACGCCGCGCTGCGCGACCTGGAAGGGCTGACGCCGGTCGAACTGAAGCGTCAGCGCCGCGACCGGTTTTACGCTATCGGCCGTGAAGGGCTGTAGCGCCCGCCTGCGTCCGGACGACGCCTGATGTCCGAGCGTGGCTGGATCGAGCGATACTTTGCCCCACTCGCCCGCGCGCCCGGCGCGGCCAGGCTCAGTGATGACACAGCCGAACTGTCGCGTCAGGCAGGGCCAGTGGTCATCACCACCGATGCGATGATCGAGGGCGTTCATTTCCTGGCAAGTGATCCAGTCGAAAGCCTCGCGCGCAAACTCGTTCGTGTGAATGTGTCCGACATCCTGTCGAGCGGCGCGCTGCCGCTGGAAGCACTTCTGGTGCTGGGCTGGCCTTCGGACCGGACAGAGGCGAACCTCGCTGCCTTTGCTGGCGCTCTCGGCGCGGAGCTTGATGCCTGGGGCATTTCATTGATCGGCGGCGATACAGTATCGGCGCCGGGCGGCCTTTTTCTGTCCCTGACCCTGACCGGGGCGTGCATTGCCGATGCGCCTGTACGGCGAGGCGGGGCGGCGCCTGGCGATGAGCTTTGGATTACCAGCGAAATCGGGGGCGCAAGGCGGGGCTTTCTGGCGCGCGCCGCGGGGCAGCAAAGCCCGCATATTTCGCAACTGCTGGAACCTGTTATTCCGGGTCCCGGGGCGGCCCATTTGCTTGCGGCGCACGCGAGCGCGGCGATGGACGTCTCTGACGGCTTGCTGGGCGACCTTGTCAGTCTCGCGCGGGCGTCGGGCTGCGGCGCGCAGCTCGCCTTGGACGATGTTGCGTTCGCAGACCAAGCCGCAACCCTGGACGAAGCACTCGATCTTGCCACCTGGGGAGATGACTATCAGCTCCTGTTCGCCGCCCCCGCCGGAAGCCGGGAACGCCTTGAAACAGATGCACTTTCTTGCGGCGTGCGCATTTCACGGATTGGCCGTTTGACCGCCGGGTCCGGCCTTGGTGTAACCTGGCTGGGCGCGCGCGTTAACCTGCCTGAAACTCTGGGCTTCGAGCATGGCCGAATCGGCGCGTCTCCCACTCGCCCCTGAATTGAGGCAGATTGCGCCTCGGCAGGGCGGCTGGCAGGTAAAAGCGTCATAATACGACAGCCGTTGTCCGGCATGCTACGGGCTGCGCGCAAAAGGGGATAAGGAAGGAACGCTATGACTTGGTATCTTCTCGCACTGGGTGCGGGTCTGTTGTCGGTGGCCTATGGCTACTGGCAAATCACTTTGATCATGAAAGCCCCCTCGGGCAATCCGCGGATGATTGAGATCGCCCAGGCGATCCAGGAAGGCGCCAACGCCTATCTCAGCCGCCAGTATCGCACCATCGCCATCGTCGGCGCCGGCGTCGCGGTCATTCTGTTCATTGCGCTCGGCTGGAAGGCCACGCTTGGCTTCATTGTCGGCGCTGTGCTGTCAGGCCTCGCCGGTTTTATCGGCATGCTCGTCTCCGTGCGCGCCAACGTGCGCACCACTGAGGCATCCCGCAAAGGGCTCAACGAAGGCCTCCAGATGGCGTTCAAATCGGGCGCCGTCACCGGTATGCTCGTGGTCGGTCTCGCCCTGCTTGGCATTGTCGGATACTACGGTCTCCTGACCGGCCCGCTTGGCCTGATGCTTACCGATGAAGGCCAGAAACGCGAAATCATCGACGCGCTCGTCTCGCTCGGCTTCGGCGCTTCGCTCATCTCGATCTTCGCCCGCCTTGGCGGCGGTATCTTCACCAAGGGCGCCGACGTCGGCGGCGACATGGTCGGCAAGGTCGAAGCCGGCATCCCGGAAGACGATCCGCGCAACGCGGCCACCATCGCCGATAACGTGGGCGACAACGTCGGCGACTGCGCCGGCATGGCGGCTGACCTGTTTGAGACCTACGCCGTGACGCTCGTCGCGACGATGGTGCTCGGCGGCATCTACTTCGCCTCTGCGTCCTATATCGGGGAGATCATGATGCTGCCCCTCGCCATCGGCGCGGTATGTATCGTCACCTCGATCATCGGCACCTTCTTCGCCACGCTCGGTAAAGGCTCAACCGACGTCATGGGCGCGCTCTACAAGGCGCTCATCGTCACCGGCGTGCTCTCCATCGGCGGCCTCGCGATTGCCATTCAGACAGTGCTCCCCGGCGGCCTTGCCGGCACACTCGAAGGCGCAGGCGACCTGCTCGGCCTGATCAATCCGGTCACCGGGGAAGCCGCAGACATCACCGGCTGGAAGCTGTTTGCGTGCGGCGTGGCGGGTCTTTTCGTCACCCTGCTGATCGTTGTGGTCACGGCCTACTACACCGAAACCAAGTACCGCCCGGTCCGTTCGATTGCGAAAGCGTCAGAGTCCGGTCACGGCACGAACGTTATTCAGGGCCTCGCCGTCTCGCTGGAAGCCACCGCGCTGCCGGCGCTGATCATCATCGGCGGCATCCTGCTGACCTACAACCTCGCCGGTCTCTACGGCATCGCCATTGCGACCACCACCATGCTCGGCGTTGCCGGCATGATCGTGGCGCTCGATGCCTTCGGTCCGGTCACGGACAATGCCGGCGGCATTGCCGAAATGGCCGAACTGCCATCGGAAGTCCGCAAGACAACTGACGCACTCGATGCCGTTGGCAACACTACCAAGGCCGTCACGAAAGGCTACGCCATCGGCTCTGCCGGTCTCGGCGCCCTCGTGCTGTTTGCGGCGTATGCGGAAGATCTGAAATACTTCTCGGCCCGCGCCGTTGAAGGGTCGTTCTTCTACGGCGTCACGGTCGATTTCTCGATTGCCAACCCTTACGTTGTGGTCGGTCTCCTGTTTGGCGGTCTTCTCCCCTTCCTCTTCGGCGGTATGTCGATGATGGCCGTGGGCCGCGCCGCGCAGGCCGTGGTGGAGGAAGTGCGCCGCCAGTTCCGCGAAATGCCGGGTATCATGAAGGGCGAAGTGAAGCCGGACTATGGCCGCGCCGTGGATATCCTGACGCAAGCGGCGATCAAGGAAATGGTCGTGCCATCGCTCCTGCCGGTGCTGTCGCCGATTGTCCTGTTCATCGCGATCTACCTGATCGCGGGCTCCGGTGCGGCCTTGGCCTCGGTTGGTGCCATGCTTCTCGGCGTCATCGTGACCGGCCTCTTTGTGGCCATTTCGATGACTTCGGGCGGCGGCGCATGGGACAACGCCAAGAAGTACATCGAAGACGGCCACCATGGCGGCAAGGGCTCGGAAGCCCACAAGGCAGCCGTCACGGGCGATACCGTTGGTGACCCCTACAAGGACACGGCCGGCCCGGCCGTGAACCCGATGATCAAGATCACGAACATCGTGGCGCTGCTCATGCTTGCCGTGCTCGCCGGACACTAAGTCCGCAGACGGATCAAACGGAAAACCCCGGACCTCGCGGTCCGGGGTTTTTCTCTGTCTCGATCCAAAAGAGGATTACTGACCCTGCCTGCCGGTCGGGTTGCCAGGCGTGACTTCATCCGTCGTCGGCAGGCGCACGCTGCTCACCGTGCCGAAGATCTGCTCGAGTAGGCCGAGCTCGCGCCCGCGCGTTGCCGTCTCCCGCGCAGCATAGCTGATCACCTGGCCGTCTTCGGCGGTGTAGCGCAGCACTTCATCGACCTTGTCGTCTTCGCCGAACTTGATCGCCGTGATGGTGCGATCCGAAACCTCCGGCTTATAGAACGCAAAACGCTCCTGAACGTCCGACACGTAGAACCATGTATTCGTGTCGAACAGGCCCTCGGTCGAAGGCGAGCCGAGCTGCGCGATCACAGATGAGCGGGTGTCTTCGTCCGGCTTGATTTCATAAGGCTGGACTTCGTCCGGAATATAGCCGTGAAAGTCGAGCGACGGGGACAGGCAGCCCGTCAACGGAAGCGCGAACACACTGGCCGCCAATATGGCAAGTTTACGCATGGAAGCACTCCCGATGGTCTTTGACGCACGACCTAGCTGCAGGTAACGGGACTTGGCAAGCATGGGAGTGCATCCGTGACGGCATTTTCGGGCAACTGGTTCCAGCGCCGGGCGGCGCGCCGCAAGGCCGCGTCCGACGCCTATCGCGGTCTCCTGCGTCACGCCCTGGACCCGGTTCACTACCGGGAATTCGGCGTCCCCGACACATTCGACGGCCGGGCCCGGATGGTCACGCTGTTGACGAGCCTGGCCTGTGTCCGGCTCAGCCAGTTGGGCGGACCCGAGGCGGCAGGCCTCATTGAGCGTCTGGACGCGCTTGTTCTCGACGGTTTTGATGCGGCCTACCGGGAAAAAGGTGTAGGCGATGCCTCGATTGCGCGGAAAGTCCGCGCGCTCGCGCAGGGTCATGCCGGGCTCGGGAAGGCCTTGTTTGCGGCCCTTACATCGCCTGACTCCGCGGCAAAACCCCAATCCGTGGCCGAAATCCTGCGCCGGAACGGTGCCGCTGCCCCGGATCGGATCGATGCGCTTGCCGCCGCCCTGGCCGGCCTGCTGGCCCGGTTCGAGCGCCAACCCGATGATGAAATCCTGCATGGCAGGTTTGATTGGGCCGGCGCGGGCGCCGCAGCTCGCCGCACGGCTGATCACGGTCGCATCTGAGACGTTGCCTTGCCTCGCGGCGGAGCTTAAACCACGCCAAACAACCTAGACTCTGGGCACCCACGCAGGCACAGGACCGGATGCAGCCCTCAAAGACGCTTTCGATAGACGCGATGGGCGGAGACGATGCGCCGCGCATCGTCATCGACGGCGTGGCCGAATTCCTCGCCGCCCGGCCATCAATGTCTGTGCTCCTGCACGGGAACGAAACCCTGCTGCGCCCGATGATGGCCGGCCGGGCGGATCTGCAGTCCCGCGCTACCATCGTGCATGCCGAAGGCAAGATCACGAGTGACATGAAGCCCAGCCAGGCGCTCCGGCGCGGCAAAGGCAGTTCGATGTGGAATGCCGTCGAAGCCGTCAAGGATGGCCGGGCAGGGGCCTGCGTGTCCGCTGGCAATACCGGCGCACTGATGGCGATCTCGATGCTCGTCCTGCGCAAGATGGACGGTGTCCACCGGCCCGCCAGGACGGCCGTCTGGCCGACCCTGCGCGGGCGCACGGCCGTCCTGGATGTCGGCGCAAACGTCGAGGCGGACGCCGAGCAGCTGGTGACGTTCGCGATCATGGGCGAGGCGTTTGCCCGCGCAACACTCGGCCTGCCGCGCCCCTCGGTCGGCCTTCTCAATATCGGCTCGGAAGAAATGAAGGGCCATGAGGAAGTGCGTGAGGCCCATGAATTGCTGCGAGCGTCCGCTATCGACATCGACTATCGCGGCTTTGTCGAAGGCGATGATATTTCTGCAGGCGTCGTGGATGTCGTCGTAACCGACGGGTTCACGGGCAATGTGGCGCTCAAGACCGGCGAGGGCGTCGCTCGCATGCTGGCCAGCCATATGCGGGAAGCCTTCACCGAAAGCCTGATGTCTAAAGCCGGCGCCGTGCTTGCCATGAACGGCCTCAAACGGCTGAAATCACTGATGGACCCGAGCAACGTCAATGGCGGCGTCCTGCTTGGTCTCGGCGGTATCTCGGTCAAGAGCCATGGCGGCGCCGATGCCCGAGGCTTTGCCCGGGCCTGCGAGATGGCGGCCGACCTGGCCGCCAGCGATTTCCAGGGCGAGATCGCCGCCAACCTCGCAAGAATAGGAACCGGCGGCGTCGCGGCTGAATAGCGTCGCTCCGGTTATCGAAAAGGACAGTCCCAATGGCGCGCCGCAGTTTCATCCTTGGTACGGGAAGCTATCTCCCGGAGCGCGTGCTCACCAACGTGGACCTCGCCAAGATGGTCGAGACATCCGATGCCTGGATTCAGGAACGCACCGGGATCCGGCAGCGCCACATCGCCGCCGATGGTCAGCTGACCTCCGATATCGCAACCGCAGCGGCCAGCCGCGCGCTCGAAGCCGCAGGGCTCACCCCGGCTGACATCGACCTGATCATCCTCGCCACCACCACACCAGACAGGACCTTCCCCGCTTCGGCGACTGCCGTGCAGGCCAAACTCGGCATAACGCGCGGCGCGGCGTTTGACGTCCAGGCCGTCTGCTCCGGCTTCCTGTTCGCTCTCGCGACAGCTGATTCGATGCTGAAGCAGGGCCTGTTTACCCGCGCCCTCGTGATCGGCGCCGAGACCTTCACGCGCATCATCGACTGGTCAGACCGGGGCACCTGCGTTCTGTTCGGTGATGGCGGCGGCGCCGTCGTGATCGAGGTCCGGGAAGGCGAGTTTGCCCCTGATGAGGGCATCATCACCCACCATATCCGCACCGACGGCTCCAAATCCGACCTGCTCTATGTCGATGGCGGCGTCAGTTCCACCGGCACGATCGGCCATGTCCGCATGGAGGGCAACCGCGTCTTCAAGCATGCCGTCGCGAACATCTCCGCTGCTATCGAAGCGGTGCTCGATGAGACGGGCCTCACCTCGGCCGACATCGACTGGTTCGTTCCCCATCAGGCCAACAAGCGGATTCTGGATGGCGTGGCCAAGAAACTGAACATCCCGGAAGACAAGGTCGTCATCACCGTGGACCAGCATGCGAACACCTCCGCGGCGTCGATTCCGCTCGCCCTCGACCATGCTGTGCGCACTGGCCGGGCCAAGGCAGGCGACCTCATCCTCTCCGAAGCGATGGGCGGCGGCTTCTCATGGGGCGCCAGCCTCTTCCGCCTGTGAGGTCCCCGCCACCAGATTCTGCTAACGGCCGCGCTAGGAATTCGTTAAGATACCGGGCTTAGGCTTTTACGAAAGGCGAATAGGCACATGAGCAACGCGACCGTTACCCGGGCTGAAGTCACCGAAGCCATCGTCCGCGAAGTGGGCGTCACCCGTCAGGAATCGGCGGACCTTCTCGACCGCACACTCGAGCTCATCGGCGCTGCGCTGGAGCATGAAGAAGAAGTGAAGCTCGCCCGCTTCGGAAACTTTGTCGTGCGCTCGAAGGCGGCCCGCGGGGGACGCAACCCGAAGACTGGGGAAGAAGCGCCAATCGCGGCTCGCCGCGTTGTTACCTTCCGCCCGTCGCCGATGTTGAAATCCCTGGTCGGCAAGGATTGATCCTTATGCGGAACGCTGCATGACTGTCCTGAGGTCCGGAACCCGGAAATCGCCGACTGCCTTCCGGTCGATCGGTGAAGCGGCCGGTGACCTTGGGCTCGAAACGCACGTCGTTCGCTATTGGGAGACCCGCTTTCCGAAAGAGATACGCCCCCTCAAAAGGGATGATGGCCGACGTATGTTCCGGCCGCAGGACATGAACGCCCTTCGCGCCATCCGCATCCTGGTGCACGAGCGCGGCATGACGCTGAAAGGCGCCAAGACCATTCTCGCTGAGCAGGGCGTTGAAGCTGTACTTGGCGGAACCGCAACACTCGGCGCCGGGCCTCGCGACATGATCAGCCCCGCCCGCGAGCTCCAGGCAACGGTCGCCCGCGCCTTTGCCGCCCCGGATTGCACGACGCGGCTTGAAGACGCCCTGCGGGAACTCGCAGACATCAAGCAGCGCATCGACGCCGTCCGAGCGCGCCGCATCGCCTGAACTGAATTCGGGGTAATGGTCGGAGCGGCGGGATTCGAACCCACGACCCCCAGTCCCCCAGACTGGTGCGCTACCGGGCTGCGCTACGCTCCGACCGAACGCGCTGTATAGGCAAAGGCCTCCGCGGCTGCAACCGGGATAATCGGCCCACTCTCAGCCTGTCAGCGCATGCCGCAGGGCGCGTGCATCCCAAAGCGCATTGTGCTGCACGGCGTCGGTAATCTCGCTGGGGTAGGCCGATGTCTGCAACAGACGCAGCGACAGGTCGGGGATCTTCACCATCTGTCCCGGGGCGATGATCAGGCATTGCATCAGGTGCATCAGGTCTTCCGGCCAGTCGGCAATGATCACCGGCGCCTTGTCGGCCATAAGGAAGGCCTGGATGGCGCGCCCAAACTGATCCAGCGGCAAGACCTTCGGCCTCGCATCCGCCAGCGACAGGAAGGGCAGGACGTGCTCGGCCACCCACTCGTGCGCCACCATCGCATTGAGTTCCGCTTCGGTGCGGACAAGGTAGAGCTCGCGCGCCCCGCCCGAAAGGGCCAGGCTTATAAGCTCCCCGCCGAAGCCATTGAACTCGCAATCGAGCCCGTAGATCACCGCGCTTACTCCGGCGCCGACAGATCCACGCTGTCGATCTTACCAGCCGCCGCGAGGGCGAAGGCATATTCGATCGCAACTTCCTTGAGGCCTTCGAACCGGCCCGAGGCACCGAAGTGTCCCGAGTCGAGGTTAATCCGGAGATAGTAGGGGCCAGCCTCCGGCGCTTCGTGGCGCAGCCTGGCGGCCCACTTCGCGGGCTCCCAATAGGTGACGCGCGGATCGGTCACGCCGCCCGTGATGAGCATCGGCGGATAGTCGAGCTTGGTCACGTTATCATAGGGGCTATAGGCCAGGATCGAGTCGTATGCTTTTTCATCCGTGAGCGGATTGCCCCATTCCGGCCATTCCGGCGGCGTCAGCGGCAGGCTCTCGTCCGACATCGTGTTGAGCACATCCACGAACGGCACCGAAGCGATGATGCCGCCGAACAGACCGGGGTCCATGTTCGCGATGGCGCCCATCAGCAACCCGCCAGCCGAGCCGCCTTCGGCAATCAACTGTCCTCGTTTCGTGTAGCCCTTCCCAACGAGATGATTTCCGGCCGCAACGAAGTCCTTGAACGTGTTCGTCTTCTTGTCGAGCTTGCCATCGAGATACCATTGGTACCCCTTGGCCATCTCGCCGCGCGGATTGACGATGGCATATATGAAGCCGCGATCAACAAGACTGAGCCGGCCGGTCCGGAAGTCCGATGCGATCGTTATCCCGTACGACCCATAGCCATAGAGCAATACGGGCGCTGTGCCATCGACCGGCGTGTTCTTGTGCCGCAGCAGCGTCACCGGCACTTGCGCGCCGTCCCAGGACGGCGCCATGATCCGCTCCACCACATAATCCGCCGGATTGTGGCCCGATGGCACTTCACGTGTCTTGCGCAAGGTGCGCTCGCGCGTGTCCAGATTGTAGTCGATCACCTGGTCCGGCGTCGACGGCGAGGCATAGTCGAACCGCAGCACCGGCACGTCATACTCATAGCCTGCATCGAGGCCGAGATCGAAGGCCGCTTCGTCAAAGCTGATCGTGTGGCTGTCCTTCATCCCGTGCTTGTGAATCACGATTCTGGGCAGGCCGCCCTCGCGCTCCATGATCGCCAGGTAATCCTTCTGTGCGTGTATGCCGAGCAGCAACGTGCCCAGGCGGTGCGGGATAACCTCTTCCCAGTCCTTCCGGGAGGTTGAGGTCATCGGTGCGCGGACGAGTTTGAAATCGACAGCGCCATCGAGGTTCGTGGAGATGTAGAACGCGCCATCCCAGTGCGTGACCGAATACTCGTTGTCGGTCTGACGCTCTGCAATCAGGCGCAGCTTGGGGTTCACTTCATCCGCCGGGAACCAATACGCTTCCGACGTCGTATGCCCGCCCGAGGCGATGAAGATCACCTCTTCGCTTTCGCTCGTATCGAGGCCTACAAAGAAGCCGGCGTCCTTCTCTTCATAGACCAGCGTATCCTCGCCGCTTGCGAGTTCGCGCTGGTAGACCGCGCTCGGCCGGCCATTCTCGTCGCGCTTCACCCAGAAGATCGCCTTGCCGGTCGAACTCCACTCAAACGGCCCGTAAGCGTTCTCGATCAGCACGCCGGTATCGGCGCCGGTCGCAATATCTTTCACACGGATCTGATAATATTCGCTGCCCTTGGTATCGACACCGTAAGCGAGCGTCTTGTGATCCGGAGAGGCTTCGATGTCGCCAAAGGCGAAGTATTCCTGATCCTTGCCCATCGCGTCGCCGTCGAGCAGGATCGTTTCTTCGCCTGCGCCGCTGAACGCATCGGCGGCTGGCTTGCGGGCATAGACCGCATACTCGCCGCCCTCGCGGAACCGCGTGTAGTAGGCCCAGCCGCCATGAATGGACGGAACCGAACTGTCGTCTTCCTTGATGCGCCCGCGCATCTCGTTGAACAGTTCCTCGCGTAGCGCCGCGGTCGGGTCTTCAAGGCGCGCCTTGGTATAGGCATTCTCGGTTTCCAGATAGCTGCGGATGTCGGCCTTCAGCAGCGATGGCTCCCGCATCACGTCCTGCCAGTTGTCGTCCTTCAGCCAGTTGTAGGGATCAACGCGCGTGCGTCCGAGCTGCGTGATCTCCTTGTCGATCCGGGCTGCGACGGGCGGCGCGGGCAGGGCGGTGGCAGCCGCCTCGGCGGCGGGTTTCACAGTGTCTTTGGTCATCGTGCATCCGGAAAAAAGGGTCGTCGCGGCCATCAGGCCGGCGAGTCTCACAACGAGTCGCATTCGAAGCTCCGCTTATCGATAAACGCGACACTGGATCACGTCGACAGCGGCTGTCCAGCGTTTAATCCCGGGCACGGAAATCCAGCACGGCGCCGTTGATGCACCAGCGCTCACCTGTCGGCGGCGGGCCGTCCCGGAACACATGTCCCTGGTGCAGGCCGCACGTGGCGCAGTGGCATTCCGTGCGCGGGTAGATCATCTTGAAGTCGGTCGATGTGCCAATCGCTGAGGGGTCAATCGGCTGCCAGTAGCTCGGCCAGCCGGTCCCGGAATCGAACTTGTGCTCGGAGGACCAGAGCGCCATGCCGCAGCCCTTGCAGTGATAAATGCCGGCGCGCTTCTCGTCCTGGAAGTTGCCGGGCGTGAAAGCGCGCTCCGTGCCGTCCTTGACCCCGACGCGGTAAGCTTCGGGATCAAGCAGGGCGCGCCATTCGGCGTCAGTGCGTTCAATTTTCGTCGTTTTCATCGGGGACGCTCCAGTCTTGTTTCGTCCCCGATATAGGGTGCCGATCAGCCGTAGAGAACGGTAATCGACTCAGCGACCAGCGCCGGTCGGTCCTTGCCCTCGATTTCGACGGTGGCTTCCATCTTCATCGTCTTGCCGCCTGCCTTGGATTCAACCGAAAGGCATTTCTGACGCAGGCGAACCTTTGAGCCGACGGGCACCATGTTGGTGAAGCGGACCTTGTCCGAGCCATAGTTGATGCCTCGGGTCGTGCCCTCGACCCGCAGAACTTCGGCGCCCAGCATCGGCAGGAGCGACAGCGTCAGGAAGCCGTGGGCGATGGGGCCGCCGATTTCCTTGGTGGCGCGTGCGACGTCCACGTGGATCCACTGATGGTCGCCGGTGGCTTCTGCGAACTTGTTCACGCGGTCTTGATCGATCGTGTGCCAGTCGGACACGCCGACTTCCTGGCCGGCAAGCGATTCGAGGTCGGCAAAGGAAATTTTACGTGGGTTGGCCATGGGATCCTCCTTGTTGCAGCTTTTGCATTCTTGTGGCGCGGCGACTGTCGTTCCGCAAGGTTTACGATGGGGCAAGGCCCCAGTTGACGGCTCCCCGCGCGCCTCGCAAGGGTATGGCATGAGCCAAGATGACGTTCTGAAACCTCATTCTGTCACCCACCTGTCGTTGACGCCGGGCACGCCGGGTCAGGTACGCCTGGTCTATTGGGCCTTCCTGCTTGGCCTGCTCGTGCCGGGGCTGAACGTCATCGCCGCCGCCCTGGCCTGGCGCGCCCGCAACACAGGCGATCACCTCACGCGCAGCCACGCCGCCAACCAGATCAGCATCTTCTGGCACAGCATGGTCTACGTGCTGATCGGCCTCGTCCTGACCTATTTCCTGTTCGGCGTCCTGCTGATCATGGCCTCCATCATCTGGTACATGCTGCGCAACGTGAGGGGCCTGCAGGCCCTCGCTGCAAACCGGCCTGCTGAGAACCCTCAAAGCTGGCTGTTCTGACACTTCAGGCGAGGTGCCGGTCCAGCGCGCCGAGGAAGCGCGCGATATCGCTTTGGGTCGTGAACAGGTGCGGAGTGATCCTCAGGCGGCTTGCGCGTTTCGACACGTAGATGTTCTCGGACCGAAGCCGCGCGGTCAGATCATCCGGCGCCGTCTGCGGCAACAGCGCGCCGAGATAGTGCGGCCCGCGCCCGCTTTCCGGCCCGGTCGTCAGCCCGCGTTCTTCCAGTGCCTCGGCAAGTGCGCGGTTCTGGTGCCCCAGCGTCGCCTCGATGTTCGCGACGCCCCAGTCCAGGATCTGTTGCACCGAGGCCTGCAGCGCCGGCAATAGCGCGAAGTTCGACCGCGCGCCCATGTCATAACGCTCCGCGCCCGGAGCATAGGCATCAGTATAGTCGATCAGGCGCGAAAAATCAGATGCGCCCTCGCGTGTGATCCAGTTCTGCTCCAGCGGCGTGCCGCCGCGCCGGTGGGGCGCTGCATAGAGGAAGCCGGTCGCATACGGCCCGAGCAGCCATTTATAGCCAGCCGTCACGACAAATTCCGGTTTCACCTCATCCACATCGAACACCATCGCGCCGCAGCTCTGCGTCAGGTCCAGCACCAGCGCCGCGCCTACCTCGCGGCACCGTGCGCCCACGGCCGCCAGGTCGATCCGCGCCCCGTCTGTCCAGCGGACCTGCGCGCAGGCGACGAGACCCGTATCCGGGGTGATCGCATCCAGCAGTGCATCCGACAGGCTCACATTGCCCGCAGCTGCCACGGTCTCGATCACCGCGCCGGTCGCCCGCGCATGTTCACACCAGGTGTAGACGTTCGACGGAAACTGGTCCGCGAGCAGAAGGATCTTCTGGCCTTTCTCAAGCGCCAGGTTACGCGCCGCCGTCGCGAGGCCGTAGCTCACTGACGGCACGAACGCGATGCCGGCTTCATCGGCACCGATCAGTTTGGCCAGCAGCGGACGCAATCGTTGCGTGTCGGCAAAAAAGTCCGCGTCCGGAATAGTCCACGGATGCAGTTTGCGCGCGAGGCCCCGTTGCCCTGCTTCGCAGGCGGCGATTGGCAACGGCCCCATCGTCGCGACGTTGAGAAAGGCCACGCCCGCAGGAATGTCGAAAAGATCGCGCTGATTGCCGATCAGGTCCCTCGCGGGTTCAGACAATCCGGCTGTCCTTGTTGCCCCAGTAGCGGTCCCGGATCAGACGCTTGTAGAGCTTGCCGGTCGGATGGCGTGGCAGTTCCGGATCAAAGTCGATGCTCTTCGGGCATTTGATCTTCGACAGGTTCGCCAGGCAGTGCGCCATCAGCTCGGCCGCCAGTTCCTCCGATGGCGCAATCCCTGGCATCGGCTGGACCACCGCCTTCACGGCCTCACCGAAATCCTCGTCCGGCACGCCGATCACGGCGCAGTCGGCGACCTTTGGGTGCGTGATCAGGATGTTCTCGCACTCCTGCGGATAGATGTTGACCCCGCCGGAGATAATCATGAACGCCTTGCGGTCGGTCAGGTACAGGAAGCCGTCCGCATCCATCTTGCCGACATCGCCGAGCGACGACCAGTCGGGATGCTTCGGGTTCAGCGCAGCTTTGTTCTTCTCCGGCGCATTGTGATAGTTCGGCGGTGTTGTGCCGCCGAAATAGACTTGGCCTTCCTCGCCGACCGCTACCTCGTCGCCGTCCTCGTTACAGATGTGCAGCTCGCCCAGAACCGGCCGCCCGACCGTGCCCTTGTGCGTCAGCCAGTCGGGGCTCTTCACCCAGGTCATGCCATTGCCTTCGGAGCCGGCATAATACTCGTCGATCACCGGTCCCCACCAGGCAATCATCTGTTCCTTCACCGGGACGGGGCAGGGCGCCGCCGCGTGGATCGCGAACTTGATGCTCGACACGTCGTATTGCTTGCGCACATCTTCCGGCAGCTTCAGCATCTTGACGAACATCGTCGGCACCAGCTGCGAATGCGTGACCTTGTAGGTCTCGACCAGCCGCAGGTAGTCCTCCGGTTCGAACTTCTCCATGATCACCAGCGTCGCGCCGATGCGTGTGAACGTCATGCACCAGCGCAGCGGCGCGGCATGGTAGAGCGGCGCCGGCGACAGGTAGATGGACTCGGCGTTCGCGCCGGACATCCCACGCGCGATCTGGATCAGCGCATTATCGCCGTCTATCGGCAGGCCGCGTTCCAGCGGCGGCCGGATGCCCTTTGGCCGCCCCGTCGTGCCGGACGAATAGAGCATGTCTGTACCTGCCATCTCGTCGGCAATCGGGGTCGCCGGGAAACTGGCGACATGACGCTCCATCTCGGCGAAGCCGTCAATCGCCCCATCGATCGACCAGTTATCCTTCAGGCCCGTCGTCGCTTTCACTTCCTTCGCGGTGCTGCCCTTGGAGGCGCTGGCGATCAGCAGCTTCGCGCCGGAATCCTCGATGATGTAAGTCACTTCCGGTGTCGTCAGGCGCGAGGAGACGGCCACGTAGTAGAGCCCTGCGCGTTGCGCTGCCCAGCAGATTTCGAAGTATCGCGGCGAGTTCTCGGCGAAGATGGCGATCGTGTCGCCGGGCGCGCAGCCCGCCGCACGCAGCGCATGCGCAATCCGGTTTGAGCGTTCGTCGAGTTGCTTGAACGTGATCGTCTCGCCCGTTCCGGACATGATGATCGCTGCCTTGTCTGGGTGGGTTCTGGCATGATGAAAGGGATGCATGAGGTATCCTCCGGGGCTGTCCTTGTGAGTTGTATCAGGGTTCCATCGGGCCGTTGAACTGGCGCGCGAAGAAGTCATCCTTCTTCCAGAGCGGGCGCACGTCCTGGTTGGCCAGCGCCAGCGCGACGCGCGCATTCAGCTCAGAAAACCTGGCGCCTGCCTCAAAGTCCAGGTTGTTCGCCATATCGTCCGAGGGCCGATGATAGTTTTTCGCCATGTGATCGGCAAACGCCTTGTCCCCGCCGTTCTGGAAGCCGGGGTTGAGGTATACGGACGGAATGCCGGCCTCGACGAACCGGAAATGGTCTGACCGCGTAAAAAGACCCTGATCCGGCACCGGGTCAGGGCTGAGTGCGACTCCCATTTCCCTGGCGGCCGCTTCGACGGCCACGGCTATCGTCGAGCGCGTGGCTCCAAACACGATCACATCCGTGAAGTCATAGGTCAGGATCGGCATGTCCAGATTGACGTTGGCGACTATGGAGCCTGCCGGAACGGTCGGATTGTTCACGAAGTATTGCGCGCCCAGCAGGCCCTTTTCCTCAGCGGTGACGGCGGCAAACAGTACCGTGCGCCGCAGAGGCGGCCCGTTCTTCAGCATCCGCGCTGCGTCCAGCATCGTTGCGACACCGCTGGCATTGTCGAGCGCGCCGTTATTGATCACATCCTCTTCGATGGTCTTCAGAATGCCGATATGGTCGAGGTGTGCGCTCAGCACGATCACCTCGTCCTTGAGCTCGGGGTCAGTGCCTTCGATCATGCCGATCACGTTTGCAGATTTGACGGAGTCGAGCGTGGAGCGCTGCGCCATCGAGATCGTCAGCGGCAGGTCAAAGCCGGCCACCGCGCCGCCGTCTGCCTCTGCGGCAGCAACGATTTCCTCCCAACTTTTCGGGGCGTCTGTAAACAGCGGTGCTGCGCCTTCAAGGGATACGGTGGCTGTCGTGACGATGTTCGGGGCGATCGAATAGGGCGATCCGTCCGCCTGCGTCCAGGCGAGATTCGCCCCGTCAAGGCGGCCTTCGGCGATCAGCCGCTGGAACGGGTAAACGCTTCTGCTCGTCGGCGTCTCGAGCGTGACGATCCCTATGGCGCCGCGGTCCGACGCGTTCTTCGCCTTGCGTGTACCATAGAAGGCGCGCTCCTCAGTCTGCAGTTCCTTCGGCGTGCCGCTCAGCATCACGGCCACCTTGCCGTTGAGGTCGAGGCCGGCATAGTCATCGCGGCCAAGGTCCGGGGCGACGATGCCGAAGCCCACGAACACCGCTTGGCCCTCTGCAGCCGTCTGCGCTCCGCGCAGTGATCCGTTGATGGCGACGTTCACATTCTCGGTGAAAGGCAGCAATTTGCCGCTCGCGTCCTTCGCTTCAAATTTTCGCCCGTCCGTCCCGCGAACGGAGCGGACAAACGAGATCGGCTGGAAGTATGAGCCGTCCGTGTCGGCTGGGGCGAGGCCCATCAACTTGAATTGCCTGGCCACATAGTCCGCCGCAAGATCATAGCCCGGCGTTCCGGCTTCACGCCCTTCGAGGTCGTCCGATGCAAGAGAGAGCAGGTGCAACTCGATCATGACGGGATCCGGCGGCGGCAACTCGGTGACGGGCGGCGGCGCATCCGGCGTGCAGGCGGCCAGCGTGAGCGCAAGGATCGCAGCGAATCCCATGGAAATGTGTTGCATAGGCAAACCGGCCCCGGTCTAGAGTTTCATGTCGGCCGGTTTTTCTAACGGCCTGCCGCCGCCTGTCCACGATTTACGCAGCGGGAGGCGCCGCGGCCTGTTCGGCCGCGAGCTTCCGGCCCGCTTCAAATTGTGTGGACCGCACCCGTCGTCCCGGCCGTGCGCCGGTGAACGGGTCATCCTTACGGGTCACCTCTCCGGCCGCGATCGTGTACCGGTAGCCCTTCGCTGCCTCGAGGTAACCTGTCCCGCCAGCCGGCAGGTCGGCCACCAGCGCCGGCCCGCACGCCGCCATCCTGGCCCAGTCCTTGGCGTTGAAGATAGCGCATTAGCGCTGGGCGAGATCTGTCGTCGTCGTCATTTCGGAAGTCCTGGTTGCCCAGCCTGATCGGGATGAGCCGCAACATAAGCGCGCTTCAAGTCTGCAGACCGGTTGTAAACACCATCTGGACTCCATCCGGGAGGGTTCACCGCCCGTCCGAGCCACCGCCAAGGCCGCAACCCGTCGCGCGCACAATCGCGCAGCATCCCCCCCAGCTCATGGAACGCGATCCAGAACGGGTTGTACGTCCCCACCGGCTTGACGATCCCGTAAACAGGTTTTTCGCGTTCCAGTTCAGGCACAAAGCTGGAGAACATCTTGTCCCAGATGATGAAGACGCCAGCATAGTTCGCGTCGAGATAACGCGCGTTCGTCGCATGATGCACCCGGTGATGGCTAGGCGTATTGAACACCGCCTCGAACCACCCCGGCATCCGCCCCACCGCCTCAGTATGAATCCAAAACTGGTAAAGGAGATTAAGCCCCCCGACGAACGCGATTACGTAAGGGTGAAACCCGATCCAGACCATCGGCAGGCCGAGCAGGATCAGCCCCGTGAACGGCCCGAACCAAGGCTGCCGGAGAGCGGTCGTCAGGTTGTAATGCTCGGAGGAATGGTGCGTCACATGCTCCATCCAGAACCAGCGCATCCTGTGCGCAAACCGGTGCTTCCAATAGTAAACGAAATCATACAGCACGAAGGCGGCGATGAACGTCCACACGGTAAACGGCAGCGTCGCGATCCGGTACGGCCAGAGCAGCGCCATCATCCAGACGAAGATCGCCGCCGTCAGCGTATTCACGACGAGGTTGCCGATCCCCATCGCCATCGAGGCGAACGCGTCCTTCGTCTCGTAGCGCCCCGACGCGCGGCCGGTCTTCACCGCCCACCATTCGAGCGCGACCGACAACACGAAAAACGGAGCGGCGAGTGTGGTGACTTCGGGCAGGGGCACAGGTTCCATACGTTCAGCGCTACTCAAAAATGACGCCCTCGTCACCCCTCGGGGCAACGCTTGACGGACGCAAGGGAAGGGGCCTCTTGTCGCACCCAACGCCCATCAGCCGGAGGATACGCGCATGGCCCGCCCGAAAGAGTTCAAGGAAATCATTCTCGACGTCGAGGACGGCATCGCCACGCTCACCCTCAACCGTCCCGACAAGATGAACGCCTTCACCGGCACGATGATGCTCGAAATAATCGAAGCCTTCGACATCACCGACAAGGACGACGCGGTTCGCGCCGTCATCGTCACCGGCAGCGGCGAGAAAGCCTTCTGCGCGGGCGCAGACCTCTCCGCCGGCGCCAAGACGTTTGACTATGACGCCCGGGCCTCGACCGGCGAAAAAGGTCGCACCGAAACGGTAGACATTCAGCGCGATGGCGGCGGCCGCGTCACCCTGCGCATCTTCGAAAGCCTGAAGCCCGTCATCGGCGCCATCAACGGCGCCGCCGTTGGCATCGGCGTCACCATGCAGCTGCCGATGGACATCCGCATCGCCTCTGACAACGCCCGCTTCGGCTTCGTTTTCAACAAGCGCGGCATCAACCCGGAAGCGGCTTCCAGCTGGTTCCTGCCGCGCCTCGTCGGCATCCAGCAGGCGCTGGAATGGTGCTATACCGGCCGCGTCTTCCCGGCCTCCGAAGCGCTCAGCGGCGGCCTCGTTTCCCGCGTTGTTCCGCAGGCGGAGCTTCTGGCTGTTGCCCGCGCTCTGGCGAAGGAAATCGCCGACAATACTGCCCCGGTCTCTAACGCGCTCACCCGCCAGATGATGTGGCGCATGCTCGGCGCGTCGCACCCGATGGACGCCCACATCGTGGACTCTGCCGCCATCTACTCACGCGGCAAGACGCCGGATGCAAAAGAGGGCGTGATGAGCTTCCTCGAGAAGCGCACGCCGACCTATCCGGTCAGGGTTTCCGACGGCATGCCGAAATTCTTCCCCTGGTGGGAAGAGCGCGAGTTCGAATGGATCGGCGATAAGGACTGAGGCATGGAGTCGCTTCTGCCCCTGGCAGCCGATATCGGCGCGCGCCTGAAAGCGCGCGGCGAAACGGTCGCCATCTCTGAATCCTCCTCGGGCGGATTGATCTCAGCCGCCATTCTCGCTGCTCCCGGCGCCTCGGCCTGGTACCGGGGCGGCGGGGTCATCTACACACCGCAGGCCTTCCGCGGCCTCCTGGGTCTCGGAAAGGCCGACCTCGGCGACATGCGCTCGTCCACCGAGCCCTATGCCCGCCTCCTCGCGCGCACGATCGCCGGCAAGCTCGACGCCCATTGGGGCCTCTGCGAAACCGGCGCCTCCGGCCCAGCCGGCAATGGCTATGGCGACGCGGCGGGCCACACCTGCGTGGCGCTCGCCGGCCCCGGCAAGCTCGAAGTCTCTCGCACGCTGGAGACCGGGCTCACGGACCGCCCCGAAAACATGCGCCTGTTTGCGCTCGAAGCGCTCGAACTCCTGCACGCCGCGCTGGGCTGATCTTGACCGTGCCCCGCTACGAGGGACAACCAAGCTTCCGGGGCTTGGGGAAGCGGCAATGTCCGACAGACCCAAATTCTGGTCCACCGTCGTCGGCCTCATGATGGGCGTCATCGGGCTTGTCACCTTCCTGATGGGAGGTGTCTCGCGCTGGCCCGGATCGATGGGCGAAGTGGGTCTTCCGGCCACTTATGGATCGCCAGCCTGGCGCCGCGCGAAGCCCGAGGACGATGACTGGGGCAGTCCGGTAAACTCGGATAGAAGCTTGGAGACCGCGTACTTGCCCGCCGCCAGCGGCTCATAGACGAAAACCAGCTGCATCTGCGCGGCCTATTCGAACCGGTCGAGCCCTCTGGAGGCGTCGAACTCGAGGTTTCCGAACCGCGTCAGGCGCGAATCGAAGGCGAGCTTCACCGTGCCGATCGGTCCGTGGCGCTGTTTCGAGACGATCACCTCGGCCGTGCCGAATACCTGGTCCATGCGGGTGCGCCAGGCTTTCCATTTTTCGTTCGAGGACGGATCGTTCGGGTCTGCCGGCGGCTCGGTTCGCGCGAGGTAATACTCCTCACGGAACAC
The DNA here is from genome assembly GCA_945913285.1 of Candidatus Sulfopaludibacter sp. SbA3. Taxonomy (GTDB): domain Bacteria; phylum Pseudomonadota; class Alphaproteobacteria; order Caulobacterales; family Hyphomonadaceae; genus Hyphomonas. The sequence goes on from CAMEDD010000002.1 coordinate 51,142, forward strand.
GAACATCACGATATCGGCGTCCTGCTCGATCGATCCCGATTCCCGCAGGTCCGACAGCTGTGGCCGCTTGTCGTCACGCTGTTCCACCGCCCGCGAGAGCTGCGACAGCGCCAGAACCGGCACGTTCAGGTCCTTCGCCAGCGCCTTCAGCGCCGTGGTGATCTGCGTCACTTCCTGCACCCGGTTGGCATTGGAGTTCGAAGAGGTCGTGATCAGCTGCAGGTAGTCGATCACGATCAGGTCAAGCCCGGTGGAGCGGCGCAGGCGCCGTGCGCGCGCTGTCAGTTCACTGATGGAAATCGCGCCGGTATCATCGATGTAAAGGGGCAGGTTCTGCAACTCTGCGGTCGCTTCAGACAGGCGTTCGAAGTCTGCCTTCGACAGCTTGCCCTGCCGGATGTCGTGCGAGTTGATACCCGTCCGCTCTGCGAGGATACGTGTCGCGAGCTGCTCGCTCGACATCTCCAGTGAGAAGAAGGCGACAATTCCGCCATCGATTGTCTTGCGTGATCCGTCTTCCTGCGTCTCGTAGCGGTAAGCCGCCGCAGCATTGTACGCGATGTTGGTCGCGAGCGAGGTCTTCCCCATCGACGGACGGCCCGCGAGAATGAGAAGGTCTGATCGGTGGAAACCGCCCAGCTGCTCGTCGAGATCGCGCAGCGCGGTCGGGATGCCGGCGATCTTGCCGCCGCGCTTGAAGGCAGCTTCGGCGGTCAGCAATGATTCCGCCATCGCTTCGGCGAAGCTGGAAAAGCCGCGCTCCGAACTACCGCGCTCTGCCAGTTCGAACAGCGCGCGCTCCGCCTTGTTGATGAGGCTCGAGCCGGTGTCTTCGTCCTCCGGCGTCAGCGATTGCGACTGGATCCCTGCGCCAACCCGGATCAGCTCGCGACGGATCGCCAGGTCCCGGATGATGCGCGCATAATCCTTCACCTCTGGCCCGAAGGCGGCCGCGTCCAGCAGGTCCACGAGATACTTGCCGCCGCCGATCTCGGTCAGCTTTTCCTTCTGCTCGAAATGCTCGCGTAGCGTCACGCCATCGGCCACCCGGCCGGTCTGGATCATGGTCGATGAGACTTCGTAGAGCAGCTGGTGCGCAGGCGCATAGAAATCGCCCGGCCGCAGGATGTCGGCAATGTACTGGTATACGTTGTTGTCAAACAGCACCGCGCCCAGCACGGCGGCTTCGGCGGCGAGGTTGTGCGGTGAGACGACTGGGGTGTGACTGCTCGTTTGCTGGTTCATACGGCTGGTTTACCCCAACGACGCGAGATTGGCGCGGACCGAATCCGCGTTTTCCCGAAACGAATCACAAGAAAAAAGTCGCGGTCCTTTCGGGCCGCGGCTTTTGTTCGTTGGGGCGGGGACGAGGACTTAGTCGTCGTCGCCGGCCGGCCCGCGCTCTGCGGCCGCTTCGGCCAGTTCGCCTGCCTGTTCGGCAGCAAACGCAGCGTTCGCCGCTTGCAGGGCTTCGGCGATATTCTCGCCTTTCCCCTGGCGTTCGGCTTCTTCCGGCGAACGTGCGACGTTGACCTGAACCTTCACGGCGACTTCGGCGTGCAGGCGGATCGAGACGTCGAACAGACCGATCGACTTGATCGGCTTGTCGAGGCGCACGCCGCTGCGGGGCACCTGGTGGCCGGACGCTTCAGCAGCGTCGGCCACGTCACGGGCGGAGACCGACCCGTAAAGCTGACCGGTTTCGCCGGCCTGACGGATCAGGACGAAGACGGCGCCTTCCAGCTTTTCAGCGTCGCTCTTGGCCGCGTCGCGGGCCGCTGCGTTGCGGGCCTCGATCGCTTCACGCTCATGTTCGAAGCGCTTGCGGTTGCGGTCATTGGCGACCAGCGCCTTGCCTTGCGGGATCAGGAAGTTGCGCGCGAAGCCGTTCTTGACGCGGACTTCGTCGCCGATCTTGCCGAGCCGTTCGATGCGCTCAAGGAGAATAACTTGCATGGGTCTCTCCTTACTTCACTTCAAACGGGATGAGCGCCAGCATGCGGGCGCGCTTGATCGCCTGGGCCAGCTTGCGCTGGTTTTTCAGGTTCACGGCAGTGATGCGGCTCGGCACGATCTTCCCTTTTTCGGAGATGTAGCGCTGCAGCATCTTGACGTCTTTGTAATCGATTTCCTGCGCGTGCTCGCCTGTGAACGGGTCCACCTTGCGGCGGCGTCCGAACGGACGGCGTGCCGGAATGTTCGTGATGTTGATTTTCTGTGCCATCGGATCTCTTCCTCTCCCTTAGTCGCGCGGACGGCGCTCTTTGCGCGACAGAACCGGTGAGGGCTCGTCGGACAGCGTTTCGACGCGGACGGTCAGGTAACGCATTACGTCTTCCGAGATGCGTTGGCGGCGTTCAAGTTCGTGTATCGCTTCAGCCGGCCCATCGATATTGATAAGCGAGTAGTGGCCCTTGCGCTGTTTCTTGATCGGATAGGCGAGGCTGCGAAGGCCCCAATACTCGGTCTTTCCGACTTTTGCGCCTTTTTCGGTGAGGAAGGTGCTCATTTCTTCAATGAACGTGTCCACCTGCGCCGGCGAAATGTCAGGTCGTGTAATCACGACGTGTTCGTACAGTGCCATGTTTTCATTCCCAAAATTCGAAGATGCGGCGCTGGCGGGCGGGAGTACCGGACCAGCGATGGCCCCTCTTTTTCCGGCTCATTCCGGGGACTTGAGGACCGCACCTTGCTGCGAAGGGGGGTCTAAAGCCCATCTGGCCACAGATTTCAAGCGCTTGCATGCCGGGAGGGCGCGCTTTAGCACCGCCAAAACAGGGGGAGGCCCGGTAACCATATGACACTCGCATTCATCTTTCCGGGTCAGGGCAGCCAGGAGATCGGCATGGGCCGGGCCCTCGCCGAGACCTTTCCGGCCGCCAAGGCCGTGTTCGAGGAAGTTAACGCCGCCCTCGGCCAGGACCTTTCCGGCCTGATGTGGGGCGGCGACCTCGCCGAACTCACCCTCACCTCAAACGCCCAGCCCGCCCTGATGGCGCATTCTGTGGCCGCGTACCGTGCGCTCGAGGCGACGTTCGGCATCACCGTGAAGGACGCCGCCTTCGTGGCCGGTCACTCTCTCGGCGAGTATTCGGCCCTCGCGGCTGCAGGCTCAATTAGCCTCGCCGACACCGCTCGCCTCCTGCGTATCCGCGGCAACGCCATGCAGTCCGCTGTGAAGCCCGGTGAGGGCGCGATGGCGGCCCTCCTCGGCGCGGACGTCGACCAGGCTGAAGCCGCTTGTGCGGCCGGGCGCGCCGCGGGCGCCGCCTGCGAGATCGCCAACGACAACGCCCCCGGCCAACTCGTCATCTCGGGCTCCAAAGCCGCTATCGACGCCGCCGTCGCCTGGTCGCAGGCCAATGGTGTCAAGAAAGCTATGGCGCTTAACGTCTCTGCGCCTTTCCACTGCTCGCTCATGCAACCCGCTGCTGACGCGATGGCTGAGGCTCTGGCGAATACGACCATCCATGCCCCCGGCGCGCCCCTCGTCGCCAACGTCTCCGCCAACGCGGTCACGGATCCCGAAACCATCCGCCAGAACCTCGTGAAGCAGGTCACCGGCCGCGTGCGCTGGACCGAGTCCGTCCAGTTCATGGTGCGCGAAGGCGTGACGATGACCGCCGAGACCGGCAATGGCAAAGTGCTCACTGTCATGCAGCGCCGCATCGAGAAATCCCTGGCCGGCTTTACCCTCGGCAACCCCGAGGACCTCGAAGCCTTCGCGAAGGCGCTGCGCGGCGAAAGCTGATCGCCTCAGTCATGCTGCAGCACGGTTTGACGGCATGCGCTGACCTGCCGTAAGCCCCTCGGGTTCAATCTGCTCATCAGGGAGCTTCCCATGTTCGACCTCACCGGCCGCACGGCCCTCGTCACCGGCGCCTCGGGCGGCATTGGCCGCGCCATCGCTCAGGCCCTGTCTGAAGCCGGGGCAAAGGTCGCCCTCTCGGGCACACGCGAGTCGGTACTGCAGGAGGTCGCCGCGACCCTGAGAGGCGAGTCCGCGATCGTGCCGTGCAATCTGTCGGACCCCGCGGCCGTCGATGCGCTCGTCGGCCGGGCCGAAGCCGCCCTAGGCCCACTCGATATCCTCGTGGCGAATGCCGGCATCACTAAGGACAAGCTGCTCATCCAGATGAAGGACGAGGACTGGAACGACGTCATCAACGTCAATCTCGGCTCCTATTTCCGCCTCGCCAAGACCGCCGTTCGGGGCATGATGAAGCGCCGTCACGGACGCATCATCGCCATCACCTCCATCGTCGGTGTCACCGGAAACCCCGGCCAGACGAATTACTGCGCCTCCAAGGCCGGCATGATCGGCTTCACGAAATCGTTAGCCCAGGAGGTCGCCAGCCGGGCAATTACCGCCAATGCGATCGCCCCCGGTTTCATCGAATCGCCCATGACTGACGGGCTCCCGGAAGCGCAGAAAGCGGCCCTTCTGGGGCAAATTCCCACTGGCCGGCTGGGGCAGGGCGCAGACATCGCGGCCGCCTCGGTGTACCTTGCGTCCAACGAAGCCGCCTACGTTACGGGCCAGACCCTGCACGTAAACGGCGGCATGGCGATGATCTGACCCTGCGCAGTCCCTTTTGAGACAAGGGCTTGGCGCCGTCGTAAAGTGTGTGCTAGGCGCAACACACGAGTTTAAACCAACCAGTCCTCAGTGATAATCCGGAGAGGTATTCATGTCCGACGTTCTTGATCGCGTGAAAAAAATTGTCGTCGAGAATCTCGACGTGGAAGCAGACAAAGTCGTCGAGAGCGCGAGCTTCATCGATGACCTCGGTGCGGACTCGCTGGACCTCGTCGAGCTGGTCATGGCTTTCGAGGAAGAGTTCAACATCGAAATCCCCGACGACGTGCAGGAGTCGATCCGCTCGGTCGGCGACGCCGTGACCCACATCAAGGCGCACATTTAAGGCGATCTGTCCTAGATGTCCGAACGCCGCGTCGTCATCACTGGTATTGGTATCGTGTCCCCTCTTGCGATGGGGCGCGAAGCCACATGGGAGCGCCTGATCGCCGGCAAGTCCGGCGCGGGTCCCATCGATAAATTCGACGCGTCGGATTTGCCCTGCAAGATCGCATTTCAGGTGCCTTACGCATCCGGGCGCGGCGGCGGGGCAGGCGATCCGCATGCCTTCGATCCGGACAAGTTCGTGACCGCGAAAGAGCAGCGGCGCACCGACGAGTTCATTGTCTATGCGATCGCGGCCGCCGACGAAGCGCTTGAGGATGCCAATTGGAAACCCGAAACAGATGAAGACCAGGAACGCACAGGCGTCCTGATCGGCTCCGGCATCGGCGGCCTCGAGACGATCTACGAGACGTCGATCATCCTGCACGAGCAGGGCCCTCGCAAAGTCAGCCCGTTCTTCATTCCGGCTTCGCTGATCAACCTCGCCTCGGGCCAGGTATCCATCCGCCACGGCCTGAAGGGTCCGAACCACTCGGTTGTCACCGCCTGCGCCACCGGCGCCCACGCCATTGGCGACTCGGCGCGGCTGATCAGATACGGCGATGCAGACATCATGGTCGCCGGCGGCGCCGAGGCCGTCATCGGCCGTCTCGGCATTGCAGGCTTCTGCGCAGCCAAGGCCATGTCCACCGGCTTCAACGACAGGCCAGAAAAAGCCTCGCGCCCCTATGATAAGGACCGCGATGGTTTCGTGATGGGCGAAGGCGCGGCGATCCTCATCCTCGAGGAATACGAGCACGCGAAGAAACGCGGCGCCAAGATGTATGCCGAAGTCATCGGCTACGGCCTGACGGGTGACGCTTATCACATCACCGCGCCCGCCGAAGGTTCCGAAGGTGGCTTCCGCGCCATGAAGATGGCGCTGAAGAATGCCGGCATCGACCCGACCGAGATTGACTATGTCAACGCTCACGGCACCTCTACGCCGAAAGGCGACGAAGGCGAAGCCGGCGCCGTTGAACGCACTTTCGGCGACCACGCCAAGAACCTGTCGATGTCGTCCACCAAATCCGCCGTCGGCCACCTGCTCGGCGCGGCGGGCGCCATCGAAGCGGCCTTCTGCGCGTTGGCGATCCGCGATCAGGTCATGCCGCCGACGCTGAACCTCGACAATCCGAGCTTTGAGACTGTCATCGACCTCATTCCGCATACGGCCAAGAAGGGCCGCGTGCGTGCCGCGATGTCGAACAGCTTCGGGTTTGGCGGCACCAATGCCTCGCTCATTATCCGGGAAGTCACCTGACATTACGGCCGGCCGGCCCACGGTCAGGCTGATATGTCTGCTGTGAGTGCATTTCCGGGCCGGGGTGGGCACGGTAAAAGGACCCGCAGTGTCCGGCAGAGGAGGCCCTCATGCGATTCCTGAAAGCGCTGTTCGTCTGGACGTTCATGCTGGCCTTGCTGGCTGCAGCGGGCGCCGCCGCCGGCTGGTTCTGGTACAACAAGGAAATCGCGCGCCCCGGCCCCCTGGCACGCGAAACCATCATTGTAGTCGATCCGGGTGAAACCCTGTCGGGCGTTGCCGCACGCCTCGAACGGGACGGCGTCATCCGCGACGCTCGCCTGATGCAGCTGAAGTCGCGCATCGAAGGCACCGAACTCGATATCAAGTCCGGCGAATACATCGTCGAGCCGCAAGCCAGCCTCAACGAGGTGCTCAGCATACTGATCGAAGGCCGCGCTATCCTCTATAGCATCCTGCTGAAGGAAGGGCTCACCACCCAGCAGATGCTGCGCGAGATCGAAGCGAACGAACATCTCTCCGGTCCGATGCCGGATCCGCTGCCACCTGAAGGCGCGCTGCTCCCGGACACCTACATGTTCCACAAGGGCATGACCCGTGTTGATCTGGTCGAAAAGATCATGGCGGCCCAGAAGCAGGTCATCGAGGAACTCTGGCCAACGCGCCAGGAAAACCTCCCCTTCGACACGCCCGAGGAAGCCATCATCCTCGCCTCTGTCGTCGAGAAGGAATCCGGAAAACCCGAAGACCGCAACCTCGTCGCCGGCCTCTTCGTGGGCCGCCTGCGCAACGGCATGCGACTGCAAAGCGATCCCACAATTGTTTATGGAATTTCCAAAGGGGAACCGCTCTATAACAGCCAGGGCGAGCGCCGCACCCTGCTGCGCTCCGAGATCGACCGCCACACCGAGTGGAACACTTACCAGGTGGACGGCCTGCCGATTACAGCGATCGCCAATCCCGGCCGCGACGCCATTGCAGCCGTACTGAACCCTCCGGCAACGGATTATGTTTTCTTCGTCGCCGAGTGCAAGGACGGCGTGATCACAGGCGAACACGTTTTCAGCAAGACCAATTACGAGCATAACCGCGCGGTCGCCGCTTACCGCGAGTGCGAGCGCCGGGAAATCGAGCGGGAGCGCGCGAACTGATGGGTGTGCTGTCAGGCATGACCGGCTTTGCCCGGGTCACCGGGGATGAAAGCTGGGGTGCCTGGGCCTGGGAAGCCAAGAGCGTCAATGGCCGCTCGCTGGACGTCCGCGTCAATGTTCCGCCAGGCTTCGAAGCGCTCGAACGCGACATCAAGGCGCTGGCGAGCGAGCGTTTCAATCGCGGCTCCCTGCAAGTCGGCCTGCGGATTGATCTCGCCTCCGGCGCCGGCGGCATCTTGATCGACCAGGCCTTGCTCTCCGCGCTCGTAGAGGCCGCTCGCAAGGCGCTTGGCGCCGAGCCGACACCTGAAGCGGTTGCGACGCTGATGACCATCAAGGGCGTCGTGGAAACCACCGGCGCCTCGTTGCGCGACTTTGCGGCTAACGAAGCCGCCATGACCTTGCTCGCCGCCGGTGCGCGCGACGCGATCCGTCAGCTGGCGGAGGGCCGCCTCGCCGAAGGCGCCGAGATGAAATCTCTGTTGTCGGCGCATCTGGACGAGATCAGCGCCCTGTCGGCCGAAGCGGCCCAACTCGCCGCCACCCAACCCGGCCTGATCAAAGCGAAGCTCCAGAAACAGCTCGACGAGCTCGACCGTGAAGGCAGGGTCGATGCCGAACGCTTCGCCGTCGAAGCCGCCCTTTCCGCCGCCCGCGCGGATGTGCGCGAAGAGCTCGACCGTCTCGCCGCGCATATCCGCACAGGCCGGGACCTGCTCACCGCCGGCTCCCCCGCCGGCCGCAAGCTCGATTTCCTCGCCCAGGAACTCAACCGGGAGGCCAACACGCTCTGTTCGAAATCCGTCAGCGCGGATTTGACGAATGTGGGACTCAGCCTCAAAGGGTTGATTGACCAGTTCAAGGAGCAATCGGCCAATGTCGAATAGCGGACATCCAAAGGACCACGGGCGCCGCCGCGGCCTGATGCTCGTACTGTCCAGCCCGTCAGGCGCCGGCAAGACGACGATGGCCAAGATGCTGCTCGAAGAGTTCCCGGACGTGAAGCTCTCGGTGTCGGCCACGACACGCGCGCGCCGCCCGAACGAGATCGATGGCAAGGATTACGGGTTCAAGACCGAGGCCGAATTCCAGGCGATGATCCGCCGCGGCGAGTTCCTCGAATGGGCCCACGTGTTCGACAAATACTACGGCACGCCGAAGGCCGACACTGTCGCCCGTCTCGATGCCGGCGAAGATGTCCTGTTCGATGTGGATTGGCAGGGCGCCGATGCGCTGCATGACCAGATGCCGAACGATGTCGTCTCTGTGTTTATCCTTCCGCCCAGCATCAATGCACTGGAATCCCGCCTCGCCAACCGTCCCGGTTCTTCGTCAGAGATGGTGTCCCGGCGCATGATCGACGCCAAACGCGAGATCATGCACTGGCGGCGCTACGACTACGTGATCGTCAACGAAGACCTCACCGTCGCCTACCAGCGCCTGAAACGCATCCTGCTCACTGAGCGCCTCAAGCGCCTGCGTCAACTCGACCTTGAGGATCACGTCCGCAGCCTGCTCGGCGAAGACTAGGCGAGGCTTTCCGCCAGTTTCCTGAACTCAGCCTGCGTCAGGGTTTCCGCACGCGCCGTTGGATCAATGCGGCAATCCTGAAGCCACAGTTCCGCTTTCAGTCCGCGCTTCTTGGCAAACGGCTTCAGCGCTGCGCGCAGCATCTTCCGGCGCTGGCCGAACGCGGCGCCCGCAACCTGCTCAATCAATTCAATATGCGCGAAGCGCTTCTCCGGCGGCAGCGGTTCGAACACTGCCACGGCGCTGTCCACTTTCGGCGGCGGGCTGAAAGCGCCCGGCGGCAGGGTGAAGGAAATGTAGGGCCGCGTCACCGCCTGCGCCAGAACCGCCAATCGTCCGTAGGCGTCCGTATCTGGCTTGGCGCAGATCCGCTCGGCTACTTCCTTCTGGAACATCAGCGCCATCTCGCCGCGCCAGTCTCCGGCCTTCAGCCAATCAACGAGTAGCGGCGTTCCGACATTGTACGGAAGGTTCGCAATGATCATCGCCGGCCCGCCGCTGGCGCCCGCTTCTTCCAGCGCTTTCTCCCAGCGCACCTTGCGCGCATCTTTCGCCAACACCGTCAGTTGCCCACTCGCCGCCTCCGGCCAGCTCAACAGCGCATCCGAGAAGCGAGAGTCGGTCTCGACCGCGATCAGCTTCGCTGGCTCCTCGTTGAGGATCGCGCGCGTCAGTCCGCCCGGGCCGGGGCCCACTTCGATGACCGTACGTCCCTTCGGCGAGCCCGCCGCATTGGCCGCGCGTTTCAGGATCGAGGGGTCGAACAGGAAATGCTGGCCCAGTGACTTGCGTGCGGGGGCATCGGTGAAGGCAGGTTGGGGTTCGGTCACGCGGAGGCCTTCCGGCGGTTGAGGGCAAAAGTGGCGGCGAGGCGGATCGCGGCGATCAGGCTATCGGCGCGGCACGTACCGTTCGCAGCTGCATCATACGCCGTCCCATGGTCCGGACTGGTTCGCACGATCGGCAGGCCGAGTGTCGAATTCACGCCGCCCCACAGATCCAGCGTCTTTACGGGGATCAGGCCCTGGTCATGCGTCATCGCAATCACGGCGTCGTATGCACCGGACAGCGCCTCGGCAAACACCGTATCGCCGGGCCGCGCATCCGAGATGGCAATACCCTCCGTGCGCAGACGGTCCGCTGCCGGATTGATGATGTCGAGTTCCTCGCGGCCGATTGCGCCGCCTTCGCCGGCATGTGGGTTCAGCCCGGAGAAGGCGATGCGCGGCGCGGCGATGCCGAAATCCCGCACCAGCGCCGCATGCACAACCCGCGCGGTCCGCTCCAGCCGGCCATCGCCCAGCACGCCGGAAACCTCCGCCAGGGGCATGTGGATGGTCGCCAGCGCCACCCGAAGCCCGCCGCCCGTCAGCATCATCACAGGGCTCGCCGCATGCCCGGCCGCCTCGCAAAGGTGCGCCACAAACTCCGTATGCCCCGGAAACCTGAAACCCCGGTTATACAGCAGCGCCTTGTTGATGGGATTGGTCACGACCCCCGAGGCGTGCCCCGCGAGTGCGTCCGCCACCGCCATTTCGATGGCCCGGATGATCGCCGGCGCTGCGTCCGCATCCGGCCGACCCGGCTCGATCGCCGGTACGCCGCCCAGCGCCACGACCGGTAGCGCATCGGCAAAAACCTTGAGTGCTTCGCCGGGCGACTGAATCACCTGCACCGGCATGCCCGAAATCAGCTCCGGGGCCCCAATCAGATAGAAGGCGAGGTCCGCCTCACCGCGCAGCGCCGTCCATGCCGCTGCCGTGATCGCAGGGCCGCACCCGGCAGGCTCGCCCATTGTCAGGGCCAGGGGAAGGTGAGAGGTCTGGGTCACGCCCGCGATTTCGCGCCCTCTAGCGGTAGATGATCGTCGCATCCCGGCGGGAGTTGCGCAGTTCGCGCTCCGAAATCATGTTCAGCTCGCGCGCCTTTATCGAGTTCTTGAGGTCCTCTTTCGAAGGCAGGGCTTCGGCGCCATCTTCCCGGCGGCAGACGTACATGACTGCGAGCCCGCCGCCGACGGCGAATACTTCCGTCGCCTTGCCGATATCCGTCGCGAGCACGAGGTTGCGGCCTTCCGGCCCAAGTTCCACGATATCGATATCGGTCAGGTCCTGCGCGCGCAGCGCGCTGCGGGAGTTGGCGACCGAATTGACGTCGGCGCACGTCTTTATGCGCGACATGGCTTCCGTCAGCGTTTCTTCCTTCGCATCGGTGGTCACGAGGCGCTTCAGGTCGACCTTCGTTGTCGGCTGGCTCGGCTCGCGCTTGGCGCTGACCTGCAGGATGTAAACGCCGCTCTCCACTTCCACCGGGGTCAGCAGGGCGGGCACGCTGGGCGAGGCAAGCACGGCGGCCGACAGCGCGTCGGACAAGTCATCCGTCGTCACCCATCCCATGTCACCGCCGGTTGCCGCCGTCGGAGCCGAGGAGATGCGCTGCGCGGCGACCCGGAAGTCGGCGCCCTGTTTCAGCTGCGCGATGATGGAATCGGCGGCCTTCAGCGCCTCTACCCGTGTCTCGGGGTCGGGAGCGTAGAGGAAGATTTCGCTGACGCGGAACTGTGTCTTCTTGGAAGCCGTGCGCAACCGGTTCATCTGGTCATCGACCTGGCTTTCCGAAACCCGGATGCGCGAGCCGTAGAGACCGCTCATCAGTCGGTTCCAGGCGATATCGGCGCGGATCTGCTCTTCCAGGCTCACAGGGTTGACGCCCGCGGCTTGCAGCTGACTGCGAAGGCCCTCAGCCCCGACGCCCGACTCGGTCGCCATGTCGCTCATTTGCGCGTTGATCTCTTCAGGCTCCACCTTGACTTCAAACTCGGCGACCCGGTCGAGCTGCAGCCGCTCGTCGATCAGCTGTTCCAGTGCCTGTCCGGTGATCTGCTGGACCTGCTCCTGAGACGGCGCCTGCCGCCCCAAAGTTAGCAGCAGAAGGCGCGCGCGCTGACGAACGTCGGAATAGGAAATCGGCTTGTCATTTACGATGGCGGCAATGCCTTCGAGCTGCAGACGGTTTTCTTCCGCCGCCTGGGCCAGCGCGACCGGCGCGCTCATGGCCACGAGGGCTGCCATCATCACTGCACGTAACATTCACGTCCTCCGTGGAATTCTCGCGTCGCGGGAGCCGTTTAGCCGCTTTGCGCAGACCTTACAAATCCCGGCTAGCGGCGCAACGCACGAGCACAGTAACCTGCCTGAGTATTGCAGGTTCGACTTGGGCGGTACAGATTAATCGAACTCTTCGGAACCAAAATTACCCAGTGATTTCAGGGTAAAGCGGAACTGGAAGTTTTCAGATGGCCCAAGTGTCCGGTCAAACTGCTCGTTCCGGCTGTACACCAGTTCGAAGCGCGAACAGGGGTCAGAGAATGCGAGGCCGATTTCCTGGCGGGCATTCAGGTTGCCCGCAATGTCGCGCAGCTGGCTGAAGATGACCGAGTAATTCTCGGTCACCTGCACTTCGCCGTGAAGGAACACGCCCTCGTCGGGCACGCCGAGCGGGCTGATTCTCTCGTTGATGTTGTAATACTGCGCCACGCCCCGGAACCGCTTGAGCGAGGTCGAGGCGCGCAGGTCCAGGCGGTTCAGCGCAAACTCAGCATCATCGATCCGCAGCCTGCTGGACAGTTGCAGCGCATTGCCGAAATCCAGCGACGTCGTCGCCACCCAGTCCGACGAGGTGCCATCGAGGTTCGAGGCGACGTTGAACGCTTCGTCGGCCCGCGAGCGCCAACGCCGGCCGACCTGTGTGCTCAGTTCCGTGCCGTTCTTCCAGAGCGCCCGTGCGGTGATGCCGGCGCTGATCTTGCCATCGCCTTCATAGAGATCGAAGTTGCCGAAACCGTTGGCGTCAAACAGCGATGACTCATCGGACTCATAGAGCAGGCTGTCCTCGACGGGAATCGCTGCATCGTTGGCATTCGAGAAGCCCCACGCGCCCATGACGGCGGGCTCCAGCATGAAGTCCACCGTCTCGCCGGGACGGATCATCGGATAGGCGATCTTGGCGCCCGCATTGCCAACCGCGCGCGACACGTTGCTCTTGCCGCTGATCTCTTCGTCCAGCCCATAGAAATCGCCGCGCAGCTCCGCAAACGGCTCGAACGTGAAGCCTCCCGGCAGCAGGTTGAAGTCGCGCCACTCGGCGCCCGCGCTGACGCGCTGGCTGTCTGCGCCCACATCGCGCCGCAGGACCGCCGAGGAGATGTTCAGGTTTGCGAAGCCATACTTGCCAAGATCCCAGTTCTTTTCCGCATACAAAAGCGGCGCCACGAAGGGCAGGCGGTCCGCATCGTCCTGGCCGCGCAGGCCCTGTGATTTGAGGATGGCGGCATCGGCGTAAAAGTCATTGCCCTGGCCCACGGCGAACAGCTGCGACAGCAGGCGTCGCGGCTGGTTCTGATACAGGCCGCGCTTGTCGGTCTGTCCGTCGATGTCATAGCGACGGTCGTACAGGTCATCTGTCTGGCTCTCGACGGCAAAGCCCCACAGCCACTCCGGCGTGATTGCAAAAGCGCCGTTCGCATAGACGTGCCCGCGGAATTGCTTCTCGCCGAACAGGTTGCCATCGCCGTCAAAGTCGGCCTCGTTCGTGGCGCTGGCGTCAATCCGGATAGCGCCGGAATAGAACCGCTTCTTGAAGTCGACGTTCAGGACGGGGTTCACATTCTCCGGTAGCAGCGGCGCGATCGTGACTTCCGAGCTGTCCGAAATCGCCCAGTAATAGGGCTGCTTGTAGAATGTGCCGATCTTCGACGACACGCCCACATCCGGTATCAGCAGTCCTGAGCGCCGCTCCGAATTCGGATCCGGGTGCGCGAGGTAAGGCAGGTAGAAGACCGGGATGCCGGCCACCTCGACCACCGCATCGCGGTAGGAGATCATCTGGCTGTTCTGGTCCAGCACCGCGCGCCGCGCGCGGATGCTCCAGGTAGGCGTCTTGTCGGTCTCGCAGACCTCGCAGGACGTGTAGACCATTTGTTCGAGCGCGTTGATTCCGTCCGGCCGGCGCACTGCAGAGCTGGCCGCCACAATGGCGCCTTCGGCCAGCCGGGCCGAAAAGCCGATCGCATAGCCGTCGGACAAGGTCGTGCCGACTTCCATTTCATCAGCAAACTGTTGGGCGCCGTCCGGATCGGTCACGATGACATTGCCGATCGCACGGACTTTCTCGGTCGTGCGGTTAAAGACCAGTTTGTCCGCCCGCAGGGTCCGGCCCTGGTAGAGCGCCTCGACATTGCCTTCCGCAACGATGCTGTTCTCGCCGGAAATCTCGTAAACCCGGTCGGCCTCCAGGATCACGCTTTCACTGGGAGTTTCGGTCGCGGCCTCGGCCGATGGGCCGGGCGTAATCTCCGTCACCGAGCCGGGCAGGCGCACCGCAGCGTCCAAGTCCGCCGTTGCAGCGGGAGACGCCGCCCTGTCGGCCACCGTTGCCTCTTGAGCCTGCGCGTGCGCAGCGAGCGGCAGCACGGCCGAAAATCCGGCGAGCAGCGCATACTGGGACCAGAAAGCCAAAGGTTCGACCCTCACTCTGCCGTCGTTAAGCGCGGGCTGCCTTCCCCTGCAGGACCCGTGCGGCGTTTCAAGAGGCTTAGAGTCGATCCAGCGGGCCGTCCAGCCATGCGGCGGCCCGGTCCTGCTTTTGGGCCCGGAGCCGGTGCATGCGGGCCACAGAGACTCAAACCGCCCGCGCGACCGGCCCGCCCGGGTAGGAAACCGCCTCACCCGCGATTTCAAGCTCCAGCAGCACCGCATTGCTCCGGGCCGCCGCAAGGCCCGCGGCCCGTGGACGCCCGTCAATCGGCATCGGATTGGGGCTCATCGCCTTGCGTACCCGGGCCATCTGGTCGACTCTCCGCGGCCCCTGCGCCGCTTCCGGCAGGCAAGCCGGCGGAGGCGGGGCCGCCACGTACCGTGGTGGCAGGCCCGTCGGCACTTCCAGCACATCCCCCGCACCGCGTACCCGCGCCGCGCCCTGCCGGCTGAGCCCGTCGGTTGCGGCCGCGCCCGGGTCCAACGGCGAGCCGGGCACCGCCATCACCTGGCGGCCCTGTTTTCCGGCTATTGGCGCCGAAATCAGCGGGCCCGGTCGCTCCGCGGCTTCGACCACCACCACACCGCGCGCGATCTCTCGCCCCGCCCCGAGGCGTTCCGCGCGCCTATCCGCTCTGTCGCGGCAATCTCGTCCTCGATGGAAGCGGGTGAGGGCAACTCAACCCGGCGCCCCTTCGCCACCCGGCTCGCAATGTCCGGCAAGGCCGCCAGCGCGTCCGTCGCATTGCCGAACCGCTCGATCAGCCGCGCAAATGTCTGCGGTCCGATATTCGGTGTACGCACGAGGCGAACTCAGTCGCGGCGCTCAGCATCACTGAGCTGTCTGAGGCTCATTCTTCGGGCTTGGCTTTCGGTGTGCCGAAGCGCGGCTCCGTGCCTTTGATCAGCCGGCCAAGATTTGCCCGGTGCGTCCAGAACACGAACACCGACAGAAGGGTGAGGCCGCCAAGGATCACCGGATTGCGCTCGCCCATCATGTAGGTTCCCGGCGGCACCGCCACCGCCGCCGTCAGCGCTGCCAGCGACGAAATCCGCGTCAGCGCAAACAGGCCCAGCCAGATCGGCGCGGCAATCACCAGACCCTTCAACGGCGTCACGAACACCAGCAGGCCGGCGTAAGTCGCAATGCCCTTGCCGCCCTTGAAGTTCAGCCAGACCGGATAGCAATGCCCGATAAACGCCGCCGCGCCGGCCATAAAACCCACTTCGCGCCCGGCCACCTGCGTAAATGCAAACGCCGCCAGACCCGCCTTCAGGCTATCCAGCAAAAGCGTCGCCAGCGCGAGGTCCTTGCGCCCCATCCGCAGCACATTGGTCGCGCCGATATTGCCCGAGCCAATCGCGCGAATATCGCCGAGGCCCGCCGCCCGCGTGATGACGAGGCCGAACGGGATCGACCCGGCGAGATACCCCGCCGCCGATGCCAAAGCATAGAGTGCCCATTCCGGCATATGTCGCTGTCCCTCGCGTCCCAGTCGCGCCAGGTTTTAGGGGGCCTACAAGACCGGAGCAAGGCCCCCTCGGTAGGTCGGCGTCAAGCGGCCGCCGGCTTGGGTTGCGGCAGGAACGGTCGCACCGCCGCCATCGCCCGGTCCATGTAAATTTGCGTCCCGCCTGCTGGCGCCGCGTAGTCTGTGGCCGCTTCTGCGTCCTCTACGCTTGCCTCGCGTGCGATCATCCAGGCCGCCAGGTATTGCGATGACAGGCAGCCTCCCGCGGTCGCGGCAGTCTCGTGATATGCGCTTTCCAGCCCTTGTCGTTCAGCCGGATCAGGATCGCCGCCGCAACAACCAGCCGAGCGCGTTGAAAACCTCGAACGTCAATAACGCCGTCTGCATAGTCTGTTCCAGCAAGTCCCCGTCCGCGGCTCTTGCATGCGGCCAGGGCCGCTGAAAAGTGGACCTACCGTTCGAACACAGTCCGGCCGCCCACAAACGTCCGCATCACACGGCCCTGGAGCCTGCGCCCGTCAAACGGTGAGTTCTTCGAGCGCGACAAGAGATGATCGCGGTCACACAGCCAGGGCTTTCCCGGATCGAACAGGATCAGGTCCGCTGGCGCGCCTTCGGCAATCCGGCCCTGAGGCAGGCCGAGGATCGAGGCGGGGCCGATGGTCACCGGCGCGAGCGCTTCCAGCAGGCTGAAACAGCCCTCCGCCGCCAGCGTCATCAGGCAGGGCAGCACCGTCTCAAGCCCCGCTGCGCCAAATGCCGCCTCGCCAAACGGCAGGCGCTTTTCCTCCGGAGGCTGAGGATCATGCGCCGACACCACGGCATCAATCGCGCCAGACTGGACGGCACGGATTAACCCCCCCCGCATCCTCTCGGTCCGGAAAGGCGGGTTCACCTTGCAATAGGTGAGATAGTCGCCAACATCGAGTTCATTGAAGAACAGCGAATGCGCCGCCACGGTCACGAACACTTTCGCGCCGCTCTGTTTTGCATTCCGCACCTCGTCCAGCGTCCGCTCGCTCGTCACCTGGTCGAGGATCAGCGTGCATCCCGTTTGCTGCGCGAGGATCGTGTCACGCATCGCGCCAATCCACTCCGCCTCCACCGGAATGCCGGACAATCCATGCCGCGCGGCAAAATCGCCTGCGTTCATCACGCCGTTACCCGCCAGCGTATGATCATCTGGCCGCGACATGACAATCGCGCCCCGGCTCGCCGCATAGGTCATCACGCGTTTCATCACCTGCGCGCTCGCCACCGGCCAGTCGCCATTCGTGAACAGCACCGCGCCTGCCTCAGCCATCAGTCCGATCTCGGACATCGCCTCTCCGGCAAGGCCCACGGTCAGCCCGCCCGCAGGATAAACCCTCGCAAACGCTGTCTCTCGCCCGCGCTCGGCGATGAACTGCACCAGCGCGACATCATCGATCACCGGCCGCGTATCCGGCATCACGACAAGGCTCGTGATGCCGCCGCTCAGCGCCGCGCGTGAAGCCGTCGCCAGCGTCTCCTTGTGCTCCTCGCCCGGCTCGCCCGTCTTGGCGCGCAAGTCGATCAGCCCCGGCGCAAGGCACAGCCCGCCGGCATCGATCGTTTCCTTTGCGTTCTTGAACGACACACCCGTCCCGGTACGGAATTCCTTGATCACGCCCTTGTCGATGAACACGCCGCCGATGGCATCCGTGCCCGTCGCTGGATCCAGCAGGCGCGCGTTGACAATCTGAAGGCTCATGCCCGGCCTCCTGCCAGCAGGTGCAGCACCGCTTCGCGCACCGCCACGCCCATCTCCACCTGCTGCGTGATCACAGACCGCGTCCCATCCGCGATCGAGCTCTCGATCTCAACCCCCCGGTTCATCGGTCCAGGGTGCATCACGATTGCGTCCTCCTTCGCCAGCGCCAGCCGGTCCGCCGTCAGCCCGAAATATCGGAAATACTCCCGCTGGCTCGGCAGGAAGCTGCCATTCATGCGCTCCAGTTGCAGGCGCAGCATCATCACGACATCCGCGCCCGGCAGCACACGGTCAAAGTCCGTGCCCGCACTTTCCGCGCCCCATGTGTCCGTACCCGGAGGGATCAGCGTACGCGGACCGCACAGGTGCACGCGGGCGCCCAGCAGGTGCAGCGCCATCGTCGTCGAGCGCGCGACGCGGCTATGCGCAATGTCGCCGCAGATCACGACCTTGAGACCCTCGATGCGCCCCTTGGTGCGCCGGATGGTCAGCAGGTCCAGCAGCGCCTGCGTCGGGTGCTCATGCGTGCCATCGCCCGCATTCAGCACCGCGCAGTCTACTTTCCGCGACAAGAGCTTCGCCCCGCCCGACGCCGAATGCCGGATCACCAGCGCGTCCGGTTTCATTGCGTTCAGCGTCATCGCCGTGTCAATCAGCGTCTCGCCCTTCTTCACGCTCGAATTGCCGACCGGCATCGATATCACATCGGCCCCCAGCCGCCGCGCAGCGATTTCAAAGCTTGAAAGCGTCCGCGTGGAGTTCTCGAAAAACAGGTTCACGACGGTCTTGCCGGTCAGGATCGGCTCCGGCCGCCGACCCGCGCGCGTGGCCTCGGCATAGGTGTCCGCCAGGTCCAATATGTGAGCAATATCAAGGGGATGAAGGCCTTCGATTCCGAGCAGGTGGTCATGCCGGAAGGTGTAGTCTGCGTGCGCCGCTGCCATGAAGGCCCCTTCGATTTGCGGCGGTTTAGGCGCGATTCCGGCCCCGGGCAAGCCTTCAGGCCGCCCCCAACCAAAGGATCACCAACCAGGTCAGCGGCAAGGTCAGCGCCGCCAGCAGCGTCTGCGCCGCTATGAAGTTCGCCGCCAGGCCTGCATCCCCCCCAAGCTCCCGTGCCAGCACATAGGAGTTGGGCGCCGTCGGCGTCGCCGCGCAGATCAGCGCGATCGCCAACGGCAAACCGCTGAGCCCGATCGCCAGCCCCACCGCCAGCGTCAGCGCCGGCAAACCCACGAGCCGCACCAGCGACCAGGTAAACGTCTTCAGTCCCGCCTGCTTCAGCGCGCCCAGGTCCACGCCTGCACCCGCGCTCAGGAGGCCCAGCGCGATCGCCGCATTCGCCAGCATCTTCAGCGTCTCGTCGGCAATCACCGGCAGGCGCACATGAAAACTCGCAAGGCCGATCCCGATCAGGCACGCATAGATGAGCGGATTGCGCGTCAGCGCCAGCAGCGGCCGGGGCTTCGTGCCCTGCGGGCGCTCGGCATGGCTCACCAGTGCGTATACGGAGATTATGTTCGCGAGCGGGATCATCGCCGCCGCCGCAAGGCTGACGAGCGCCAATCCCTCATCGCCGAACAGCAACCCGCCCAGCGACAGCCCGATGATCGTGTTCCAGCGTACGTTTGACTGCACGATCGTGCCGATCGCAGGCTGGCTCATTCCCGGCCACAGCCGCGCCGTCAGCCCGAACGCCCCCAGGAGCACCTGCGCCGCCACCAGCGCGCCCAGCATCAGCCATGGCGCGCCATCAAACTCCGCATTCGCGAGCGCCCGGATGATCAGGGCAGGGAGCAGGATCAGGAACGACAACCGGTCCAGCGCCCGGAACGCCTCGGCCGGCACCAGGCCGCGCCGTGCAAGGAACTGCCCCAGTCCGACAATCAGGATCACCGGCAACAGCGCCGTCAGGAATGCGCTCAACGCCCTGCCTCCAGACGCTCCAGTGCAGACCGCAGGATCATGGCCGCCGCCATCGCATCTATCCGGTCGGACCGGCGCTGGTCTGTGAACGACATTTCGCGCATCACCTCGTCGGCCGCCACCGTCGAGTACCGCTCGTCCTGAAACGCTACCGGCACGTCGCGCACCTTTAGCAGGTTCGACACCAGCGTCCGCACGGACTGCACCCGCGGACCCTGTCCGCCGCCCACATTCAGCGGCAACCCCACCACAAGCCCTGCGCCCTTGCGCTCTTCATACACGTCGAAAAACCGCGCCAGCGCCGGCGCCAGCTTCAGCTTGGGGATCGTCTCCACCGGGCTGCACAGGATGCGGCTGAGATCGGTCGCCGCCACGCCAATCGTCTTCGTGCCCGGATCGAGGCCGATCAGGACGCCCTTCGCGGGCAGGTCGAACAGGTCAACAACAGGCATCCCGGGGCACATACGACCTTGAAGCGGCTTTGCCTATGGCGTAATCCGGCCACTGCCCGATGGGCCCGCCCAAGGAACCGACCATGACCGTCACCCGCGACGACGTCCGCAAAGTTGCCCGCCTGTCCCGCATCGCGGTGCCGGATGAGCGCCTCGACGAACTCGCCGGCGAACTGAACGGCATCCTCGGCTGGATCGACCAGCTGAACGAAGTCGATATCGAAGGCGTCGAGCCGCTGACGTCTGTCGTCGAGACCAAGCTCCCGATGCGCGACGACGTGGTCACTGACGGCAACATCCAGGACCAGGTCCTCGCCAACGCCCCGCGCACCGAGCACAGCTTCTTCGTTGTTCCTAAGGCCGTCGAATAGCGCGCCTTACAATCTGCCCCGAACCAGCCTACGTCTGATGCAAGGGCCCATTCCGGCCCCGGTCTCTGAAAGAGCACGCCAATGGCCAAGGGTCAGAAGAAGTCCAACAAGGAAGTCCGCAAACCTAAGGCCGACAAGGTCAAACCAAAACTCGGCGCCCCCGTCGCCAAGCCCGGCGACCTCAAAGGCATGGAACACCTGAAGCGCTAGGTCGCGGCCGGCATCAGGCCCGCCGCCATCAGGCGCTCCATGATGATTGGCAACAGGTTTTCGGGAATCTCCCCGGGCGCCGGCTGGCTCGTGAAAGCCCGCGACTCCGACAGCACCCGGTCGCCCTGGCGGATGATGAAGCCCTCATAGCCCTTCGCCGTCACCTGCCGGCAGATCTCGGTGTACGTGTGCAGCCCGCCCGCATAGGGCATGAACATGCGCGGCTTGCCCGGCACGTTGGCGCCCATGTACCAGCTGTTGGCCTGCGGCAGCATGGTCGGCGTCACCGCTTCGGTCGAATGCCGGCACCAGGCCGCCTCGGCTTCCGGCGAGGCCTCGATGCTGGTCTGCTGGCGCTGTTTCAGCGCCACAAGGCAATCGGCGATCCATTCGACATGCTGCTCGATCGAGTTGATCATGTTGGTCAGCACGGACGGGCTTCCCGGTCCGGTGATCGTGAACATGTTGGGGAAGCCCGACACCATCAGTCCCAGATAGGTGCGCGGTCCTTCCACCCAGTGATCCTTGATCCGGCGTCCGCCCACGCCCCGCAGGTCGATCCGGTCGATGGCGCCGGTCATCGCATCGAAGCCCGTCGCCAGCACAACGGCGTCGAATGCATAGGTCTTCTCCGACGTTTCAATGCCTTGCGCATTGAAGCGCACCAGCGGCTCGGCGCGCAGGTTGACCAGCTCGACATTTGGCCGGTTGAAGGTTGCATAATACCCAGTGTCGACGCAGGGCCGCTTGGTGCCGAAGGGGTGATCCTTCGGTGTCAGCAGGTCGGCCACGGCCGGGTCGGCGACCTGCTCGCGGATTTTCTCGGCGATGAATTCCTGCACGATGCGGTTGGCCTGCGGATCAACCGCCGAGTCCGCAAACGCGCCGAGGATGCGAAATCCGCCCCAGGCCCAGCGACGTTCCAGCTCGGCGCGGATTTCCTCCGGCGCGGTCGCGGTGGCCATCGCTTCGGAGGCTTCGTTCTGGAAGCCGCCGACGGTATCCTTCGACGCTGCCCGGTAGCCACGCGGGTCCTTCGCCCAGGCCTCGAAGTCTTCTTGTGGTATCGGGCCGTTATGCGCCGGCATCGAATAATTTGGCGTCCGCTGGAACACGGTGAGATGCGCTGCTTGTGAGGCGATGATCGGGATCGACTGGATCGCGGACGAGCCCGTGCCGATGATCCCCACGCGCTTGCCCGAAAAATCTACGCCCTCATGCGGCCAGCGCGACGTGCGATAGACATCGCCCGCGAAAGTGTCGAGGCCGGGGAAGGTGACGTCCGTCGGGATCGAAAGGCACCCGGTGGCCAGGATGAGATGCCGGCACCGCATCGCCGCGCCGACATCCGTCTCGACCTTCCAGACCTGCGCCGCCTCATCCCAGTGTGCCGCCGACACGCGCGTGTTGAACCGGATATCGCGATTCAGATCGAACCGCTCGGCCACATGCTCGGCATACTTCAGCAGCTCCGGCTGCGGGGCATACCGTTCGGACCAGCGCCACTCTTTCTCCAGTTCCTCGTCAAAGCCGAAACTGTATTCAAGGCTCTGGATGTCGACGCGCGCGCCGGGATAGCGGTTCCAGTACCAGGTCCCGCCGACCCCGCTGCCGGCCTCCACCACTTTCGGGTTGAAGCCGAGCCCGCGCAGCTTGTGCAGCATATACATGCCTGCAAAGCCTGCCCCTACGATCAGGGCATCGAGGGGTTGCCCGTCCTTGGATGGGAGTTCAGACGAAATGGCCATGGCGGTGTCCTTGTCGGTGCTGGAACGTCATCGGAATACAGCGCAAATTTGCGCTTCGATAAAGCCTGCCGCGACGACTACCTGGTCGGATTGATCAGGTACTTCGTCCCAGTCGCCTTGGCGTTGTAGGCATGCAGCGTTGTCAGATCGAGCGCTTCGGCGAGCGAAATCTCCGCCGTGTAGTGGCTCGCGAACGTCGTCGTCAGTTCGTCCACCACCCGCTGGCGCATCCGCGCGCGCACTTCGGGGCCCACCTTCTGCAGGAACGGCGTCAGCAGGTAGCCGCCGAGATTCCACGCAAAGCCAACGCCCGGCGGCACCAGTGTCGGTGACATGTCCAGCCGGCCGTAGATATAGACCTGCGTCTCCTGGCCTGAGCCATACCGGCTGAACTCTTTCATATTGCGGCTTGCCGCCGCTTCCATTGCTACCAGCAATTGTCCGGCCAGCGGCCCGCCGCCGATCGCGTCAAAGCCCAGCGTTGTCTTCGTCTCGGCCAGCGCCGTGATCAGCTCTTCCATGAAGTTCGGCGACGAGGAGTCGACGATGTACTCTGCGCCGATGCCTTTCAGGATTGCGGCCTGTTCGGGCTTGCGCACGATGTTGACCAGCGGAACATTGTCCTTCTGGCAGATCTTCACCAGCATCTGTCCAAGGTTTGACGCGGCGGCGGTGTGCACGATGCCCTTGCGGCCCTGCATCTTCATCGTCTCGACAAATGAGATCGCCGTCAGCGGGTTCACGAAGCAGGACGCGCCATCCTTCGCCGAGGTGCCATCCGGCAGCGGCAGGCACTGCGCGACGTTCAGCATCCGGTACTGCGCATACATCTCGCCGCCGAGGCCGGCGACCATCTTGCCGAGCAGCGCCTGCGCCGCCGGGGACGAGCCCGCCTTCACGACCACGCCCGCGCCTTCATTGCCGACCGGCATGGACAGGTCCATCCGCGCCGCCATCGCCCGCATCGCCGGGGACGACACCTTCGCGGTGATCACAGGGCGGTCCTTGGTGCCGGCCTGCACGGCCGAGCCCATGTCCGCCCCGCCGACCAACAGGCCCAGGTCCGACGGGTTGATCGGCGTCGCCTCGACCCGGATCACCACATCATCCGGACCCGGCTCCGGCACGGCGACTTCCGCCAGCGAGAGTTCAAGCTCGCCCGACGCCTTGAGATGGCTGCGCAGCTGCAGCGCGGTTTTCGGAACCGTGTAGGTCATTCGTGTTTCCTCCCGGGAAAATGTTCGGCGCTAAAGCGCTTGTTCGGCAAAGTCTTCGTAATCGATCAGGATTTCAGTGTCCGGCGCAATGTCGGACAGCGCTGTCAGGGTCACGGTCTGCGCGTCCGCGTCAATGTCAAATCCGGCATTGGGATGAACGCTGTGATTGCACATCGAGATATCGCCGAACGCCACCGCGCAGCGCACCGCCCCGCCCGCCGTCTCATCCACATAGAACACATAATGATAGAGACGCGTCGTCTTGAGCTGCTCGGTGTCGTCTGTGCTGAGAATGAGCAGGGGATAGACGCCGATCTCTGCGCCCTCCGGGATGCGCCCCGAAGCAAACAGTCCGCGTCCATGCAGGGGCGAGGTGCGAACCTCGGCGCGGCCCCCTTCGTGTCGTGCCAGCATCCTGCGTGTCTAGCACGCACCGCTGCACGCGCCACCCGCGTTTTTGGGGCGCAGTCCCAACGGCGTGACCTTCGATGCCGGCTGCCTCACGCAGGCGTTTCCACCTTCGCCTCACCCTCAGCCTTCTCCGCCTTCGGATCCCACTTCCGGATCTCGCGGATCAGGCAGCGCTGCGGACCGATCCCGCCGCCGCCCATCGTGCTGGCCACGATGATCGCGTCACCGGGCGTCAGGCACCCCGTAGGGCTGTCAAGCGCTATGGTCTGCGCATTGTCGAGATCGAAGCACGAACCCGTCACCTCCACCATGTAATCATCGCGCCCCTCGCTCAGCACAACCGTGGAGCGCTTATTCAGGCTGAACCCGTCGATGTTCGACGCAAAGCAGATGCGGTTGGTTTCCTCGCCGAGGCGCGGGTCGTCGGCATACTGGTTGAGGCCTCGGGCGCCCGGTTCAGTTGCGGCGGTGGCGCAAGCGGCCAGGGCGAGCAGGGCCATCAGGCCTGGGAGGATGCGGTTCATGCGGGTCTTCTTGCGGGTGGTTAGGGGGCGAACGTATGTTGCGCGCCTTCAGGCGCCGCCGCAATGGGCTCACGAAGACTTGAACTTTTGGCCGGGCGGCCCTAGCAGGCGGGGTTCACGACAAGAGGCACCCCGATGACCGATCTCACCGCCCTGACCCTCGCTTCCGCGCTGGACGGGCTGAAATCGAAGCAGTTTTCCTCGGTAGAGCTGACGCACGCCTTCGTCAGCGCCATCGAGAAAGCGCGCGTCCTCAACGCGTTCATCGTCGAGACCCCCGAAAAGGCGCTCGAAATGGCGAAAGCCTCCGATGCCCGCCGCGCCAGGGCGAATGGCAAGGTCGGCAAGCTCGACGGCGCCCCCCTCGGCATCAAGGACCTCTATTGCACCAAGGGCGTGCGCACGACCGCCTGTTCGGGCATCCTCGGCGAGTTCACCCCCACCTACGAATCCACCGTCACGCAGAACCTGTGGGATCAGGGCGCCGTCATGCTCGGCAAACTCAACATGGACGAGTTCGCGATGGGTTCGTCCAACGAGACCTCGCATTTCGGCAACGTCATCAACCCCTGGCGCCGCAAGGGCGACAATCAGGGCCTCACCCCCGGCGGCTCGTCAGGCGGCTCGGCCGCCTCCGTCGCCGCCAACCTCTGCCTGGCCGCCACCGCCTCCGACACCGGCGGCTCCATCCGCCAGCCCGCTGCCTTCACCGGCACCGTAGGCATCAAGCCCACCTATGGCCGCGCCAGCCGCTATGGCATGGTCGCCTTCGCCTCATCGCTCGATCAGGCTGGCCCTATCGCCAAGACGGTCGAAGACGCGGCCATCCTCCTCGAAGTCATGTGCAGCCATGACCCGAAGGATTCCACCTCGCTGAAGATCAAGACGCCGAACTGGCAGAAGGATGTCCGAAAGGGCGTGAAAGGCATGAAGATCGGCATTCCGAAGGAATACCGTATCGAAGGCCTGTCGGAGGAAATCGACGCACTCTGGCAGCAGGGCATCAAGTGGCTGAAGGAAGCCGGCGCCGCCATCGTGGACATCTCCCTGCCGCACACGAAATACGCGCTGCCCGCCTATTACATCGTCGCGCCCGCCGAAGCCTCATCCAACCTCGCCCGTTATGACGGCATGCGCTACGGCGCCCGCGTCGAAGGCGGCAGCCTGTCGCAAACCTACGAAGCCACCCGCGCCTCCGGCTTCGGCAAGGAAGTCCAGCGCCGTCTGATGATTGGCACTTACGTGCTCTCTTCCGGCTACTATGACGCCTATTACCTGCGAGCCCAGAAAGTCCGCACCAAGATCTTCCAGGACTTCGTGGACGCCTTCGAAACCTGCGACGCGATCCTCACGCCCGCCTGCCCAAGCCCCGCCTTCGCCTTCGGCGAAAAGTCCGGAGACCCCGTCGAGATGTACCTCAACGACGTCTTCACCGTCACCGCGAACCTTGCCGGCCTTCCCGGCATTGCGGTCCCCGCCGGCCTCTCCGCCAGCGGCCTGCCGCTTGGCCTGCAGGTCATTGGCAAGGCGCTGGACGAGGCCGCCTGCTTCCGCGTTGGCGGCGCCCTGGAAGATGCAGCTGGCTTCGTGGCACGCCCGGAGACGTGGTGGTAAGCTGGGCCGATGAGACGCTTCCTCATCCTTTTCGCTCTGGCGCTGATCCCGATTCAGGCCATCCTCTACCTCGTCTGGCAGTATTACAGCATCCCGCTCACCCTCACGGCCGCCATCTGGCGCATGCTGGGCGGCGCTGCTGCAGCGGGCTACGTCGCCTGGCGCATCGACCGCCAGATGGGTCGCCCCAGGGGCAAGCCCGGTGCCGCGCGCGAGGAAACGCCCCTCTACCGGCGCCCGGCGTTCGACCAGATGGCCACCCTCGCCGGCAAAGCGCCAGACCCGGCCCCGCCGCAGGAGGCTGCCCCCGAAACACCGCCTGCGTCCGGCGAGCCCATGTCCCTGCGCGACCGCCTCCGCCAGCAGCAGACCAAGCGCGACTAGGCGCATCCGCCGCCAATCGCTAGATACCTGTCAACACGTCCCAACACCGAGACCCAAGATGACCGACCGCACACCCTTCCGCATCAAAGGCGAAACCGGCGACTGGGAAGTCGTCATGGGCCTTGAGATCCACGCCCAGGTCGCCTCGAACTCAAAGCTCTTCTCGGGCGCCTCCACCGCCTTCGGTTCGGACCCCAACGCCAACGTCTCCCTCGTGGACGCCGCCATGCCGGGTATGCTCCCGGTCATCAACAAGTTCTGCGTCGAACAGGCTATCCGCACCGGCCTCGGCCTCAAGGCCCAGATCAATACCTACAGCCGTTTCGACCGGAAGAACTACTTCTACCCGGACCTGCCGCAGGGCTACCAGATCAGCCAGTTCGCCTACCCGATCGTCGGCGAAGGCGAGATCGAAGTGGACGTCGAAATCCCCGGCGGGAAGGGTTATGCCTTCACCTGCCGGATCGAGCGCCTGCACCTTGAGCAGGACGCCGGCAAATCCATCCACGACATGGACCCCCACGCCACCTACGTGGACCTCAACCGCTCCGGCGTCGCCCTGATGGAAATCGTCTCGAAGCCCGACGTGCGCTCGCCCGCCGAGGCCGCCGCCTATGTGAAAAAGCTCCGCGCCATCGTCATCGCGCTCGGCACCTGCGACGGCGACCTCGAAAAGGGCAATCTGCGCGCCGATGTGAACGTCTCCGTCTGCAAGCCCGGCCAGTATGAGAAGTTCCGCGAAACCGGCGACTTCAAACATCTCGGCACGCGCTGCGAGTTGAAGAACATGAACTCCTACCGCTTCATCCAGCAGGCCATCGAATACGAAGCGCGCCGCCAGATCGAGATCATCGAAGGCGGCGGCAAGGTCGACCAGGAAACCCGCCTCTACGATCCGGTCAAGGGCGAAACCCGCTCCATGCGCTCCAAGGAAGATGCGCACGACTACCGCTATTTTCCGGACCCGGACCTTCTCCCGCTCGAAATCGAGAAGGCCTGGATCGAAGAAATCCGCGCCTCGCTCCCCGAACTGCCCGACCAGAAGCGCGCCCGCTTCGAGAAAGACTATGGCCTCTCGCGCTATGACGCTGGTGTGCTGACGTCCGACTTCGAAAAGGCCGAGTACTTTGAGATCGTCGCCAAGGGCCGCGATGCCAAGCTCGCCGCCAACTGGGTCACGCAGGAACTCTTCGGTTACCTCAACAAGGAAGGCCTCGAACTCGCTGAAAGCCCTGTCTCCGCCCCCGTGCTTGGCGGCCTCATCGCGCTGATTTCCGACAACACGATCAGCGGCAAGATCGCCAAGGACGTCTTTGTGCGGATGATCGCAGGCGAGGGCGAAGCCGCCGCGATCGTCGAGAAGCACAGCCTCAAACAGGTCACCGATACCGGCGCGATCGAAAAAGTCGTGGACGAAATCATCGCTGCCAACCCCGAACAGGTCGCGAAGGTCAAAGACAAGCCGCAAACCCTCGGCTGGTTCGTCGGCCAGGTCATGAAAGCCTCTGGCGGAAAAGCCAATCCCCAGGCCGTCAACGATATCCTGAAAACCAGGCTGGGCCTCTAGAACGCCGTCCTCCTGGTCGTGAATCGTACACGATTTCGCGTCCTTGAAAGCGCCCCGCAAGCGGGAGAGCGACAACTCACTTGTCCGCGAAAGATAACATAGCCAAACAGCACAACGCGTCCCCTCATCGCGCGAAGCGTGGCGAGGGCCAGGGCGGGGCCTTTTTTCTCAAAGATCTAAAGCCCTGCGCGTATCTTCGCCGCCAAAGGCTCCAGCTCCGCCGCGCTCTTCATGCCGCCGCCGGCATGCGCCCCGGGCTTCACGCCTTCCCACATTGGCAGGATATGGAAGTGGAGATGGAACACCGTCTGTCCCGCCGCCGATCCGTTGAACTGGAACACGCGCAGCCCGTCCGGCTTCAGTCCGGTCTCCACCGCTCGCGCCACCTTCTGGACACGGAGCATGTAGCCGCCCACCTCCATCTCCGGAAGGTCCAGGAAGTTGCGCGCGCCCAGAGACTTCGGAATCACCAGCGTATGCCCGTCGCCTTGCGGGAACACGTCCATGAAGGCGAGGGCTATGTCGTCCTCGAACACCTTTACGCTTGGCATCTCTCCGCGCAATATCTTGCCGAAGATGTTGGCTGGGTCATAGGGGGCGTGAAGGGTCATGTTTCTTTCCTGAATGGTGTCCGCTCTTTGAGATAAACAAAATCAGCGTCCACGGCGGCCCGCTCGCGCGCGAGATAATCGGCGACCGCATCGCGGAAGCCGGCATGCGCAATCCAGTGCGCCGAGCGTGTCAGCACCGGTCCGTAGCCGCGCGCCAGCTTGTGCCCGCCCTGCGCGCCCGCCTCGACCGTCTTCAGCCCGCGCTGAATCGCAAAGTCGATGGCCTGATAATAGCACGTCTCGAAATGCAGCATCGGGCGCGGATCATTGCAACCCCAATAGCGGCCATAAAGTGTTTCCGAGCCAATGAGGTTCATCGCCCCGGCAATCGCCGTCTCGCCCTCATAGGCGAACACGAACAGGATATCCCCTGCCATCCGTTCCCGGAGCAGGCTGAAACTCTCCCGGGTGAGGTAAGGCGAGCCCCATTTCCGGTTGCCTGTGTCCATGTAGAACTCGAAGAAGATATCGAGATGATCCTCGGTGATCTCGCCGCCCGTGATGTGCCGGAACTCAAGCCCCTCCTGCGCCTTCAGCCGCTCCTTGCGCAGGTTCTTGCGCTTGTCCGAGGCCAGCGTCGCGAGGAAATCGTCAAACGAACCGTATCCGGCATTCTGCCAATGAAACTGCTGGTCCGTCCGGATCAGCAACCCGGCGGACTCCATCGGCCCCGCCTCGTTCTCCTCGATGAAATTGATGTGCAGCGACGATACATCCGCTGCCTGTGCCACCTGCAGCGCGCCCTGCAACAGGGCCGCGCGGTAAAGCTCCGTATCCGGACCAGGCGCCACCAGCCGCCGGCGTCCCGTCACCGGTGTGAAGGGCACAGCCGAAAGCAGCTTCGGATAGTACGCCCCGCCCGCCCGCTGCCAGGCGTCCGCCCAGGACTGGTCGAACACGAACTCCCCGCGCGAATGCGTCTTGAAATAAAGCGGCATCGCCGCCCGCAGCCGTCCGCCGGTATCGTGCACCAGCACATGGCTCGCCTTCCAACCCGTGCGCTGCGTCGCGGCGCCGGAGCGCTCCATCGCCTCCAGGAATTCCCAGGTCAGGAACGGATCATAGGGCAGGCCCGGGGGGGTCGCGACCGCGTTCCACGCGGCCGGATCGACCCCCGCAAGGGAAGTCACCGTGCTGATGCGGGGATGGGCGGCGTCCATGTCCGTGATCTAGGGCGCTGCGAGCGCCGGGTCGATATGCTCGAAGATAATGGCCGGATTGTAAGGCCGCGCAGCCGCAAGATCGGCCTCGCTGCGGACGGTCCAGACCACGAACGCCGTACCCGTTCCCGCCACCAGCGCCGCCGCCCTCGCCGTGTCCGTGTGATGCACGGCAAGATAGTCGATCCCGTCCGCCAGCGCCCGCCCGGCGACCTCCGCAAAGCGCGCCTCGCCTGCCTGCATGACCGGCATCACCAGCTGCCCCCGCATCAGGCTCGCCGGCAAAGCCCGCACCGCCTCTTCGGAAAAACTCATCGCTGCCGCCAGTCCCGCCCAGTCCGCGAGCCGAGCCTCCACTTGCCGCGCAAACCCCGCCGGGTCCGTCGTCCCGTCAATCTTCATCTCGCACAGCAAGGGCAAATCCTGCGGCCACACCCCCAGCAAGTCCTCGAACGCCGGCACTGTCTGCGCCGTTGCGCCCAGCGCCAGCGTCTTGAGTTCACCCGCCCCGCGCTGCTCGAACATACCGGACGCCGCCGTCATCCGGTCGAGGAGGGAATCGTGAAACACCATGACCTCGCCATCGCGCGATGGCCGGAGGTCAAACTCGATCCCCAATCCCGCCGCCGCCGCCGCGCGAAAGCCCGCCAGCGAATTCTCTGGCGGTCCCGCCTTCAGCCATAGGCCGCGGTGCGCGTAGGCAAATGCGCCAACATCGAAGCGCTGGGCCATGTGTCAGCCGATCTCGAACACGCCGTCCACTTCGACCGCCACGCCGAGTGGCAGGGTGGGGCAGGCGACCGCCGAGCGCGCATGCCTGCCCGTCTCGCCGAACACTTCGACCATGAGGTCAGAGCAGCCATTGATCACCTGCGGAATGTCCACGAAATGCGGCGCCGCATTCACGAACCCGCCCAGTTTTACCACGCGCTTGATCCGCTTGAGCTCGCCCACCGCCGACTTGCACTGCGCAATCAGGTTGATGCCGCAGATGCGCGCGGCATGCTGGCCGGCCGAGAGTTCCATGTCATCGCCGAGCCGCCCGAGAATACGCCCCTCCGCCGTCGCGCTGACCTGTCCGGACACATAGAGCAGGTGCCCCGTGATCACGAACGGCACATATGTCGCCACCGGCTTCATCGGCGGCGGCAACACGATGCCGAGCGCGTCTAGTTTCTCTTCCGGCGTGGACATGGGCAGGCTCCCTGAACTGTGTGACGTCCCGTCTAACCTGCGCGGCCCCGCAAGTCAGCCCCGCGATCAATCATCCTTCTTCGCCATCCTTGCCGCCCGGCCGGTGATCACCGCGCCCGGGCCAAACCGCGCCCGGGCCTTGTCGGAGGCCCGCTCGGCGGCGGCGCGTTTCGCCACCTTCGGATCGATCAGGTCAGTGCCGTCCGAATGATAAGGCGAGAGGCCCGACAGTCCGACCCCGATCAACCTGTAGCGCGCCCGTCCGTTCGCCTCTTTCGCCAGCAGCGGCCGCGCCGTGCGGAACACTTCCTGCGCCAGCTGCGTCGGCGCGTGCAGCGAGATGCGCCGCGTGATCGGCCTGAACTCTGATGTCTTGAGTTTCAGCGTCACCACCCCGCCGACGACGCCCTCCGCCTTCGCCCTGTCCGCCGTCTTCACGCTGAGCCGCCAGAGATGATCCTCCAGCACGGAGAGGTCCCCCGTGTCCTCGAAGAAGGTCGTCTCGCTCGAGACGGACTTGCGATCAGCATTCGGGCTCACCGGCCGGTCGTCGCGCCCGTGCGCGCAGCGCTTCAGCCACTCGCCGGTTTCGCCATAGCTCCGGATCAGGTCCTTGAGCTGCGCACGCTGAAGATCACCTACGGTATGAAACCCGTCCTTCGTCAGCAATTCTGCAAACTTGGGCCCGACCCCGTGCAGGAACCCCGCCGGCCGCTCGGCCAGGAAGGCCTCGGCCTCCTCAGGTGCCAGCACCGCAAAGCCGCGCGGCTTGTCGAGTTCGCTGGCCGTCTTGGCGAGGAACTTGTTGGCCGACAGGCCCACCGACACGGTCACGCCAACCTGTTGCTCCACCTCAAGTGCCAGCCGCGCGAGGCTCGCCGCCGGCGGCACGCCGTGCAGACGCTCTGTACCCGACAGGTCCAGATAGGCCTCGTCGATGGATACCGGTTGCACCAGCGGCGTCAGCGCGTCCATCCGCGCACGGATCGCCCGGCCCGCCTCATGATACTTGGGAAAGTCCGGCCGTACGACGACCGCTTCCGGGCAAAGCTTCAGCGCCTTGAACATCGGCATCGCCGAGCGCACGCCATAAAGCCGGGCGATATAGCAGCAGGTCGTCACCACCCCGCGCGTGCCCCCGCCCACGATTAAGGGTTTGTCACGCAGGTCCGGTCTGTCGCGCTTCTCCACAGCGGCGTAGAAAGCGTCACAGTCCACATGCGCAATCGTCAGGGTCGATAGCGCCGGATGGCTGACAACCCGGAGGTGGCCGCAAGCCGGGCAGCGGTCAAAATCCTCAGATTTTACAGTGAGGCAGTCCCGGCAAAGGCTGGTCATCCGGTCTTTGCGCCCCCTTTGCATGCCCGTCGGCTCAAACCTGCTGTGAGCCCGCCATAAACGGGCGTTAACTATTGATAGTGTAACTAAAAACTACTGGCCAGCATCCGCGCGAATCGCCACCAATCTTGAGCAGCATGTCCGAAGAGAATTCCAGAACAGTGTTGGTGGTTGAGGATAATGACCTCAACATGCGCCTGTTTTGCGACCTTCTGGGTGCTTATGGCTTCAAGACGTTCCAGTGCCGGGACGGCGCGAAAGTGGTGGAAATCGCCCGCAAGGAACTGCCGGATCTGATCATCATGGATATCCAGCTTCCGGAAGTCTCTGGCCTCGACATCACCCGCTGGCTGAAAGACGATAAGAAACTCGCCCATATCCCGGTCCTCGCCGTCACCGCCTTTGCCATGCGTACGGACGAGCAGCGCGTGCGCGAAGCCGGCTGCGAAGGTTATCTCTCCAAGCCCATCCAGATCGCCTCCTTCATCCGCGCAGTCGAAAACCTGATGCCCAAGGCCCCCGCCACGGCATGAGTGCGCGCATTCTTATTGTCGATGACATCGAGGCGAACCGCCGCCTGCTGCAGGCGAAGCTTGAGGCGCAGTATCACACGGTCCTTCTTGCCAGTGATGGATTGCAGGCGCTCCGTATGGCGCGCGAGTATGATCCAGAGATCATCCTGCTCGATGTTATGATGCCGGGCATGGACGGCTACGAAGTCTGCCGCCGCCTCAAGGCCGCTCCGGTCACCAGCCACATTCCTGTCGTCATGGTCACCGCGCTCAGCGACGCGGAAGACCGGGTTAGGGGGCTTGATGCGGGTGCGGAAGATTTCCTCACGAAGCCCGTGGACGACTTCCTGCTGAACTCGCGCGTCAACACGCTGATGCGTTACAGCGCGGTCACATCGGAGCTTCGCAAGCGCGAAGCCAATGGCCTGAGGGCCGGCGCTGTGCATGTACCCTCCACCCACGAACTGGATCGCTCCGCGCGCATCTTCGTGATCGACGACAACCCGCGCACCTCCGCGCGCATCGCGGCCCTGCTGCGTGACAACGGCCACAAGGTGATCACCCTGCTGGAGTCCGGCAACATGGGCGACATGGCGCAAGAGCGCACGGACGTACTCCTTGTTTCGCTCCTTTCTCGTTCATTTGATCCGCTGAAACTCTGCGCTCACTTCATGACCAATGAGGTGACCCGCGCCATCTCCATCCTGCTGATCTGCGATCCGCTTGAACGCGCCAAGGCCGTGAAGGGCCTCGAGATCGGCGCGAGCGACATGATCATGACGCCGATCGATCCGCAGGAACTGCTCGCCCGCGTGCGCACCCAGACGCGCCGTACACGGTATGTCGATATCCTGCGCCACCGGGTGGACCGCGGCCTCGAACTCTCGGTGATCGACCAGCTCACCGGTCTCTATAACCGCCGCTATATGACCCATCAGTTGCAGCAGTTCATGCAGCGGTCCGTGATGGGCGCAGAGCCGCTTTCGGTGATGATGCTCGACATCGACCACTTCAAACGCATCAACGACACCCACGGCCACCAGGCCGGAGACGAAGTGCTGCAGGAAATCGCCGACCGTCTGCGCCAGAACATCCGTCCGATGGACGTCGCCTGCCGGCCCGGCGGTGAAGAATTCCTGGTGATCCTTCCAGAAACACCGGGCGACATGGCCTTCGCCGCCGCCGAGCGCGTGCGCCGCGCCGTGGCCGCCTGTGAGTTCAGCGTGCTCGGCAGTTCGCGCCATGTCGACGTCACCATCAGCGCCGGGGTCTCCAGCCTGCTCGGCCCGCATGACACGATGGCCGAGCTGCTGAACCGGGCCGATACGGCGCTCTATCAGGCCAAATCCGCCGGCCGCAACCGGGTCCAGACCATCGCTGCCTGATTGACACCGCCGCAGCTGCGCGCGACAGCCGGTATCATTCGTGTCGGGACCGGTACTGATGAACGCTCGCTTCTCCGCTTTCCGGCACTCGTCATACCGCCGTTACCTGCTCTCGCGCTTTCTCACCTCCCTCGGCTTCCAGTTCGTCTCGGTCGCCGTCGCCTGGCAGATGTATGACGTGACGCGCGACCCGGCGCTGCTCGGCTGGATCGGGCTCGTTCAATTCCTCCCCGCTGTGGCGCTTGTTCTCGTAACCGGCAACGCCGCCGACCGGCTCGGCCGGCGGCTGGTGATGGGCTGCAGCTCGCTGGTATTCCTCAGCTGCGCCGCCTCGATTCTCTACCTCGTCCTGAACGAGCGGTTTGAACCCGTGCTGATCCTCGCCATCCTCACCCTGTTCGGCACCGCGCGGGCCTTCTACGGCCCGGCCTCGTCCAGCCTCGTCGTCAACATCGTGCCGCGGGACGATTTTCCCAATGCGGTCGGCTGGGTCACCTCGGCCTGGCAGGTTGCAACCATTGCCGGCCCGGTCGGCGGTTCGCTCCTTTACGGGATCGCGCCTCATATTCCCTATGCCAGCGCCGTCTGTGTCTATGCGGTCGCCATCGTACTGATCTTCTCGATCCCGAAGCCGGACCAGCAGGTCAGCCGTGAACGGCCGACGATGGCCAGCATCCTCGGCGGCTTCGGATACATCTGGAAACAGAAGATCGTACTCGGGGCGATTTCGCTGGACCTGTTCGCTGTCCTGCTGGGCGGCGCGGTCGCGTTGATGCCGGTCTATGCGCGTGATGTGCTCGATGTCGGAGAAACAGGTCTTGGCCTCCTTCGGGCCGCTCCCGGCATCGGAGCGGTGATCGCGATTGCGCTGATCACGGCCTTTCCTATCCGCGACCATGCGGGGTTGATCCTGCTGGCATTCGTTGCGCTGTTCGGCCTGGCAACGGCGGTGTTTGGCGCCTCGGCGATCGCCTGGCTGTCGATCCTCGCCCTGATATGCATCGGCGCCTTCGACATGGTGTCGGTCTACGTCCGCGAGATCATCCTTCAGCTTTGGACGCCGGACGACGTCCGGGGCCGGGTCAATGCGGTCAATTCCATCTTTGTCGGCGCCTCGAACGAGCTCGGCGAGGCGCGGGCAGGGTTCATGGCGGCTTTCCTCGGCCCGGTGTTGACGGTCGTCTCGGGCGGCTTTGCGGCTGTCGGGATCGCGGCGGCGTCAGCCTTTGTGTTCCCGCAACTGCGCAAGATCCGATACCTGCAAGGCGGCGCTGAAGAGCCCACGCGCACCCCCTGAACGCGAAAACCCGCACGGGTGACGCGCGGGCTTCCAGAGTTCAGTAAAAGAAACAGGATCTTACTTGATCTTGCCTTCTTTGAAATCGACGTGCTTTTTCGCGACCGGGTCATACTTCCGCTTCACCATCTTCTCGGTCATGGTGCGCGGGTTCTTCTTCGTCACGTAGAAAAAGCCCGTATCTGCCGTGGAATTCAGGCGGATTTTGATCGTGGCGGGTTTGGCCATGGGACGGCCCTTCTCGAATGGGGTTGAAACCGGAAACCGGGCTTATTGACGAGTTGGCGGGCCCAAGTCAACCCGAACCTTACCGCGTAAACACGATCCAGGGGCCGGGATCGGTCATCGCGTCCCCCGCTTCGGCGAAGGGGGCCACCCGGCGGGTCACCCGTTCAGGACGCAACTCGCCGCAGGCCATGCAAGCGAGGGCGTCCGGACAGGTCGCCCGCGCGTGGACCTGGCGATCCGCAACACTTATTCGCCGGATCCCAGGCTGAGATCCCACAAGCTGATCGACCTTCACGCTTTGCCGGTCTGCGCCCCGCAAATTGCGGCCCGGCTTCTGCATCCGGCAGACCTTGCAAAGGAGACCCTGATCCACATCAGCTCGCGCAAGACCGGATGGCCGGACTGGCTCCCGGCGGCCGGCGTGCCGGGGATGAAGCCGAAGTCGCACCTGGCGCTTGACGCCGTGCCCTCCGCGCTCGAGGCGGCCGCCCAAGAACGGGGCGTCGCGCTCTGTGTGCTGCGCTTGCTGCGGGAACCGCCGCCCGCCCGCGGGCTTGTGCTGCCGTTCAAAGGTCCCCGCTCTCAGCGGGCACATACTACCGGGTGCACCGTAAGGAAGATGCGGCGCGGCCGGCGGTAGCGGCCTTTGCGCAATGGATGATGTCGGCGATGCGCGAGGACCCGCGGCGGATTGAGCGGCGGAACCGGCAGAAGCTGAATGCGTCGCCGGCGCGGTGATCAGATCCGGTCGGTCTGGTGGCCGCCCCGGCTCCAGCGCAGGAAGGGCGGCCCCTCGACGACGCCGGCTTTGTCGAGCCGCTCGCTGATCTCGCCCAGCATGAACCGGGTCACCGAGGGCAGGTCGAGCTTCAGGGCGTCGGACAGTGTGACCCATTGCAGGTCTGACAGTTCTGCTCCGTCTACCGGTGGCCGTTCGTCGATCAGGGCCTGCTCGGCCTCGGCCATGAAGAAGCGCGCATCAAACCGTTTCGGCCGGTAAGGCGGCGTCACGGCGCGGCCGATGAAGACCAGCGGCGAGAGGACAGCGGCAATGCGCATCCTGTGGAATTCTTCCCAGCCGGCGGGCGCCGCGGAGGGCATGTCGGCGGGCCGGCCGACAATGAGGCCGGTTTCCTCGAAGGTTTCGCGGATCGCCGTCAGCGCAAAGGCGCGCGGCGCCCGGCGCGATTGCACGCGCAGCTTGGCCTCGACTTCGGGGGCGAGTTCCTGCGCGGCGACGGCCTTGCCGTCCATCGGATCGACGCGGCCACCCGGGAACACGTACTTGTCCGGCATGAAGCTGTTGGTGCCGGCGCGCTTGCCCATCAGCACGCGCGGCTGCGTCTGGTCACGGCGCACGAGGATGAGGGTCGCCGCATCGCGCGGCCGTGGACTGGGCACCCCTCTGACGACCACGTCGCCGTCTTCTTCCTTGTCATAGGCCCGCTTCAACATTCCCGGCATCTTGAATGCCAATTGGGCGAAAGCAAGACATGCGGGAGGATGACGTTGGGTAACTGTTACCGCCGCTTCTTCTTGGTTGAGCCCGGGGGCAGCGTGCGCTTGTCGAATTTGGGTTTACTGCGGCGGGGTGGGCCGCCGCCGCCGCCGCGGTGGCTGCGGGTGCCATCCGAGTCGCGGCTGATTGCCTTGCGGGCCGCGCTGCGCCCTGCAGGCGCGGGCAGGGGATCGGAGATCATTTCAAGCAGCAGGCCGCCTTGCAGGGGCGTGACCTCCATCAGCCGCACACGGACGATCTGGCCGAGCGAGAAGGTCTTGCCTGAGCCGCGCGCATAGACCGCCATCGCGGCAGCGTCGTGCACCCAGTATTCATCCGAGAGCGACGAGATGGGCACGAAGCCGTCGGCGCCCGAGCCGGCGAGCGCGACGAACAGGCCGGCAGGCGTGACACCTGTGATACGGCCTTCGAACTCGGCGCCGACGCGGTCGGCCAGGAAGATCGCGAGGTAGCGGTCGGTTGCGTCGCGTTCAGCCGCCATCGAGCGGCGCTCGGTCATCGAGATGTGGCTCGTAATCTCTTCCAGCCGCGCGGCAGAGCGTTCCGACAGGCCGTCCGGCCCGAAATCATGTGCGGTGATCAGCGCGCGGTGCACCACAAGGTCGGCGTAGCGGCGGATGGGCGAGGTGAAGTGTGAGTAGCGCTGAAGGTTCAGGCCGAAGTGGCCCAGGTTTTCCTCCGAGTAAATCGCCTGCGCCTGTGAGCGCAGCACCATCTGCTGGATCATGCCTTCGTAATCGCCGCCGCGGATCTCGGCGAGCAGCTTGTTGAACTTATGCGTCTGCGGACGTTCGCCGACGGTCCATTTCATGTCGAGCGTCTGCAGGAACTCGGCGAAGGCGGCGATTTTCGCCTCGGACGGGGTATCGTGCACGCGGTAGACAACCGGGCTCTGCATCTGCTCAAGTGTCTCGGCAGCGGCCACGTTCGCCTGGATCATGAACTCCTCGATCAGGCGATGCGCCTCGAGGCGTTCCTTGGTCGTGATGCCAGTGATCTCGCCTTCGGGGCTGAACATGATCCGGCGCTCGGGCATGTCGAGATCGAGCGGGCTGCGCGCATCGCGGGCTTTCGAAACAGCGGCGTAAGCGCCCCAGAGCGGGCGCAGCACCGTGTCCAGGATTTCGCCGGCCTTGCCGCCGGGTTTGCCATCGATGGCGGCCTGCGCCTCCTCATAGGCCAGCTTGGCGGCGGAGCGCATGTTGGCGCGCAGGAAGCGGTGGGATTTCTTGTTGCCGTCCTTCGAGAAGATCATCTCCGCCACGAGACAGGGGCGAAGTTCGCCTTCCTTCAGCGAGCAGGCGTCCGCCGAGAGTTCAAACGGCAACATTGGGACCACGCGGTCCGGGAAGTAGGTAGAGTTGCCGCGTTTCTCGGCTTCCTTGTCGAGAGCGGAGCCTTCGGTGACGTAGGCGGAGACGTCTGCAATCGCGACGAGCACTTTCCAGCTGCCGTCCGGCATTTCCTCGGCATGCACGGCGTCGTCATGGTCGCGCGCGTCGTGCGGGTCGATGGTGATGAGCGCCACACCCGTGAGGTCCGTACGTGCAACCTTTGCGGGTGTCTTGCTTTTGGCTTCGGTGATAACTTCGTCCGGAAACTCGACTGGAATGTCGTTGGCATAGATCGCGATCAGGCTGGCCGAGCGCGCATCGGTGATGTGGCCGATCACTTCCTTGATCACGCCGAGCGCGGGGCCGTACTGGCGGCGGCCTTGCGGCTTGGGTTCGGCAACCACGAGGTCGCCGTCGCCGGCGCCCTTGCGGTCGGATTCCTGGATGAGGAGTTCGCGGCGTTCCTTGCGGCTGGCCGGGCTGACGCGTCCGCCATGCGGGGTGCGGTTGTAGAGGCCGACGATCCGGTCGCTGACGCGCTTTTCCAGCAGCGTGACGACATAGGCGCGCCATTCGCCATCCTCGCGTCCGGCGATCTTGCACATCGCGCGGTCTCCCTTGGCCGGGGCGCGGGAGCGGTTTTTCCCGGACGGGCCGCCATAGACGAGTTCGGGTCCGAACAGGCCGGAATCGCCAACGCATTGGCCGATCAGGTCGCCCTCGCGGGTGAGGCGCGTGAACTCGACCAGGCCGGTCGGCGGCGGGCGGTCTGTTTGCGCAAAGCTACGCTTGCCGGTGCGCTCCAGCTTGCCCTCGCGCTCCAGCTCCTCGAGCACTTCGCGCAGCACGGCGCGCTCCTTACCCTTCACCTTGAGGCCGCGCGCAATCTCTGCCTTCGACGTTGCGGCGGGATTTTCCTTCAGGAAATCAAGGACAGTCTGACGATTTGGAAAGCTCATGGCTGGGCGTATAAGCGAGTTTGCGCGGGAATGCGCGGGGAAATTTCCCCGGCGCGGTTGCGCGTTCCAGCAAACAACCGCTCAACACCGCTATCTTAGGCCTCAGCCCTCGGTATCAGCCGCCGGGAGGTCGAATACGTCCAGCGGGGTGAGCGCGAAGGAACCCGCTTCGTCGCCCCATTCGCCAGTCAGCACTTCGAAGTGCAGGTGGCGTGCGATCTTGCGGGACGACGTGTTGCCCATCAGGCCGATGACGTCGCCAGCTTCAACGGCGGCGCCTTCCTTGAGGCCGCTGAAGCGTTCGAGGTGGGCGTAGCGCGTGAACACGCCGTCGCCATGATCGATGACGATCATGTTGCCGAAATCGTTCCTGTACGTCATTTCCTTTATGACGCCATTGCCGGCTGCGTAGATGTCCACGGCGGTCTGATTGAAGTAATCGACGCCCTCGTGCAGCCGCGTGCGGCGCATGCCGAAGCCTGAGGACAGGCAACCTTCCGCCACCGGAGCAGTGGCCAGCTTGACGTTTTCGCCCGCCGAGACGACCGGTGCATAATTGACCATGACGAGGTCTTCATCCGTCTTCGGACGGTTGAAGACGTGCATCACCGGGCAGATCTTGAGAGAGACCGGGAACACATCTGGAAAGGTGGGTTCCGGCGGCGCGTCGGGAAGTTTTTCGGCCAAAAAGTCCGGCACGCCTGCCGTTTCATCGGTGATCTGAGCCGGGATTCCGCTGGTGACGGCTTCGCTGGTCGCGCTGACGCCGGCGAGGATCGTGACGGCGCCGGCGAGGGCGCGGAAGGTAGGAAAGCGGTTCATTACGGTATCCTGATTAACAGAAACGAAGAGCCGGTCTCAAGCGCGAAGGCAGAGAATTAGCTTAACGGCTTGCAAAAGTGATACCAATAGGGCGTTACGCGAGATTAACCGCCGGTTTCCTTTGCGGCAGGCTTCTTTTTCGCCGGGGATTTCTTCGCCGGGGCTTTCTTCGGGGCGGCTTTCTTCTTGCCGCCTGTGCCAGAACCGGCCTTAGCGTTAACGAGTGCGAGCGCCGCTTCGAGGGTCACTGTCTCCGGCGCCATGTCCTTTGGCAGCGTCGCGTTTACCTTGCCCCACTTCACGTAAGGGCCGTATTTTCCGGCGAACACTTCGACCGGGCCGCCATCCGGATGCTCGCCGAGGGACTTGAGGGCCGCCACGCCGCCGCGGCCGCCGCCAGCGGCTGCCTTGGCGCGCTTGTCGGCGATCAGGTCTACGGCGCGGTTGATGCCAATGGAGAAGACTTCCGCCGGATCCTTCAGGTTCGCATAGGTCTTGCCATGCTGGATGTAGGGCCCGAAGCGGCCGAAATTAGCGAGGATCATCTCGCCATCCTCCGGGTGCAGACCAACTTCGCGTGGCAGGCTGAGCAGTTCCACGGCGCGCGTAAGCGTAAGCGTGTCGGGGCTGTCGGCTTTGGCGAGGCTCGCGCGTTTTGGCTTCTCGCCGTTCGCCATCTCGACATAGGGGCCGAAGCGTCCGGATTTCAGCAGGATCATCTCGCCCTTCTCGGGGTGGATGCCGATCTGGTTGCCATCCGGATTGATCGCGCCTTCTCCGCCTTCGGACGAAAACTGGCGCGTGTACTTGCATTCCGGGTGGCGCGAGCAGCCGACGAATGCGCCGAACTTACCGAGCTTCATCGACAGCTCGCCTTGCTTGCAGAGCGGGCAGAGGCGCGGGTTCTCGACCGGATTGCCTTCGGCATCCTGGCGGGGGAACACATATGCGCCGAGGGTTTCGTTGAGCGCATCCAGCACGTGCGTGACGCGCAGGTCTTTTGTGCCGCCAATGTCGGCGGCGAACTGGGTCCAGAAATCCCTCAGGAAGGCTTTCCAGTCGAGCTTTCCGTCCGAAATCACGTCGAGCTTCTCTTCGAGGCCGGCGGTGAAATCATATTCCACATAGCGAGCGAAGAAGTTCTCGAGGAAGGCCGTGACGAGCCGGCCCTTATCTTCCGGCACCAGCGCCTTGCCTTCGATGCGCACATAACCGCGGTCTTCGAGCGTGGACATGGTGGAGGCGTAGGTGGAGGGCCGGCCAATGCCGAGTTCTTCAAGCCGCTTGACGAGCGAGGCCTCCGTATAGCGGGGCGGCGGCGTGGTGAAGGACTGGTTGGCGTCGGCTTTCAGAAGGTCCGCATGCTGACCTTCTGCCACCTTCGGCAGGCGGCCTTCGGCGTCGTCATCATCGTCGCCCGCATCATGGCCTTCGGTGTAGAGCTTGATGTAGCCATCGAACACCACGACCTGGCCGGTCGCGCGCAGCACGGCGCGCTTGTCCTTCGAGGCGAGGTCAATCGTGGTGCGCTCGAACAGCGCCGCCTCCATCTGCGAGGCGACCGCGCGGCGCCAGATGAGGGTGTAGAGTTTCTTCAGGTCGCTTTCGCCGTGATACTCGTCCGGGCGCAGGTTGAAGTCGGTTGGGCGGATCGCCTCGTGGGCCTCCTGCGCATTTTTTGCCTTGGAGGAATATCGGCGCGTGTTTTCCGGCAGGTAGCGCGCGCCATAGTTCGACTGGATCATCGCCCGGGCGGCGACATAGGCTTCCTCGGCCATGTTGACGCCGTCGGTTCGCATATAGGTTATGCGGCCTTCTTCATAGAGTTTTTGCGCGCCCTGCATGGTGCGCTTGGCATTGAAGCCGAGCTTGCGGCTGGCTTCCTGCTGAAGCGTTGAGGTGATGAAGGGCGGTGGCGGGTTGCGCTTGACCGGTTTGGCCTCGACGCTTGCCACCGAATAGCCGCCGGTCTTGACGATCTCCAGCGCGCGGTCGGCGTCGCCCTTGTTGCCGAGGGTGAACTTCTTCAGCGTGTCGCCGTTCAGGCTGTAGAGGCGCGCTTCGAACGCGGTGCCGTCCGGCGCGCGCAGTTCGCATTCGATGTTCCAGTATTCCTGCGGGCGGAACAGTTCGATCTCGTTCTCGCGGTCGCAGACAATGCGCAGCGCCACAGATTGCACGCGCCCGGCCGAACGCGAGCCCGGCAATTTGCGCCAGAGCACCGGCGAGAGATTGAACCCGACGAGATAGTCCAGTGCCCGGCGCGCGAGG
This sequence comes from Candidatus Sulfopaludibacter sp. SbA3, assembly GCA_945913285.1. GTDB lineage: Bacteria > Pseudomonadota > Alphaproteobacteria > Caulobacterales > Hyphomonadaceae > Hyphomonas. The sequence continues at coordinate 93,842 of CAMEDD010000002.1, forward strand.
TATGCGTCCACCAGTTCGCCGTCGATCTGGCGCGGGTTCTCCATGGCTGTGGTCACAGCGTTCTTGGTGATCGCGTTGAATACGACGCGCTCGACGACGGTGTCCTTCTTCAGGGCGCGGCGTTTCTTGAGCGCTTCGACGAGATGCCAGGAAATGGCTTCGCCTTCGCGGTCAGGGTCGGTCGCCAGGATCAGCGTGTCGGCGTCCTTGAGGGCGTTGGCGATGTCGGAAATGCGCTTCGCCGATTTGGCGTCCGCCTCCCACACCATCTCGAAATCATTGTCCGGATCGACCGATCCGTTCTTGGACGGAAGGTCGCGGATATGCCCGTAGGAGGCGAGGACTTTATAGTCCTTGCCCAGGTACTTGTTGATCGTTTTGGCCTTCGCGGGCGACTCGACGACGACAAGTTTCATGGCCATTCCCTCATTGAGGGCGGCAGGAATGGTCCGGGGTTGCGGGCCGTGTCAAGGCCGCAGCGGCGTTAGCCGTCTTCGCGGTAGGCGATGAAAGCGAGGGCTGCGAACAGCACAAAGAGGGGGGGCGACCAGGCCGCGATCGGCGGCGGGGCCGCGCCTGTAGCCCCGAGGCTCGCTGAAAACTGGGTGAAGAAATAGAGGCCCACAGCGGCCAGAACGCCGGTGGCCAGAAGACCCGAGGTTCCCCCCAGGCGCTGCAATCTGAGGCAGGCGAGGGCGCCGATGAGCGCCATTGCGACATAAAGCACCGGCGTGGCCGTGAGGGTGTACCAGCGCATCGTGTAGCGCGAGGCATCCAGACCCGCGGCGCGGGTCTGGTCGATGAAACGGGGCAAGGACCAGAAGCCGATGGTGTTCGGCGAGGCAAACTTGTCGAGCAACGTCACCGCATCGACATTGGTGGGGATGGCGAGGCTGTCGCGATGTTCCGGCGGCAGGTTGGGGAGATTCTCGACGAGATTCTCGAGTTGCCAGAAGCCCTCGTGGAGCGTGGCCTTTTCGGCGTCGATGCGGCGCACGAAGGCGTAGTCGTTGGTGGGCTTGCGCCCGTCATAGAGGCGCTGTTCCTCGATCAGCTTGACGTCCAGCAGCGTGCGCCCGGAATCTTCGACCTTGCGGGCGTGGATCACATATTGGCTCGTATCATCGCCCTGGCGCAGCCAGATGCCGGTATCTGCGACGGCCAGCGTCTCCTGCCCGATCTGGAGCAGGCGGGAGCGTTCGAACTCGAACGCCTGCGTGAGGCGCGCGGCAAAGGGATTGAGAATCAGGGACGAAAAGAGGCCAAGCCCTGCCGCGAGGACCATCACCGGCGTCAGGAAGCGCCAGGCCGACAGGCCGCTGGCGCGGATGATCGAGAGTTCGGAGCGCCGGTTGAGCCGAGTGAAGGCCAGCATGCTGGCGGCCAGCAGGGCGAAGGGCAGGGTCTGTTCAATCAGCAGCGGCAGCTTCATCAGCGACAGGCGGATGGCGCTGACGAGGCTGAGACTGACATCGCCGCCGACAGTGCGCAGCTGTTCCACGACGTCGATCATCAGGATCGCGAGCAGCAGGATGCCGAGCACCAGAATGAGCCCCGAAAGGCATTCCTTGAGGATGTAAACCTGGATGCGTGACAGCATGGGCATCAGGCCATGGCCTTCTTGCGCGAGGCCAGGAGGCTGTCGGCCCGCGCCGAGCGCCGCCCGATCCGGCGGCCGCGGCCGAAATAGACCCAGGACAGGATCACGATGGCGAGTACCGGCACCGCCCATTGCGCGACGTTCAGGGAGGGATCGTCCGATGCGGACGATTGCAGCGCGAGCTGGACGACCAGCGCCAGCGTTGCGCCGGCGGCCGCGATGCCGATCCGGCGGCTATAGCCCTGACGGCTGAAATCGCCGCCAAGCACGGCCACGATGGCGAGCAAGGCCATAACGATGTTGAGCAGGGGTGTGGACAGCCGGGCATTGGCCTCGGCCAAAAAGGCGTCGGCTTGCTTGTTCTGGAAGTAATCCTTCCGGTCCACGAAAAACAGCTCGTGCAGGTACTTGTCCGACGCCTTGAGGATCAGTTCGGCGTCTTCCTTCATGAAATCGGTAAGGTCGAACATGTACTGGTCGAACTCGAGGATCGAGAGCTGGCCTTCATTGTCGAGCTGCTGGCTGAGCGCGTCGCGCAGCAGCAGGGTCGGGCGACCCTCGACCGAGACGAGCGCAGCGGAGCGGGCAAGGATATCGGTTGGATAATCCGGGTCCGTCATATCGGAGATGAGCACGCCGCGCAGTTCGCCGTCTACCTGCTCGCGCGCATAGAAGGTCAGCCGTTCACCATTGGTTGTGAACTGGCCGGGCCGGATGAGCGCGGCGGCCAGGTCAGCGCGGGCGACGGCAACGGCCTCACGCATGGTGCGCTGGGAGGCGGGCTGGACCCACAGGTTCACGGCGAGGTGCATCACCGCGCAGGCAAGCGCGAGCCGCAGGATCGGCGAGGCGACCTGCCAGCGCGTCATGCCGGCGGCCTGCGCGACGACGATTTCAGAATCCTTGTGGATACGGTTCAGCGACCAGACTGCGCCGACAAAGATGGCCAGCGGCATAAGCAGCGCCACAATCTGCGGCGAGCCGAGCACCACAATGTAGAGGTATGTCAGAGCCGATTGCCGGTTCTCGAGGATCAGGTCGGTGCGCGACAAGCCCTGCGCAAGCAGGGCCATCAGCACGAGGCTGCCGACGATGATCACCACCGCCTGAAAGACTTGACGGAACATATGAGCCTGGATTTTCGTCATGACCGGGCGGGGTGCGACACTCTATCGGGGAAAAACAGGCGGTTAGGAGCTGTGAATTCCCTTGCTAACGAGTTGCGCTTGGCGCGTCGATGCTTAGTTTCCGCTGCAAACGGAGTTTCCACACATGAAAATCACTTTCGCAGAAAGCGCCAAGACCGATATCGCGGCGTTCATCGTCGATGATGACGGCCGGCTTCCGGACGCTGCTGGCGCGCTCGACAAGGCCAGCGGCGGCCTGATCTCGGAGGCGCTGGACGGCGGACGGTTCGACGGCAAGACCGGCCAGCAGGCCCTTGTGGTGCTGCCGAAAGGGCTCGATGCCCGCCGGGTGCTTCTGCTGGGCGGCGGCAAGCCGAAGAAGCGCGACAACCGCGCGCTCGAACATCTCGGCGCGAACCTGGTCAAGGCGATCGGCTCCAGCGGCTTCAAAACGGCCTCTATCGTCGCCGGGGATGCCGAATCAGCGGCGCGGGTCGCGGTGGGCGCCAAGCTCGCTGCCTATCGTTTCGATACCTATTTCACCAAACTGAAGCCGGACCAGAAGCCGAGCCTCTCTGGGCTCACGGTCATCTCCGTCGATCCGAAGGCTGCGAAGGCCGCTTTCGGCCCGCTCGATGCGGCGACGGATGGCACTTATCTGGCGCGCGACCTCGTGAACCTGCCGCCGAACGACCTCTATCCCGAATCGTTTGCCGCGAAAGTGAAGGAACTCGAGCCGCTCGGTCTTGAAGTCGAAATCCTCGGCGAAAAGCAGATGACGAAGCTCGGCATGGGGGCGCTGCTCGGCGTCGGGCAGGGCTCGGTGAAGGAAAGCCAGCTCGGCATCATCAAGTGGAATGGCGGCAGGCCGGGCGACAATCCGGTGATCCTCGTCGGCAAGGGCGTGTGCTTCGACACCGGCGGCATTTCGCTGAAGCCCGGCCCGAACATGGAGAACATGCGCGGCGATATGGGCGGCGCAGCGGCCGTGACCGGCACGATGCGCGCGCTCGCGCAGCGAAAGGCGAAGGTCAACGTGATCGGCCTGATCGGCCTTGTCGAGAACATGCCTGACGGCAATGCGATCCGCCCCGGCGACATTCTTCACTCGGCCTCGGGCCAGACCATCGAAGTTCAGAACACGGACGCCGAAGGCCGGCTCGTGCTGTGCGATGTGCTCTGGTACGCGCAGGAACACTTCAAGCCGAAGGCGATCGTAGACCTCGCCACGCTGACCGGCGCGATCATTGTCTCGCTCGGCCATCACCATGCGGGCATGTTCACGGACTCGGACGACCTCGCCGCAGAACTGACCAAGGCGGGCCTTTCCGAAGGCGAGCGCGTTTGGCGCCTCCCGCTTGGCGCGGAGTATGATGTGCAGATCAAGTCCAAGTTTGCCGACATGCGCAATATTGGCGGACCAGCTGCGGGCTCGATCACGGCGGCGCAGTTCCTCAAGCGCTTCGTCAAGGACGGCGTGAAATGGGCCCACCTTGATATCGCCGGCGTTGCCTGGGTCGAGGGCGAGAAGGCCCCGACCGATCCGAGCTGGGCTTCGGGTTATGGCCCGCGCCTGCTGAACAAGTGGATCATGGATAATTATGAGTGAGGCCATCCGGCCGGAATGGTGGTTCTACCACCTCTCGCGCACCGCGCTTGAGGTGGCAGCCCCGCCGCTGATGCAGAAATGCCTGGACGCGGGATGGCGCGTGCTCGCTGTCTCGCCGGACATGGAGCGGCTCGCAAAACTCGACGCGGCGCTGTGGATATTTGATGACGCGTCGTTTCTGCCACACGGTCAGGCCGAGGCGCCGGGACTGGACGCTGCGCGCCAGCCGGTGCTGCTGTCGGCAAAGCTGAAGAATTCCAACAATGCCGACGCGCTGGTGCTGATGGATGGCACCGATGCGCCGGTGGAGGCACCGTTCCGGCGCTGCATGGTGATCTTCGAAGACGGCGACAAAGGCGCGCGGGCGCGGGCGCGCGAGCAGTTCAAGGCGGCAAAGGATTCGGGGCTGGTGACGCGCTACTTCCAGCAGACGTCCGCAGGCGGATGGCAAGAGGCGGGGGTTTAGGCCTTCTTCAAAAACTCGGCCTTAAGGCCCATTGCGCCCATGCCGTCGATATTGCAGTCGATGTCATGGTCGCCTTTGACAAGGTGGAAGTTCCTGGCCCTGGTGCCGCGCTTTACGACGAGGGATGAGCCCTTGACCTTCAGGTCCTTGATTACGGTGACGCTGTTACCATCCGTGAGCGGATTACGGGCGAAATCCTTGATCACTTTCGCGGTTGTGGCCGGCGCCTGGGCCCATTCATGCCCGCATTCGGGGTGGATGAGCATCGCCCCGTCTTCATAGGTCAGAACGGATTCGCATTCAGGGCGGCGGGAAGGTCTTTCATCCCTTCGGTTTCAGCATCAGCTGCGAGCATCTGAACAGCGCCATGCGCTTGCCCTTGTCGCTCGTCAGTTCGCAGTCCCAGACCTGCGTGGTGCCGCCGACATGGACCGGAATGGTTTTCGCCAGGACGCGGCCTTCGAGGAGAGTGGAGAAGAAGTTGGTCTTGAGTTCGATCGTGGTGAAGCCGGTGGCGCCGTCCTTGAGATTGGCGATGGTGGAATAGCCGCAAAGTGAGTCGGCGAGCGTGACGAGACTACCGGCGTGAAGGAAGCCGTTCGGCGCATGATGGTGGCGCTGGATGTCGAAATAGCCCTCGAACCCATCGCGCGCGGCGCGCGTCACGACCATGTTGATATGGCCCGGCAGGGTGCCTTCGCTGCGAGCGTTGAAAGCCTCCGGCGTGATCAGTCTGTCCGGCATAAGGTAAGTCATCGCGCTTCTCCGTTCTGTTTCGGAACTCTAACGATCGTGCGCGCGGCGTTCAAGTCATGCGCGGCGTGCTTTGACTTCGGTTCTCTTCCAAGTAAATGTTGATCCAGCCGACTTTGCTGAGGAGCCGCCACTGAGCGTCCGCGACACGTCTCCCCCGATCACCAATCTCCGAGCTGTCGCCATTCTTGATGCGGCCGAGGCCGAATTCAGTGTTCACGGATTTGATGGCGTCACGTTGCGAACCATCGCCCAACGGGCGGGTGTCGATGTCGCGCTGCCGCACTATTATTTCACGTCGAAAGACAAGCTGTTCGTGAAGGTGTTCGAGCGGCGCGCGAAAGAGCTGAACGCGTGGCGCGAGGCGGCGCTGAACGACGCGCTCGAGGCGGCCCACCCCCGCGCGCCGACCGTCGAGGCGATCGTGCGTGCGTATCTCGAGCCGCTGCTGAAGGGCGCGCATCTCGCCGATCCAGGCTGGAAGAATTATTACGCGCTGATCGCCTATGTGAACAACACGCCGGGTTGGGGCGGGCGGCTGATGGCGACGCATTTTGATCCGCTGATACGCAAGTTCCTCGACGCACTACGCCTCGCCATGCCTGGCATGCAGGAACAGGATCTGTTCTGGGGTTATCATTGTCTGTCCGGCGCCCTGACGCTTGCCTTCGCCCAGACGGGGCGGATCGACGAATTGTCCAGTGGTCTGGTCCGGTCGCGTGACCTTGATGAGGCGTGTGAGCATATGGCCCGGTTCATGACGGGGGGATTCGAGACCTCCCGCCGCGGCGCGCCCGCCGCCCGCGCCAAGCCTGCCAGTGCCAAGCTGGCAACTCGCAAGGCGGCCAAACCCGCCCGTCAGAAGAGTACGGCCTGACCGGCTCCCGAATGAGGGCGTGGCGGTTGCGGCGGCGGCGGCGGCCAGCTATAGGCCGCGCGAACCCCCAACTCCCAGATTCAGGAAGCTCCCATGGCCGTACAGCGCACATTCTCCATTATCAAACCGGACGCCACCGAGCGTAACCTGACCGGCGCCATCAATGCGGTCATCGAGAAAGCCGGCCTGCGCGTCATTGGCCAGCGCCGCATCCACATGACCCGCACTCAGGCCGAACGCTTCTACGGCGTGCACCGCGAGCGCCCGTTCTTCGGCGAGCTGGTCGACTTCATGGTTTCCGGCCCGGTCGTTGTTCAGGTGCTTGAGGGCGAAGATGCGGTCACGAAATACCGCGACGTGATGGGCGCCACCAACCCGGCCCAGGCCGCTGACGGCACGATCCGCAAACTGTTCGCCAAGTCGATCGGTGAGAACTCGGTGCACGGTTCGGACTCGGCCGAGAACGCCGCGCTCGAGATCGCGCAGTTCTTCTCGGAAGCCGACATCGCCGGCTAAGGCCGCCGGACCCTGACCATCAAAGAAGCCCGCCCGGGTCAACCGGGCGGGCTTCTTTTTCTGTGTCGAACCGGCGGCGTTCAGCCGCGCGGCGTCTGCTTGAGCTTCTTGGTCATCGAGTCGATCTTGGCGATCAGCTTGTCGGCCGAGCCATTATTGTCGTCCAGCAGCGCGATGAATTGTGCGCGCTGTTCGATCCCGAGCCAGATCAGGTTGCCATCCGAGTTCAGGGCGACATCCACCACCTGGTAGCTGCCTTCCTTGCCCTGAACGCGCCAGCGTACGTCCATTTCCTTACCGTCCTTGCGTTTGATCACGGTGTTGACGATCGAGTCGGTCGGCGAGCGGTCCACCGAGCTTTTGACGACAACGGCTTCGCCGCGATAGGCGTCTAGCTGGGCTTCGTACACGGCCATCGCATAGTTGCGGAACGCCTTGCGATAGCGGGTGAGCTCGTCCTCGGTGAACCGGCGGGCATACTTGCCGATCACGAAGTTCGAGACCGCGTCGATGTCGGTGAATTTGTCCATGTAGGCGTTGAATGTCGCCGTGCGCTCGGCGGCCGTCAGCTTCGGGTTGTTGAGTGTGCTGAGCGCCTCGCTGGCATTCTTCTGAACATAGGCTTCGGTGCGCGCGTCCGCAAAGGCGGGCAGGGCGAGGGCCGCAACCAGGGGCGCGGCAAGCGTAGATCGGATCAGGTTTTTCAAGAGCAGATTCCTTTTTCGCGCGGCGCCAGTTTACTCTTCAAATTCGTCAAAATCTGGGAGATCTTCGTACGCATCGGCCTCATTCAGTTTTCCATTAGCGATCGCTGCCTGACGCTGAGATGAATAAATCCGGCGGAGCGCGACGTAGGGTTCGGGTTGGGAATTCAATGCTTCGATCTGTTTATCGAAGCGCACACGGGCGTTGAGCCCGCCTATGAGGCCCATGCCTGCCTGGACAGCGACATCGGTATCATCGTCATTGTCGATCTGGACCCAGGTCAGCGGGTCAACCGCGCGGTCCACGCCTGCGCCGATCAGGTCGCGCGGCGTGGTCGGGCCGAGCAAGGGCAGAACCAGGAAGGGGCCGCTCCCGATCCCCCATACGCCGAGCGTCTGGCCGAAATCTTCCGAATGGTCCTCGAAGCCAAAGTGTTCCGCCGCGTCCCAGAGGCCGAGGAGGCCCACTGTCGTGTTCAGCGTGAAGCGGGCGGCGGTGGTGCCGGCGCGGGACGGCTCGGCCTGCAGCAGGTCGTTGGCGAAGATGACCGGGCCGCCGAGATTGTCGAGGAAATCGCTGGCGCGGTCCCGGGCGAACGCCGGCGTGACGGTCTTGTAGGCCATGGCCGCCGGGCGGAGGGCATATTTGTCGACCCCGTTGTTCAGGGCGAACATCTGCCGGTTAAAGCCCTCATACGGGTCGGCGATTTCGCCGGGACCTTGGGCAGGGGCAGTCGCGCACGCCGATACGGCGAGTGAGGCCAAGGCGGCGCTGGCAGCATGTTTCATAGGAGAGTTTCCTGAAAGAACGACTGATACATGGAGTTAAGGTGCAAAAGGTTCAACGGGCTCGCGACGCAACTCGGCAAGGTAGCGAGAATTTGATGCCACCGTCTTAATTCAGCATTGGGTGGTCATGGCGGTTGTCCGGTGAGAAGCCGGTTGCCAGATCATATAAAGGGATGTTTATATGCTTGGCATGAGCCCGGTCGAAGATCTTCTCGAGAAACTGAAAGCCGCCGGTGAGCCAACCCGGCTGCGCTTGCTCGCGCTGCTGCGCGATCATGACCTTTCGGTGGGCGAGCTGGTTCAGGTGCTCGGGCAGAGCCAGCCGCGACTGTCGCATCATCTCAAGAACCTCTCCGAAGCGGGCCTGGCCGAAAGGTTGCCGGAAGGGGCGTTTGTTTTCTACCGCGCGGCGCGGTCCGGGGCGGGGCTGGCGTTTCTGGACCCGCTGTTCCAGCAGGTCAGCCCCGACGCGCCCGAGTTTCAGGAAGACCGGGACAAGTTGCGGGATGTGATGCTGGCGCGCGCGGCCTCGGCGGAGACCTACTTTTCCAGCATCGCGGAGAACTGGGACTCGCTGCGGGCGCTGCATTTTCCGAACGAGGCAATCGAGGACACATTGCTTGAACTCGCCGGGAGCGGGCCGCACCGGCGCGTGGTGGATTTCGGCACGGGCACTGGCCGGATGCTGTTGCTCTTTTCCGGGCTGGCAGTTGAGGCTGAGGGCATCGATTTCAGTCATCGGATGCTGACCATGGCGCGGGCCAATCTGGAGCGTGCGGGCGTGAGCAACAGCCGAGTGCGGTTTGGCGATGTGTCGGCCGCGCCTTTCGAGAATGCCTCGGCCGATCTCGTGATCGTGCACCAGGTGCTGCATTACCTCGATGCGCCGGGCGATGCCATTGCCGAGGCGGCGCGCATCCTGATGCCGGGCGGAAAGCTGCTGGTGATCGACTTTGCGCCGCATGATCTTGAATTCCTGCGGGCTGAGCATGGTCACCGCCGGCTTGGCGTGCGCCATGACGCCTTGTCCGAATGGGCGTACGCGGCAGGGCTGAAGCTCGAGGCGCCGCGGTCGTTTGATCCACCGGCGCCGGATGCGCCCGGCCTTACAGTCAACATCTGGCGGGCGATCAAGCCTTCCATCGCCAAAGCGAGGGCGGCATGATCCGCACACTGACACAATCTGACCGCAACGCCGAGCCGCTGCGCGTCTCGTTCGAGTTCTTTCCGCCAAAAAGCGAAGCGATGGCGACGCGGCTTTGGGATACCGTCAAAAGGCTGGAGCCGATGGCGCCGGATTTCGTGTCCGTGACTTATGGTGCAGGTGGCTCGACGCGTGAGCGAACACACGACACCGTGCGCCGGATTGCGGCGGAGACGCCGCTGCGCCCGGCGGCGCACCTGACCTGCGTTTCGGCGACGAAAGAGGAAGTGCTGGCGATTGCCGAAGCCTACTGGCAGGCCGGCGTGCAGCATATCGTGGCGCTGCGCGGCGATCCGCCGGCGGGCATGGGCACGAAGTATGAGCCGCATCCGGGCGGGTTCCTAGACTCGGTCGATCTCATCCGTGGGCTGAGGGCGCACCGGCCAGAGCTTGGAAAGTGTTTCGAGATTTCGGTCTCCTGCTATCCGGAGCTGCATCCCGAGAACCAGGGCTGGAGTGCGGAGATTGCGTTTCTGAAGGCGAAGCAGGATGCGGGGGCGGACCGGGCGATCACCCAGTTCTTCTTCGAGCCCGAGGTCTATTTCGAGTTCCTGGAGCGCGCGCGGACGGGCGGCGTGACGCTGCCGATTGTGCCGGGCATCATGCTGCAGCCGAACTTCACCGGCCTGAAGCGCATTTCGGCGTTGTGCGGCGCGACCGTGCCGCATTGGCTGGAGCGGCTCTATGAGGGCCTCGAGGAAGATGACGAGACGCGCGATCTCGTGACAGCGACCGTAGCGGCAGAGCTTTGCCACAAGCTGCATGAGCGAGGCGTGCGCGACTTCCACTTCTATACGCTGAACCGGGCAAGCCTCGCACTTTCAACGTGCCGGCTGCTGGGCCTCAAGCCCCAATCCACAAAGGCGGCATGATTATGGACGCGATGACAAGAGTTCCCGCACTTGAAGCCGAAGCGGCGAAGCGCATCCTGATCCTTGATGGCGCGATGGGTACGATGATCCAGACGTATTCGCTCAACGAAGAAGACTTCCGTGGGCAGAGGTTTGCGGACTGGGCCTCGCCGCTGCGCGGGAATAATGACCTGCTCAACCTGACGCGGCCGGACATTATCGCGGCCATCCATGCGCAGTACTACGAGGCCGGCGCGGATTTCGTCGAAACAAACACGTTCAGCGCGACGACGATCGCGATGGCGGACTACCGGATGGAAGCGCTGGCGGATGAGATCGCTGCGGAGGGGGCGCGGATTGCGCGCGAGGTGGCGGACAGGCTAGAGGCGGAGGATGGCAAGCCGCGCGGCGTGCTGGGGGCGATCGGGCCGACGAACAAGACGCTGTCGCTGTCGCCGAAGGTCAGTGATCCTGGCTACCGGGATGTGACGTTCGACCAGGTGCGCGAGGCCTATGCGGCGCAGGCGCGGGCGATGGCGCCGTTCATCGACATGTTCCTGATCGAGACGGTGTTCGACACACTGAATGCCAAGGCGGCGATCAAGGCGCTGATCGATCTGCGTGAGCAGGAAGGGATTGATCTGCCGATAATCATATCGGGCACGATCACGGATGCTTCCGGCCGGACGCTCAGTGGGCAGACAGCCGAGGCGTTCTGGAACTCGGTGCGCCATGCACGGCCCTGGGCAATCGGCCTCAACTGCGCGCTCGGCGCTGACCTGATGCGCCAGCATATCGCGGCCATATCGCGCGTGGCCGATACGCGCGTGATTGCTTATCCGAATGCTGGCCTTCCGAACGCGTTCGGCGCCTATGACGAGACGCCGGGCCAGACGGCGGTGCATCTTGGCGAGTGGGCGAAGAGCGGGCTGGTCAATGTGCTCGGCGGGTGTTGCGGCACGACGCCGCCGCATATCGCGGCGATTGCGGGCGCAGCTAAGGGCAAGGCGCCGCGCACGGTGCCGGTGCTGAAGCCGGCGCTGAGACTGTCCGGGCTCGAACCGTTTGAAGTGGCGTCCTGATGGGCGCTGAGGTTCGCAGCGGCGACCTGTTTGTGTTCTACGGCCTCCTGAAGCAGGGGGCCGCAGGCGCGCCGCCATGGCTGGACCTTGCGGGTGCGGGTACGTTCGGGACGCCGTGCCGGTTTCGCGGACGGATGGTGGATCTGGGCGGCTTTCCGGGCGTGGTGGCAGGCGAGACGCTGTGCCACGGACTGCGCTGGCGCGTGCGCGATGCCGGCATCGTGCCGGAGATGGACGACTTCGAGGATTTGACGGATGATCCGGTCAAGTCGCTCTACTGGCGTGGGCTGGTGACTTTGCGCGATGATGCCGGGGCGGCGACGGGCGAAGACGCTTGGGTCTACTGGTTTAATCAGTCCGTGGACGGATATCCGCCTGTTGTGGATGGAAACTGGCCGCTGGATGCGGGGAAAACAAGAAAATGACGAACTCCTCCCAGAGCTTCATCAATATCGGTGAACGCACGAACGTCACCGGCTCGGCCGTGTTCCGGAAGATGATCACCGATGGCCGCTATGGCGACGCCGTCGAGGTCGCGCGCCAGCAGGTGGAGAGCGGCGCGCAGGTCATCGACGTCAACATGGACGAAGGGATGCTGGACGGCGTCCTCGCCATGACAACCTTCCTGAACCTGATCGCGGCGGAGCCCGACATTGCGCGCGTGCCGGTGATGATCGACTCCTCCAAATGGGAGGTAATCGAGGCCGGCCTGAAATGTGTGCAGGGCAAGGGCATCGTCAATTCGATCTCGATGAAGGAAGGCGAAGCGAAGTTCACCGAGCAGGCGCGGGCGTGTCTCTCATACGGTGCGGCGGTCGTCGTGATGGCGTTCGACGAGGTGGGGCAGGCCGACACGGCGGCGCGCAAGATCGAGATCTGCCAGAGGGCCTACCGCATCCTGACGCAAGAGGTCGGCTTTGCACCGCAGGACATCATCTTCGACCCGAACATATTTGCAGTGGCGACAGGGATCGAGGAGCATAACAATTACGCGCTGGACTTCATTGAAGCGGCGAAGGTCATCCGCGAGATCTGCCCTGGCTGCCATATCTCGGGGGGGCTTTCGAACGTGTCGTTCAGCTTCCGCGGTAATGAGCCCGTGCGCCGGGCGATGCATTCCGTGTTTCTCTATTATGCGATCCCGGCTGGCATGGACATGGGCATCGTGAATGCCGGTCAGCTTGACATTTATGATGACATCGAGCCGGAACTGCGCGCGCGTGTCGAGGACGTGATCCTCAATCGCCGGGCGGACGCGACCGACCGGCTGCTGGAGATTGCCGAACGGTTCAAGGGTCAGAAGGGCAAGACGCAGGAGAAGGACCTCTCCTGGCGCGAGGCGCCCGTGGCCAAGCGACTTGAGTATGCGCTGATCCACGGTATCTCGGAGTTCATTGATCTGGATACGGAAGAAGCGCGCCTCGCCGTGGAGCGTCCGCTCCATGTGATCGAAGGACCGCTGATGGACGGCATGAATGTCGTCGGAGACCTGTTCGGGTCGGGCAAGATGTTCCTGCCGCAGGTGGTGAAGTCGGCGCGGGTGATGAAGCAGGCGGTGGCCTGGCTTGAGCCCTTCATGGAAGAGGAAAAGAAGCGCCTCGGCACCGAGGCGAAGTCGAACGGCCGCGTCCTGATGGCGACCGTGAAGGGGGATGTGCACGATATCGGCAAGAATATTGTCGGCGTCGTGCTCGCCTGTAACGGTTATGACATCATCGACCTGGGCGTGATGGTGCCGGCCGAAAAGATCCTCGACATAGCGGTGCGTGAAAAGGTGGATATCATCGGCCTTTCGGGCCTGATCACGCCCAGCCTTGACGAGATGGTGTATGTGGCGAGCGAGATGCAGCGGCGCGGCATGACGCAGCCTTTGCTGATTGGCGGGGCGACGACGAGCCCGGCGCATACGGCGGTGAAGATTGATCCCGTGATCCGCTGCGCGCCTGTGATCCATGTCGCCGATGCGAGCCGCGCGGTAGGCGTGGTCTCGACCCTGCTGAACGAGGACGATAAGCCGGCGCTGATCGCGCAGACGCGGGCGCGCTATGAGCGGATGCGCGAGGCACGCAAGGATGGTCCGCCCAAGGCGCGGTTGCCGCTGGCGGTGGCCCGCAAGGCGGCGTTCCGGCCGGATTGGGCGGGCTATGCGGCGCCGAAGCCGACTTTCACCGGTGCGCGCAGTTTCAAGGATATCGATCTGGCGACGCTGGCGCGCTACATCGACTGGACGCCTTATTTCTCGGCCTGGGACCTTGCGGGGCATTATCCGGAAATCCTGCAGGATCCGGTGGTCGGCGAGGCGGCGCGGGGCCTCTGGCGCGATACCGAAGCGATGATGCAGCAGCTGATCGGCGAGGCCTGGTTCAGGCCGAAAGCGGTGGTCGGCTTCTGGGGCGCCAATGCGGTGGGCGACGACATCCGGCTTGAGACCGGTGATACGTTCTTCACGCTCCGCCAACAGATGAAAAAGGATAATGAGCGCGCGAACTATGCGCTGTCGGATTTTGTTGCGCCGGAAGGCGAGGACTGGATTGGCGGGTTCTGTGTGACGGCTGGCCCGGAAGCGGATGTCATTGCTGAAGACTTCAAGGCCAAGGGCGATGATTATTCCTCGATCATGTGCAAGGCGCTGGCGGACCGGTTTGCCGAAGCGATGGCGGAATACATGCACGAGCGCGTGCGCAAGGAACTCTGGGCCTATGCGCCCGATGAGGCCCTTACAACGAATGAGCTGATCGGCGAGAAGTATTGCGGCATCCGTCCGGCGCCGGGCTATCCCTCGCAGCCTGAGCATACGGAGAAGGCGACGCTCTTCCGGTTGCTCGATGCGGAGAAGCACATCGGCGTGTCGCTGACGTCGAGCTATGCGATGAGCCCTGCCGCGTCCGTATCCGGACTGTATCTCGCGCATCCGGACGCGATCTACTTTGCGCTTGGGCGTATCGAGCGCGATCAGGTGGAAGATTATGCGCGGCGCAAGGGATGGGACATCAAGAAGGCCGAGCGCTGGCTGGCGCCGGTGCTGAATTATGATCCTTACGTGCTGGTCGAGGCCTGAGGGGCTCTCCCCTAGTGACGCAGCCCCGAGTCGGGCTAGACCGGCGCAGAGCCAACTTGGCCGAGACGGAGCGCCACATGCCGAAAGCCCGCTTGCGAAGCGAGAACGCGAAGATCATCGCGACGCTTGGGCCGCGCAGCCGCTCGCTGAAGGAAATCCGGGCGCTGGCGGAGGCGGGCGCGGATGTGTTCCGGCTGAATTTCTCGCATGGAAGCCATGAAGATCATCGCCTGACACTTGAAATGGTGCGCAAGGTCGAGGGCCTGGTTGGCCGCCCGCTCGCGGCGATGGCGGACCTGCAGGGGCCGAAGGTCCGCGTTGGGAGTTTTCCCGGCGGCGAGATGAAAGTCGCGTGGCGCAGCGAATATCCGCTGGTAGCGGCGGCGACTACCGACGCTTCCGGCACGATCCCCGTGCCGCACAAAGCGATCCTCGACCAGCTGGCCGTCGGCGACACGATTCTCGTGGATGACGGCAAGCTGATCTTCACGGTGATGGCGGCCGGCGCTGCGCCGCGTGTTCGGGCCGATGTGCCGGGCAAGATTTCCGACAAGAAGGGCTTCACGGTGCGCGGCAAGGCATTGCCGGTGAAGGCGCTGACTGACAAGGACAAAGCGGACCTCGAATTCGCGCTGTCGATCGGCGTGGATATTGTGGCGCTGTCCTTTGTGCAGTCGGTGTCCGATATCTCTATGACGAAGGCGATCATCCGGGGCCGGGTCCCGCTGATTGCAAAACTGGAAAAGCCGGCCGCGCTCGGTGAACTGCGCGAGATCATCCACGCAGCGGACGGGGTGATGGTGGCGCGGGGCGATCTGGGGGTCGAGTACCCGCCGGAGGAAGTGCCGGTGATCCAGCGCCGAATCATCCGCGCTGCGCGCGCGGCCGGGCGGCCGGTGATCGTGGCGACGCAGATGCTGGAATCGATGATCGAAAATTCGGCGCCGACGCGGGCCGAGGCGTCGGATGTCGCGACCGCGATCTATCAGGGTGCGGACGCTGTGATGTTGTCGGCGGAGACGGCGGTGGGCCGGCATCCGGCGACGGCGGTAGCGATCATGTCGCGCATTATCCGGGCGACCGAGAATGCAGAGGACTATCGCAGGTCGCTGATACAGTTCGACGGGGATTCGACGGAAACCAGCGCCATCGACGTGATCGCCAAGACGGCCACCGAAATGGCGGAAGCGGAGGGTGCGGCCGCGCTGGCCTTGCGCACGGGGGCCTTCGAACGGCTCGCACGGTTTGCGCGCGTGCGGGGCACGACACCTATACTCTATGGCTCTATGGACCAGAGCCGCGTGCGACAGGCGTGTCTGCTCTGGGGCGTGCATCCGCAGAAGCTCGATGCAGCAGTCGAGAATTGGTACCGCGCATTGATGAAGGCTGCCGGGCTTGATGGGCGTGTAGCCTATGCGCGTTGGGCCGGAGACGACACGCGCTTTGCCTGGGAGATTGGTATCGGCAAGGGCCTCGATGGCAAGCCGATCACTGGCGTATGATCAGCTGTCCCTGACGGAATTCGTAGGAGTCGAGGTGGCCGAGGAAGGTCATGCCGAGCAGGGACTGGTCGAGTTCCGTACGCAGGACCATGGCTTCGACGTTCTCGACTTTGACTTTGCCGATGCGGATGCTTTCGATCATCACCGGCGCGCCGTAGGTGACGCCGCCGGCGGTCCGGATCTCGGCGTCGAAGTCGAGCTGCTCCGGCTTGAGGCCAAGCCGCTGGGCATCGAGATAGGTAAGGGCGACGATACTGGCGCCGGTATCCACGAGGAATTCGATCTGGGTGCCTCTCACGTCGGCCCGGGTCCAGAAATGGCCGTCGGCTTCCTGGTCGATGAAGGCCGAGCGCGATCCGGGTGCCTGAGCGGGCGCCTGGGTGGCGACCGCCATGGTCGGGGGCTCCGGTTCAGCGGCGTGGTCCTCGAATTTCGGGGCAAGCCCGAAAGCGATCGTCATCGCAATGGCGACGGCGGCAAACATCACGAAGAAGAGGTTTCGCACGGCCATCGATCAGCGCTTCCCGATGGCTTCGAGATGGGCGATGCGCTCCGGCAGGCAGGCGATCACGTCGTCACGGGCTTCGGGGGTCATCTGCACCCAGCGGCCGATTTCCGGCAGCGTGCGGCCACAGCCAAGGCAATAGCCGGTCTGGCCGTCGACGGCGCAAACCTTGATACACGGGGTCTTGATGGGTGCGATGGGCATTGAAACAGCGATACCGGAAGCAGAACGAACAACCAGTATGGCACAAACGGCGTAATAAATCCTTGTCGGACAGGCCCAAGAATCTTTGATATTAAAGGGAATGCGCCCCTGAACTGCGCACGGAGTATTCTGACTTGAGCGAAACTGCTGCCCAGAAATCACCGCTGTCGGACGCCCGCGAGCTGATTCTCAAGCCGGTCGAGGCCGACGGCGTATCCGGAAAACGGGTCCGCGAGGCTCTGATGGGCATGGGCCGGGAGGGCGATTTTGGCCGCCTCGGCGAGGCCGCAGAATGGCTCGCCCGCTGGCAGCGCCGGTTTCCGCCGCGCATCGAGAAGCCGACGCTCGCCATCTTTTCGGGTTCGCACGGCATTGTTGAGGCCGGCGTATCGCTTTCCAGCAATGTTGATACCCAGGCGCACATCAAGGCGCTGACGGAAGGGCGCGCGCCCCTGTCAGCGATTGCGGCGCAGGTCGGCGCCAATGTGCGCGTGTTCGAACTCGCGCTGGACCGGCCGACGCCGAGCATCGCTAAAGAAGCGGCGATGACCGAACGCGAATGCGCCGCGACGATCGCCTACGGGTTTGAAGCGGTCGAAGACCAGCCTGACTTGCTGGCAATTGCCGTTTCCGGCGCCGGGGTCGGCACCGCAGCGGCAGCGGTTGCCTGCGCGCTGTATGGCGGCTCACCGGACTACTGGGTGCGGCCAAGCGCCCAGACGCCGGCCAGCCTGTCGGACAAGCGAAGCCTTCTGGTGTCGGATGCCTTGCGTCTGCACCGGGGACATTTGTCTGATCCACTCGAGGCGCTGCGCTGTCTCGGGGGAAGGGAACTGGCCGCTTGTGTGGGCGCCATCATCGCGGCGCGCCATCAGAGCATTCCGGTTCTGCTCGACGGGTTTGCCACGACGATTGCGGCCGGTGTGGTGCATGCGGTTTCGCCATCGGCGGTGAGCCATTGCCTCGCGGCCCACATCACGCAGCGGCCGGCGCATGAAGCCGCGCTTGAGCGCATCGGACTTGCGCCGCTGCTCCAGTTGCAGTTCCAAACGGGTGGCGGTCTGGGTTCAGCGACCGCGATTGGCGTACTGAAAACCGCCTGCGCGCCCTTTATTGCCAAGCCCGCGAGCCATTAACGCAAGGTCAGTGCGGCATTCTTTACGTTTACGTGTACGTCACCTTGCCAGTGCACGGTTTTGACTGACATAGAGGGGCCAAGAGGCACCCAGAGGCACCAGAGGACGACCCGCCATGAATCTTGATTTCACGCCTGAAGAAACCGCATTCCGTGACGAAGTCCGCGCGTTTATCCGCGACAATTATCCGAAAGAACTCTCGGGTATGGGATCGCGCGAAGACCTGACGCGCGAGCAGTTTCTCGGCTGGCACAAGATCCTTGGCAAAAAGGGCTGGTCCGCCCCGGCCTGGCCGAAAAAATACGGCGGCACCGGCTGGACCTCGACCCAGCGCTACATCTGGTCGGAAGAAAATGCGCGCGTCGATGCCCTGATGCCGCTTCCGTTCGGCGTCTCGATGGTTGGCCCCGTCATCTATACGTTCGGCAGCGAAGAGCAGAAGGCGAAGCACCTTCCGGGCATCCTCGCCGGTGACGTCTGGTGGGCGCAGGGCTATTCCGAGCCCGGCGCCGGTTCTGACCTGGCCAGCCTCAAGACCACCGCCGTGCGTGATGGCGATCACTATGTGATCAACGGCCAGAAGACCTGGACGACGCTGGCCCAGCATGCGGACTGGGGCTTCTTCCTCTGCCGCACGGACCCCTCGGCCAAGTCGCAGGAAGGCATCAGCTTCATCCTCATCGACATGAAGACGCCGGGTATTGAAGTGCGCCCGATCCGTCTGATCGACGGCACGCACGAAGTCAACGAAACCTGGCTGACGGACGTCCGCGTGCCGGTCGAGAACCTCGTCGGCAAGGAAAACGAAGGCTGGACCTACGCGAAGTTCCTGCTCGCTCACGAGCGTTCGGGCATCGCCGGCGTGGCGCGTTCCAAGCGCGGCGTCGAGCGCCTGCGCTCCATCGCATCGTCCGAAACCATCGATGGCACGCCGCTGATCCTGAACGGCGACTTCTCCCGCAAGATCAGCCAGCTGGAAATCGATCTGACGGCGCTGGAGTTCACCGAACTTCGCACGCTCGCATCTGAAGCCCAGGGCAAAGGCCCGGGCCCGGAAAGCTCGATCCTCAAGATCAAGGGCACCGAGATCCAGCAGCGCCTGACCGAGCTGACGCTCGAAGCTGTCGGCAACTATGGCGCGCCGTATGCGCGCGGGATGGACGGCCACGGCGTCAACGACCTCGGCGTCGGACCGGAATACTCGAACTTCGCCGCCGACACTTATTTCAACATGCGCAAGACGTCGATCTATGGCGGGTCCAACGAGATCCAACGCAACATCATTACAAAGATGATCCTCGGCCTTTAAGGCCGGGGACACAGGGAGGGACCAGGCAATGGATTTCAACTTTACTGAAGAACAGACGATGATCCGCGACAGCCTCGCACGGCTGATCAAGGACCAGTATGACTTCGACACGCGCCGCAAGGTCATCGCCTCGAGCGAAGGCTGGCGACCGAAAATGTGGGCGCAGTTCGCCGAACTTGGCTTGCTCGCCGCGCCGTTCAGCGAAGAAGACGGCGGCCTCGGCGGCGGTCCGATCGACGCGATGGTCGTGATGGAAGAGTTCGGCAAGGGCCTCGTGATCGAGCCGTACCTGCAGTCGGTCGTGATCGGCGGCGGTTTCCTGAAGCGTGGGTCGGATGGTCAGAAGGCGGAGCATCTCGCCCCGATGATTGCCGGCGAGCGCGTGTTCGCCTTTGCCTATGCCGAGCCCAAAGGCCGCTACAACCTGGCGGACCTGGAGACGACAGCGACCAAAGACGGTGCAGGCTGGAAGATTTCCGGTCACAAGGCTGTGGTGGTGGGCGCGCCTTGGGCGAGCCACCTGATCGTCACGGCACGGACGGCTGGCGGCCGCCGTGACACCAAAGGCATCGGCGTATTCATCGTGGCGAAAGATGCCAAGGGCGTCACCACGCGGGACTACCCGACGGTTGATGGCCGCCGCGCCTCGGAAGTGCATTTCGACAACGTGTCGGTCGGTACGGACGCCGCAATCGGCGATGCTGGCAACGGCCTGCCGCTGATCGAGCGCGTGACCGATGAAGCGATCGCAGCGCTCTGCGCCGAGGCCTGCGGCGCGATGAAGGTCGCGCAGACGATGACGGTTGAATACTCGCGTACGCGCAAGCAGTTCGGCACCGCCATTGGCAAGTTTCAGGTGCTGCAGCACAAGATGGTCGACATGTTCATGGAGGCCGAGCAGTCGGTTTCGATGACCTACATGGCGTCGCTGAAGCTGGACGAGGATGACGTGACGCGGAAGAAAGCGGCTTCGGCAGCCAAGGTCCGCATCGGTCAGGCCGGACGCTTCGTCGGCCAGAACGCGATCCAGATCCATGGCGGCATGGGCATGACGGACGAGCTGGCCATCGGCCACTACTTCAAGCGCCTGACGATCATCGATTCCGAGTTCGGCAACGTCGATCACCACCTGAAGCGCTACACGGACCTTTCGGCAACTGAAGTTCTGGTCGCCGCCGAGTAGGCATCGTCAGTGAACGAATAATTCAGGCGGGGCTGGAGCGATTCGGCCCCGCTTCTTTATGACTTGGCGGCTTCGGCCAGCATCCGGTGAATGGTGGCGATGGCGTCGTCGTGCGAAAGCCGGGCCCGCGCGTGCTGGCGGGCGCCTTCGGAAAGTGCGAGGCGGCGCGGCCCATTACCGGCGAGGTCCAGGATTTCGGCGGCGAGTGCGTCCGGGCCGGGGGTGGAGGCCACCAGATCATCCAGCACGTTGCCGAAGCCTTCAAGCGCCAGCGGATAGACGACGCAGGGCATGCCGAGGAGGAGGTATTCGGCTACCTTGATGCTGGTGCCGGTCGCGAAGCGTGTCGGGGCGATACCGATGGCGTTGGCGCCGCCGATGGTTTCGAGCGACTCGACGCGGCCTAGCACGTTCACGCCGGGCATGGCGGCGCGTGCAGGCGTGAGGGTCTTGCCGATCGAGCCGGCGATCCAGAAATCGAGCGCGGGCGCCGTGGCGCGCACCTTTGGCCAGACATCATCAAGGAAATGGTTCAGCGCTTCGGCGTTTCCGCCATGCACCGTGCCAATGAAAACGACGCGGGGCTCGCCGGTATTCTCCGACGTCTGATAATCCGGTGCATCCGGCGGCACCCAGACCATCTGAACATCCGGCAAGTGCCGTTTCACCTTGGCGAGTTCGTTGGCTGAGATGAAGAATATGACATCGCAAGCCGACAGCCAGCCGATTTCGGTGTCGAAGCCCGTTTCGTCAAAGTCGATCACCTGGCCGCCTTCGCGGAATCGCTCTGCGCGGTCGGAGAGCAGGTCGTGCATGAGGCAGGAGCGGATCGTTTTCGATTTGAGCTTCCTCAGTGCGGGTCCCATCGAGCTGTACTCGGCCAGCGTGATGGCAGAGGGGCTCGCATCGCAGGCGCGCGCGACGAGGGTTGCTTCCTGGTCGCTGATCTCCCGGCCGAGATAGCTGGGAATGGCAATTTCTGCGCCGAGCCGGCGGGCGGCCTCCTTGGCGAGGCGAATGGCGAACCGGGTCCAGATTCGCGGCGAGAGCGACCAGTAGCGGCTGCCGAACTTGATGGCGCCCGGCCAGAGGATGCTGGTCGTGAGGTTTGCGAGGCGCGGGTGCACGCTGGCCCAGGGGCGATTGCCGAAGGATTGCCAGGGCGCAAAGACGAGGCGCATTTCTGAGCCCGAGCGCCGGACCATTTTCATGAAGGTTTCGAGATAGGCGCAGTTGCCGGTTGCCATGTTGTCGAGCTGGCGCTGGACGAGAATGTCCATCACCGGGCGTTTCGAATCGGGTGTGGCGTGAGGTTCGGACATGACACTGTCTGCAAGAAGGGGTTCTCGCGGGCAATGCAAGTCCGCGGCCAAGGGCCAGGCGGTTTTCGCGGGAATCAGGCGGCGGCGCGGGTCGCCGGTGCACGGCTGAGAGCCGCTTTCAGTTCGGCGAGTGCTTCTGCCGCGTCATGACAGGCGGCCTGCAGTTCGCAGGCGTCTGACGACGGTGCGCCGCGGGGAAGGTTAAGGCTGAGGAAGGCGACGCCTTGCTCAATCACGGCCAGATGAAAAGCGGCGGAGACAGGCCGGGAGTCCAGCCGGGATTGGCCAGGGTCAATTGGGAAAAGACAATCCATAATAGAAAAAAACAGCAACTCGCGTAAAGTAAACTCGCATTGCGAGACTCTCGGCTTCGCGCCGAAGTTGGGCCGGGCCTCAGGCCTGCTTTGCCCACAGGGCTTCCAGGTCCCTCGCCATCGCTTGTGACGCGCGCGCGACGGGTTCCGGCACGCGGAAACCGACCATGGCTGTGCCTTCGAGCGAGCTCGTCTCGGACGGTTTGACCGGCCAACGGGCGCCCGCGATCAGATTCGCGCCGAGTTCGGCCAGAAGCTCGCCGAACTCAGATTCGCGCCCGTCCCGGAACAGCGGCAGCCAGAGCAGGACCATGCCCGTGGGCCAGCGCTTCAGCGCTTTTGGCGTCCAGAGGGCCAGCGCCTCGATGTCCCGGCGCGTCTCGTAGCTGGGGTCGGAGAGAACCACGATCTGTTCGTGTCCGCGCGGGGCAAGTTTCAGCGCGCCGGCATAGCCGTCGGTTTCCCGGACCAGGACCCGTGGATCGCCGCCGATGTTTTCTGTCAGCGCCTTGAACTCTGCCGGATGGCGCTCGAACAGAATGGCGCGTGCGGAGGCGGGAAGGCGGGCGAGGGCGAGGGCCGGCGAGCCGGGATAGTCCTTTTCCGTCCGTTCCCGGACGAGGCTGAGCCAGTCGCCAAAGCCAGGCGGGGCATCGCCTTTCAGCAGGGCGAGGATGCCGCTGTCGGCCTCGCCGCCCTTGCGGGCCTGCGGGCCGGTCAGGTCATATCGTCCGCGTCCGGAGTGCGTCTCGACGTAGAGGACGGGCCGGGGGCCGTTCGCCACACCGCGCAGCACAAGGTCCAGCACCGCGTGCTTCAGCACGTCGGCGCGGTTGCCCGCGTGAAAGCCGTGCTGGTAGGACAGCATCGCCGGTTACTGTCCGCCGAGGCTTTCCTTTCGGGCGGCTTCGAACTCGTTTCCGGCATACCAGGTGGGCCAGTCGGAGGACTTCGCGATATCGCGGCCGACCTGGAAGAGGGCCTGAATGTCTTCCTGGAAGCCGGTCAGGTCCCAATCGTCCGAGTATTCGTCCATCGGCTTGTGATAGCGCTCTGCCGTGTAAGCGGCTGCGGCGGCCTTGCCGGCAGCGACGCCGCCTTCGACCTTGTCCTCGCCGCCATCGGCGTAGAGCATCGGCACGCCCTTCTTGGCGAAGGAGATGTGGTCGGAGCGGTAGAAGTATCCGGCTTCCGGTGTCGGGTCTGGTTTGATCACGCGGCCCTGCGTGGTGAGGATCGCCGCGAGCCGGTCTTCGAGCTCCGAAGCGCCGTAACCGATGACCACCACGTCCTTCGTACGGCCGATGGGCAGGGCGCCGTCCATGTTGATGCCAGCCACGATCTTGTTGAGCGCAACGGTGGGGCTCTCGGCATAGTAGGCCGAGCCGAGCAGGCCGGATTCTTCGAGCGTGACGGCGAGGAAGATAGCTGAGCGGTCGATGGTTTCGGCTTTCATCGCTTCAGCGATTTCGAGCAGCGCCGCAGAGCCCGTCGCGTTATCGACGGCGCCGTTGAAGATGTCGTCGGCGTAGAAGTCTTCGCCTTCCTTGCCGGTCTTCTCACCCGTCTTCATGCCGAGGTGATCCCAGTGCGCCGTGAACAGAACATATTCGTCCGGCTTGGTGGCGCCAGGCAGCAGGCCGACGACGTTGCGGCTCGAGAGCGCGTCGATGGTCTGGTTGATGGTGGCGCGCACCTTGAGGCCTTCAAGAGCAACCGGCGTGAAGCCGCTTGTGTTGGCGCCCGTCTTCTGGGCGGCGAAATCAAGACCGGCCTTGGTGAACATCTGCTCGGCCATCTCGCGCGTGATCCAGCCTTCGAGCATGGCGCGGTCTTCACCGCCGTTCGCGCGGACGAGATCGGACTGGGCGCCGGTCCAGGAGCCTGTGACGACATCCCACCCGTAAGCGGCCGCGTCGGTTTCGTGAACGATGAGGGCTGCAGTCGCGCCCTGACGGGCGGCTTCCTCGAACTTGTAAGTCCAGCGGCCATAATAGGTCATGGCCTTGCCTTTGAACATCGTCTCGTCGCCGGTGGCGAAGCCCGGATCGTTGACGAGGATGATCACGGTCTTGCCGGCATAGTCCTGGCCTGCGTAGTCGTTCCAGCCGAACTCGGGCGCGACGACACCGTGACCGACAAAGACAACGTCGGTGGGGTCGAACGAGACCTGATTGGCGTTCTGCCGCTTGGTCCAGTAGACGGCCTGCTCCTTGAAGCCGAGGGACAGCTCATCCTGGTCGGGCCAGGTGACGATCAGTTCGGAGGTGGCCGGATCGACGGTCTGGTTCACCATCTTCACTTCCTGGAAGAAGGTGGCGTTATCGCCGCCGGGCTGCAGGCCGATGCGCGCCATTTCGGCGGCGATCCAGGCCGCGGACGCTTCGCCTGTCGGCGTGCCGGGGCCGCGGCCTTCGAATGTGTCATCTGCCAGCGTCTTGATCCGGATTGCGAGATCGGCGGCCGTGATTTCAGGCGTGGTCGCGTCCGGGAGGGGCAGCAGAAGCGCTTCGGCGGGGGGCGCCTGTTCGGCTTCTTTTGCTGACGTCGTTGTATTCGGGGTGCAGGCCGCAAGGGTGAGGGCGGCGGCGATAAAAAGGGAAAGGCGTTTGATCATGTCCGGGGTGCCCCACAGTTTGAATGGCCAGAGACCTGGCGCGTTGCCTGATTAGGCCGGGTCTCGCACGTCACGATTAGGTCATCAAGCACAGGCAAGGGCATTTTCAGCGAGGCGGCGTGCGTTTGCGGTCTTGTCAGGTGGCGTTCAGCGGCAAAATCTATAATCCAAGACGGGAAGCGGCATTCCCAAGAGGTACCCGGGATGACGACGATGAGAATTCAGGGCTGGATGAAGCGGGTCCGGATCGGGCTGGCGGTCATGTTTGCCGGCCTGGGCGTGGCAGCGCTGCCCGCCTGCGCACACCCGGTGACGGTCGGCGCATTGCAGCCGGCAAGCCCGGTCGAGCCGGCTTTCCTGCCGGACGAGAACGTGTTCGTGACGGCCGATGGCTCGCGCCTGGGGCTGACGGTCTGGCCGGCAGCCGGAACCGAGGACCCGGAATACGTCGTCGTCGGCGTCCATGGCATGAGTGACTATGCCGGCGCTTTCCACATGGCCGCGCCCTATTGGGCGGCCCGCGGTGTCACGACGTATGCCTATGATCAGCGCGGCTTTGGCAGGTCTCCCAGCAAGGGGCTCTGGCCGGAGGAAGAGCTTATGCGGGCTGATTTGCGTACGGCCGTCGATGCGGCCCGGAGCCGCCATCCTGAAGCGGTGATTACGGTCGTCGGTATCTCAATGGGCGCATCCGTGGCGATGACCGCGTTCGGTTCGGGCGATCCGCCGAAGGCCGACCGGTTGATCCTGTCGGGTCCGGGCCTGCGGGGCTGGGGCGCGATCAACCCACTCTACCGGGTCAGCTTGCTGGCCTCGGCTTACGCGAACCCGGGTTGGATCGTTGTGCCCCCGGCGGGTCTGATCAAGATCGAGCCGTCGGATAACAATGCGATGCTGCGCCGGACCTGGTCTGATCCGCACATGACGTACGAGAACCGGATTGATCAGGTCTATGGCCTGGTGACCTTGATGGAGAACGCGCATTGGGCCTCGGCGCGCCTGCCAAAGGGGCTGCCGGTGCTGGCCTCGTATGGTGCCCGCGATATCGTGATTCCGCAGAACGGCGTCGCGCGGACGGCCAAGCTGCTGACCCCGGATGTGCGGACGGTGTATTACACAAACGGCTATCACATGCTTGAGCGAGACCTGCAGGCCGAGAAGGTGCACGCCGATTATCTGGCCTTCATGAAGGCGCCCGATGCCGAACTGCCGAGCGGGGAAGGGGAATGGCCGTTCCGCTGAGCCTTTCCACAGCTGTCAGCCCCTTGTGGGCTGGGCCGCGTGGACAAATATAGAGGCATCTGCCAATCCTGCGTCCCAGCGATTCAGCCAATTTTTTCAAAGGCTCCCTTGATGTCCAGTATCCATGAGACGGCTCTCAACCTTGTCCCGATGGTCGTCGAACAGACGAGCCGGGGTGAGCGGGCCTTTGATATCTTCTCGCGCCTGCTCAAGGAGCGGATCATCTTCGTGACCGGCGGCATCGATGACAGCATCGCGGCGCTCACCACATCGCAGCTTCTGTTCCTTGAATCCGAGAACCCCAAGCGCGAAATCGCCATGTATATCAACAGCCCGGGTGGGTACGTCTCCTCGGGGCTTGCGATCTACGACACGATGCAATACGTGCGATGCCCGATCTCGACGGTCTGTATTGGCCAGGCTGCGTCGATGGGATCGCTGCTGCTTGCCGCTGGGGAAAAGGGCTTGCGGATCGCGCTGCCGAATGCGCGGGTCATGCTGCATCAGCCGTCGGGTGGCTATTCGGGCGTGGCAACGGATATCGAACGGCACGCCGAAGAGATTATCGAGATGAAGCGCCGCCTTAACAATATCTACGTCCGGCATACCGGCCAGCCATATGACGTGATTGAGCGCACGCTTGACCGTGACACGTTCCAGACCGCCGAGCAGGCCATGCAGTTCGGCATTGTGGACAAAGTTTATGAGCGCCGGGCGGCGGACGACGAGAAGTAAACGCCCGGTTGGTAAAGATTCTGACATGCGGCCTGCCCCTTGCAGGCTTTGTGAACAACTATAGACTTAACTGGACCGCGCGCGTCAGGCCGGGCTTTAGGCCTGCGTTAAATGTTTCGCGGCATTGAGGAAGTTATGACGAAGCAAAACGGCTCCGGCGACTCCAAGAACACGCTCTACTGCTCGTTCTGCGGAAAGAGTCAGCATGAGGTGAAGAAGCTCATCGCCGGTCCGACGGTGTTCATCTGCGATGAGTGCGTCGAACTCTGCATGGACATCATCCGCGAGGAAAACAAAACCTCTGCGATCAAGTCCCGCGAAGGCGTTCCGACGCCGCAGGAAATCTGCGATGTGCTCGATGATTATGTCATCGGCCAGCGCCACGCGAAACGGAACCTGTCGGTTGCCGTTCACAACCATTACAAGCGCCTGTCGCTGTCTGGCAAAGCCGACGGCGTCGAGCTGTCGAAGTCGAACATCCTGCTCGTCGGCCCGACGGGTTGCGGCAAGACCTTGCTGGCTCAGACGCTGGCGCGCATCCTCGACGTGCCCTTCACGATGGCGGATGCGACGACGCTGACCGAAGCCGGTTATGTGGGCGAGGACGTCGAGAACATTGTTCTCAAGCTGCTGCAGGCCGCTGACTATAACGTCGAGCGGGCACAACGCGGCATCGTCTATATCGACGAGATCGATAAGATTTCGCGCAAGTCGGACAATCCCTCGATCACGCGCGACGTGTCGGGCGAGGGCGTCCAGCAGGCGCTGCTGAAGATCATGGAAGGCACCGTTGCCGCCGTGCCGCCCCAGGGCGGGCGGAAACATCCGCAGCAGGAATTCCTGCAAGTGGATACGACCAACATCCTGTTCATTTGCGGCGGCGCATTTGCCGGCCTCGAAAAGATCATCGCAGCCCGCGGCGAGAACGCGTCGATCGGTTTCGGTGCGACGATCAAGAATGCCAGCGACAAAGGCGTGGGTGAAACGCTGCGCGGTACCGAGCCGGAAGACCTTCAGAAGTTCGGATTGATTCCGGAATTCATCGGCCGTCTGCCCGTGATCGCGACGCTTGAAGATCTTGACGAGAAAGCTCTCATCCAGATCCTCACGCAGCCGAAGAACGCCTTGCTGAAGCAGTACCAGAAGCTGTTCGACATGGAGAACGTGGCCCTCACGTTCACGCTGGAAGCGCTGGTCTCGGTTGCCCGCAAGGCGATCGGCCGGAAAACCGGTGCGCGCGGCCTGCGCTCGATCATGGAAGCCATCCTGCTCGACACGATGTTCGAACTGCCGAATCTGCGCGGTGTCGAAGAAGTCGTGATCAACGCCGAAGTGGTCGAAGGCAATGCCGAGCCGCTTTACGTGCACGCGACCAAGTCCCAGACCGAAGCGGGCTGATCAGGATTTCGTTGAATACGTTCAAAAAGCCCCGGTCGCGCGCCGGGGCTTTTTTCATTCCGGCAGATGCAAAGTCAGGATGTCGATTCGCGGTGGCATCAGGAAACGCAGGGGCACACCGGCCAGGCCGGTGCCCGTGGTGACATAGACGAGGCGCTCGCCGGCCGGCGTCTCGAACCGGTGGCGTTCCTTGTCAAACGGGCCCCGCACCGGAAGGACGTGCTTGTAGAGCACCGGAATGCGCACCTGGCCGCCATGGGTGTGACCGGCGAGCATGAGATCATAGTTGAACGCGTCCGGCACGTAGAGCGCGGTGTCAGGATTGTGCGTGAGCAGAAGAATGGGTTTGTCCGCAGGCAGGCTGGACGAGAACCCGAAATCCTGGCGCCGCTGCCAGAGGTCCGAGGCGCCGGAGACGATCACCGGTTTGCCGCCGATCTCCGTTTCGTAGGCTCGGTTATGGACGACAACAGCGCCCGTGTCCTGGAGCATGGCGAAAAGGGCGTCGCTGAGGTCGTCACCCGGAAATCCGACATCGTGATTGCCGAGCACGGCATAGAGCGGCGCGTTGAGTTCCGAGAGCGCGGCGAAATCCTCCGGGATATCCTCCGGGTCTGGATGATAGGTGAGGTCGCCGGCGAGGAAGACCGCGTCCACGCCTTCGGCGTTGATGCGCTGCACGATTCTGCGGATGGGCATGGCATTGCCGAACATGCCGATATGGGGATCGGCAAAGAGCGCAATCGCGATGGAAGGCGATGTCTCGCTCGCCCCGGGCAAGAGGATCGTTTCGCGGTGGACCTCGAGACGGCGCGGCTCAATGAAGCGCGCATAGGCCACCACGCTGGTCAGCGCCAGCGCAAGGCTTGCGAGGACCTTGACCGCCGGTTTCGCGCGCAGGATCGCCCATATGCACAGTACGGCAAAAGGGAAGTACGCCCAGCCGCCCCAATAGATCGCAAGTTTTATCACGGGCGTTTCCTGCAGACCGTTCGTGGCAAAGAAAAGGCCGGCATCCGAAGATGCCGGCCTGATTGAACTCGGGCTAAAAGACGGCCCGGATTACATCTTGTAGTACATGTCGAACTCGACCGGGTGCGGATGAAGTTCGTAGCGCATGTTCTCTTCCATCTTCAGCTCGATGTAGGCGTCGATCTGGTCGTCGTCGAACACGCCGCCCTTCTTGAGGAAGGCGCGGTCTGCATCAAGAGCGCCGAGGGCTTCGCGCAGCGAGCCGCAGACTTGCGGGATCTTCGCAGCTTCGGCCGGCGGCAGGTCGTAGAGGTCCTTGTCCATCGCGTCGCCGGGATGGATCTTGTTCTCGATACCGTCGAGGCCGGCCATCAGCAGGGCCGCGAAGGCGAGGTAGGGGTTCGCCATCGGATCCGGGAAGCGGGCTTCGATTCGCTTGGCTTTCGGGTTCGAGCCGAACGGAATGCGGATTGAGGCCGAGCGGTTGCGCGACGAGTAGGCGAGCATCACAGGCGCTTCGTAACCCGGCACGAGACGCTTGTAGCTGTTCGTCGACGGGTTGGTGATCGCATTGAGCGCCTTGGCGTGCTTGATGATGCCGCCGATGTAGTAGAGGCACATGTCGCTCAGATCGGCGTATTTGTTGCCAGCGAACAGCGGTTTTCCGCCCTGCCAGATCGACTGGTGGACGTGCATGCCAGAGCCGTTGTCCTTGTACATCGGTTTCGGCATGAAGGTTGCCGTCTTGCCGTAGGACGCAGCCACGTTGTGGATCACGTACTTATAGAGCTGCATCCGGTCGGCCATCACGGTGAGGGTCGAGAATTTCAGGCCCAGCTCGTGCTGCGCGGGCGCCACTTCGTGGTGATGCTTTTCCGGATCGAGGCCGATTTCTCCCATGATCGTCAGCATTTCGCCGCGCATGTCCTGCTCGGAGTCGATCGGCGGCACGGGGAAGTAGCCACCCTTCGGGCCTGGCCGGTGGCCGAGGTTGCCCATCGGGTATTCCTTGCCGGTGTTGATCGGCAGTTCGGAGGAGTCGTAGCTGTAGCCGGTCTTGTGCGGCTCAACCGACCAGCGGACGTCGTCGAAGATGAAGAACTCTGCTTCGGGGCCGAAATAGACGGTGTCGCCAATGCCCGAGGCCTTCACATAGGCTTCGGCTTTCTTGGCGGTGGTCCGCGGGTCGCGGTTGTATGGCTGGCCCGTGATCGGATCGAGTACGTCGCACATCACAGCCAGGGTCGATTGCTGGAAGAACGGATCGATGATGGCTGTTGCCTGATCCGGCATCAGAAGCATGTCAGACTCGTTGATGGCTTTCCAGCCGGCGATGGACGAGCCATCGAACATCTGGCCTTCGGAGAAAAAGTCTTCGCCGACCATGTTCTTGTGGAACGTGACGTGCTGCATCTTGCCGCGCGGATCGGTGAAGCGAAGGTCTACGTACTGGACGTCCTGATCCTTCATCATTTTGTAGAGTTCATCAGCCATTTAATGTGCCTTCTGGTGAGGAGTTTCTGCTGTCTGACAGGCGAGCGCTGACATGCCAGCGCGGAGCTTAGAGCGCGGAGTCACCGGTTTCGCCGGTGCGGATCCGTACAGCGTCGATAACATCGGACACGAAGATTTTGCCATCCCCGATCTTGTCGGTGTGAGCCGCTTTTTTGATTGCCTCGACGGCAACTTCAACGGCGCTGTCGGCAAGCACGACTTCGATCTTCAACTTCGGCAGGAAGTCGACGACATATTCTGCGCCGCGATACAGTTCGGTATGGCCGCGCTGGCGGCCGAAGCCTTTGGCTTCGATGACGGTCATGCCCTGAAGGCCGATTTCCTGAAGGGCTTCCTTCACGTCGTCGAGCTTGAACGGTTTGATGATGGCTTCGATTTTTTTCATGCGTGGTCTCCCCAGACGCCGGTTCAGTATTTCCATCGTGCCTATGGGGTGTTGGGGGTGGACGCGATAGACCGATGCGGGAGTCGGTATCACGGGGCTTCGCGTGGCAAACAAACGGGCGCCCCCGCCTAAGAATTAGGCAGGCAAAACGCGCCCCGATGTCGAATAAATGACGCCTGCGTCACTTTTCATGATCCAGTCCGCGTGCTATCTGCGAGTCTTCATTGGAGACCGTGAATGACCGCTCAAGTCTTTGTCCATCCTGATCGCCGCCCGGCTGCGTTTCGTCCCCTCAAGGCCTGGACACACATGCAGAAGCTGATCGCAGACAAGGAGGACACTGAGCAGGTCTTTCACATCATCGAAGCGCTCAACGGCCGCTCGTTCGAGCGTAACTTCTATGCCTTCGCCGCAACCCCGGTGGGGCAGAAGCTGCTCGCCGAGAAACCATACCTGCCGCCGCTGCTGGATGATCACAGCTGGATCCTGGAATTGCCGGCTGGCACCGTCGGGCGCGCCTATGTCGAGTTCATGGAGCGTGAGGGCCTCAGCGCGCAGGGCCTCGTCGATGAGAGCCTGAAGTTCCGGTCCAAGGCCCGCGAGCATGATGATGACATGCAATGGTACGGCAACCGCCTGCGCGATACACACGACCTGTTCCATGTGCTTTCGGGGTATAACCGCGATGCGCTTGGCGAAGCCTCGCTGCTCGCCTTCACTTATAGCCAGCAGCCCGGGCTCGGCGTGCTCTTCATCTCATTCATGGGCTGTCGCACAATTGCGAAACACGCGCCCAGGGACGCGCGGATCATGGATTGCTTCCGGGAAGGCAAGCGCAACGGCGCGGCGGCCCAGAAGATCATCGAACAGGACATAATCGCGCTGCTGCATGAACCGCTGGAAGCGGCCCGCGCCCGCCTCGGCATCGCCAAGCCCGTCATTTACCGTGAGACGCTGCAACTGCTCTCGCAGCATGGCTACACCGCCAGCCTGCAGCCGCAGGCCATCGGCGGGGAGCCGGTGGCCGCTTGATCTGGCTGATCCGCCACGGCGAGGCCGCAGCCGGTTGGGGCGACCATCCGGATCCGGGCCTGAGCGCGGTCGGCGCGAAGCAGGCGGAAGCGGTCGCTGAAATCCTGAAGGGCGCCGGGGTTCAGCGCGTCGTCTCGAGCCCGATGCAACGCTGCCGGGAAACCTCGGCGCCGCTCGCCGCGAAGCTCGGGCTAACGCCCGTGATTGCGCCCCAAGTATCCGAAATCGCGACCCCGCCGGGCACCGCTGACCGTGTGGACTGGCTGCGCACCGTCATGGCCGGCACGTGGACGAGCGCCGGCCCGGACTATTCCCAGTGGCGATCCCGGATGAGCACGTTTGCGCATGATCTGCCGGACGGAGCCGCCGTCTTCTCGCACTTCGTGGCGATCAACGCGCTGTGCGGATTCCTTGAGCAGGATGACCGGGTGACGATGTTCCGGCCGGGGCATTGTTCGATAACCCGTCTTGAGCGCCGGCATGGGCAGCTACGCGTCGCAGAATACGGAAGCGAAGCTGCCACCCGCGTGCTATGAGCCGCCCCCATGGGCAGACCTATTCTCACACCGCAGGAAATGCGCGCCGCTGAACAGGCGGTGTTCGATGCGGGCACCGACAGTTTCGTGGTCATGCAGCGCGCCGGTGAGGCCGTCGCCGAGTTCGTGCACGCGCACTGGCCGGATGGCCTGATCCAGGTCCTGTGCGGTCCGGGTGGCAATGGCGGCGATGGTTTCATTGCGGCGATGATCCTCGCCAAGCGGTGGCGCAAGGTCGAAGTGTTTTGCGCCGTGCCCGTCGATCAGCTGCGCGGCGACGCTGCCAAGGCCGCCGCGCTCTGGGACAGGCCTGTCGGCACGCTCGAAGCGGCGCTGACAGCCCCGCATGAACTCGTGCTGGACGCGCTCTATGGCGGCGGGCTTTCACGCCCGCTGGAGGGTGTGGCTGCTGCATTGGCCGATCGCCCGGCGCGCGTGATTTCCGTAGACGTTCCGTCTGGCCTCGACGGGTTCACAGCGAGGCCACTTGGCCCATGCTTCCGCGCCGAAGGCACGATCACCTTCGCTGCGCTCCGGCCGGCGCACGTGCTGCTGCCGGGTTCGGCCTATTGCGGCGCGGTAATGGTGTCGGATATCGGCGTGCCAACCCCGACCCGCGCGATGGAGAACAGCCCGGCGCTTTGGGCGGCCGATCTGCCCGGGCCGGGGCAGGGTGATCACAAGCACCAGCGTGGCCATCTGAAAGTCGTCAGTGGTCCGATGAGTTCGACAGGCGCGGCGCGTCTCGCGGCCCGGGCAGGCCTGCGTGCCGGAGCGGGGCTCGTAACTGTTCTGTCGCCGCCCTCGGCCCTTATGGTGAACGCCGCGCACCTGACGGCTATAATGCTCTCATCCGTAGACGGAGCAGAAGATATTCTGGCTGCCGCGAAGAAGGCGAGCGCCGTGGTCATCGGCCCGGCGGCGGGCGTGACCCCGCAGACACGGGCAAACGTGTCGGCGGTGCTGAAATCACCCGCGCGCTGCGTCCTGGACGCAGATGCGCTCACTGTGTTTGCAGATGACCCGGCGGCGCTGTTCGCAATGCTGCGCCCGGCCGACGTGCTGACGCCGCACACCGGTGAGTTCGAACGCCTGTTCGGCGGCCTACTCTCGTCCGCGCACAACAAGATCGAAGCGGTCCGGCTCGCGGCCGCGAAAGCGGGCTGCGTGGTGTTGCTGAAGGGCGCCGATACGGTAATCGCTGCGCCGAGCGGTCATGTCGTGGTCAACACCCACGCGACGCGCTGGCTGGCTACGGCAGGCTCAGGCGACGTGCTCGCAGGCATCCTCGCGGGTTTCCTCGCGCAGGGCGTGGACACGTTGCTGGCCGCCGCAATGGCTGCGTGGATGCATGGCGAGGCTGGCCGGCGCGCCGGCGCTGGGCTGATCGCGGAAGATCTTGAGCAGCAGCTGCCGGGCATATTCAGCGCGCTGCACGCAGGCTCGCCGTAGGCTTTTGGGTCAGTAACCCGCAAGCCGTCCCATCGGACGGCCCTCAACAATCTGATCCAGATACTCGCTCATCCCGTAACCGATTTTTCCGTCACAGTGATATTCGGTCATGGCTTCGGTGATGCGTGTCGTCAGGGCTTGCCCGTCCGGCGTGGTGCGCCGGTTGCGAAGCGGAATGAGCGAAAGAACCTTGCCCGTTACGGCGTAGCTCTTGCCGGACCTGGTCCGGATGTCTGCCGACAGGTGGGTCTGGTATTCGTGAGCGTCCCAGCTGCTCGTCAGATCGCACGCGGTGATGTCGTCATACACGCCGCCGCGGTAAACCATGCCGCTTGGACGGGCGCCGCCTGCGCCGTCGCTCATCACGTTGAACATCATGCCGAAGTCCGGGCCGAAGTTCATCGGGCACCAGCGATACCATTCGATGGCTTGCCAATGGCGCGGACCCCACGACTTGTCGCGCAGGCCATATCCATCGATCTCGAGGCGCTCACCGTCGCACTCGATATAACCCTTGGCGGCGCAGTGCTGTTCGTAGTGTGCCTTTGCGAACGATTTGTCAGGGTCGATCTCGATGGGCGTTCCGTCTGCCTTGAGGATCTCGCCGCCATACATCGGCGACAGGCCCGTGTAGGCGAGGTCCATCCGGCAGGGCAGGCGCGGATTGCTTCGGAATGCGACCTTGGGATCAGACATCTGGAGCGGATCCTTCATGACAAGCAGATCGCCCGTGTAGGTTACCCGCAATGTCTTGAACGGCTCGATGACCTCGATCTTGAGCCCGCCGGCATTCATCTCCGCGTTGCCCTTGATCTCAGGCCGGGCGAACATGAACCCGACGCTGCCATTCGAGAAATAGACGCACATCGACATCTCGGCGTAGTTCTGGTTCGGACGATTGCCGATCCGGAACCAGGCGCCGGCGCGTTTCGCCGCGTCGAACACGTTGAAATACATGCTCTCGTTGTAGTTCTCGGCCGTGCCGGGTTCGTGCGTGTATTCGTCTTCCGGTAAGAGCCGAACCTGGTGACCTTCAGTTGCGGCGACCATGATGCATCTCCCATCCCATGAAATCAGGACTGAGCATGCCACCCCGCCCGGCGCATGCAAGACTGACGTTGAGGCACAAGGAAGACTGCGGCGAGCCGCCTTCGGTGGCCGAAGGCTCGAAGCCTGGTGCGGGTGAGATGCCTGAGCTGCCCGGGAAACCACCCGCATCCTCTGACTATGTCCCCGAACCTGCAGGCAAGCAGGGCCGGGTGCGTCTTCAGTTCGATTTACGCTTACCCGGCAGTCGAGGCCGAAACAGAGTTCGGCCTGAACCCGGAAAGCATCTTCGAAAGTCAGGGGGGGGAAGGGACGCAGCCCTTTTTCTCGTAGAGATCCACCAGGGGGGCTCTGCGTCTCTCGACCTCAGCTGCATTCATTTCGCCGTCTTCTGCGGGCCAGAAGAACAAACTGTCCATGCGGGAATTCAGCTGGGCGATTTCTCCCTCGATCTGTGAGCAGCTCAGATTAAAGTCGGACGCTTCCTCGACGGCGACTTGCTCAGTCGTCGTGCAAGCAGTCAAAGCAATAGCGGCTGCGGCAGAAGCCACCATCTTTATCATCGTTCTCATGTATCCCCCAAAGATAAAACAGCGCTCAAAGCGAGAACCCGATCTTGACCAAAAGTCAAAAAATTCGCAACCGTTGCTCAACCTCGCCAGAAAACCAATCTCATGCACTGGCGCGCCTGCTTATCAGACCGGGGCTTTGATCCGCTGCTCAGGCTGGTGAAGCGCGCCGGACAGCCGAACCGCCCCTGTGCGGCCAGCATACAGGCTGGTCTCAGGCGGGCAGCGCTGCCCTATCAGCCGATCGTGCTCCTCGCAAACGCCCGTACGCCGGGCGCGCCTGGTGTTATCTGCGAACACAGCCGGAGCGAGGCCGCCAGGGGATGTATGTGGACGGACGGTGTTGTAATCTATTCGCCACGTTTCGATGATGCGGCGAGCTTCGCTAAGCCTGTCAAGCAGATGCTCGTTGAGGCACTCCTAGGGTGTCAACGCCGGAGCACAACTATACCAAGTAACGGAGTAAAAGTGTACCAGTCAGGTTCGATAAAAGGCCTCGCATGCGGGGCTTTTTATCGAACCTGACTGGCCCCTTTTTATCCCGGCGTTGACACGCCCTCTTTGGCGAGCGCGGTCTCGATCGGAGCTGGATCGCCGAACTCTGGCGGGCGCAGACGGAAAAGGCTGATCCGTGGAAGGATTTTGCTTGAATATCGGCGAACGATAGACTAAGTTCTATAAACTAAGTCTATAGGATTGGTGAACCATGACCGTAATTGTGAATATTCACGAAGCCAAGACGCATCTGTCGCGGCTTGTCGACGCCGCCGCTAAAGGCGAAACTTTCATCATCGCCAAAGCAGGCAAGGCCCTGGTCAAGGTGGTTGCGCTCGATGCACCGCTTGGCGCAGACCGGAAGCGGCTTGGATTCCTGTCGGGCGCCATCAAGGTTCCTGACGATTTCGACGGCATGGGCCGGGAAGAGATTGAAACCCTCTTCGGCGGCGCGCAATGAACCTGCTTGTCGACACCCATCTCATTCTGTGGGCTGCGGGGGAGCCAGACCGGCTCTCTCCGGATGCGCGGCGCTATCTGGAAGACGAGAAAAACACCGTTTATTTCAGCGCTGCGAGCCTGTGGGAGATTACAATCAAGGGCTCTCTGGGGCGCGACGACTTCATCGTTGACCCGCGCTTGCTGCGCCGCGGGCTCCTCGACAATGATTGGCACGAACTCGTTATCACCAGCGACCATGTGATTGCTGTCGCGGCCTTGCCTGCGATCCACAAGGACCCCTTCGACCGCCTTCTTGTGGCGCAGGCGAACGAAGAAGGGCTATTGCTCCTGACATCGGACGATTTCGTCGCCTCCTATCCCGGATCGGTCCGGAAGGTCTAGGGTGCATCCCGGCGGGGCATATTTTCTCAGTTCCAGACCGAGCGGATTTGCACGCCGTCCTTCATGGAAATCATCGATCGCGCCTCAAAAGGCGCGCCTTCGGGCTCCATCCCGGCCTGAAAGCCGTTGATTTTATGAACTATTTTTACAGGAAAACTTGCTCTTGTGGTGCGGGTGAGAGGACTCGAACCTCCACGCCTTGCGGCGCTGGAACCTAAATCCAGTGCGTCTACCAATTCCGCCACATCCGCTTCCGGGTGCGTCTTACGCGAGGCGAAAGCCGGGGGCAATCACTTCGGGCGCAGAGGGTAAATCCCAGCTGCACTCGCCCGTCACGCAGCGTGGACAGGGCGTTGCCCGTATGACATAAGCCGCCGCTTCAGGCAGGATTTAGCAGGTCTGGAGGCTGTTCGCGGCCTTTTGGCCTGTGTTTTCATTTACGAAAGAAGTGAACATGGAAGTCACTCAGACGAAGGCCGAGGGCCTCAGCCGCACCTTCGAAGTGAAGGTCAGCGCGACGGAACTCCAGGCGAAACTGGCCGAGCGGATCGAGGAAATCCGCCCGCAGATGAAGCTCAAGGGCTTCCGTCCGGGCAAGGTGCCGGCCGCCCATGTGCGCAAGATGTACGGCCGCGACCTGATGGGCGAACTGATCGACAAGCTGGTCAACGAGACGAACCAGAAGGCCCTCGAAGACAGCGCTTTGCGCCCTGCCGGCCAGCCGGCCGTCAAGATGGACGGCGACATTGAGAAGGTCGTGAAGGGTGAGGCAGACCTCGCCTACCAGATGAACGTCGATGTGATGCCGGAATTCACACCCGTGGACGCCGCCAGCCTGACGATCACGCGCCCGGTGGCCGAAGTAACCGACGAGCAGATCAACGAGTCGCTCGCCCGTATCGCGAGCCAGAACATCAAGTATGAGCCGCGCGCCGAAGGCGAGCCGGCTTTGGACGGCGACGCCGTCGTGGTCGATTTCGTGGGCAAGATTGACGGCGTGGCGTTCGATGGCGGCTCGGCCGAGCAGCAGTCGATCGTGCTGGGTTCGAACCGGTTCATCCCGGGCTTTGAAGAACAGCTTCTTGGTGTGAAAGCCGGCGAGGATAAAGAACTGAACGTCACGTTCCCTGAGACCTACCAGGCCGAAGCTCTTGCGGGCAAAGCCGCGGTCTTCGAGACGAAAGTGCATGAAGTTCGCGCGCCGCAGACGCCGGAAATCGATGAAGAGTTCGCCAAGGGCCTTGGCCTCGAAAGCCTCGAGCAGCTGCGCGGTATGGTGAAAGACCAGATCACGGCGGAGCAGGCGAACGCCTCGCGCGCCAAAGCCAAGCGCGACCTGCTTGACAAGCTCGACGCCGCGCACAGCTTCGACCTGCCGCCCGGCATGGTGGACCAGGAGTTCAACCAGATCTGGCAGCAGCTTCAAACGGAAATGGATGCAGGCCGCGTCACCGCCGAAGATAAGGACAAGCCTGAAGACGACCTCAAGGCTGAGTACCGCAAGATCGCCGAGCGCCGCGTGCGCCTCGGTCTCGTGCTGGCCGAGATGGGCCGGATTTCGGACGTCCGCATCACCGAGCAGGAAGTCAACCAGGCTCTGATCCGCGAAGCCCGCCAGTATCCGGGCCAGGAACGCGAAGTCGTGCAGTTCTTCCAGCGCAACCCGAACGCGATGGCCCAGCTGCGGGCGCCCATCTACGAGGACAAGGTGGTTGACCACATCCTGTCCGTGGCCACGGTTGAAGAGAAGCAGGTCTCCCGCGAGGAGCTCTTTGCAGAAGACCCTGCCTGAGCCTGCCTTTCTTAGCATTTACAAGGCCGGCCAGAGAGATCTGGCTGGCCTTTTGCTGTCCGCAGCCGCCCCCGGCCGCGTTTGGTAAACCGATGTTAACCAGCAGACCTCAGGATCAGGACATATACACATTCTGAGAACGAGCCCGCCCATGACGGTCCAGAGCATCCGGCCCCAGCTGACCGAGGGTGATATCGTTCGTCTGATGCGCGGGGAGACGCCTGAACAGCGCGCGTCCGTGGCTCACCAGCTTTGCCGCCGGATCGCCATCGATGTACTGACCGACAGCGAACGCACTTTTGCCGAAGAGATCATCGCGATCCTGGCGGACGATGCGGCCGATCTGGTCCGGCGCACCCTGGCCGTTACGCTACGGTCATCGCCCATTCTGCCGCGCGAGGTTGCCCTGAAACTCGCCCGGGATATCGAAGCTGTGGCCATTCCGGTGCTCCAGGAATCGCCCGTTTTCTCGGACGACGACCTCGTCGAGCTCGTGCTGTCGGTCACCGCGGCGAAGCAGGCCGCCATTGCGGGCCGCGGTTCGCTGTCGATCACGCTGACGGAAGTCATTTCCGAGCACGGTGCAGTCGAGGCTGTCCGCGTTCTTTCGGCCAATGGCGGCGCCGAATGGTCGGACAAGGCCTTCGACGACACGATCCGCCGCTTCGGCCGTGACGAGGTCGTCCAGACGGGTCTGATCAAGCGCGATTTCATCCCGACCCATATCGCCGAGAAGATGGTCTCGCTTGTCTCTGGTCACCTTTTCGACATCCTGGTCAACCGTCACGAGCTGCCCGCCCAGCTCGCCATCGATCTCGCCGCCACGACGCGCGAGCGGGCAACGATTGACCTCGTGGAGCAGGCAGGCTGCATGCATGACCTGCCGCGCTTTGTCTCCCAGATGAATCTCAATGGCCGGCTGTCCAACTCCCTCATCATGCGCGCGCTCTGCTGCGGCCAGATGCGGTTCGTGGAACATGCGCTGGCCGAACTCTCGGGCGTAGCCCACCAGCGCGTCTGGCTGATGATCCACGATGCCGGTCCACTTGGCCTGCAGGCGGTGTTCGACCGTGCAGGCCTGCCGCGCAAGATGCTGCCGGCCTTCAAGGCCGCTGTGAACGTGTTCCACGAGACACAGCATGATGGCGGCCCGAACGATCGTGCCCGGTTCCGTGCCCGGATGATCGAACGTGTACTGACCCAGTTCCAGGCGATCCCGAAGGACGACCTCGACTACCTGCTCGACAAGCTCGATTACTATTCCGAGATGGCGACCCGCGAAGAATCAACGAAGATCCCGACGCAGCCCGATAAACGCCCTTTGGCGGCAGGCTGGCTTCAGGGTGAGGGCGATCAGGCGTCTGTATTCGGGGCGACGGCGCCAAAGACACCGAGCTGGCTGAGATAGTCTCCATCACGCCAGTTGGCATGATCGGCAACCACGAGGATGCCAGCGGCCTGGGCTACTTCAACGACATCGCAGAGTTCGTTTGACACTTCCAGCGCATCCGCATCAACGCGGATCGTATCGATCAGTATACGGAAGCTTTCACTAAGCGGCGTTTGCCAGGAATAGCGCATGTCGATGCCGACCCGGAAACCAGCGCGGCGCAGGCGTGCGATGCGCGCCGTGCCGTCGGCCGGGTCGCCCGCGAAGGCGGCATCCGAAAACATCAGGCAGAATTCCTGCTGGCAGAGGATCGTGCGGCGCACCGCGGCGTCACACGCGGCGGCGGTATCGGGATCGGCAAGGCATGCCATCGGGGCGGCCACCAGGATCGGGCGATGCGTCTGGTCTGCATTGTAGGTCGCGCTGGCAACCCGCCCGATGCGTCCGGCGAGCCATTTGGCGGCGCTTTGCGCGCCGGGGCTCTGTCTGGCCGGGCCGAAGGATACACGTTCTTCGAATTCCATCGGCTCATCGGCCACCAGGCCGAGCGACTCGCCGCCCATCAGGTGCATCACGGGCTTGAAGCGAACGCGCGCAAGGGCGGACGACTGCACGAGGCTCGTGTTCGGGCGAGGGAAGGGGCGCATGGATGGTCCTTGGCGGTGTCAGAAGTCTGGCTCTTGCCTTCCCTAACGGCTCTAGTTGAACATCACGCGCAGGATGCCGGTCAGATTTGCCGGAAATTTTAAGGATTCCCAAAACCATGACGAAGTCGCCCCCGCCAGAACCCCGTCTGTCCGCCACCATCCTGCTGCTGCGAAATGCTGTGCCCCAGCCCGAAGTGCTGATGGTCAAGCGCCATTACGAGATTGATTTTGCGGCTGGCGCGCTGGTGTTTCCGGGCGGCAAAGCGGCCCCGGCGGATGCAAGTTCCGACTGGGATGACTGGACGGACGGCGATTTTGGCCCGGTGCAACAAGATGCGCGCATCGCCGCGATCCGGGAGGCTTACGAAGAATCCGGCCTGCTTATTGCCCGTCACTGCTCAGCGCGTGGACCCGGGGCAACCCTCGTTGGCGCCGAGATTGCCGAGAAACTCTCCCCACACCGCAGCGCTGTTGACCGGGGTGAGATGTCCTTCCTCGCGCTCATGCAGGAACACGATCTCGTCCTCGCGCTCGATAGCCTCGTGCATTTTGGTCACTGGATCACGCCGGTCATGATGCCGAAGCGGTTCGACACCCACTTCTACCTCGCGCCGGCGCCCGAATGGCAGATCGCGGCGCATGACGGAAGGGAGACGACGGACGCGGTCTGGCTGTCCGCAAATGATGCGCTGGCCCAGGAAGTCGACGGACGGGCAACGATCATCTTCCCGACACGGATGAACCTGATCAAGCTTGCCCGGGCAGCATCCGTCGAGGACGCCGTGCGCGATTTCGGCGCCGAGCCCGTCATTAGTGTATTGCCGGAAGTGGGCAAATCCCCGGACGGCGAGCCCTGTCTCTATATCCCTGCTGAGGCCGGGTATGGTCAGACGATGGAGCTTCTGTCCCGCGTGAACGTTTAATCAGCCAGCGCGTTGGCGGGGCCCGATGCAGGCGTCCACCTGGCGCTCGAGCGCGTTACAGACGGCGTCAGCGACGGAATGGCTGGAATCGCCCTGTGGGCCTGCGGCAATCGCAGCGCGGCAGGCCTCTATGTGCAAGTTGATGAGCGGGGCGTTGTCGCCCGTACGCGTTTGCGTCAGCAACCGCGACAGGGATTGGCTGAGGCGCGCGACAGCGGGATAGCCGTAGGAGGGGGCCGCGCCGGAGATATTGTGCGCGGCGGTATAGAGGCGTCGATAGTCCTCGGCAGTGGCGCCGGGCTTCTGAACGTCGGCCCATGTGTCGCGAAGGGTTTCGAGGTCGCGGCGCATCCAGTTTTCGAACTGGGCGGACAGGCTGTCGAGCGCGCGCTCGGCATCTTCCGCGCGCGTTTCGGTCTCGGCTTCGGTCATCGGCGCATAGGCGGCCGGCGCATTCGGCTTGATGACCCGGGAGATGTCGGGAACCGGGAGGGTTTGTGGGGTCCGGCGGTTATCAGAGGCCGAAGGATTTGCCTTGGAGAACAATTTGCCGAGCATGCGGGAGACCTTGTACTTGAGGTCGCATGCTTAGGGCGCGAAGCCTTAACATTAAGCTGACGCAGGGCCGGAATGCCTTAAAAAGCAAATTGTTCGGTCAAGATCCGCTCATCGAGCGCATGGCCCGGATCGAACAACAGGGTCAGCCGCCGCGCGTGGTCCGCTTCGACCGAAACCTTTACGATATCGCGCACTTCCTGATTGTCGGCCGACGCCGAAACCGGCCGCCGGTCGGGCGCCTGAATCTCTATATTCACCTTGGCATCGTGGCGCAGCAATGCGCCGCGCCAGCGCCGGGGCCGGAAGGCGCTCACCGGCGTCATCGCCAGCATGTTCGCCCCGATCGGCAGGATCGGCCCGTGGGCAGACAGGTTATACGCGGTCGACCCCGCCGGCGTGGCCACCATGATCCCGTCGCAAACCAGCTCTTCCATCCGGACCCGGCCATCGACCACGATCTTCAGCCGGGCGGACTGGGCCGACTGGCGAAGCAGCGAAACTTCGTTGATCGCCAGCGCCCGGTG
The DNA here is from genome assembly GCA_945913285.1 of Candidatus Sulfopaludibacter sp. SbA3. GTDB lineage: Bacteria > Pseudomonadota > Alphaproteobacteria > Caulobacterales > Hyphomonadaceae > Hyphomonas. The sequence goes on from CAMEDD010000002.1 coordinate 136,625, forward strand.
CTCCACCCCGTGGATATCGACCGCGAACATCTTGAGCGGCACAAGGTTGGCCCGCTCCGCCCTATCTATCCGTGCAACCAGCCCGTCTGGACTGTACTCGTTCATCAGGAAACCGATGGTGCCGAGGTTCATGCCGTAAACCGGCTTGTTATCGGCAAACCTGCGTCTCAGCGTGTCCAGAATGGCGCCGTCGCCGCCAAGCGCCACGACCACATCGGCGTCTTCTTCCGGGTGATTGCCATAGCGGGCCGCCAGCATGGGCAGGGCCTGCTGGGCTTCGGGGCGTTTGGAGGCGAAAAAAGCGAGCTTCAGGTCAGCCATGCGCGGCATGTGCGAATGGTTTGCGCATGGCGTCAAGGCAACGCACCCGGCGCGCGCAAAGGGAACCTGACACCTGCGTCACCTTCATCTGGCGCCCTGGCCCGAATTCGGCTAGGTTCGCTGAGCGAAACAGGGAGCAACGCACATGGCCGATGGTAACCCCAGTATTGATATCCGCAGTTCCGTCAGCGCCGAGGAATGGAAGGCGCGCGTCGATCTCGCGGCGCTCTACCGCCTGACCGCCATGCATGGCTGGGATGACATGATCTTCACCCACATCTCGCACCGCATTCCCGGCCCCGAGCATCACTTCCTGATTAATCCGTACGGCTACTTCTTCGAGGAAATAACCGCCTCCTCGCTCGTTAAAGTGGATCTGGAGGGAAACATCGTCCAGGAAACCGAGTCCATGATTAATCCGGCCGGTTTCACCATCCACTCGGCCATCCATGCCGCCCGCGAGGACGCAACCGTCGTGATGCATCTGCACACCGACCAGGGTGTTGCCGTCTCGTCCCAGAAGGAAGGCCTCCTGCCGATCAGCCAGACGGCCATGATCGTGCGCGAGGACATTGCCTATCACGACTATGAAGGCGTTGCCCTCGATCTCGACGAGCGTGAGCGCCTCGTGGCCGATCTCGGTCCGAAGAAGCACTCGATGCTGCTGCGCAACCACGGCACGCTGACGTGCGGCAACACCGCCGCGCTGACCTTCACCCGCATGTTCTTCCTCGAGCGGGCCTGCGCCATGCAGATCATGGCCCTTTCGGCCGGCCGCGACGGTGTGCTGGAATGCGGCACCGACCTCCAGGTCAAGGTCGCCGGGCAGGGCGGCATGACCGAGCACAGCACCGGCATGTCGGTCCTCACCGAGCGCCTCGTCTGGCCGGCGCTGCTGCGCAAGTTGGACCGGGAACTGCCCGGTTATGCCGCATAGGTATTTTTCCGGATAAGGCTAATTAAACGCCGGGCCTAGGAAATCAGGCCCGGCGGTCTCTTTTGAGGCCATCCCCACTCGTGAAAGCAAGCGTGCGGCCAATGAAGCATCTTAAATCTTTCGAAGACGCCCTCAACACCATTCGCGGCGAAGGCCGGTACCGGGTCTTCATCGACCTGCAGCGCCATCGTGGCCGTTTCCCCAAGGCCACCGCCCGCATGGACGATGGCGAACGCGAAGTGACCATCTGGTGCTCGAACGATTATCTGGCGATGGGCCAGGATGACGATGTGATCGCCTCCATGCACGAAGCGATCGACAGCTTCGGCGCGGGTTCCGGCGGCACGCGCAACATTTCCGGCACGACCCGCTACCATGTCGAGCTGGAGCGCGAGCTCGCTGACCTCCACGGCAAGGAATCGTCGCTCCTCTTCACGTCCGGCTACGTGTCAAACGACGCGACACTGTCCACCCTCGGCAAGATCCTGCCGAACCTGATCATCTATTCTGACGCACTCAACCATGCCTCGATGATCGAGGGCATCCGCCGCTCCGGCGCCGAGTACCGTGTGTTCCGTCACAATGATATCGAGCACCTGCGCGCCCTGATCGAGCTTGACGACCCGGCCCGCCCGAAACTGATCGCGTTCGAGAGCGTCTACTCCATGGACGGTGATTTTGGCCGCATGCAGGCAATCTGCGACCTTGCCGAAGAATTCGATGCGCTGACCTACCTGGACGAAGTCCATGCGGTGGGTCTCTACGGCGAACAAGGTGCAGGCGTTGCCGAGATGCTTGGCCTGGGCGACCGTATCGACATCATCGAAGGCACGCTGGCCAAGGGCTATGGCGTGATGGGCGGCTATATCGCCAGCCACACGAGCGTTGTGGATGCGATCCGCTCGATGGCCTCGGGCTTCATATTCAGCACTTCAACATGTCCGGTCATGGCGGCTGGCGCGCTTGCCAGTATCCGCAAGCTTCGCACCGATGAAGGCCGCCGCCTGCGCGCCCTCCACCAACAGAAAGCGGCGCAACTGAAGCAGAAACTTCTCGCTGAGGGGCTTCCGGTGATGGAGTCGCCGTCGCACATCGTGCCATTGCTGGTGGGCGATCCGGAACGCTGCAAGGCCTTGTCGGACACGCTGCTGTTCGACTTTGGCATCTATGTCCAGCCGATCAATTATCCGACAGTGCCACGCGGCACCGAGCGCCTGCGTTTCACCCCGAGCCCGGTACATGACGAGATCATGATGGACGAGCTGGTCGCCGCTTTGCTCGCCGTTTGGAAGCAGTTGGGGCTTGACCGGGCCGCTTGAGGGGGTCCTCAGCGGCCGTTACCGCTTTTTTCCGAGGCCGATCTGCTTCGCATGTCGCGAACGCAGTTTGGCATAACTGGGAGCAACCATCGGATAGTCCGGCGGCAGGTTCCATTTCGTGCGGTATTCTTCCGGGGTCATGTCAAACCGGGTGCGCAGGTAGCGCTTCAGCATTTTTAGCTTCCGGCCATCCTCAAGGCAGACAATGTATTCCGGCGTCACAGACTTGCCGATGGCAACCGCCGGCTCAAACTTTTCGGGCGGAAGCTCTGTGTCCTGGGTGAGGCCCAAAATCGTGGCGTGAACGGATTTGATAAGGTCAGGCAAAGCGCCGGCTTGCAGGGAATTGTTCGCCACATATGACGAGACAATCTCCACCGTCATCCCGAGCAAGTCGGTTTTGTCCAACACTTCGTCCATCGCCCGCCCCCGCTGATGCTGTATTCGTTGAGGCAGCAACAGAACAATAGCAAGGTTAACTGTAATCGGACAGATGGGTAAAGTATCAAAGGCGTCTTCTCCCTAATTTATTTGAACAATGCCTTTAACCTGAGCATCGGATTCGGCGGGGTTGCGCTGTTGCTCCCCAGCGCCGGGGCGCGTAAACAGTCGGTGACTCAGACCCGGAGGTTCACATGGCAGACTCGGTTCACATTTCTCAGTCTCTGACCGGCGGCTTCTTCACCGCTTCGCTCGCAGACCGGGATCCCGAACTTGCGGCGGCAGTCGCCAAGGAAGCCTTCCGCCAGCAGCATCAGATCGAACTGATCGCCTCCGAAAACATCGTCTCGCGCGCCGTCATGGAAGCGCAGGGCACGGTGATGACCAACAAGTACGCCGAAGGGTATCCCGGCAAGCGTTATTATGGTGGCTGTGAGTTCGTTGATATTGCTGAAGAACTGGCGATCGAGCGGGCCAAGCGTTTGTTCAGCTGCGGGTTTGCCAACGTGCAGCCGAACTCCGGCAGCCAGGCCAACCAGGGCGTCTTCCTGGCCGTGCTCAAGCCCGGCGATACCATCCTCGGCATGAGCCTCGCGGCCGGCGGCCACCTCACGCACGGCGCAAAGCCCAACCAGTCCGGCAAATGGTTCAACGCTGTGCAGTACGGCGTGCGCCCGGACGATCACCTGATCGACTTCGAAGAAGTCTCGCGTCTTGCCCGGGCGCACCGTCCGCAACTTATCATTGCTGGCGGCTCGGCCTATCCGCGCCAGATCGACTTCCGCCGCTTCCGCGAGATCGCCGATGAAGTGGGCGCGCTGTTCCTCGTCGACATGGCTCACTTCGCGGGCCTCGTGGCCGGCGGCGTTCACCCCAACCCGCTCGACCATGCCCACATCGCCACCACCACCACGCACAAGACCCTGCGCGGCCCGCGCGGCGGCATGATCCTCACCAATGACGAGTCCCTTGCCAAAAAGGTCAACTCGGCCATTTTCCCCGGCATTCAGGGCGGTCCCCTGATGCATGTCATTGCTGCCAAGGCGGTTGCCTTCGGCGAAGCGCTCACACCGGAATTCCGCACCTACGCCGCCCAGGTCGTCGCCAATGCCCGCGCCATGGCAGCGGCCTGCCGTGATGCCGGACTTGATGTCGTCTCCGGCGGCACCGACACGCACCTCGCGCTCATCGACCTGCGTCCGAAGAACGTCAACGGCCGCGATACCGAAGCCGCGCTTGAGCGCGCCTACATCACCTGCAACAAGAACGGCATCCCGTTCGATCCTGCGCCGCCCGCCGTCACCAGCGGCATTCGGGTCGGCTCGCCTGCGGCTACAACGCGCGGCTTCCGCGAGGCTGAGTTCCTGCAGGTCGGTGCCTGGATCGGCGAGATCGTCGACGCCCTCGCGGCCGGCGACAGCACGTCGGTCGAAGACAGGGTGCGCGCCGAAGTCAAAGCGCTCACAGCCCGGTTTCCGATCTATGAAGGCCTGGGAGCCTGAAGCCACTTGCGGTGTCCATTTTGCGGCTCAGAAAACACGTCGGTAAAGGATAGCCGCTCTGCGGAAGATGATACCGCTGTGCGCCGCCGCCGCGTCTGCGAGAATTGCGGCGCCCGCTTCACAACGTTCGAGCGCGTCCAGCTGCGCGAGATCATGGTCGTCAAGCGCGATGGCAAACGTGCGCTGTTCGATCGTGAGAAAGTGCAGCGCTCCATCATGGTCGCGCTGCGCAAACGTCCCGTGGACCGCGAGCGGGTGGACCAGATGGTCTCCGGTATTGTGCGCAAGCTCGAAAGCGGCGGCGAAACCGAAGTGCCGTCCTCCGAAGTTGGTGAGCTCGTCATGGAAGCGCTGAAGCGCGTCGATCCCGTCGGCTATGTTCGCTACGCCAGCGTGTACCGCGACTTCAAGGATCCGAGCGACTTCGCCCAATTCATCGAGAAGGCCGCGCTGGATGAAGAAGACGCTGGCGGCGAATGAGCGGCATCCGCGTTACCCTCAAGCTCGCGACCTCGCTAGACGGGCGCATCGCCCTCGCCGATGGAACCAGCCAGTGGATTACCTCGAGCGCCTCTCGCGCCCGCGCCCATGAAATGCGCGCCGCCCACGACGCGGTCCTCGTTGGCGCCGGCACTGTGCTCGCCGATGATCCGCTGCTGACCGCCCGCACCATTCCGTTGCCCGCTCGCCAGCCGCTCCGCATCGTGGCCGACTCGCACGCACGCACGCCGCTGACGTCCAAGCTGATGACCTCGCTGAATGTCGGCCCGGTTGTCATCGTCACCGCTGGCAGCGACGCGCGTGCGCATGTCAGCGCTGGTGCCTCGGTCTGGCGCTGCGGGAACGGTATTCGCGTCAGCGTTGGGGAATTTCTCCGCCGCGCAGAAGCTGAAGGCGTTCGCACGATCCTTCTCGAAGGCGGCAGCCACCTTGCCGCGAGCTTCGTGCGCGAAGAGGCGGTGCACGAACTCGCCTGGTTCCGTGCGCCGATCCTGATTGGCGGCGAGGGGCTCTCCGCCCTCGGCGAACTCGGCCTCTCCGATCTCAAATCTGCGACCCGGTGGCGCCCTGTCGCGACGGAACGGATTGGAGCCGACGTTCTCGATACTTATGTTCGATCTGAGCAATAGGCCCCGGTTCGACTGCGCGCAGGAAACTCAAATGTTTACAGGCCTCGTAACAGATGTCGGCACCATCCGCCGGGCAGTGCACCGAAACGGGCTGACCCGTTTCGAAGTCGAAAGCGGCTATCCGCTCGCCGGAATCGCCTTGGGCGCCTCAGTCCTGCATTCCGGCGTTTGCCTTACCGTCGTGGAGAAAGGCGAGGCCGAGCGCGGCGCCTGGTTCGCCGTCGAAGCGGTTCCTGAAACCCTGTCGAAAACCGTCCTCGGCAGCTGGACCGAAGGCGCCCGCGTCAATCTTGAACAAAGCCTGAAGCTTGGCGACGAACTCGGCGGCCATTTCGTTTTCGGCCATGTGGACGGCGTTGGCGAAATCGTCTCGGTCGAACCCGAAGGCCAGAGCTTCCGCGTCACGATCCGCCCGCCAGCCGCCATCGCGCGCTATTTCGCGACCAAGGGCTCTGCTGCCATCGATGGCGTCTCGCTGACCGTCGCAGCCGCACTGCCGAACGGAGACTTCCAGGTCGCGATCATTCCGCACACCTGGGAAGTCACAACCCTCAGCACACTGAAGGCCGGAACCAAGGTCAACCTGGAAATCGACATGCTCGCGCGCTACGTCGCACGCATGATCGGCGCTGACGCGCCGGAAGGAAAGTAACCCGTCATGAGCAATGAATTCCACGCCGCCATCTCGTCTATCGAGGAAATAATCGAGGACGCCCGCAATGGGCGGATGTTCATCCTCGTCGATGCCGAGGACCGGGAGAACGAGGGCGACCTTGTCATCCCCGCAGCCTTCGCCACACCCGAGGCGGTGAACTTCATGGCCAAGCATGGCCGCGGCCTTATCTGCCTTTCGATGACACAGGAACGTGCCCACACGCTGCAACTCGACATGATGACGCGCAACAACCGCGAAAGCATGCAGACGGCGTTCACCGTTTCCATCGAAGCAAAAGAGGGGGTCACCACCGGCATCTCCGCTCATGACCGATCGCGTACCATTTCCGTCGCCATTGATCCGACTAAGGATCATGCGGATATCGTTACACCCGGCCACGTTTTTCCGCTGATCGCCAAGGAGGGCGGCACGCTCGTTCGCGCCGGCCATACCGAAGCCGCTGTAGACATCTCCCGCATGGCCGGCCTCTATCCGGCCGGCGTGATCTGCGAGATCATGAACGATGACGGCACGATGGCCCGCCTGCCGGAGCTCGTCGCCTTTGCGCAGTTGCACAACCTCAAGATCGGCACGATCGCGGACCTGATCGCCTGGCGCCGCCAGAACGATCGCTTCCTCGAGCGCCGTGTGGAGGCGCCATTGAACTCCGCCTACGGAGAAGGCTTCCGCACCGTCTGCTTCCGCAACGTGCTGGACGGCTCCGAGCACATCGCCATCGTGCACGGCGACATTCGTCCCGATTCACTGACCATTGTCCGCGTGCACCGTACTGACGTGCTCGCAGATATTCTTGGCGAGAAGGGTCCCCGCGAAGGTCTGGTCGGCAAGGCGATGCGCCTCATCGCCGAGGCGCCAGAGCCTGGTGTTGTGGTCTTCGTGAACACGATGCATCCGAACGCGCTTGCCGAGCGACTTGGCCTCAAATCAGCCGCCCCGCGCGATCCGACCGCTCCTTTGCGCGAGTACGGCGTCGGCGCTCAGATCCTGCGCGAATTGGGCGTGCGGCGGATGATTTACCTGTCTGACACTGCCCCCACCCGCGTTGCGGGGCTTGACGGATACGGCCTGACCATAGACGGCTGGCGCCGCCTGAACGAGGAGAAAAACTGATGGCCGACCGGGTCCTCATCGCGATTTCGCGCTATTACAAGCATATCAGCGACGAGATGGAAGCGGGCGCGCTCGAAGTGCTCGAGGCGGCTGGCGCGAAGGTCACCGTGATGGAAGTGCCGGGCGCCTTCGAAATCCCGGGCCTCATCGCGATGGCGGCCGATACCAGCCGTTATGACGGCTTCCTCGCGCTCGGCTGCGTCATCCGGGGCGAAACCTCGCACTATGATTACGTCTGCGGCGAGAGCGCTCGCGGCCTGATGGACCTGATCGTCCAGCGCCGCCAGGCCATCGGCTACGGCATCCTGACCGTCGAGAACGAAGCCCAGGCCCTCGCGCGCGCGGACCGCAAGCGCAAGAACAAGGGCGCCGAAGCTGCCAATGCTTGCCTTGCGATGATCAGGTTCCGCAAAGAGCTGATCCGTTGAGCTCCCAGAAACTCCCCTTTGACGTGACGCGTGCCCGCCGGGCCGGCGCGCGCCTCGCGGCGGTTCAGGCGCTCTATGAAATGGAGCAGACGGAGAAATCCGCCCGCGCGACGATCCGCGAGTTCATGGAGGACCGCCTCGGCCTCGGCCCGGACGGCACGCCGATTGAAGACGCGGACCCAGATCTCTTCAAGTCCATCGTCAACGCGGTTGTCGACAATCAGGCTCGCATTGACAATGCAATCCTCGCGCGCCTCGCCGAAGGCTGGAAGCTGACCCGGCTGGACGCGACGATGCGCGCCCTGCTGCGTGCGGCGGGCGCAGAGTTTATCACCCACCCGGAGTTGTCAGACGCGGTGATTCTGGACGAGTACGTCTCGCTCGCGCATGACTTCTTCGACGAACCGGATGCCAAGTTCGCCAATGCGCTTCTGCAGAACGTAGGCCGGGACCTGCGCGCCTAGATTGTGGCGTGCAGTTTTTCACGCCCCGCTTATTCGGCGCTCACCTGCACAACCCGCCGCCCCGAATTCTCGCCCCGGAATAATCCGCAGAAGGCTTCCGGCATGGCGCCAATGCCGGTGAAGCGTTCCTCCTGCGTCTTCAATTGTCCGCTTACGGTCATTTTCGCCATCGTGCCCAGCGCCTCCGGGAAGCCGCGAGCAAAGTCGAACACGACAAGCCCCTGCATGTTCACGCGGTGTGTGATGAAGGGTTTGGTGTTGACGATGCCGGGCGTTTGATCTGGCGTCAGATTATAGTCCGCCACCTGGCCTGAAATACAGATCCGTCCGTTCAGCGCCATCAGCGGCAAGACGCGGTTGACCATTGCATTTCCGACATTGTCGAAAAGGACGTCAACGCCTTTCGGAAATTCGGCGGCGACTGCGCCGGTCAGGTCAGGGGCGGTCTTGTAATTGATCGCGGCATCAAAGCCCGCCTCATTCACCAGCCAGGCGCACTTTTCGTCGGAGCCCGCCACGCCGACGACTTTCGAGGCGCCCCAAGCCTTGGCCAACTGCCCTGCGGTTGCGCCAACCGGTCCCGCCGCAGACGTGACGAGAACGCCGTCACCGGGCTTGAAGCGCGCCACGTCCTTGGTTCCGAACCAGGCCGTCAGGCCCGGCACGCCGAGCACGCCGATCCAGGCCGAAAGCGGCACGCCGGGCACGTCCATCACCTTGCCGATGAACCCTTTGCCGGACTGCACCGAATGGGTTTTCCAGCCTCCGGCGCAGAACACTTTCGTGCCCACCGGCCAGTCCGGATTGTTCGAGGCATCGATGATGCCGACGCTGAACCCGTCGATTGGTTTGCCGAGGGGCAGGGCGGCCGCGTAACTGTCGCCGCCCGAAAGGCGCGACCGTGTGCCGGGGTCCACAGAGCACCAGACATGCCGGACACGGAATTGTCCGTCCTTCGGCTCGGGTAGCGGCAGGCTTTCGAGCCGGAAGTCGGAAGGCTTCGGTGCGCCCTCGCAATACTGTGTCAGCACGATCTGTTGCATTTCACCCATCGGTCCTGTCCTCCATTATTTTCTTGCAGGCTATTTTCAGCGCTTCCGGATAAAGCCGGTGTTCCTGGGGCAGGGTCCGTGCGGCCAGCGTCTCGGCGTTATCTCCTGGCAGGATCGGTACGCGGGCCTGCGCGATGATCTCGCCTTCGTCGACGCCAGCGCTCACCCAGTGTACGGAGCATCCGGCCTGCGCATCGCCCGCATCGATTGCGCGCTGGTGCGTATCAAGTCCTTTGTATTTCGGCAGCAGGGAAGGGTGGATATTGATCATCCGACCCTCCCAGCGTTTCACGAACCAGGGCGTCAGCACGCGCATGAAACCGGCGAGTGCAATGATCTCCACGCCTGCGCCGCGCAGCGTCGCATCGACATGGAATTCGAACGCCTCGCGGTCCCTGCCATAGGTCTTGTGATCAATCGCAACAGCTGGTGCACCCGCGGCCTCGGCGATCTTCAGTCCCGCCGCATCCGGCCGGTTGGACAACACGAGCACCGGCTCGGCTGGAAAGTCCGGATCGGCCGCCGCTGCGTTCAACAGCGCTTCCATGTTCGAGCCGCGCCCGGAAATCAGGACGGCGAGTTTCAGCCGCCTCATGCCGCGGCAAGCCCGCCTACCACGCGCACGTCCTCGCCGGCGGCCTTGAGGTCTGAGAGCACCCCTGCCGCGTCGCCCGGGCTGACGGCGAGCACCATGCCGATGCCCATGTTGAACGTGCGGTGCATCTCGTCCAGCGCGACGCCGCCGGCATCTTGCAGCCATTGGAAGACCCGGGGAGGCGACCAGCTCGCGCGGTCAATGTTGGGAACCAGATGATCCGGGCACATGCGCGGCGTGTTTTCAGTCAGCCCGCCACCCGTGATGTGAGCGAGGCCCTTTATGCGGCCCGACCGGATCAGAGGCATCACCAAAGGTGCATAAAGCCGGGTCGGCGTGAGCAGCGCCTCGCCCAGCGTCTGGGCATCAGAGAACGGCGAGGGGCCGCCGTAGAAGAGGCCTTCGCGGGCGACAATCCGGCGGATCAGGGAATAGCCGTTCGAATGCGGCCCGGACGAAGCGATGCCAATCAGTACATCTCCGGCCGTCATGTCGCCCATTCGTGGCAGGACCTTGTCCCGGTCAACCGCGCCGACAACGAAACCGGCGAGGTCGTAATGTCCGGGTGGGTACATCCCCGGCATCTCGGCCGTTTCGCCGCCGACGAGTGCGCAGCCCGAAAGCCGGCAGCCCTCGGCGATTCCGGCGATGACGGCCTCGGCAATCCCGCGTTCGAGTTTGCCGGTTGCAAAATAATCGAGGAAAAACAGTGGCTCAGCGCCTTGGGCCAGCACATCATTGGCGCACATCGCCACAAGGTCGATGCCGACGGTGTTGTGAATGCCGGTCTCGAAGGCCAGCATCAGCTTGGTACCGACGCCGTCCGTGCCGGACACCAGCACCGGATCGGTATACCCGGCGGCTTTCAGGTCAAACAACGCGCCAAAGCCGCCAAGGCCGCCCATGACGCCGGCGCGGGCGGTTGCCTTCGCCATCGGCGAAATGGCCTCAACGAGGCGTTCGCCTGCCTCAATATCGACACCCGCGTCGCGGTATGAGAGGGGCGGTTTAGAGGTCGCAGTCATCTGGTTTGGCCCCGCAGCTTGCCCGAACCGGCGCGTTAGCATGGGGCTGGCCGGAGTTCCAGTGAAGGTTCGGAAGTGAAGCGCGCGGTTTCCGGTTCAGATTGCGCCTGATAGAAGATGCACAGCTGAGGAGTTTGCCCGTCATGATTCGAATGGTTCTCGCCGCGATGCTCCTGTCGCTGGTCGGCACAGGCGCCGTCTACGCCGACACGAAGGACGTTTATACAATCCGGGGAATTTCCGTCGACGAGTCGGCGGGCAGCGTGATCGAGGCCCGCGAAAAGGCGATGGCGTCGGCCCGCTTGGCTGCCGCTCGGCTGCTGATCAACAAGATTACGCTGGCAACAGACCGCTCGGCTGTGGGCGGCATCAAGATCGACGGCGCGCTGGCCTCCAAGTTCACCGCTGCTGTGGACGTTGAGGAAGAAACTGCCGGGGCCGGCCGCTATCGCGGCAAGCTGGCTGTGGTGCTGAACCCGCAAACCGTGCGTGTCTATCTCGACTCGATCAAGGTGCCCTATCTGGATGCGCAGGCTCCGCTGGCTTTGATGGTGCCGGTCACGGCGTCCGGTTCCCAGACGGCCTGGACTGAAGCATTCGGGGAGCGCAACCGGAACGCGCTCGTTCCGTCGATCACCGCAACCCAGCAAAGCTACGGCGTGTCCTCGGCATGGAGCAGTATCTCCTCCGAAGCGGCCTCGCTCAATGCCCGCCGCGGTATTCTCGCGGAGCTCCAAGGCCGCGAAGGCGCCTGGCGCGTTGTGGTCTCGACGATGACGGCGACCGGCAACGAACCTGTGGGCGCAACCCCTCCCGCAGCATCCTTGTCCCAGGCAGCCGAAGCTGTGTCGAACCTCCTGGACGAATCCTGGAAACAGAACTCCATCGTTCGCGATGGCTCGCGCACCGATGTTTCGGCCTCGGTTCGGTTCACCTCGCTTGCCGAGTGGAACACGCTGCGCGGCGCGCTCGCGCGCTCGCCGCTGGTATCGGACTTCCGGACAAAGGCGGTTGCCCGAGAAGGCGCAATCGTGACCTTCTCTTTTGCCGGCGACGAATCGCGCCTGCGCAATGACTTGGTCCAGCGCGGGGTCACGCTCGGCCGGGAAGCGAACGAACTCACGCTGCGTTCGGCTGTCTCGACGTCCGCTGTTCAGTGACGTCAGACGGTGCGGATCCGGATAGTACGCCGTTTCAGGCGATGTTCGGGTTCCCGCCGCCGCCTGCGCGGTGGGATCTGGTTCTGGCCGGCCCGCACAACGCAGCGGCGTTGCGCATTGCCGTAAACCCGGAAAACTGGGCGACGCCGGTGCTGGCGATCACGGGGCCAGCCAAGTGCGGCCTAAGCTTTCTGGCCGAAGCCTGGGCTGGCAGGTTTGACGGCGCCCTGATGTCACCTGCTACCCTTACAAAAGTGGGGCGGAGGGGGCTCGACGAACTCGCCGCGCGGCATGTGGCCGTCGACGACGCCGATCCTGGCGGCGCGAAGCAGGATGAGGCGCTGTTGTCGCTGATGAACCTTGTGAGCGCTTCCGGTGGCCGCTTGTTGCTACTGTCCCACCGGGCACCGTCACAATGGCGTACGCCCTCGGCCGATCTCAGATCGCGCCTCAAGGCCCTGCCGACTGGCGAGATCGGCCCACCGGACGAAGGTTTGTTGCGAGAGCGGCTCATTCTGGGCGCTGAACGGCGTTTTCTGCGTCTTTCGCCTGAGACGCTGAACTATCTGGTGCCCCGGCTCGAACTTGCCTATGACGCGGCTGAGAACTTCATGGACAGACTCAGCAACGCCGTCAGCCAACATGACCGGGCGCCCAGTTTGCCGCTGGCCCGCCTGGTCCTGAACGAGATGACCGGCGGCGGCGAGGATAACGCGGCGGAGAGGTGAACCCGGATGCCAGACGGCCAACAACGCCTGAACAAGCAACTGCTTGGCTCGCCGCAGCGATTCCTTAACCGGGAACTCTCCTGGCTCGAATTCAACCAGCGTGTTCTCGAGGAAGCGGGCAACCCCGCGCATCCTTTGCTGGAACGCCTGCGCTTTCTGTCCATCTCGGCCAGCAACCTCGATGAGTTCGACATGGTCCGCTATGCGGGCCTGCGGGAACAGGTGCGTGCCGGCGTCAGCAAGCTCAGTCAGGATGGCCTGACCCCCGCGCAACAGGTGGCCGAAGTCGAGGCCGCCGCCCTTCGCCTGATCGGCCGGCAGCTGCAGCGCTGGCGCGACCTCAAGGCGGAGATGGAAGGCGAAGGTATCCATGTACTCAGCGCGGACGGCCTGACGAAACGCGAACGCGCGGAAATTGAAGCCCACTTCCATGCCAACATTTTCCCGATCCTGACACCATTGGCGATCGACCCTGCCCACCCGTTCCCATTCATCCCGAACCTGGGCTTCACAATTGCCTTCGACCTGCAGCCGCTGAATGGCGGGGAGGGGCATGTGGGCATCGTGCCCATGCCGACCTTCGTGCGCCGGTTCATCCGCCTGCCGAAGGGTAACAAGCCGGGAATTCGTTTTATTGCCCTGGAAGATGTGATCGGACTGTTCCTGCCGAACCTGTTTCCCGGTTTCAAAGAAGCTGGCCGCTGCCTGTTCCGGATCATTCGCGACAGCGATATCGAGATCGAGGAAGAATCCGAAGACCTGATCCGTGAATTCGAGGTGCTGCTGAAACAACGCCGCCGGGGACGGATTGTCCGCCTGCGGATGCAAACGAGCGCGCCTGAAGGGCTTCGGCAATTCATCATGCGGGAAATCGGTGCCGAACCCTCCGACATCGTGCTGTACGATGGTATTCTCGGGATGGCGCGGTTGTCCGAACTGATCGTTGATGATCGTCCGGACCTTTTGTTCTCGCCTTATGAGCCGCGCTATCCGGAACGCATCAAGGAGATGGGCGGGGATATCCTGTCTGCGATCCGCGCTAAGGACATTATCGTCCATCACCCGTTCGAGAGCTTTGACGTCGTCGTCGAATTCGTCCGTCAGGCCGCGGCTGATCCACAGGTCGTCGCGATCAAGCAGACCCTTTACCGCACCACCGTAAACTCCCCGATTGTCGGCGCCCTGATCGAGGCGGCCGAGTCCGGCAAGACCGTGACCGCACTTGTCGAAATCAAGGCGCGCTTTGACGAGGAAGCCAACCTGCGTCTGGCGCGCGACCTTGAGCGCGCTGGCGTTCAGGTCGTGTACGGATTTATCGAGTACAAGACCCACGCCAAGGTCTCTCTGGTTGTGCGGCGCGAGGGTAGTGAGCTGCGCACTTACACCCATTTCGGCACCGGCAATTATCACCCCGTCAACGCGCGCATCTACACCGATCTGTCTCTGTTCACGGCCGACCCCGCGCTCGGCCGCGACGCCAACCGCCTGTTCAACTTCGTGACGGCGAACCGGGAGCCGCCAGACGTGGCCCCGGATTTCGAGACGATTTCGATGGCGCCGGTGAACCTCAAGGAACACCTGCTTGAGATGATCGAAGCAGAGGCAATCGCGGCGAGAAAGAAAAAGCCCAGCGGCATCTGGGCGAAGATGAACTCCCTCGTGGACGGCGATGTGATTGACGCGCTGTATCGCGCGAGCCAGGCGGGCGTGCCGATTGCGCTGGTCGTGCGCGGTATCTGCTGTCTGCGCCCCGGTATCCCGGGCCTGTCCGAGAACATTACGGTCAAGAGCATCGTTGGCCGTTTCCTCGAACACGCGCGCATTCTTTGCTTTGCGAATGGTGAAGACTTGCCGTCGCCCAATTCCAAAGTGTTCATGTCGTCGGCCGACTGGATGCCGCGTAACCTGATGCGGCGCGTCGAGGTGCTCGTGCCGATCCAGAACTCGACGGTGCACCGGCAGGTGATGAACCAGATCATGGTGGCCAACCTCAACGATGAGCAGCAGTCCTGGCTGATGCACTCGGATGGCACCTACGAGCGCTACCGCAGCACGGCCGCGGACGGCGCTTTCTCCGCGCACGGATATTTCATGGCAAACCCCAGTCTCTCGGGCCGGGGCAGTGCGCTTGAAGTCAGCTTGCCGCCGCGCCTGACACTGCCGCAGGCGCCTAAATGAGCATCCCGCAGCCCCGGCAGGCGGGGATTATCGACATCGGCTCGAACTCCGTTCGCCTCGTGATCTGCGATGTGCTCGGCGCGTCTATCCTTCAAAGTTTCAACGAGAAGGTCATGGCCGGGCTCGGCGAGGGGCTGACGCGCACGGGGCGCCTTTCGCCGTCCGGTGTCGAGGCCGCGCTCGGCGCACTGGCCCGCTTCCGGACGATCCTCAAAGCGCTGAATGTCGAGATCTGGCAGGCGGTGGCAACCGCAGCGGTGCGCGCCGCCGAAGATGGTAGCGAGTTTGTGAAGCAGGCGAGCAAGGTGCTGGGGCGCCCCGTCCGACTGCTCTCCGGCGCTGACGAAGCACGCCTCTCGGCGCGCGGGGTTGAGATCAATCTCTACAAGCCGGTTGGTTTGATCGGAGACCTGGGCGGGTCGAGCCTTGAATTCCAAGGCATCGGCGGTGCGCCTGGCGGGGGCGAGAGCCTGATGATCGGACCGCTGGCTTTGGCAGATGTGGCGGGAGAGCCCAAAGAACTCCGAAAACGGATCAGGGATGCGCTGAAGACCAGCGTCGCGCTCGCCGAAGCCAAAGGGCGGTTTTATGCCGTCGGCGGCGCGTGGCGCGCGTTTGCGCGGTTGGTCATGGAGCTTGAGCGCTATCCGCTTAAGGTGCTGCAAGGCTACCAGATCAATGAAGGTCAGGTGGCACGCGCGGCCAGGTTGACTGTGGATGCCCTGACCAACCCTGCTGCACGTACGCAGATCGAGGCATTGGACCGCAAGCGGGCAAGGCTGCTGCATGTTGCGGCGATCACGATCGAAGAAATACTCGTCATCGGCAAACTCGATGGTGTGACCATTTCGGCGGCGGGTGTGCGCGAGGGGGTCATTCAGGAATTGATGAACATGCGGGCGGATGATCCGCTGACGGACGGCGTGATTGCTTATACACGGCTCGACATCAACCAGATCGCCTTCGGCCGGGCCTTGCACGAGTTCATCGCGCCTGCGCTGCTCCCTGAGCCGGACCTCTTCGGCTCGGCTGCGGCGGATATCCGGATCGAGAAAGCCGCCTGCATGATGGCCGACAGCGCGGGCCGTTTCCATCCGGACCACCGGGCGGAGATGGCCTATGACCAGGCTTTGCGCGCGCCCTATTGCGGCATCAGCCATCCCGAACGCGCCCTGATCGCGTATGCGATCGGCTGCCGGTATGAGAAGGATTTCAAACGGCCTGCGGAGCATCTCGGCCTGACCAGCGAAGCGCAGGCCGACCGGGCGCGGCAGATCGGATTGCTCATGCGGCTTGGCGCAGTGTTCTCGGGTCGCTCGGGTCCGATCCTGAAGCGTGCGGCGTTGCGGCGCGTGGGCGACACGCTGGAACTGCTCGTCGATCCGCGAGACAAGCTGCTGATTTCCGAGACAGTCGAGCGGCGTCTCGCGCAGGCCGCCGGGCAGCTTCGGCTCAAGTCGCGGACGAGCGTGCGGTTAGGGAACTGATTCAGACGTCGAACAAACGCACTTGTCCTCCTGCGAACGAAACAGCGAGCTTTCCTGACAGCAGCGCGGTGGCCTTCCTGCCGAACATCTCATACCGCCAGCCTGTCATCGCAGCGATGTCTTCGCTCGTCTCGCCGCGGGCGATGCGGTCGATATCGGCCGAGTTCGCAATCAGCCGGGGGACGACGTCGTTCTCATCAGAGACATGCTTGAGCAGCACCTTAAGCAGTTCAGGTGCGCCCGCCGGGATTTGTGCGTTCTGGACCTGACGAGCCATCTCGGGGGCATACGTATCCGGCGCGTCGATGGCCGCGCGGACTGCCTCAAGCAGGCCCTGGCCGTGTTTCGAGCGGATGAAGCCGTTCGGCACGGCGCGCAGCTGGTTGAAGTCTTCTTCCGTGCGCGGCTTCTGGGCAGCGATTTCCTGGATCGCGTCATCCTTGAGGATGCGGCGGCGTGGCTTGTCCAGTTCCTGCGCCACACGCTCCCGCCAGGCAGCGACGGAGACGACCACCGCCGCATAGTCCTTCTTGGGCATGCGAAGCTTGAGCCGCTGCCAGGCGTTCATGGGCTCGGTATCGTAAGTGGCTGGGTCTTCCAGCTCAGCCATTTCCTCGCGCACCCAGGCGAGGCGGCCTGCGCGGTCGAGATCGTCTCTCATCCGCTGGTAGCAATCGCGCAGGTGCGTCACGTCGCCGAGGGCGTAGATCAGCTGCTTCTGGCTCAGGGGGCGGCGCATCCAGTCGGTGAACTGGCTGGACTTGTCGATCTGCTTGCGCAGCACGCGCTGGACGAGATTGTCGTATGAGATCGAATCACCGAAGCCAAGCGCCATGGCGGCGACCTGGGTATCGAAAACCGGGCCGGGGGGATGGCCGATCAGCCGGTTGAAGATTTCGATGTCCTGCCGGGCGGCATGGAATACCTTGGTTTGCAGGTCCGAGGCGATCAGGTCGAGGAAAGGCTTGATGTCCAGATCTTCGGCCCGGGGGTCGATCAGGCCCTCGACACCGGGTCCGGAGGCCTGGATCAGGCACAGTTCGGGCCAGTAGGTCGTCTCCCTGTGGAATTCGGTATCCACGCAGACGAATTCAGCCTCCGAAAGCCGCCCGCAAAGGTCTTCGAGGGCGGACTGCTCAGTGATCGGCGTCAGGGTGTTGTCAGTCATTGCGCGAGCGCTTATCGCACCTGCTTGACAAAGGCGAGGGGGTCTGTGCCCTACGCCCCTTCTTTCCAGTCCGGAGTACATATCCGATGCATGCCTATCGCACCCATACCTGCGGGCAATTGCGCAAGTCCCATGTCGGTGAAACCGTCAGGCTGTCCGGCTGGTTGCACCGCCGCCGCGACCATGGCGGGGTCATGTTCATCGACCTGCGAGACCATTATGGGCTGACCCAGATCGTCTTCAATCCGGGCTCACCGGGCTTTGTCACGGTTGAGCGGCTGCGCGCTGAGAGCGTGATCACCGTCGAGGGCAGGGTGGTCGCCCGGGATGCGGACCTTGTGAACGCGAATCTCGCCACCGGCGAGATCGAGATCGTGGGCGGGGCCGTGTCGGTCCAGTCCGAGGCGGCTGAGCTGCCGATGCCGGTGTTTGGCGACCATTCCTATCCGGAAGAGATCCGCCTCAAGCATCGCTACCTCGACCTGCGCCGGGAGCAGCTGCACAAGAACATGGTGCTGCGCTCAAACGTGATCGCAAGCCTGCGCCGCCGGATGGTGGCCGAGGGCTTCACCGAGTACCAGACGCCGATCCTGACCGCCTCCAGCCCGGAAGGCGCGCGCGACTTCCTCGTGCCGAGCCGGATGCACCCCGGCGAGTTCTATGCCCTCCCGCAGGCGCCGCAGCAGTTCAAGCAGCTGTTGATGGTTTCCGGCTTTGACCGCTACTTCCAGATCGCCCCCTGCTTTCGCGACGAGGACGCCCGCGCGGACCGCTCGCCGGGCGAGTTCTACCAGCTCGATATCGAGATGAGCTTTGTGACGCAGGACGACGTGTTCGGGGCCATCGAACCGGTGATGCGCGGCGTGTTCGAGGAGTTTGCCGACTGGGACGGCAAGGGCCGCACCGTCGCGCCCGGCCCATTCCCGCATATTCCGTATGCTGAGGCGATGCTGAAGTATGGCGTCGACAAGCCGGACCTGCGCAACCCGATCATCTGCGCCGATGTTTCCGACATCGTCACGCGCGATGACGTGACGCTCGCCGTATTCAAGAAGATCGTCTCCGGCGGCGGGATCGTACGCGCCATCCCTGCGCCGAACTCCGGGGGGCAGGCGCGCAGCTTCTTCGACAAGATGGATGCCTGGGCGAAGAAGGAAATGCAGGCTCCGGGTCTCGGCTACATGCGTT
Organism: Candidatus Sulfopaludibacter sp. SbA3; assembly: GCA_945913285.1. Classification (GTDB taxonomy): domain Bacteria; phylum Pseudomonadota; class Alphaproteobacteria; order Caulobacterales; family Hyphomonadaceae; genus Hyphomonas. The sequence goes on from CAMEDD010000002.1 coordinate 155,534, forward strand.
TCGTTGAGGAAGGTGGGCAACTTTCTGCAACCGGCCCGATCGCGAAGTTCTTCGAACCGGCCGCACTCGCCGCATTGGCAGAGCGCACCGGCATCAAGGCGGGCGACGCGCTGTTCTTCTCGGCCGGCGACAAGACCGCCGCCGTTAAGCTGCAAGGCCAGGCGCGCATCCGTATCGGTGAGGAATTGGGCCTGATCGAGCCGGGTATCTTCCGCTTCTGCTGGATCGTCGATTTCCCGATGTACGAATGGGACGAAGACAACAAGAAGGTGGACTTCAGCCATAACCCGTTCTCGATGCCGCAGGGCGGCATGGAAGCATTGCTCGCCGCCGACACCGTCGAGAAGCAGCTGGCGCTGAAAGCGTTTCAGTATGACATCGTGTGCAACGGCGTTGAGCTCTCGTCCGGCGCCATCCGGAACCACCGTCCCGAGATCATGCTGAAAGCGTTCGAGCTGGCCGGCAAAGGGCCGGAAGTCGTTGAGGACAAGTTCGGCGGCATGCTCAACGCCTTCCGCTTCGGCGCCCCGCCCCACGGCGGTATCGCGCCGGGTGTGGACCGCATCGTCATGCTGCTGGCGGAGGCTGACAGCTTGCGCGACGTGATCCTGTTCCCGATGAACCAGCAGGCGCGCGACCTGCTGATGGGCGCGCCAAGCCCGGTGGAAGATCGTCAGCTCAAGGAGCTTAACATCCGGCTGGCGCCTGCGGCAAAGGGCTAGATCAGGATAATCATCCGTTAGCGGATGAAGAGCCTCCGGCCCTGACGCTACCGCGCCGCCAGCTGCGCGTTCGTGCAGAGTGGCAGGGTTTGCTTGGCGGGCAGGCGGGTGGAGAGTGATCCGCACGCGCCTTCGAAGTCAGCGGTGTCGAAGCCCGTGACGCCAGAAAGGTTAGCGCCCGGGAAGCGGGCATCCTTGAACGAGGCGCCGGTGATGTCGGCGCCGTTCAGGCGTGCGTTCTTGAAGTTCGCGCCGTTGAAGATGGTGCCTTTGAGGTTTGCGCGCTCAAGGACTGCGCCGAAGAAGTTACCGGCTGACATGTCGGCATCGACGAGATTCGCGATGATCAGCTCAGCCTCTTCGAAGTTGGCGCCGACCATGATGGCGTCTTGAAGGCTCGCGCCGTAAAGGAGCGCGCCGGAAAGGTCGGCGCCCGAGGCGTTGCTCTCCTGCAGGCGCGTGCCTGCCAGGGTGGCTCCGGCGAGTTTCGCGTTCGTGAGCACTGCGCCGCGCATGTCTGCGCCGGTGAGGTTCGCGCGCTCAAAGTTCACAGCTTCTGCGCGGACGGCGCGCATTACGGAATAGTCGAGCTTGGCTTCAGAATAGTTTGCGCCAGCGAGCGTCCAGCCAGTGAGGTTGCGGCCGGAAAGCTCGCAAGTTGCGCAGGTGCCGACGTAGCTCGGGGACCAACCGACGGGTTGTCCTTGGGCAAGCGCCGGAGGCGCTGCAAGCGCAGCCAGACTGCCTACGAAAGAGATGACGCGCGCGTTCAGACTGTCCATGGCATCCGGGATAACGGTTTCCGGGTATTCACTAAACTGAACAAACCGTAAGAACTGTAAATGCTTCGCGACTGTTGCAGGCTTGCAATAAGACCTTACCGAACGTCAGGTTTTTTCCCTTGGAAAGCCTTGCAGACAGCTTGGCCAGTCGCGCGACAGGTTACTGGCTGGCGCGGCAGTCTTCGCCGCACGTGTCACAGGCGAAGTGGCCGTCCGGCCCGGCTTCGAACAGCGTGAAGCTGCCGCAGGCGGGGCAGGCGCGCGAGGTGTATTCCGGCGAAAGCGATTCAGCGGCGACCTCAGGCTCCTCTACGGCCTTCTCGGCGCGGCGCTTGTCCAGGATCACGATATTGTCCGGCAACTGCCCTCGCGAGAAGCCGCGCGAGATGAGCTGGGCCGCCTCCGTGGAAAAGGTCGCGGTCTCGCCCCGTGTGGCATCGCCGGCGCCCCGGCCGAGACCGTCATGAGTGACGTCCGCTTCCGCCAGATCCTCGCGTCTCAGATAGGACACGGCCAGCTCCCGGAAAATATAGTCAAGGATCGAGGTCGCCCTTGTGATCTTGTCATTTCCGGTCACTTCGCCGGCCGGCTCGAACCGGGTGAACACAAACGCGTCTGCATATTCCTCCAGCGGCACCCCGTATTGCAGGCCGAGGGAGACCGAGATCGCAAAGTTGTTCATCAGGCTCCGGAAGGCTGCGCCTTCCTTGTGCATGTCGATGAAGATCTCACCGAGGCTGCCATCATCGAATTCGCCCGTGTGCAGGTACACTTTGTGGCCGCCGACGGTGGCTTTCTGGATGTAGCCCTTGCGCCGGTCCGGCAGGCGCGTGCGGCGCACGCGCGGGGGCTCCTCGGACAAGGCGGGCAGGTCTGGAAGGGCTTCGGCGTCTTCGGCGATCTCCTCGGCGAGCGAGATGATCTGCTCCATCCGCAGCCGCAGGTCGTCCGACGGGGGCGCGCGGTGGCCGGTCAGCAGGGCTGAGAGACCCGCGGCCATGGCGGCCTGGGCGAGTTCCAGGCCATCCGCAGACGGCGCCCGGAGCATCCCCATGCCGCCTAGCGCTTTGGAGGCAGCGGCCGTGAAGCGGATCTCTGCATCGGCAGACACTTGCAGCCCGAAGCCCGCGCCAGCGAGGCCTTTGCCAGCGATTTCATCGATTGCGCCGTCGATGGCGAGTTCAGCGGCCGCAATGTCCTTCTTCGAGAAGCCGACCGCCGAAAGCAGCGCCCGGCCATCCGAGTCGAACCGCTCCGGCGGCAGTTTCAAATCATGGCTGATGATCTCGTCGCCAAGCACCCAGCGTGAGAAAGCGGCGTTGAGCGGCAGGCCGTCACCGATGGCGCGGGCGACCCGCTCGACGGCCTCGTCGGTGAAGCCCCGGTCGCGCAGCCGGTTTCGGCCGAGGGCGGAATCGAGGTCATGCTCGCCGGCCTGGGCGAGACGTTCGAGCAACATGGGCAGCTGCTCCGGCGCCCGGCGGGCAAGGCCGAGCCGGGCGGCCCGGCTGAGGCTCGGCGCATCTTCGCCATAAGCGAGCACCGTGCGAACGGGCGCGGCGCCCTCGCTTTCGCATTCAGGCAGAGCGGCGGCCATGTCTCGGAGCGGCAGGATGGCGAGCTGGCACGTCCGGCGGCCACTTGCTTTCAGCCCTTCGATGCCGAGATAGCGGCCATGTGCAGCCGGGAAGGCAGCGCCTGTGGCAGCAGATTTCACCAGGGCCGCCAGGGCGGCGCCGGTGGCAACGCCGGTCTCGGAGGCATAGTCGAGCCCGAGAGACAGGACGGCGGCGCCAAGGCCGGCAACGACCAGCATACTGTCTCCGAGGCTGCGGGCGGCGGCTTCGACCGAGGCGATAAGGTAATCGGCTTCGAGCCCGGCGGGACCAACCGCTTGCGCCAAGTCCAGAACGCGGCAGCGCGTGCCCGCTTCGGGGAGCGGGTTGCGCATGAGGTGGATTTCGGCGCCTTCTTCAAGCGCGGCGAGCAGGTTTTCCGCGAGCCCCGCATCAATATGCCCGGCATCAAACACGCCGGGACGGGGGGAGGGCGTGCTCACGGCGGCAGCGCGCAGGGCCGCGGCGGTCTTCAGGATGCCGCCCGGCTGACGAAGGGCTTCTTCCAGCATATCCTGGGGCAGTCCGGCGGCCAGCGCCTCGGCCAGCTCGGCATTCCTGGGCGCGTCTCCGAGGCGTTCCAGCATTTCAGCGGTCGCGAGTTGTGAGACGCCCAGGAGGTTTGCGGCCGACCAGGCGGCGCGGACATCCCGCAAAGCCGCAGCATTGAGGGGTTGGGGCGCACGTCCGGCCGAGCGCAGCAGGTCCCGCAGGCGCATTTCGGCGGAGATGAGCCCGTCCGCTTCAGCCGCTTCGAGCAGTTCCGTATGTGATTTTGCGGACATGAATGGGGCTCCGGGCCGAATCAGCTCAGCATAGGGTGCCGGGGGATCCGCGTAGCTGCAAGGCCTTCCGGCCTGCTTCAACAGGCAAGATTGCGTGCAGAAGGCGAATGGATTAATCCGCACAGCCGGGCCATATTGCGGCTATCAAGTGAGGTCAGGACAACACCCATGTTGAAGCAGATTTTCACCTGGTGGAGCGGAAACACGATCGGCGCTGCGTTCGATATCAACCGGCGTTCCAACGCCATTGGCACGGACGAGTACGGCAATCGCTATTTCGAGGAGCGCAAGCCGTCGACCGAGGGCCGCCGCCGCCGGTATGTGATGTACAATGGCCTCGCCGAACCGTCGAAAGTCCCGGCGGACTGGCATGGATGGCTGCACCACACGCTCGATACACCGCCCACCAAGATGCCGCTCGACCGGCGCGAGTGGGAAATTGACCATACGCCGAATATGACGGGGACACCGTTCGCAACGCGCCCGAAAGGCAGCCTGGCTGTGGGTGACGCCCGCCAGAAGTCTGACAGCGATTACGAGGCCTGGAAACCGGATGCGTGAATCTGTCTTTGAAACGCTGGTTGGCGCCATTGTGGTGGCCATCGCAGCGCTTTTCCTCTGGTTCGCGCTGGCGCGCGGCGGCGAAGCCTCGGCCAGCAAAGCGCAGTATGACGTGACGGCGCGCTTCAACAACGTGTCTGGCCTGTCGCGGGGCTCAGACGTACGCATCGCTGGCGTGAAGGCCGGTATTGTGAAAGCCATCGACGGCGACCCAGTCCGCTTCGAAGCCGTTGTGACGTTGGCGCTCGATTCCAAATGGGCGCTTCCGGATGATACCGATGCGCGTATCTCGACGGACGGCCTGCTGGGCGGCGCATACATCGCGCTTGAGCCCGGCGCCGGAACAGAGACGATTGCGCAGGATGGAACCGGCATCATCGAGTACACGCGCGGCAGCGTCGATCTGCTGACACTGTTCGCGTCGTTTGCGGCGGGCAGCGGATCGCCCGATGATGTGTCCGCGGATGAAACGGCAGACCCGCTGGAGCTTGAACCATGAGAACTGTTTTCCGTCTGGCGGCCTTCGCGATCGTTGGTCTCTCGATCGCCGGAATCGCGTCTGCGGTTTCCTATTCGAAGCAGGACCGCGCCACGCTGCGCGCGCTCGACAAGATCACAGGCCGCTCGACCGACATCGTCGTCAAGCTTGGTCAGCCAGTGGTCTTCGGATCACTCAATATCGAGCTTCAGGCCTGCTTCCAGTCGCCGCCAGAAGAGGTGCCCGAAAGCGCCGCTTTTCTGCGCGTCTCATCGACACAGCCTGTGTCCGAAGAACAGCTTGAAGGCACTGAAGATGCGTCTGCTGAAACCGCCCAGCCGCTGATCTTTTCCGGCTGGATGTACGCGTCTTCGCCGGGCCTCAGCGCGCTCGAACATCCGGTTTACGATATCTGGGTGATCCGTTGCACGGCGCCTGCGCCCGTAAAACTGCCAGACCGCGTCACCATCCCGCTCGGTGAAGAACCGTTGACAGATGATGTGCCAGCGACGCTCTCGGGAACCGACGAGCCGCCGGTGATCGAAGAGGTCGTTCCGGAGCCTGAGCCGATCGACTGACGCGCCTGTGGCGGGTGAAACGTCATCTTCAGTTTCAGCGCTGCGTCGAGGCGCGCGCGGAAATCTTCGCGCGAAACTTCGAACATCCCGAACTGATCGAGGTGCGGGTTGTGGAACTGGGCGTCCAGCAGCATGTAACCGCGATCAATCAGGTGAGCGACAAGGTGCACGAGCGCGATCTTCGAGGCATCGGTCGCGCGGCTGAACATGCTTTCGCCGAAGAACGCGCCGCCGAGCGCGACGCCATAAAGGCCGCCGACGAGCTCTTCGCCGTCCCAGCATTCGACTGAGTGGGCATACCCGCGGCGATGCGCGAGGGTGTAAACGCTGATGATGCCGTCATTGATCCAGGTCGTCGGCCGATCGGGGTGAGGCTCTGCGCAGGCTTCGATGACGCTCCGGAACGCCGTGTCGAACGTGACGCGGAACGGATCCTGACAGACCTTCCGCTTCAGGCGTTTGGGAATGTGAAAACCCCTTAGAGGCAGCAGGCCGCGACGCTCGGGGCTCATCAGGAAGAAACTCGGATTGTCCCGGGAATCTGCCATCGGAAAGATGCCCTTCCGATAGAATTGCAGAAGGTCTTCAACAGAGAAGGGCGTGGCCATCGGCAAGATATGGAGCGCGCCAGAAGCGCTGTAAACGCGCCGCCTCAGCCTTCGCTGGCCGCTTGCGCTTCTGCGGCTTTGGCGTCGGCGAGGAATTTCTCCAGCCAGTGGATGTTATAGTGGCCGGCGACGACATCGTCATTGTCCACAAGACGGCGATGCAGGTCGAGCGTCGTGAACACGCCGCCAACGACCATTTCCTGCAGTGAGCGCTTAAGGCGCATCAGGCATTCACGGCGTGTGCGGCCATGAACGATCAGCTTGCCGATGAGCGAGTCATAGTAGGGCGGGATGCGATAGCCTGCATACGCCGCGCTATCGAGGCGCACATCTGGGCCACCTGGCGCATGGAACTCGGTGATGAGGCCGGGCGAAGGCACAAAAGTTTCGGGGTGCTCGGCATTGATACGGCACTCGATGGCGTGGCCGACGAGCATCACGTCTTCCTGCCGGAACGATAGCGCCTTGCCTTCGGCGATGCGGATCTGTTCGCGCACAAGGTCGATGCCGGTAATCATCTCGGTGACCGGATGTTCGACCTGCAGGCGGGTGTTCATTTCGATGAAGTAGAACTTGCCGTCCTCATACAGGAACTCGATCGTGCCGGCGCCGCGATAACCGATCTTCTGCATCGCGCGGGCGCAGATCATGCCAATTTCTTCGCGCTGGATCTGGTTGAGCGCGGGCGAGGGGGCTTCCTCGAAGACTTTCTGGTTGCGGCGCTGCAGCGAGCAATCGCGCTCCCACAAGTGAGCCACGTTGCCGTGAGTGTCTGCGATCACCTGGATCTCGATGTGACGCGGGCCTTGCAGGTATTTCTCGAGATAGACCGCGTCGTCGCCGAAAGCGGCCTTGGATTCGGTCTTTGCGGTCTTCACCGCATTCTCGAGGTCGGCCTCGGTCATCGCGAGTTTCATGCCGCGCCCGCCGCCGCCGGCTGAGGCTTTCACGAGTACGGGGTAACCGATTTTCTTGGCGGCCTTCTTGGCCTCCGAAATCGATTCGAGCGCGCCTTCGGAACCGGGCACGCAAGGAACTCCGGCAGCGATCATCGCCTGCTTGGCGGCGATCTTGTCACCCATGATGCGGATATGCTCCGCCGTCGGACCAATGAAGGCGATGCCGTGGGCTTCCACCATTTCGGCAAACTGGGCGTTCTCTGAAAGGAAGCCGTAGCCAGGATGTATCGCATCGGCGCCGGTGATTTCTGCGGCCGCCAGGATGCGCGATTTCTTGAGATAGCTTTCCGAAGATGGCGCCGGGCCAATGCAGACGCTTTCATCGGCAAGGCGCACGGCCATGGCATCCCGGTCGGCTTCTGAATGGACGACGACAGTGGACAAGCCCATTTCCTTGCATGCCCGGTGAATGCGCAGCGCGATTTCGCCGCGGTTGGCGATCAGAACTTTGCGGATGGGGCGGGGGTCGGTCATGCCTACTCGATCAGAACGAGCGGTTCGCCATATTCTACGGGCTGGGAATTCTGCACGTAGATCGCTTTGACGGTTCCTGGACGGTCAGCCTCGACCGGGTTGAAGGTTTTCATGGCCTCAACAAGCATGAGAATGTCGCCCTTCTTCACCTTGTCGCCGATATTGATGTAAGCTTTCGACTGGGGATCGGCGGACAGGTAAACCGTGCCGACCATCGGCGATTTGACGGCATGATCAGGCACAGCCGATGTGGCAGCGATCAGGCCAGGGCCTGCCGGGAGCGCGAGAGGCGCTGCTGGGGCTGCAGCTGGCGCTGGCGCGGCGACCGCGGCATGCACGACCTGGGCGGACTGGCGCGAGACGCGCACCTTGAGGCCATCATGCTCGATCTCGATTTCGCCGAGGTCTCCTTCACGGAGGATGGCGGCAAGCTCACGGATCAGCCCGGTGTCCAGCTTGTTTTTGGAAGTACTCATGTTTTCAGCTCTCTTCCTGCCCGGAAAGCCGCAAGGCGGCTGTCAGTGCGAGTTCGTATCCAAAGGCACCTAGACCCGCGATCGTGGCGGTAGCAACGGGTGCAACATAGTTAACACGCCGAAAGGCCTCACGCGCTGCCGGATTTGACAGGTGCACTTCTATGGTCGGAATTTTGAGTGTTTTCAGGGCGTCGTGCAGTGCAATTGAAGTATGCGTATAAGCTGCGGCGTTAAGGATCAGGGCCGAGGCTTCGCGCCCCGCCTCCTGAACCCAACTGACAAGTTCGCCTTCGCTATTGGTCTGACGCGTGACAATTCCCGCCGCGCCCGGCTGCGACCGCAGCCGGGCATAAATATCTTCCAGGGTATCCCGGCCGTAAATCTCGGGCTCGCGTGTGCCGAGCAGATTGAGATTTGGCCCGCCTAGGACATATACCGGTTTCGACATGGGCCTCCGTTTGCGCTGGAACGCCGCGTGTTGCAAGAGGGCAACAGGTTGCAGGCTGCGATGAAGATCACACTTAACGGCGAACCGCTCGATATTGCGCCTGGCACGACAGTGGCGATGCTGGTACTTCGCCTGTCGGGCGAGACGGGCCGGGACCCGCGCAGCGTCGCGGTGGAGCGAAACCGGGAGATCGTGCCGAAGTCCGAACACGTCTCTACGGTGCTCGGCGAGGGCGACCAGATCGAACTCGTGCAGTTCGTGGGCGGCGGCTGAAGAGCGCCGAAACCGTCCATAAACTGTCCACACGGTCAGCCCGACTTGTGACCGGCCCGGCCTGAATTTGAGCGGAGGCGTTGACGCGTCCGGCAAGGACGGCCAGATCACCGCGCATGTCCGAATTGCAATCCGACGACCCGCTCATCATTGCCGGCAAGGCTTATAGCTCACGCCTGATCGTGGGCACGGGCAAGTATGCCTCCTACCAGCAGAATGCCGATGCGGCCCGCGCGGCGGGCGCGCAGATCGTAACCGTGGCGCTGCGCCGGGTGAACCTGTCGGACAGGACGCAGGAAATCCTCTCGGACTTCGTGAAGCCGACTGAGTTCACCTACCTGCCGAACACCGCGGGATGTTACACGGCTGAGGACGCGGTGCGCACCCTTCGGCTCGCGCGCGAGGCAGGCGGATGGAACCTCGTGAAGCTGGAAGTGCTGGCCGACCAGAAAACGCTGTACCCGAACATGCCGGAGACGTTGAAGGCCGCCGAAGCGCTGATCAAAGATGGCTTCGAGGTGATGGTGTATTGTTCGGATGATCCGGTCTATGCGCGCCTGCTGGAAGAGGCGGGCTGCTGCGCGATCATGCCGCTCGGCTCGCTGATCGGTTCAGGCCTTGGCATCATGAACCCGGTAAACATCCGACTGATCGTCGAAGCAGCGCGCGTGCCGGTGATTGTCGATGCAGGTGTCGGCACCGCCTCCGATGCGGCGATTGCCATGGAACTAGGGTGTGATGGGGTGCTGATGAATACCGCCATCGCGGTGGCCAAGGACCCGGTGCGGATGGCGCGGGGGATGAAGCACGCGGTGATTGCCGGACGTGAAGCGTACCTTGCGGGACGGATGCCGAAGAAAATGTATGCCGATCCAAGCTCTCCGCTGGCCGGCCTCATCTAGGCCACCCCGTGATCCAGGCGCGCGACTTCGACCTTCTGGTCTTTGATTTTGACGGAACGCTGGCCAACAGCGCTGGTTGGTTCCGGTCGATCCTTCCGGACATCGCCAAGCGCTTTGGTTTTCGTTGTCCTGATACGGATGAACTGGAAGTGTTGCGGCACAAGCCACCGCGCGAAGTGATGCGCATCCTGAAAATTCCGGGCTGGAAGCTTGTGTTCATCGCGGTGCATGTGCGCAAGCTGGCTGCCAAAGCCGAGGCTTTCCCGCTGTTTGACGGGGTGCCTGAATTGCTTCAGCAGATTGCCGCCAACGGCATCCGCATTGCCGTCGTCTCGTCAAATTCTGAGGTCAATGTGCGCCGCGCGCTCGGGCCGGAGCTTAGCGCGAAGGTGTCCGCGTGGAGCTGCGGGGCGGGCATGTTCGGCAAGGCAAAGCATTTCCGCGCCGTTCTGCGCGAGCTCAATGTACCCCCGCAGAGGGCGCTCAGCGTGGGCGATGAAATCCGTGATATCGAAGCGGCGCGCGTTGTGGGGTTGAGGGCAGCTGCCGTGGCCTGGGGCTTTGGCATGAAACCATCCCTTGAAGCCGCGAAACCGGATGTCGTATTCGAGACAGTGGTAGAGCTTCGGGACTTTCTGAGAACGACGTAGGGTCCCTCACTCCGGCCTCTGTCCTGCGCGCAGGAACAGGAGAGAGGTGGTTATGCCTGCACCAGCCCGATTTCGCGGAGGCGTTCCATGAGGAAGTCCTGCGCGGTGATCGGCGGTTCGGCTTTGCCGCCTTCGTCGAGGCAGCCGGGCAGAGCCTCAATCCGGAAGTCCTGGTTAAAGTGCAGGAAGAACGGTGTCGAGTAACGCGGGAACTTCGAACGCTCCGGGGACGGATTAACGACGCGGTGCGTGGTCGAAGGCAGGATGCCGGCCGTGTAGCGCTGCAGCATGTCGCCGCAATTGATAACAAGAGCGCCGGGCGGCGGGTTGACCGCCAGCCATTCGCCAGACCGGTGCGCCACTTCGAGGCCTGCTTCTTCCGCGCCAAGAAGAAGTGTGATGACATTGATGTCCTCGTGGGCGCCAGCGCGCACCGAGCCTTCTGGCGGTGGATCCATTTGCGGCGGATAATGCAGCAGGCGGAGTATCGAATTTCCGAAGTCCACCTTGTCCGCAAACCAGTCATCCGCGAGATCCAGGTGCAGGGCGACGGCCTTGAGAAGGTTTGCGCCGAATGCGTCCAGCGCTTCATAAAGCGCGCGCGTTGCCCGGTCGAAGTCCGGTACTTCGGTGACCGCCGGCGTGTCCTTCATGGACGCACGATAGGGCGACTGAGGCGGCAAGGCGCGCCCGGAGTGCCAGAATTCCTTGAGGTCGGCCTGGGCCTTTCCCTTCGCATTTTCGGTGCCGAACGGCGTATAGCCGCGCTGACGGCCGCCGGGGGCGTCGTGGTACTTTTCCTTTGCGTCGGCCGGCAGGGCGAAAAAAGCTTTGGTTGCGGCCAGGTTGGCGTCAATGGCGCTCTGCGCGACGGGATGGTCCGCAATGACGGCAAATCCGGTTTCACGGAACGAGCGGCCTAGGGCTGCGGCAAAGGCAGCCGGGTCCGAATGCCAGAGCGGATACGGGATCGGTTCGAAGTACTGGGTCATGAAATCAATCTGCCAGAAGCTCACTCTGACAGATAGGGGGCTCGTTAAAACCATACAAGTACAGCGGTTGCCGCCGCCCACATCGTAGAAGATGGAGAACTGAACCGGCAGCCCATTGCGGATAAACTGCTCGACGAACTGGTTCTGCTGCGAAATCCGGGTACGCGGCACGTAGATCACGTCAAACCGGCGCAATGGCAGCCATGTGGCGAGCGACGGGTCATGCAGACCGGCGCGCACGTCAATCAGCGCCGAGCTGACTTTGCCGCCGGGCAGCCGCCGGATGAGGATGACGTCTTTCGCGGCCGCGTCGCGGGTCATGCCGCCTGCCATCAGGATAGCCTGGAGGGGGTCGATCTCGCCGGGCAGGTCGAACATGCCGGGCTCGCGCACTTCGCCGCCCACGAACACTTTCTGGGAGGCAAATTCGGTGGCGACGATGTCGAGGTCCGGATCGAGGAGTTCGCCGGCGAGCGCGTTGCGCAGGTCTGCTGCGAGTTCGTCAGGCGTGCGGGCCATGGCCATGACCGGCTCGGCCAGAGGCATGCGGACGCGGCCGTCGGGCGCTACGATGAGCTGGCGGGAGAGTTCCGGCGCCGTGTGGACGATGACTTCAATCTTGTCGCCTGGCGCCAGCATATAAACAGCGGCGGGCGTTTCGGGGCCAGACCAGAAGCCGGCCGGCAGCGCCGCTTCGCTTCCCGAAGTCGACGATGCGCACCCGTTCAGGCAAAGCGTCAATACAGTTGTGGCGAGGAAGATTGGGAGGCTGGCGCGCATGGGCCCTGGCTTTCCTGCACTTGCACGAATGCAATTTTTGCTGACCGCAGAGATCGGCGTTAATGATTAAGGAAATATCAAACCGGTGATGCGCATCTTCACTGTGGATTTCATTGATGTCAGGATCCGATATGCCGCAGGCGGATGGTGATACGAGCGGTGCTGCGCCTCCGGCAGGACGCCGCTCCGGGCTCGTGCGCCCCCGTCTGAGCCCGCTTGATCTGGCGGTACAATTCTGGCGTGCGCGTTGGCTGATGATTGCTGTGTTCGTGCCGATTTTCGTAATCGGCCTGGCGCTCGCTATGCTGTTACCGAGGACCTACACGTCGACTTCGCGGCTTCTGGTGTCGCTGGGCGACGAGTATGTGTATCGCCTGTCGGTGGGGCAGGGAGGCAACGCCAGCCTTGTTTCGCCTGAAGTCGAAGCGCTCGCTCAGTCCGAGATTTCACTGCTGGCGAGCCCGGTCGTGGCGAAGGCTGCGCTTGAGAAAGTGACGTTGAAAAAGGCGTATCCGGCCCTTGCGCGCAGCTGCAAGCCTGAGATGTGCGAACGGATGGGCATCGCCGCCGTTGCCGAGAATCTCAAGGCTGGCGGCGCCCCGAAGAACCTCGTCATCGTTGCGCAGTTCGAGCACAAGGATGCTGCGATCTCCGCGGAGATGCTTAATGCGATTGTTGATGCGTACCTGAAATACCGCGCTGATGTTTTCACGGATAACCGCACCGACAGCTTCCGCGAGCAGCGTGAGCGCTTCGAGCGTGACCTTGCTGCTGAGGATGAAGCGATCCGCACCTACCTGCTCGAGAATAACCTGACCAACCTCGCAGCTGAGAGCGAGACCCTCCGGCAGCTTTACCAGGCGGCCAGCAATGAACTGCTCAATGCGCAGTCCAGGTTGCGCCAGTCCGAAGCTCAGCTCTCGAACTATCGCTGGAAGCTGGAGACCATTCCGCCGGAGCAGGATCTCTTTGTGGATGATACCAGTCGGCAAACCTTGAGTGCGCTGAAGCTCGAACGCGAGGAGAAGCTTTTGCGTTACCGTGAAGGCTCGCGTATGATCCAGGATCTGGACAAACGGATTGCGCAGTCGGCGGCGTTTCTCGGTTCGCGCGAAGGGCCGGGCGGCATTGTACGCCGCGGGCCCAATCCGCTTTACCAGCAGGTCGAGGCGGCAATCGCAACGTTGCGCTCCGAAGTTCAGGCGCTGAGGAGCAAGGAGACTGAACTCAAATCCCAGATTGCAGCATTTGAAGTTCGCCAGCGGCGCATCCTTGCGCTTGAGCCCAATCTCCAGGAGATGCAGCGCAGCCGCGAAGTGGCCGAGCGCGCTGTTCGGGCGTTTGCCGATCGTGAAGTCGAAGAGCGCGCACGCAATGAACTCACCCAGCGCAGTGTCAACAACATCCGGTTGCTCGAGCCTGCGACGGTGCCGGTGAAGGGGGCGAGCCTGAAGGTGCCGGCGGCGTCCTGGCGCTGCTGTTTGCCGGCTTCACGGCGCTTGTGGCAGGCCTGATGCGTACGTTCACACGTGCCGGTTTTGCGACGGCGGGCTCGGTCGAGCGCACGCTTGGCCTGCCTGTCCTTGCCACGATCCGGAAGTACTGAGTGTAGTTGAGTATGCGTGACCTCAGAAAAGACGTTGCAGACCTTTGGCGGGCGGCTTCGCAGCTGACGTCCACGAGGGGTGGCCGGGTGATCCAGTTTATTTCCGCCCATTCCGGGGAAGGCACAAGCAGTGTTGCGGCTTCCTTCGCGCTGATTGCGGCGAGCCGGTCGACAAAGACAGCTTGGCTGGTTGACCTGGATGTTCGCAAGAACCCTCAGTACACAGCGTTTTCACACGGCACGATCAAGGATGTTGCGCGCCCGGGGCATGCGCTGGACGCATCGCTTGGCGCTGAGCAGATCTATTCGGTAACGGGGCATGAGAACGAGCCTGCTTATGGCAAGCTCTTGAACGCGCATCAGATTCAAGGGCTGCGCCTGCTGATCACGCATTTCCGGAACGACCGGCTCTCGCAAGGGCAGAAGGTGCAGCTGCGCACGGCGCCTGGCTGGTGGACGGCGCTTCGCACGGCCGCCGATTGGATCGTGGTCGACTCGCCCGCAACGGACCGGACGCGCGCGGGGCTGGCCTTTGTTTCGCAGGCGGATGGTGTTGTGCTGGTCGTCAAGGCAGACGAGACGTCTGCAGCGGATGTCGCGGGGCTGAAACAGGACGTTGAGCTGCACGGCGGCCAAGTGATCGGTGTCGTGATGAACCGCATTCAGGACGACGCCCTG
>CAMEDD010000003.1 GCA_945913285.1 Candidatus Sulfopaludibacter sp. SbA3
GGGCGAAGTCCTCGCCGGCATGATGGCTCGAGCGGGTCAGAGGGCTCGCCGAGACCATCAGGAAGCCCTTGGCGCGCGCGATCTCCTCATATGATCTGAACTCGTCCGGCGTCACAAACCGGTCTATGGCCGCGTGCTTGCGCGTCGGCTGGAGATACTGGCCGATGGTGATGAAGTCGACACCGGCTGAGCGCATGTCGTCCATCACCTGCATCACCTCTTCTCTGGTCTCACCCAGACCGACCATCAGGCCGGACTTCGTGAACTGCGAAGGGTCGCGGTCCTTCACCTTCTGCAGAAGGCGGAGCGAATGGAAGTAGCGCGCCCCCGGACGGATCGAGAGGTAGAGGCGCGGCACCGTTTCGAGGTTGTGGTTGAACACATCTGGCTTTGCATCGATGACCCGGGTCTCCCAACCGTCCTTACGCAGGAAATCAGGCGTCAGGATCTCGATCGTCGCGCCGGGCGCGCACGCGCGGATCGACTGGATCGTGTGCACGAAGTGCACCGCGCCGCCGTCTTCCAGGTCGTCGCGGTCCACCGATGTGATCACGACATGGCTGAGCCCCATCTCGGCGACGGCTTCGCCCACCCGGCGCGGCTCGTCAGAATCTACCCCGGGTTTCGGCTTTCCGGTCGCAACGTTGCAAAACGAACAGGCGCGCGTGCACACGTCGCCGAGAATCATCATGGTGGCGTGCTTCTTGTCCCAGCACTCACCGATATTCGGGCACCCGGCTTCCTCACAAACCGTCACCAGACCCTTCGATTTCACAATCGCCCGGGTCTCGGCATAGCCTTGCGAGGTGGGCGCCTTGACGCGAATCCAATCCGGTTTTCGCATCAAGGGTGTATCCGGACGCCCCTGTTTCTCGGGGTGGCGCGGGCGGGGCGTGTTGGATTTCAGATCAATGAGGTTTGCCATTGCCACCAAAATGACGCCCAGCGAGCGATTCAGCAAGCGCCGCGTCGCGCAGGCTGCATATGCAGTCTTGCAATAATCCTTGCTTCGATGACGCTTAGTGTCAGATTATTACACAAAACGAGACTGGGACGAAACAGGTCAGGGCCAACCCGATGCAACACCCCCTCCAGCCGATCGTGCCGGCGCCGCTGACCTATCAGCCCGAACGCACCCGGATCAATCTGTTCACGGCCCTGCGCCGCGCTGCGCGCGAGTTCGGGCAAGACAAAGCGATTCTCGTTGATGGCGATGAGCGCATCCTGACCTATAAAGAGATCATACGCGCGGCGTACGGCCTCGGCTCTGCCCTCAGAAAAGGCACCAAGCGCGGAGAATCAGTTGGCGTCATGCTGCCCACAGGGGCGGGCGCCGTGATCGGGTTCTTTGCCCTCACCGCATACGGCCGCGTCCCGGCAATGCTGAATTTCACAGCCGGCTCGAAAAACCTCAAATCGGCCATGCGAGCGGCAAAGGTCAAACGCCTCATCACCGCGCACAAGTTCGTGGAGCTTGGTGGTCTGCAGGATCTGATCACCGAACTTTCGAAAGTGGCTGAGGTCATCTATCTGGACGACCTGCGTGAAAAGCTTAGCCTCGGGGACAAGCTGAGCGCGCTGGCCGGTCCGGCTGTGCCCAGCTTGATCGGTTCGCCGCTCCATCACAAGCAGCCCGGCGTCATCCTCTTCACCTCAGGCACGGAAGGCGAGCCCAAGGGCGTAGTGCTCAGCCACGAGAACGTCATGACAAACGTGGAACAGGTCCGCGCGCATATCGGGCTTAGTCCGGACACGGACATTGTATTCAATCCGCTGCCCACCTTTCACTGTTTCGGATTGACGGTTGGTGCGGTCCTGCCGCTCATCGGCGGAATCAAGGTGCTGTTCCACCCCTCGCCGTTGCAGCCAAAGGAGATCGTGCGGCGCATCCGCGAAAGCGGCGCGACCATCCTTCTGGCAACTGACACCTTTATCTCGCAATACGCCCGCACCGGCGCCGAGGGAGACCTCGACTCCATCCGCCTCGCCGTGTGCGGCGCCGAACGGGTGAAAGATGAAACGCGCGCCTATGTGCGCCGCAAGTTCAACATCGAAATCCTCGAAGGCTATGGCGCGACCGAAGCGTCACCGGTCGTCGCGGCAAATCAATGGGAAAACAACAGGCCCGGGACCGTTGGCCGTTTGCTGGCCTGCATGGAATCGAAGCTGGTTCCCGTCGAAGGCATGCCCGAGGGCGGGCGTTTGCATATCCGCGGTCCGAACATCATGATGGGGTACCTGCGCCCAACTAATCCGGGCGTCATCGAGCGCCTGTCGGATGGCTGGCACGACACGGGAGATATCGTTGATATCGACGCCGATGGCTTCATTAAAATCCTCGGACGCGTGAAACGCTTCGCCAAGATCGGCGGTGAAATGGTGTCCCTCGCTGCCGTGGAAAATTGCGCGGCCGCCGTCTGGCCAGATCACATGCATGCCGCCGTGACCCTGCCGGACCCGAAGAAGGGCGAACAGGTCGTGCTGCTGAGCGAAGCCCCCGAAGCATCGCGCAGCCCGATCCTTGACTGGGCACAGACCAACGGCGTCCCGGAAATCTCCGTGCCGCGGCGCGTTTTCAAGGTCGGTCAAATTCCTGTGCTGGGCACCGGCAAGGTAGATTACAGCGCCGTGCGCAGCGAAGCCGAACGGCTGATGGCCGACTAGGCCGCCTTCGCGAGCGGCTCCTTCAGGAAGTCATTGATCACGCCCGCCGTTTCGGCAGCGCGCGTTACCAGGAACAGGTGGCCGCCGCCTTCCACAACGTGCAGGCGCGCGTCGGGCAGTGCCCAGGTCAGGATCTGACCGTTCACGAGCGGGACGATGCTGTCCTTGTCACCCATCATCACCAGCGTCGGCATCTTGACGAAGCGGATGAATGGCAAGCTGGACCAGCCGGCAAAGGCGAGCAGCTGATAAAGATAGCCCTTCGGATCCGGCGGCAGCAGGTTTCCGATATGATTGTCCGCAGACGGATCGGCCATGTCGCCGTAGAGCGTCGCAAAGTTCTCACGCATGTATTCGGGATCAGTGTAGCGGCGCGTATCTACCATCTTGGACAACGATGCCGGCTGGCCCGGTATCATCGTCATGCCGGATGACGTGGCGCACAGGATCAGCTTGTTCACGCGGTTGCGGTACTGGAAGGCAAACTGCTGCGCGAGCGCGCCGCCCCAGGACACACCCATCACATCGACCGATTCAAAGCCAAGGCGATCGGCCAACTTGCGGGCCCAGCGGGCCGCCATCCAGTGCCGGTAGGGCCACTGCGTGACCGGGCTCAGGCCCACGCCGGGCACGTCGAACGTAAGGATCTCACGATCGGGGAACATGTCCCCCAGACCGAGGGTCAGCTCCAGGTTGGCACCGATGCCGTTGAAGAATACGAGCGGCAGCTCCCTGGCCGCGCCAGACACGGGCCAATAGGCCGTGCGCAGCATAACGCCGTCCAGATCCTGCATCGTCACTTCCGGCATACGGGTCGGTCTAGCCATCACTCAGTGTCTTTCGTCTTTGTTCAGTCGTTGAATACGTAGCGGCCGGGCGCCGCATAAATGGGCGGGAAAGCGTCATTTCCAACCGTCTTCGGCGCAGGCTTCTGCGCCCCTGCCCGCTCTTTCAGCCAGCTGCCCCAGCGCGGCCACCAGGAACCGTTATGCTCTTCCGCGCCCGCCGCCCATTCATCCGGCGTCGGCTTGATCTGCGTGCTGCGGAAGTACTTCGCCTTCGGATTACCGGGAGGGTTGATCAAAGACTGCAAATGTCCGCTGGAGGAAAGCACGAACTCGACGTTCCTCGAGCCGAGCAGCGCCGGCGTCCGGTAACACGCTTTCCACGGCGTGATGTGGTCGGTGAGTCCCGCCACGACAAAGGCATCGGCCGTCACCTTACGCAGGTCGGCAATATGCCCGGCGACTTCTACCGTACCCGGATGGTCGAAGGGCTGGTGCAGGGCAATGTCCAGATAGTCCGAATGCAGCTGAGCGGGCAGGTTCGTCGTATCGTTGTTCCAGAACAACACGTCATAGGGGGGCGGGTCTTCGCCCATCAGGTAGTTGTTGACGACGTAGTTCCAGATTAGATCGTTCGGACGCATCCAGGCAAAAATCCGGGCGAGGTCATCGCCCTTAAGAATGCCACGCGCCTTGGACATCTTGCGCGCAATCTCGAGACTGCCGTCCGAGACGATCTGCCCGACATCACTGTCTTCCTTCTGCGGGTTCAGCACACATACCATGAAGGTCAGCGCGTTGATGCGCTTGTCTCCCGCGGCAGCCAGAAGGCTCGCAAATGTCGCCGTCGTAATGCCGCCCGAGCAGGCGCCGGAGACGTTGATCTTCGGAGACCTGGTGATTTTGCGGATGACTTCTGTCGCCTGTATCAGGCTGTCGATGTAAGCCGAAAGCCCCCAGCTGCGATGCTCCTTACGCGGATTGCGCCAGGAGATGACGAAGGTTTGCTGCTCCATCGCGAGGAGGAACTGAACCATCGACGTCATCGGCGTCAGGTCCATGGCGTAGAACTTGTTGATCTGTGGCGGGATGATCAGGATGGGTGTCTTGTAAACCCTCTCCGTCGTCGGGGCGTACTGGATCAGCTCCAGCATCTCGTTCTTCCAGACCACCGAGCCGTGCGAGACGGCGAGGTTCTCGCCCACTTTGAACGGGCGCTTGTCCACCTGCGACGGAAGCCCACCATTCTTGGTAAGGTCGTCGTACAGGTTCTTTATGCCCCTGAGCAGGGACAGGCCGCCGGAATCCACCACGCGTTTCGTCGCCGCCGGGTTTCCGATCAGCGTATTCGTCGGCGCCAGCGCGTCCGTGATCATGCCCATCACGAATTTCGCCCGGGCGTGCTCCAGCTCGCTCAACTTGATTTCGCTCACCCAGTCATGGAGGTGTTCCTGCGTTGCCAGGAAGGACTGCATGCCGCGCCGGTAGAATGGATTGTTCTCCCAGGCCGGATCCTTGAAGCGGCGATCCTTCTTGTCGGCCTCGCGCTTAGATTTCCTCATCAGGATCTGCGTATTCTCGGACACGATCTTGCGCGCGGCCCTGGCCGTGGTGACCGGGTTCGTCATGGACGAACGCAGCATCATCGTGACGGCACCCAGCAATTCCTGCCGGTTAATGCCGCCCAGCAAGGGATTAAGGGCTGTGGTGCTTTGCGCCGCGTTTTGCGCAATCTCGTCTTTTGGTGTGCTCATTCTGCCCTCCCAAGCGGAGCCGGTCTCTCCTGGCAATGGTCCGCCAGACGTCGTCCTAAACCGGCTCTCTTGCCATCTCGCAAAAAGACCGTGGTAAATTTACTCGTAAAATTCGTTTCACAGTCAGATTTAGCTGTCAAACTGCCGAAGTGGCCATGAAAACGCGCGACCGGATACTTGAAGTCAGCCTTCTTCTCTTCAACGAAGAGGGGGAAAGCGGGCTGTCGTCTGTCGATATCGCCAATGCGCTCGAGATCAGTCCGGGCAACCTTTACTACCATTTCAAGGGCAAGGACGCGATCATCCGCGCCCTCTACGACCGGTTTGACGAGGAACTGCGGGTGATCCTGCGCGGCTCCAAGGGCGGGGTCGCCTCCATCGAGGATAACTGGGTCTATATCTACATCCTGCTCGAAGAGATCTACGACTTCCGCTTCTTCTACCGTGATATCGCCGGCCTTCTGGCGCGCTATCCTGATCTTGCCGTGCGGTTTCGCAGCCTCATCGCAGCCAAGCGAAACAACATCGCACAGATTATCGATGACCTGGAGCGGCCCGGACTGATCCGCGTGGACAAACGCCTGAAAAGTCCGTTGGCAGATCAGATCATCACCACGCTCACCTTCTGGCTTGCAGGCGATGCGCTCACCAAAGATGTCCATGACGGCCCTGCCCTCATCCACAAGACGGTTTTCCAGGTAATGTGCCTCATGGTGCCCTACACAGGCGAGGCTGCGCCGACAGTCCTCGGGCGGATGATCCGGCATTTCGAGGAAGCAAAGCAATAGGGCGCGAGACGATCGCGCCCTATCGACTTTATCAGACGGCGGCCTTCGCCAGTTTCGACCAGGCTGCCTTGGCAACGCGCCCGCGCCCGGTCACTCTGGCGTCCAATGCTTCAAGCTCGGCTTTCTTCAGCGCAGCAAGCTGCGAAAATCGCGTCAGGCCTTGAGCGTTGAGCTTCTTGGCAAGCGCCGGACCGATGCCCGGAACTTGCGTCAGGTCGTCGGCTCCTTCGGACGCGGCGAACGCGGCCTTCACGGCTTTTGTCGTTTTGCGGGCGGCCTTCTTGGCGGTTTTCGCGACTTCCGAACCGGTTTCGCCGGCAACGGCTTCGATCTCTGCGGAGAGACGCGCGATCCGCGATTTCAGGTCTGCATCCGCAACTTTTGCACGGGCTTTCGACGTAACCGAGGCCACTTCATCTTCCAGCTTGTCGATCTGGCGGGCGAAGGTTTCGCGCACCGAGCCGAGGCCTTTAACCCCAACCAGACCGCGCATCCGCTCGAGGCGGGCCTCGAACTGGTCACGGGCCTGCGCCTGCAGATCACGGACCTGCTCGATGGTCTTCGAGACCTGCTTGGAAGCGCCCGCAACACGCTCATTGCCAGCAAGGCGCGAGCGCACGTCGCTCTCGATCTCAGCGCCGCGTTTCACGAGGTCTTCGAAAATATCGGCCGATTGCTTGTTCAGCACATTGGCGCCGGCAAGAGCGGTATCATAGGCTTTGCCGTAGGCGCCGACGCCTGCAAGCCAGATCTTGTGGGCGGTTTCAGCCGATTGGGCTTCGACTTGCTGGCCGACCGCTGCAGCTTTGGCACGCGTTTTGGATTTCACCGGTTTCTTCGCCATGGGAGGCTCCTTTTCCAGGTAAGCTGAGTTGATGGCGCCCGGTTTAGGGAAAAAGTCTAGAAAGCGCATACTAATCGCGGTTGGCCTTGAACTGCGGGTGCTTTGCGCTCTATCGACACCGAAAGAACGCATCAGAGGAGCAGATTATGAGCGCAGTGGATTATCAGATCGACGGCCAGACCTATGAAGGCTGGTTCGTTAAGCCTGCCGGTTCGTCAAGCCTGCCGGTCGTGGTCATTGCACATGCCTGGGGCGGCCTCAGCGCAAACGAAAAACAGAAGGCGCAGATCGTTGCAGACGAATTCGGTTACGCCGCTTTCGCGATTGACGTTTACGGCAAAGGCAAACGCGGCACGACGCAGGCCGAAAATGAAGGCCTGATGTACCCGCTCGTCGGCAACCGTGCCGAATTGCAGAAGCGCCTTGCCGGGGGACTTGCCGCCGCCAAAGCCCAGCCCGGCGTCGACGCCTCGAAAACCGCAGCGATCGGCTTCTGCTTTGGCGGTCTTTGCGTCCTGGACATGGCGCGCGCCGGCCAAGACGTGCTCGGCGTTGCCTCCTTCCACGGACTTTTCCGCCCGGCCGAAAACATCCCCGCGCCGAAGATCAAAGCCAAGGTGTTGATCGAACATGGCTGGAACGACCCGATGGCGAAACCGGACGATGTGCTCGCCATCGCCAGGGAGTTTGCAGGCGCCGACTGGCAATTGCACGCACACGGAAAGGCTGTGCATTCGTTCACCACGCTCGAAGCGAACGCTCCGGAAGCCGGATCGGCGTATGATGCCGACGCAGACCGACGCAGCTTTGCTTATCTGAAGACGTTCCTCGCCGAACTGCTTGGCTGATCAAACGCTGCCGGGGGCCGGCCGGGGGCCTGCGTCAGTCCTCGCGCAGCGCATAGCCGGCCGAACGCACGGTACGGATGGGATCATCGCCGCCCGCATTGCGCAGCGCCTTGCGCAGGCGCCCGACATGTACGTCCACCGTGCGGGCCTCGACATACACATCCGAGCCCCAGACCGTATCGAGCAGCTGCTCGCGGGAAAACACCCGGCCAGGATGCTGCATGAAGTAATCCAGCAGACGAAACTCCGTCGGACCAAGATGGATGTCATCGCTCTGACGCGTCACGCGGTGGGCCACCCGGTCGATCTCGATATCGCCAACGGTGATGCGATCTTCCTTCAATCCAGGACGAATGCGGCGTAGCACTGCGCGCACGCGCGCCATCAGCTCGGTCGTCGAGAACGGCTTGGTCACGTAATCGTCCGCGCCCGTATCGAGGCCGCGGATCCGGTCGCTTTCCTCTCCCCGCGCTGTCAGCATGATGATCGGCAGGTTGGGGTTTGCCCCGCCTGTGCGAACCCGGCGGCAGATCTCGATGCCGCTGACTTTCGGCAACATCCAGTCCAGCAGCAGCAGGTCCGGCGTGCGCTCGTCGATCATCATCAGCGTTTCTTCGCCGTCCATCGCCACGCCGACATCGTAGTCTTCCTTGCGCAGATTATAGAGCAGGAGTTCGGATACGGCTTTCTCGTCTTCTGCGATCAGCACATAAGGCTTCATGTCTTCGGCTCCATTGATCCCAGTGGCCCTTCAGGCCTCAAAACTGGTTTTGCTTTGGCCGTTCGAGTTCCGACAGATAGTCCCCGACGGCCTGATAATAAACGAATTCCGCGATGTTCGTGCAGTGATCGCCGATCCGCTCGAGGTTCTTCGCCATGAACAACATGTGCGCCCCGGCAGTAATCCGGCGAGGGTCCTCGACGAGGTGGGTCAGCATTTCGCGAAACACCGCATTGTAGTGCAGGTCGATATCGTCATCCGCGCTCCATACGGCCTTTGCCTTGTCGGCGCTGCCGGTCGCATAGGCGTTGAGCACATCTTTCAGCTGCCGCGAGACAGGCTGAGCCATGCGGGTGATCGCATTGCGCATTTCGACGTTCACGTTCTCATCCAGACGCTGGGCGCGTTTGGCGATGTTCTTCGACAAGTCGCCGATGCGTTCCAGCTCGCTGGAAATCTTCATCGCCGACAGGATCATCCGCAGATCATGCCCCATCGGCTGGCGGCGCGCGATGAGGGACACAATCTGACGCTCGGCATCCGCCTCGATTGTATCGACCAGCGGATCGCGCAGAACCACTTCCTTGGCGAGATCCAGATCATTCGACACCAGCGCGCGGCAGGCGCCGGTAATCATCGTCTCGACGATGCCGCCCATCTTGAGAAGATCGGCGGACAGGCGCTCGAGTTCCTCGGAATAGGCAGAAACGATGTGATCTGACATGGAAATCCCGCTCAGCCGAACCGGCCCGTGATGTAGTCTTCCGTGCGCTTCTCACGCGGATTGGTGAAGATTTGCCCAGTGTCTCCCATCTCGACCAGATTGCCCAGGTGAAAGAACGCCGTGCGCTGCGACACGCGGGCCGCCTGCTGCATCGAGTGGGTCACGATCACGATACAATAACGGTTGCGCAACTCGTCGATCAGCTCTTCGATCCGGGCGGTCGCGATAGGGTCAAGCGCCGAGCACGGTTCATCCATCAGGATCACTTCCGGCTGCACGGCAATGGCGCGCGCAATGCAGAGGCGCTGTTGTTGGCCGCCCGACAGGCCGGTGCCCGGTGCAGACAGGCGATCCTTCACCTCTTCCCAGAGGCCGGCGCGCCGCAGGCTCTTCTCGACGATCGCATCGAGATCTTCCCGGCCATTGGCCAGCCCGTGGATACGCGGACCATAGGCAATGTTGTCGTAGATCGACTTGGGGAACGGGTTCGGCTTCTGGAACACCATGCCGACGCGCGAGCGCAGCAGGACGGGGTCAACATCGGCGTCGTTGATATCCTCGCCGTCCATGAGGATCTTTCCCTCGACCCGGCAATTCTCGATCGTGTCGTTCATCCGGTTGAGGCAGCGCAGGAACGTGGATTTTCCGCAGCCCGAAGGGCCGATGAGAGCGGTAACGGCCCGGTCCGGGAAGGACATGGATACATCATGGATCGCTTCGGCCTGGCCGTAGAACACCTTGATATTACGGCAATCGATGCGCGGCCCGCCATCTTTGGTGGGCTGGGGCGTGATGCTGTCGTCCATCATCGGGTTTCCCTGGCTCGTATCCATCACCATCTCCGTTCGTATTTGCGCCGCAGGAATACCACGAGCCCGTTCATCAGCAAAAGGAAGGCGAGCAGGACGATAATCATCGCCGATGTCAGCGGCTCCCAGGCCCGTTCAGCGTTGTTCGACCAGCTGAAGATCAAAACCGGCATCACAGTCGATTCGTCCGTCGGGCTGCGCGGCACATCGCCGACAAAGGCCACCATGCCGATCAGCAGCAGCGGGGCTGATTCGCCGAGCGCGCGCGCCATGCCAAGGATGGCGCCGGTCAGGATACCCGGCGCAGCCAGCGGGACAACGTGATGAAACACGGTCTGCATCTGCGAGGCGCCGACAGCGAGTGCGCCCGAGCGTACCGAGGGGGGCACGGCTTTGAGTGCGGCGCGGGAAGCAATGATCACGACCGGGAACGTCATCAGCGCAAGCACGAGACCGCCCACGAGCGGCGCAGAGCGCGGCATGCCAAGGAAGTTTATGTAAAGCGCTGCGCCCAGAAGGCCGAACACGATGGAAGGCACCGCCGCCAGATTGTTGATGTTCACTTCAATGAACTCGGTGACCCGGTTCTTGGGGGCGAATTCTTCAAGGTAGACGGCCGCAAAGATGCCGATCGGCATGGCGACAAGCGCCGTGACCAGCATGGTCAGCAGCGATCCCACGATCGCGGCGAGGCCGCCGGCGAGCTCGGGATAGGTGCTGTCGGAATTTGTCAGCAGCGTCTTGCGCGGCACGCGTTCGATCCGGCCCATGTCTTTCAGAGCCAGCGTCCAGGCAATTTGCTGGTCGCTGATCGTGCGCTCGCTTTCGAGCGCCACAATCAGGCGCGCCTTTGATTGCAGGCGCGCAAAATCCTTGATGTTGCCGGTCAGGAGTTCGAGATGACCACTGCCTGCCGATATCTCGGTAAGCCGTCCTGTGCTGGGCCCCGCCGTCAGCAGAACGCCCGGCTCAGCCGCATCCGCCGGCAAGTCGGCCGCAGCGACGGCCAGCGCGGCCACGACCGCATCGAACGCGCCGGCACCGGTCACCCGGTAGCCGCCTTCCACCTCGCCCTTGATCGCGGCAATTGCGCCGACGCCGAGTTTGCGTTCCCGAACGCCCTGACCTTTGAGGTAAAGGTCAAGATCATCGTTCAGCGGCGCTGTGAGCGTGATCCGTGTGCCAACCAGTTCTGGCTGCTCCGCCACCATTTGCGCGGTGGGCAACACAGCGAGGCGCGTCACGAAATCAGCGACTTCGCGGCGCGAGGCGCGGTCCTTGGCCGCCTCCGGGAATGTCGCAATCAGATTGTCGCGGACGAGACCGTAAAAGCCTTCCACATTCCGAGAGATATCCTCCGGCCGTCCCGCGCCTTCCGGCGCAATGACAGCCGGATCGAGCGTGATGTCGTAGTTGACGACATGGTAGGTCGCCGCCGACAGAGCCTGTGAGCCGATCGTGAAGATCAGCACGGCGAGCGCGCCGAGCGCTGTCAGGATCGCGCTGAGGCCGTAATAACGAAAACGCCCGTCGGCCGCGCGGCGCTTCCTGAGGCGCTTCATGGCGCGGGCTTTCGAGGCCTGGGTGCGGGCTGTGTCAGTCATACTTTTCCCGGTATTTCTTGACCACGCGCAGGGCCACCACGTTGAAGGCCAGCGTCACCGTGAACAGCACAAGCCCGAGGGCGAAGGCAGAAAGCGTCTTCGGATCGTCGAAGCCTGTTTCGCCGGTCATCAGCGACACGATCTGAACCGTGATGGTGGTCAGGTCCGATGTCGGATCCATCGAGATGCGCGCACTCTTGCCGGCTGCCATGACGACGATCATCGTCTCGCCAATGGCGCGCGAAACCGCGAGCAGAAGTGCAGCAATGATACCGGGCAACGCCGCCGGCACCACCACCTGCTGGACCGTTTCGGACTTCGTCGCGCCAAGCGCAAAAGCTGCGTCACGCAGGGTTTGCGGAACGGCGTTGATCACATCGTCCGACAGCGATGACACGAACGGGATGATCATGATCCCCATCACGAGACCGGCAGCCAGCGCGCTGGTCGGCTGCGCCGCAAGGATGGGCTCGCTGGCGAGGCCGAGCTGAATGGCCGTTTCGTTGATCCAGATCGCAGCGCTGCGAATGCCGGGTGCGACGACAAGCAGCGCGAAGAAGCCGTACACCACGGTCGGGATACCGGCGAGAATTTCAAGGATCGGCTTGATCCACGCCCGCGCTGTTTGCGAGGCATACTCCGACAGGAAAATCGCAGAGAACAATCCGATCGGCGCCGCGACCAACATCGCGATCAGGGCGATCATGAAGGTGCCGAAGAAGAGCGGCAAGGCGCCGAACTCGGCTTCTGTCTGAGCGTTCCAGCGCGTGCCGGTCAGGAAATCCCAGGCCGAGACCTTCTGGAAGAACTGCAGGCTCTCGTAAAGCAGGGACAGGACAATGCCGGCTGTGGTCGCAATGGCGACGCCTGCGCACAGGAACAGCACGAGTTCCATGCCGTTCTCGACCAGGGCACGCGCGCGAAAGTCGGACTTCAGGCGGCTCTGCCCCCAGACTATGCCAAACGCAGCGACAAGACCCAGAATGACGAGCGTGCCGGCATTCACGAGGCCGCGCAGTTCGAGATACCGGTTGGTGATCGCCTCGAATACTCGGTCTGCCCCGGCGCTCGCGGCGCTGCCGGCCGCAAGCCGGACAGAGTCGAGATAGCTTTGCAGTTCCGCTGGAGACAGCCTCGAGAATGATGATGGCAACTCCCGCGCCAGCTGGCCACGTGTCAGCATCTCGCCGAAAACCGCATAGGAAAGGGCAATAGCCAAGACCGGGACCGTCGCCCACATGGCAACGTAATAGCCGTGGTAATTCGGCCGGGAATGCATCCGGCCGGCGGTGCTCATGAGCAGGCGTTCGGCGCGCATCCGGCCGAGAAAGAATGCGGACGAACCGAACACAGCGATCAGGGCGATCAGCAACCAGTCCATTGGCAGTTGTCCGAGCTGTTGCAGCATGACGAACCCCGCGACGACCTTCCCGTCACTTAAAAGGAGCCTGCGACGGTTATGTGACAAATCGGCCATATTTGCGAGGTTGCCGCCGTCCCTTGCGCGAAAAGCACAACTCCGCCAGTTTCCCGCCCATGAACACGCAAGAACACTCCGGCCCGTCCTGGCATGGCACCACCGTCATCGCCGTACGCAAGGCCCAGAAACTGGTCATGATCTCGGACGGCCAGGTCTCGATGGGGCCCACGATCATGAAGGGCAACGCCCGCAAAGTGCGCCGCATCGCCGATGGCAGGATCCTCGCGGGATTTGCTGGCGCGACCGCGGACGCGTTTACCTTGTTCGAGCGGCTGGAGCAGAAGCTGGAACGGTTCCCCGGCCAGCTCCAGCGCGCCGCGGTGGAACTCGCGAAGGACTGGCGCACCGAGCGCTACCTGCAGAAACTGGAGGCCCTCCTGATCGTCGCGGACCAGACGAGCACGCTGGTCATCACCGGCGCCGGCGATGTGCTGGAGCCTGAATACCCGGTCGTCGCCATTGGATCCGGCGGCAATTTCGCCCTCGCGGCTGCCCGCGGCCTCTATGAGTATGAAACGGACGCCGAAGTGATCGGGCGCAAGGCCATGCAGATCGCGGCGGATATCTGCGTTTATACGAACACGCACTTCACGGTGGAGGTCCTCGATGTTTGACCGGTCCGATATCCGCGCCGCCGCCGATGCCGGTATCCTGACCCGGGACCAGGCGAACCGGCTTGAGGCCTTCCTCGCAACACGCGCCGATTCGGTCACGAAAGCCATGCCGGAGCAGACCGAGAACCTGCGTTTCCTCAACAACTTCAACGACATCTTCATCACGACCGGCATCGTGATCCTGGCGATGGGCCTGACAGCGATCACCGGCCTGTTCTTCGGTCCGCGCTTCTGGACGATGGTATCAGGTGGCAGCGTCGGCGCGTTCGGCGCGATTATCCTGATGCCTGTTGCCGGCGTCATGTGGCTGCTCGCCGAATATTTCGGGCGCCGCCGCCGGATGCTGTTGCCAAGCATGGCCGCGATCACCGTGTTTACCCTGTATTCCGGCCTTTCCTTCGGCATGATCACGAGTGGCATCACGGGCGCGAATGCCGAGACCATCACCAGTTTTACGCAGGCCTGGGACACGCTCGGCAATACCGGCATGGGCACGTTCATCGGATGCTGCGGAGCGGGCGCCATTGCGTGGCTGCGCTTCCGCCTGCCCTTCTGCATGTTCCTGATGGCGGTTTCGGCGGCCGCGGCCGCTTACACGTTTGCCGGCTTCTTCGGCGATGCCGGGCTGATCTTCGGCGGCTTCCTGTCGATCGTGATCGGCCTTGCCACGCTCGGCGCCGCCATCTGGTTCGACCAGAAAGACCCGGGGCGGATCACGCGGCTGTCTGACAATGCATTCTGGTTGCACGTGGCCGCTGCCCCGCAGATCATCCTCGGCCTGCGCGGCATGATCATGGGATCGCCGGACGCGGCACCGAGCACGCCGGAAGCGACACTGCTGCTGGCCTGCCTGATTGGCCTCGGGCTGCTGTCGCTGGCGCTGAACCGACGCGCGCTCGTGGTTTCCAGCCTGCTCAGCTTCTGGCTGGCGCTCGGACAGGTCGTCGATGCGGTTGGCGGCGACGCCACCACGGGTTTCATCGCGACCGCGATGCTGCTCGGCACCGGCATCATCCTTCTGGGCGGGGGCTGGCATACGGCGCGGCGCTGGGTGCTTGGCTTGGCGCCGAAGACGGGGCTCGCCGCGCGGATTTTTCCGCCGGAGCCTGTGTAAAACCCGTCCACAGACCGTCCACAAAAAAGCGTATGAACCACCCTGACGTATGGACTGATCCGACGTCTGTCCGAGACACGTGAGACCATCCCGATGACCGAACTTACCCCGCGCGAAATTGTTGCCGAACTTGACCGGCACATCGTTGGCCAGAATGCCGCAAAGCGCGCTGTCGCCATCGCGCTGCGCAACCGCTGGCGGCGCAAGCAGGCGCCGGAGAACCTGCGTTCGGAAATCACGCCCAAGAATATCCTGATGATCGGGCCCACGGGCGTGGGCAAGACGGAAGTGTCGCGCCGGCTCGCCCGCCTCGCGAATGCGCCGTTC
Source organism: Candidatus Sulfopaludibacter sp. SbA3 (assembly GCA_945913285.1). GTDB lineage: Bacteria > Pseudomonadota > Alphaproteobacteria > Caulobacterales > Hyphomonadaceae > Hyphomonas. The sequence goes on from CAMEDD010000003.1 coordinate 15,077, forward strand.
CTGAAGGTCGAGGCCACCAAGTTTACCGAGGTGGGCTATGTCGGCCGGGACGTCGAGCAGATCATCCGCGACCTTGTTGAAGCGGCCGTCGGCATGGTGCGCGAGCAGAAGCGTGCCGGCGTGGCGCAGGCCGCGAAGGACAAGGCGGAAGAACGCCTGCTCGACGCGCTGGTCGGCGCCGAGGCGCAGCGTTCGACCCGCGATGTGTTTCGCAAAAAACTTCGGGCCGGCGAACTCGATGACAAGGACGTCGATATCGACTTTGCGGAAACGGCGGGCGGACCGATGCAGATGCTGGACCTGCCCGGCCAGCAAGGCGCGATGGGCATGATCAACCTGTCGGAAATACTCGGCAAGGCAATGGGGCAGCGCACGAAACGCGTGCGCACGACGGTGAAGGACGCCTATAAGCCGCTGCTGACCGAAGAAGCCGATAAGCTGGTGGATGAAGAACAGGTCGTTCGCGAGGCGCTGATCGCCGTGGAAGAAGACGGCATCGTTTTTCTCGACGAGATCGACAAGATCGCCGCCCGGAAGGATCGGGGCGGCGCGGATGTCAGCCGAGAAGGCGTGCAGCGCGACCTGCTGCCGCTGATCGAAGGCACAACGGTTTCAACGAAGCGCGGCGCGGTGAAGACCGATCACATCCTGTTCATTGCATCCGGCGCGTTCCATGTTGCCAAGCCGTCTGACCTGCTCCCCGAGCTGCAGGGGCGGCTGCCCATCCGCGTGGAGCTCGAACCGCTGACGCGGGACGATCTGCGCCGCATCATGGTCGAGCCGGAAGCGAGCCTGATCAGCCAGTATGAGGCGCTGTTGGCGGCCGAGAAGGTGACCCTGATTTTCGAGGACGGCGCGATCGACCGGCTGGCCGATCTTGCCGAGGCGGTAAACAAGTCCGTCGAGAACATCGGCGCGCGGCGATTGCAGACCGTGCTCGAACGCCTTCTGGACGAGATCAGCTTCGATGCGCCTGATAAGGCGGGCGAGACGTTCGTGATTACCGCGGCCTATGTGGACGAGAAGGTCGGCGCGCTTGCGGGGAACGCCGACCTGTCGAAGTTCATTCTATGAGCAAGGATCGACCCTGCTGACGGTTCAGGCCTTCCAGGCAATAGTGCCCCGCCCGCGCTCGATCGTCTCCTCCCGGATCACGCGCGCGGCGTAGTCCGGCCGAAGCACGGTATCGACGGCGACATAACTAACGCGCGCCTCCGTTCGCCCCAGCACGACACGCACGTAGCCCTGGTGCAGGTTGTCGGTCCAGCGCACCTCATCGAGGGCCGCCTCGAACACGCGGTCGAGGCGCTCCGGACTTTCGCCAAGCCAGCCGGACTCAACAAAATCGCCCGGCGAGGTGATCCCGGCTGTGCCAACCTCAAGCCCCATGGGCTGACCCGACGCGTCCGACAGAGTATTTGCCCAAAAGCTATGACTGTCACCTGTCAGGACCAGAAGATCGCCAGCCCCTGCCGCGCGGCAAAGCGCGTAGAATGCCTCGCGCGCCGCCGGATAACCGTCCCAGGTGTCTGTATAGAATGGCAAATTCCACTCGCCCTTCCAGAAAAGATTCGGTCCGGCTCCGGGCTGCTCCGCAGCAGGCGCATCCGCTGGAGTGATCCCGAACCGCTGCACATCCGGCACCAACATGCGCGCTATGGGGCTCGCGTTGCCGATCACGCGCCACGGCTCACCGGCCGCAACGGAGCGCGACAGACCGGTTGCCAGAACATCTTCCATCCCTCCAGAAATCATCTTCCGGGCAGGATCACCGATCACGGCAGACATGAACGCATCACGGTCTGCAGGGCTTTTCAGCGTGTCCTTGTATCTAGAATAATCGACTTGCTCGCCGCGCGCCGTGTGGCGCGTTTCAAGCGTGATCAGGGTCGCAAGATCGCCGATCACGTAAGTGCGCCAGAATTCGGTTCGGGCCTCAACCGTGGCGGGGTCCCGGACCGGCATCCATTCGTAGTAGGCCTGGATGGAGGCATTCCGCCGCTGAATCCAGTCACCTTCCGTATCCGGCTGGTGATTACCGGCCCCGTCCGTCCACGGATTATTCGTACTTTCATGGTCATCCCAGCAGGCGACGAAGGGGTGGGCTGCATGCATCGCTTTTGAAGCAGGATCGGTCTTGTACTGCGCATGGCGCAGACGGTAGTCTTCCAATGTCACCATCTCGTGAGCAGGGTTGTGGGCCCGCCCGATGGTGCTCGCCGTTTCGTGCCCCCACTCACCGGCGCCGTATTCGTAAATGTAGTCGCCGGTATGCAACACGAGATCGATGGCGTCGTCTTTCGCGATCGCATCGTATGCGTTGAAGTGACCGAAGCAGTAATTTGAGCACGATGCGAGCGCGATGCCGAAGTTTTCAACCCGGCCTGCTGGAAGCGCTTTCGTGCGCCCGGTAGGGGAGATTTCTTCGAGCGCCTTGAAGCGGAAATAGATGCGCTCGCCCGGGGACAGATCGCCAGCGATGACCTTTACGGTAAAGTCGGCGGCAGCGGTGGCAGATTGCGTGCCGGTCCTGACCACGTTGGTGAAGTCGGCATCGCTGGCGACTTCCCAGGTTACCGGGACGTCTTCAGTTGCGCCGCTGATGCGTGTCCAGAGCACGACGCTGGTCGTATCCGGATCACCGCTCGCCACGCCGTGCAGGAACACTTTCGCCGGCGATGGCGATGACGTCGCGGGCGCCTGGTCTGGGACGAGCGCACAAGCGCTCAACACGCCGGCGGATCCGAGAGCCAGGAGGGCGGATCGGCGATTGAAATAAATGGACATGGCCATAGCCTTTCGGTCTTGGAACTCCCGGAGCGGAATATTTCCCCAGATGTAGTGACGGGGCGAAGCCCGCAGGCCCGCCCCGTCTGATCTACCTCGACAGGCGCAGGCCTTAGAAGGCCTTGCGCAAGGTCACGAACACCTGCTGCGGCGCGCCGGTGACGAGCGTCTGCGAGTCGCCGGAGTTGACGAAGCCGTTGGTGCCCAGTGTACCGACATAGTCTTCGTCAAAGAGGTTCGTTGCGTTGAGCTGGATTTCCAGCCCTTCGAGCAGCGCGTTGCCACCGAAGCGATAACCGAGCGATGCATCGACGAGCGTGCGGCCCGGGACATCACCGCCAGTGTTCGTGAAGGTGAAGTAACGGTTGCCGATGTAGTTTGCTCCGAGCGAGCCGAAGAGCGAACCATTGTCGTAGGACACTTCTGCGAACGCGATCGTGTCCGGCGTGTTGACGACTTTCTTGCCGGCGGTCAGTGCCTGGACGACGCCAGCACGGTTCACGACGTTATCCTGGTAGCGGGAGTCGTTGAAAGTGAAGGAGCCGAAGAGCGTCAGGTCGTCGGAGAGGAATACGGAACCAACAAGTTCAATACCCTTGGTTTCGACACCGCCAACGTTCGAGATGACCGGCGCGTTGCCGACAATGCCGGGGCCTTGCGAGACAGCAAGCAGTCGATCGTCAAATTCGACCATGTAGGCGGCTGCGCCGAGCTGGACGAGGCTGTCGGTGTAGCGAATGCCGGCCTCGTAGGTCTGCGAGCTTTCCGCATCAACCGAGCTGATGACTTCGTTGACGACGGTCTGGTTGCGCGAAGAGAACGGACCCGCTGTCGCCGCGGAGACGAACGCGGCCGCGTTCTGTGCATACGAACCGAACACGTCGATCTGGTCCGAGACTTTGTAGTTGAAACCGATCTGCGGCAGGAAGGCTTCGTCGGTCTCGATGGTGGCGTTGAGGTCCGAGGCCGTACCAGCAACCGGCAGGGCATTGTTGATGATCAGCGTGTCGGCCGAGTTTTCGACTTTCAGCGACTTGAAGCCGCCATTGACCTTCAGCGCATCGGTCACCTGCCAGGTATCCTGCAGGAAGAACTGCCGGGTTTCGGTGTCGAAGGTATAACCCCACTGCGTGAAGAAGGGGTTGCTCAGGAAGTTCAGGAAGTCCTGAGTCGGGGCCGCACGATCGGAGCTGTAGAAGCGGCGGAACTGGTAAAAGCTGTTCGTCTCGATCCAGAAACCGCCCTCGATTTCGTGATCACCGATCTCGTATGTCAGGCTGCCGGTCGCGCCTTTACGGTCGATGCTGTACTCGGTCGTGCGGACCGAAAGCGGTGCGTTTGCGGTGGTCGCTCCCGGGGTCAATGCGTTCGGCGAAATCAGGTAAGGCGTGCCCCAGAGGCCCTGGCCCTTGTTCTTGTGCGTGTAGGCCTGAAGACGCAGGTCGAGCGCGTCGCTGACCGGCCAGTCGAGTGCGATATAGCCGAGATCGTCGTCACGCAGACCCGACGCATTCCAGTACGCATCGTCAGCCGAGGTGATGGGCGCGGGATAAACCAGCGGGGCAGCAGGGTTGGTAACTGGCTGACCCGTATCGCCGCGGCGGTGAGCAATGTCGGCGACCAGAACGGCGAGCGCGTAATTGCTGTCACCGAAGTTGTCCCAGTCACTGCCGAGGCTGCTGATCTGCCCGAGCGAGAGATCCTGGTAGTCGTTCTCGCGGCGCTCCGAGCGGTTGAAATAGCCGGTCACTGTGGCAGGCCCGATCGGTTGCACGATCTTCAGGGCATACTGGTCCTGGTTCTGCTGGCCGTCGCCTTTCCATTTGTCCATTTCGCTGGACATGATCGAGAGCCAGCCGCGCGTCTGGAACGGTCCCAGCTCGCCCGAATCGAGGCGGGCAAAGCCGCGCAGGGTGTTATTGGAACCCGTGGTCAATGCGCCAACGGCGCCGAACTTGTCAGCCGCATCGACAGAGCTGAACTTCAGCGCGCCGCCGAGATTGCTGGACGATGCGACGTCGAGCGCGCCAGAGCCTTGCTGCAGGTCGACCTGGCCGAGGTTCTCGGAGATCAGGGCCCGCGAAATGTGCAAGCCATTGTGGTTGCCATAGCTCATGTCGCCCAGCGGCACGCCGTCCAGCGAGAAGCCGAGCTGGTTCTGGTTGAAGCCGCGGATGTTAATGCGGACAGCCCACTCGTAAGCGCCGAACGGATCGGCGCCGGACACGGCGACGCCGGGCAGGCGCTCAACCAGCTTGATCGGGCTGGTGCCGGGCGCGAGTTGTTCGAACACTTCGGCCGTCACGGTCTGCGTCTGGCGGACTTCGCCGCCGCCGATGATAACGATCTGGTCCATCACCGCGGTCGTGCTCGCGTCCGCTGCGGCCGGTGTCTCCTCAACCGGCGCCTGCGCCTGTGCGCTGAAGGCTGTCGCGGCAAACACGGCCGTCGAAAGCAGTATCGAAGTTTTGAATTTCATGGTCGTCGTCCCTGTTTCACGCTGCTTTGTGCAGCAAACTTTATCGCAACGAGGGCAGCCGACGATCGGATCCCAAGTTTGCGTCACCGCGGCGCACTAGGCGGTGGTGATGACAGAGGTGTGAACTTTTGGCGCCGTTTCCGTGAAACCTTGACATCCGAACCCAAGACGAATGAGCCTGTCTTCAAGTCTCGGTTGACAGCCTTCATCCGCGGGAGACCGAGCTTGGATTCTTCAGCCGGCGTTCAGCCGATATGGACCGGGCGAACTCTACTCAGACCCGGCTAGCTGACGGCTTGCAGCGTGTCCGGATCATAAACCGGCGGCTCTGTGCCCCAGTCGATCATGATCACCTTGTCCGGAGCGCCGGCCAGGACCCGGTTCGTGCGGCCACCGGCTTCGGATGGGCCAAGCGGTCCGCACGGCATGCTTGGCTCTTCGGCTTCGCCATTGAGGAACTTGCTATAGGCCAGGGCTTGATCGCCGGTGGGCATCAGGACGAAATCATCATGAGAGCCGGGCTCGATCTCGCAGGATTCAGATCCCGGAGAGGCCGCACGCACAGCGTCGATGACCGCGCCGATCGGGGCGTCCGGCGCCTTTGCGAAAAAGATGATCATCGGCTCGCGCACGGCCGTTCCATCGGCATTGGTCGTTTCACGCAGGAAGCCGGGCAAGGCCTCATCCGCGACGAGGCGGACGGTTGGGCAGGTATAGCTCCAGATCGCTACGCCTGCCGAGACGACTTCGCCCCAGGTGCAGGTGGCGCCATAGGTTTCGGCGATGCTTTCGCGAGGCTGCGGGGGCGGCGTTGCCGCGGCGACGGCTGCAGCCGGCTCATCTGCGACGGGCGCCGCCGGTGTTGTGGGCGTGCAGCCGGCAAGCAGCGCGGCGGCGATGAGTATCTGGCTGGAACGGATCATTGCCCCCCCCTTCGGTGATAAGATCGATATCCAGCATAAGGGCGTCGCGGGCGAAATTGAGGCGGGCCTGAACGTCAGGTCTTCGCCTCGCGCCGGACGGGCATGTGCTTCTTTCCCCAGTCTTTCATGACGCGCAAAGCGGGGCGGAGCTCCTCGCCCTTCTCCGTCAGGACGTAATCATAGCGTTTCGGGGCTTCGGAATAGAGACGGCGTTCAAGCACGCCCTCCTCCACGAGACGCTTCAGACGTTCGGCCAGGATGTGACGGGTCATGCCGCTCGATGCGGCGAATTCCTCGAACTTGGATTTGCCGAGATAGCAGTCGCGCAGGATCAGAAGCGTCCAGCGATCGCCGACGACGGACAGCGTGCGGGCGACCGGGCACCAGTTATCTGAAAGTTCGGACCATTTCATAAGTGACAGTGTTAGCGCATTTTGTCATAAGTTCCAAAACAAAACGTAGGGGCGCGGCTGTGGCAAAATTCTTCGAATTCTTCTTCGACTATACAAGCCCGACGGCGTGGCTGGCCGTGCCGGTGGCGCTCGGCGTGGAGGATCGCTCAGGCGCCGAACTGCGGTTCCGGCCTATGTTCCTCGGCGGCGTGATGCAGGGTAGCGGTAACCGGCCGCCCGGCGCCGTGCCCGCCAAAGCGAAATACCTGAACCGGGACCTGCAACGCTGCGCCAGACATATCGGAATCGAGGTGCACATGAACCCTGCCTTTCCGATCAACACGCTCGGCGTGCTGCGCGCGACGACCGGCATGACCGACAAGGCCGAGCAGCGCCGCTTCATCCTGACGCTGTTCGAAGCCGCCTGGGGCCAGCCGGACCCGGTGGACCTTGGCGATATGGCGCAGGTGGCCAGGCTGTGCAGCGCAAACGGATTTGATCCCGCGGTGATTGCAGCACTGGCGACGGATCCGGCCAGCAAGGAGGCGCTTAAAACAACGACAGACGAAGCGATCGCGCGCGGCGTGTTCGGGGCGCCGAGCTTCTTTGTGGACGATGACCTGTTCTTTGGTCACGACCGGCTCGATTACGTGGAACGGGCACTGGCTTAGACGAAGACGCCGGCCTGCTCCGCGAGCGCCTTATAGGATTGCTCCGGACGCGGACCAAAGTGGGAAATCACTTCAGCGGCGGCGATATGGCCGAGACGGGCGCAGGTGGCCAGCGGCAGGCCGCGCGCCAAGCCGAACAGGAAGCCGGCCGCATACTGGTCACCGGCTCCGGTGGTATCGACGACTTTTAAAACCGGCTCTGCAGGTACGGCAATCGGCGCGCCGTCACCGATGACGACAGAGCCCTTTTCGCTGCGCGTGACGGCGGCGACCGTACATTCAGATTGCAGGGCGCTGAGGGCCGTACCGAAATCATCTGTCTCGTATAGTGAGAGAAGCTCCGCCTCGTTCGCGAAGACGACATCGACATAGCCGCGTACCATCTGGCGGAAGCTGGCGCGGTGACGGTCCACGCAGAAACTGTCGGACAGGGTGATCGCGACCTTGCGGCCGGCCGCCTTGGCGATTTCGGCGGCGTGGACAAAGGCTTCCTTGGCTTCGTCCTTGTCGAAGAGATAACCCTCCAGATAGAGGATACTCCCGTCCCGGATCATCTGGGCGTCGACGTCTGCTTTCGAAAACAGGACGGACGCGCCCAGAAACGTGTTCATGCTGCGCGAGCCGTCTTCGTTGACGAAGATGATGCAGCGCGCGGTCGCAGGTCCTTCGGCCTGCGCGCGAGTGTGGAAAGGCACGCCGGTCGCGGTCATTTCGCCCAGGAACTGGTGGCCGAGATCATCTTTGGCGATCTTGCCGATATAAGCGGCCGAGGCGCCGAAGCTCGCAAGCCCCGCAATCGTGTTCGCACCGGAGCCACCGGATGTCACGACCGCATCCTTCGCGAGCGCCGTCAGCTCGTGCGCGCGGGGCTCCTCGATCAGGCTCATCGCATGCTTGGCAATGCCGTGCCTGGCGAGGAAGGCGTCATCGCCGCGGGCGAGCACGTCCACGATGGCGTTGCCGATGCCAACCACGTCGTATTTTGCGCTGCTCATGCCCGCCGGTTCCCTGCCGTTCAACTCTGTCCCGCGCCTTGCCAGAGCGGGGGCGTGGACACAAGGCCCGCAGGCGATTAGAGCGCGGCGCATGAGAAAGATCGCTTACCTCGCCAGCCGCGTCACCCTGCCCGGCTCGCCCATCCGCCGGACCGACGCGTTCGAACATGACTTCATGATGGACGCACTGCGCGACCCCTTCGAGGCGCGCGGCCTGAAGCTGGAGGACGTTTCATGGGACGATGCGAAGGTTGATTGGGCGAGCTATGCCGGTGTGATCATCGGCACGACCTGGGACTATTGGGACAGGCTGGAGGAGTTCCTGGCAGCGCTGGACCGGATCGAGGCGAAGACACGGCTGTTCAATCCGTCAGCGCTCGTGCGCTGGAACATCCGCAAGACTTACCTGCGCGACCTTGAGGGCGAGGGCGCGCAACTGATCCCCACGTTGTGGCTCGACGTTGCCGACGAAGCGGCTGCCAAGGCGGCGTTCGATACGCTGGGCGCGGGAGACGTCGTGTTCAAACGCCAGGTCGGCGCGGGCGCGAAGGACCAGCACCGGGTGACGCGCGGCGAGGCCATTCCAGAGATGCATCATCCGATGATGGCCCAGCCTTTCATGCCGATGATCCAGACCGAGGGCGAGCTGTCGTTCATCTTTATAGACGGCAGCTTCTGCCACGCCCTCGTCAAGCGCGCGCAGCCCGGCGATTACCGCATCCAGTCGACCTATGGCGGGCGGGAAGAGAAGATCACTCCGTCAGCGGACGACCTGACATCCGCGAAAGCGATTATCGCCGCGCTGGACGAGCCACCGCTTTATGGGCGTGTGGACATGCTGCGCGGGGCGGATGGCGGCTTGCTGCTGATGGAGCTCGAAGTCATCGAGCCCTACCTTTATCCGGTCGAAGGGCCGGAACTGGGGGAGCGCATGGCTGCAGGCGTTGCGCGGCGGCTCGGCGTCTAAGCTCAGGACGGGTCTGGCACAGGTTCGCAGGTGAGGCCGGTGAGCGCGTGGAGCGCGCCGTCCCTCTGCGCGCGGACATAGCAGTCGCCGTCCATCAGCACGATGTCGAACAAGGCGGGCATCGCGGTGCTGTTGCCCTCCATCGGACCCGGCGGCGGCGGCAGCACTGAAACCACGGGATCGCGGGTCACGTCATTTGGGCCCAGCTGAATGCGCGCGCGCCCGGTGGCGGTTGCAAGCACCGACGAGAGCGCCTCGATCGTTTCCGGCGAGGCGTCGGTCAACGTCGCGAGCTGCGGCTCGGACTGGCAGGCCGTGAGGGGCAACAGGGCGGTGAGTATCAACCACGGGCGCATATCGGATGGCCCTCTCATTGTCCGGGCGGCGGGGTCATGTCGCGGTTGAGCTCCATGACCGAGGGCTGCGGCAGGCTGATCGGCGGGCCCTTCGTGGTGGTCTTCGGATCGTCGGTACGAGGCTGAGCGGCCTCAGCCGAGGATGCCGTCGGGCACGCGAAGGAGCTGCGATAGGCCAGCGCCGCCGAGAGCAAGCCCTCGTTCGGATCTCCCAGTTCGCGAGACAGATCGTCTGCCACCGCGCAGCCCGGCAGGCGGACGCCGAAGCTGGCGGTCGAATTGTTGGGGATGAAGCCGTCCGCATAGTCGCCGAAGCCGGCCGCGTTCACGCCCTGGAACTGGATCGTGTAGTAGGTCTCGCCGCAATTGTCCTGGGCGTAGAAACCGAAGGGCTTCCCGCAGGTCGTACCGCCGATCTGGATCACCTCGACGCCCACGCCGCGCAGGCCGTTGATGACGGCTTCGCTCGCGCTGCAGGTAGACGGGGTCGTGAGCACAAAAACGCGCGGCAGGTTGAGCGTGGGCAAGGCGGTTCCACTGGGCACGGTGAAACCTTGTCCATTCGTATAGAACGGAATCGGATTGTTGGTGGCGCCGGTGACGGGGTTGCGATTGCCGGCGGCCGCGTTGAACCGCAGGCGTTCGAAGGGCTGGTTACGTGTCCGGGTGTCGCCGGCCACCATGTAGCCGAGCTGCGACGCCACAGCGAGCAGCCCGCCACCATTATAGCGCAGGTCAAGCACCAGATCGCGCACGCCGGCGGCGCGCATCTGGGTCATCGCATCGACGATTTCCCGCTCGCTCAGGAAGGGGCTGAACGTGTTGAAGAGAATATACCCGACGCCGCCGGACGAGGTGTTGATGACCGACGTGCGGTTGACCGGCTTGGGCGACAGGTTGACGGAGGTCAGCGTGAAGGTACGCTGTGCGCGGTCTGCATCCTCGACCGTGAACGTTGTGGTGACGCCCGCAGCCGAAGGAAAGAGCGCAGCGTTCAACTGGTTCACATCGGCCTGGCTCGACGCACTGACGAAATCGATGCCGTTGACGCGCAGGAGGCGCGACCCGCGCTCGAAGTTCGGTTGCCCATTGGCGGTCGTCGCCGCAGGTGAGCCAGGCTCGGTATAGCGCACGCGGAAGTCGCGCGGCGGGCTGGCGGAGATCGACAGAAAGCTGGCGCCGTACGTCGCCTGCGGCGCCGCCGTTCGCCGGATCAGGGTTTGCGTGGTCGGCTCGCTGAAGTGAAAGTCGTCCTTCTCCTTGCCCGACGCCGTGCGCGCCAAGGTGCGCAGGACGGCGAAATAGTCGGTCCGGGTCGAGAAATCAGCCGGATTGCGGTCGGCGACTTCGGTGTTCCAGAGATAGGTTTCGTTGGTCCAGGAGCGAAGCCAGAAGCGCTCTTCAATCGCAGAGCCTGCCCGGTCCGGGAAGGTGTTGCCTTCGATGTCGCGTCCGGTGCGCACGGTTTCGCAGCGATCCTTGAAGGTGCTGGCGGCCTGGAACACACCGGATGTCCAGGACGGTCCGCTGGGCGGTGGAGGGGGGGGTGGGGGCGGCGAGACGGCGGGTGGAGGGACCGACCCTTGAGGGGGGGGCGTCCCCGAAGATCCGCCACCGCCGCAGGCGCTGAGCCATACGGCGGCGCTGACGGCCAAAACGGAAATCGCTGCTGCCCGGGCGGCTTTTGGAAACTTGGATCGCCGCATGTCTTTCAAATCCTTTTCTTTGCCGCTCGGTAGAGGATGCCCCAACCTTCAGGCGCAGGTCAAATCGTATAACGTATCACCGATACGTTCAGCGTCGATTCAGCGGTGCACGTTTCGGAATGGCCGGCGCCTCCGGATCCCTTGTCTTGGGCTTGAACGCGCAGAGATGCGAAATGGCGCACTGCCAGCACTCCGGCGTTCGCGCCTTGCAGACATAGCGTCCGTGGAGGATCAGCCAATGGTGCGCGCCCTTCTTGAAGTCGGGCGGCGTGATGCGTTCGAGGCCGGCTTCGACATGATCGGGTGTTTTGCCGGGCGCGAGGCCGGTGCGGTTGGAGACGCGGAAGATGTGGGTATCGACCGCGATGGTGGGCTCGCCGAAGGCTTCGTTGAGAACCACGTTCGCGGTTTTCCGGCCGACGCCCGGGAGGGTGACGAGTTCGTCCCGCGTGCGGGGCACCTCGCCGCCGAAGTCGTCGATGATCTTTTTGCTCAGAGCGATGACGTTCTTGGCCTTGTTGCGCCAAAGGCCGATGGTCTTGATGTATCCGGCGACGCCTGCCTCCCCCAGTGCGAGCATCCTTTCCGGTGTATCGGCCACAGCGAAGAGCTTTTTCGTGGCCTTGTTGACACCCACGTCGGTCGCCTGCGCCGAGAGCGCGACGGCGACGACGAGCGTGAACGGGTTGACGAAATCCAGCTCTGTCCGGGGATCCGGCCGGTCGGCGGCGAGCGCGGCAAACAGCTCGGCTGCCTTGGCCCGGTTAAACTTCGATCTGGGTTTTGCTGCCTTGGCCATGGGGTGAGGCATAGAGCGCCATTTTCCCGGCGCAAGGCCGTGCTAGCTCTCTGTTCATGACCGAGCCTGCCGAAACGATCTACCTCGACGCCACCCTGACCCCGAACCGTTCGCTCAGCGAACGCGGCTTTGCGATCGGTATGGCCATCGTGGCCGTCGTTTTCTTTCTCACGGGCCTGATGTTCTGGTCCATGGGCGCCGCGCCGATCCTCGGCTTTTTCGGGCTCGATATGGTGGCGATCTGGCTCGCATTTCGCCTGTCGTTCCGCCAGCAGCGCGAGCAGACGCACATTACTGTCACGGCGCGGGCGATCCGGATGCACCATACCGACGCCAAGGGGCGCACCAGGCAGGCAGAGGTGCCGACGGGATTTGCGCGGGTCGAACTGGACGAGCCGCTGACACCTGGCAGCTGGCTGCGAATCGAGCATGGCCGCACGGCCTGGGTGATCGGGCGCTTCCTGACCGTGGATGAGCGCAAGAGCTTTGCGGCAGCCCTTCGCAAGGCGCTTCAGGCCGCCCGGGCCGAGCGTTTGCCGGCGTAAACGCTGCGCCGCACAAAAGTGACGCCTGCGTCATGGATTTCCGAATCCGGCTGTGCTAACCCGTTTTCAGACTGTTCAATCGCCCAGAAGACGGGCCAGACGCCGGAGGACTATTCATGGCTGCCGATACCTTCTCCTTCGAAAACCACCCTGCACTCGAGCGCCCGAAAATCACGCCCCGCGAGCCGATGCACCCGGGCTACACACCCACGTTTGGCGACGTGAAGCCTGCGTCCGAACTCGACCTCGCCACGCTGGACGTGGTCGATCCCGAGATGTGGCGCCAGGGCAAGTTCTGGGACCGTCTGGAGCGCCTGCGCAAGGAAGACCCGGTCCACTACACGCCGGACAGCTTCGTCGGCCCCTACTGGTCGGTCACCCTCTATGAAGACATCATGGCGGTCGACACCGACCACAAGCGCTTCTCCTCGTCCTGGGAGTATGGCGGCATCACTCTCGGGCCGCCGCTCGAAGATTTCGAGATGCCGATGTTCATCGCGATGGATGAACCGCGCCATTCGGAACAGCGCAAGACCGTCCAGCCGGCCGTCGCCCCGAACATGCTGAAGGAATACGAGCCGCTGATCCGTTCGCGCACACAGGCCGTGCTCGACGGTCTGCCGGTAGGTGAGCCGTTCGACTGGGTAGACCGCGTCTCGATCGAGTTGACCGGCATGATGCTGGCGACCCTGTTCGGCTATCCGCAAGAGCGCCGCCGCGAACTGACCCGCTGGTCTGACATTGCCACCAACATGCACAACCCGGACATCTGCCCCGGCGGCGAAGTGCAGTGGAAGCAGGAAATGATGCAGTGCCTGACCACGTTCATGGGCCTGTTCCAGGAACGCGGCGCAGCGCCTGACACCGGCGATCTGATCAGCCTGCTCGCGCATGGCGATAAGACCCGCAACATGACGCCGATGGAACTGCTCGGCAACGTCATCCTGCTGATCGTCGGCGGCAATGACACCAGCCGCAACACGATGACGGCCTCGGTCTACGCGCTCAACAAGTATCCGGAAGAATACAAGAAACTGAAGGCCGATGAGGGCCTGATGCCGAACATGGTGTCGGAAGCGATCCGCTGGCAGACGCCGCTGTCCTTCATGCGTCGCACCGCGCTGGAAGACGTGACGATCCGTGGCAAGACAATCAAGAAGGGCGAGCAGATCGCGATGTGGTATGTCTCGGGCAACCGCGACACGAACTTCTGGGACAAACCGGAAGACTTCATCATCGACCGCAAGAATGCCCGCCAGCACCTCTCGTTCGGCTTCGGCATCCACCGCTGCGTGGGCAACCGCCTCGCCGAACTACAGCTGAAGATCCTCTGGGAAGAGCTGATGGCCCGCTATGAGCATATCGAAGTCTTGGCCGAGCCGTCGTTCACGTCGGGCGCGTTCGTGCGCGGCTACACTTGGATGCCGGTTGTGCTTCACCCAAAGTAAGGCTTGGCGGCCCCGGGCCGGAGTGATTAGACCTCCTGTCAGGAATGACAGGAGGTTTTTTCATGGACGTCTCTAAAGCTGTCGCGAAGCGCATTTCCACGCGGGGCTTCCTGCCGGAGGCGCTGCCTCTGGACGAGGTGAAAGCCTGGCTTACAGCGGCGCAGCGCGCGCCATCTGGCGGCAACACGCAGCCTTGGCGCGTGATCGTCGTCGCAGGCGAAGAGAAAGACAGGCTTATCAACATCGCGCAAGCGAAGCTCGCGGCAAGCCCGGGTGGCGAGCCGACCGATCGGCCGATCTATCCCAAGGACCTCTGGGAGCCGCACGAAGCCCGCCGCCGCCGCGTGGGCGAGATGCTGTACGAAGCGCTCGAAATCCCGCGCGAGAACAAGCTTGGCCGCCTGGCCTGGTTTGCCAACAATTTCCGTTTCTTCGGCGCCCCGGTCGCCGTGTTCATCGTCATCGACGAACGCATGGGCCACGGCCAATGGGGTCATACCGGCATGTACCTTCAGACGCTATGCCTGCTCGCCGAGGAGCGCGGCTGGGGCACCTGCATGCAGGAATGCTGGGGCATCCTGCGCCCGACCCTGAAAGCCCATTTCGCCCTTGGCCCGACCGAGATGGTCTGGTGCGGCCTGGCCGTTGGAAAACCCGATCCGAACGAAAAGGCCAACCGGCTCTACGCCGAGCGCGCCCCGCTGGAAGAGATCGCCGAGTTCAGAGGCTTCTGATTCCGGACAAAATCCTGCCGCAAGCGCGCGCTTTCCTGCGCGCATGCAGACCCGGCGTAACTTCCTGATTTCGATCTGTGCGGTACCGTTCCTGCCGCCCTTGCCGATCGTCGAGGCGGAGAAGCATTGGACACGCAGGCTCGTGCGGGCGGCGCGGCGACAGATCGGCGTGACCACAGGCTATGATCCTGCCTATGTGCAGATGGGCTATCCGGGCGGAGACATCCCGCGCGAAAGCGGTGTGTGCACGGACGTTGTGATCCGGGCCTACCGGGATGCGTTTGACCTCGACCTGCAGGTTCTCGTGCATGAGGACATGGCCGCTTCGTTCGCCGGCTATCCGAAGACCTGGGGCCTCAGAGGCACAGATCGCAACATCGACCATCGCCGCGTACCGAACCTTGAGCGCTTCTTCGAGCGCGGCGGCCACGAGCGCGAAGCGCCGGGCACTCGCAGCGATTGGCAAGCCGGCGACCTCATCACCATGCGCCTCGGTGGGCGCCTGCCCCACATTGCGATCTTTTCCGGCCATGACACGGTCACCGGTCGCGCGATGTATATCCATAACATCGGCGCGGGCACCCGCGAGGATGAACTTTATGCGGATTATGACACGCCGAGACGTTTCCGGTTCAGGCCGCCGGAGGCCTAAGGCCTACTCATCGTCTCGCCAGGTATGCATGGGCTGCTGAGGTACACGGGTTTCGGCGCGCAGCTTCCGGACAGCGGCCTGGACCGCGTCGCGGTCAAAAGCTTCGGGATCTTCCATCGGCTTGGGCGCCCTGGTGTAAGCAAAAACGCTGACAGCTTCATCCTCGTCGTCGCCCTCATCCACATCATCGGATCGCTCCGACAGGGAAGGCACGGCTAGCGCAGGCAGGGTCACGGTTTCATCGCCCACGAAGTCAGTCACAAAAGAACCGGCATCCTCAAGGTTTCCGAGTTCGTCGATCAGCGGGTCTTCATCGGACAGCGTCTCTTCGTCCGGCATCTGGAAACCGGACGGGATAACGTCAGTCAGAAGCCCTTCAGCTTCAAGGTCCGCCTTGCCGGGAAGTGTGTCGAGGCTTTCGAGGCCGAAGTGCTCGAGGAATTTGTCGGTTGTGCCGTAAGTAATCGGCAGGCCCGGTGTCTTGCGGCGGCCGCGCACGCGAACCCAGCCGGATTCGAGCAACGTATCGATCACCGACTTGGCGACCGCCACGCCGCGAACCGCTTCAATTTCGGCACGCGTGACGGGTTGACCATAGGCGATGATGGCGAGCGTTTCGAGTGCGGCCTGCCCGAGTTTCTTCTGGACCTGGCGCTCTTCGACAAAGAGATAGGAGAGATCCTGCGCCGTCTGGAAACGCCACTTGCCGGCAACCTCCACAAGGTTGACGCCGCGCTTTGAATACACGGCACGAAGCGCCATCAGCACTTCACCCGCCTCAATGCCCTGTGGCAGGATCTGCGAGATTTGCTCCGCGGACAGAGGTCCGCCGGCGGCGAACAGCACGGCTTCGGCCCGGCGCACACCTTCAGCGAGCAGTGCGTCACGCCCGCCCAGCAGGTCAGCCTCGGCGCGGGCCTGAGCTTCGGAAAGCTGGCTCATTGCATTCCGGCGATCGTCGGACATGTCATGGGTCATCTGGAACTTCTCAAGCGGTTGCATCGAGGCCCTCCCCGGCGCGGGCAGCGTTGCGAAGGTAGAGCGGCGCAAAGTGCGCATCCTGGCGCAGCTCCACTTCCCCGTCACGTGTGAGTTCAAGGGCAGCAGAGAAAACGCTGGCCGTGACCGAACGGCCTGGCACTTCGGGGGTCGTTTCCGAAAGTGCGGCGCGGATGTCGTCGAGGCTCGACCAGTTCTCGAGCTGTTTGCGAAGGCCGCGCAATGTGTTGCGCGCCTGCTCAAGCGCCATCACGGGCAGCTTCTCGATCCGGTGAGGGGCTTCCTTTTCCTTCCGGTCACGGATGAAGCCGAAGGCAGAGGTCAGGTCATACAGAGTGGCTGTGAATTCGGTCAGCTTCACGACTTTCGGCTGGACCGGCGCGCCGCGCAGGAACACGACATTGTGCAGAACAGGTCCGGCTTCCAGTTCGCGCACGGCCTGGCGCATGGCTTCCAGGCGTTTGAGGCGGAACGAGAGACGCGCTGCCATTTCCTCGCCGGTCGGCTCATCATCGCCAAGGGCTTCAGGCTTCGGCAACAGCAGGCGGGACTTCATGAAGGCCAGCCAGGAGGCCATCAGGAGATAGTCGGCGGCGAGGTCGATACGCTTGGCACGGGCGTCCTCGATGAACCCCATGTACTGCTCGGCCAGCTGCAGCATCGAGATTTGGAGCAGATTGACCTTCTGGCGCCGCGCCAGTTCGAGCAGAAGATGGAGCGGGCCTTCATAGCCGGGCACATCCACGGAAAAGAGGTTCACCCCCTCCGCGTCGGCCACATCCGCAGACAGGGCGTCAATCGAAATGGCGACGTTGCTCATGCCATCGCTCCGGCAGGCGGGAACAGTTCATGGAACCGGCGCCAGCCGTTGGCGGCCTCGAAAGGTTCGAGCTTTTTCGCAATGGCATCAGCGGCCGCTGCGCGGGCCTCGGCCTTACCTTTAAGCCCTGGCGCAGCTTTTGCGACTTCGGTCATCTCGGCGAGGATCTCTCCGGCATCCTGCAGGAAGCCCGAGCAATGCAGGAGGATATCGCAACCTGCCGCAATCGATGCATCGGCGCGTTCCTTCAGCGTACCCCCCAAGGCTTTCATACCCAGATCATCCGTCATCAGGAGACCATCAAAGCCGATTCGGCCGCGAATGATGTCCTGAATCATGATGCGTGAGACGGTGGCCGCCTTGCCGGGATCGAACGCGTCGTACGAAATGTGCGCGGTCATCGCCATCGGTGCGTGAGCGACGCGGGCGAAGGCGTCGAAATCCTTCGACAGTTCGTTATCGCCCGCCGTGACCCGCGGAAGTTCATAGTGGCTGTCGGCGAAGGCGCGGCCGTGTCCCGGGATATGCTTGATCACACCGGCAACGCCGCCCGCAGCGAGCCCCGCCAGCGCCGCATCTGCCAGAGCGGCAATACCCGCCGGATCGGTGCCAAAGGCGCGGTCGCCAATGATGTCGTGGGCGCCGGGCACGGGCAGATCGACCACCGGGGCGCAGTCGGCATGGATCGACAGGCTGGCGAGCTCCGACGCGATCAGCCGGTGACCGAGCCACGTCACCTCCCGGCCCCGTTCAGGATCTGCGGCATAGATGGCGGCATAGTCAGACCCGCGCGGAAACAGCGGCCATTCCGGCGCCTTGAGGCGCGCCACGCGGCCGCCTTCCTGGTCAATGAAGATCAGCGTTTCACGGCCCGTGGCCTGCCAGATGTCAGCGACAAGCGCGCGCACCTGCATCCGGCTCACGCACGAGCGGCCCATGAGGATCACACCCCACGGGTTTTCAGCGCGAAACAGCGCGGCTTCGCCCAGGGTCAATTCCGGACCCGATACGCTCAGAATGCAGGCTTTGACCACTATCCGTTCACCACGATGCAGTTGGCGCCAACCTCCTTGATCGCATCACAGAAAGCCGTCGCTTCCGCTCTGTCGGCAAAGGCACCGGCGCGCAACCGGTAAAACACACCGTCCGGGCCAAGGTCGGCGCGCTGAATGATCTTCGTGGCACCGTGGTAAAGTTCCGGCGCTGAAGCGGTCACGCGCTTCCATTGCGATTCGGCCGCTTCCTCCGACCGCAGGGCCGCGATCTGGACAAGGAAGGCGCCGTTCGCCGCAAACGTGAAACGGGCCTTGGGCCCCTGGGCTTCCAATGCGGGCAGCGGCAAGGCTGGGGCCGGTTCTGCGACAGCCGCAACCGGCTGAGCCGCCGGAAGCGGGGGGGCCGCCGGTGGCTCGAGGTCGACTACGGGATCTACAGATCCGCGGATCAGGTTTGTCGGCTCGCCGTCGCTGATGACCGGCGGGACATCGCCTGCCAGCTCCGCACCTGCCGAGGCCGTTTCGCCTTCGGCGTCGCGGCTGGTTGCGTCCATGTCGTCATAAAAATGCTTGTCGGTATTTGGCACGACCACGCCGCCGGCATCGTCGGGCGCCCGCTTGAACGGGGCAGCCTCGGCCAGGACGCTCGGCAGGCCTTCACCCGCGGGCCGGATGCCCTGCCGGTAGGTGTTCCAGACGACGGCGCCGAAGATCAGCAGCACGCCGACCGCCAGCGCCAGGATCACCGGGCCGCGCGCGGTTTCGTCCTCGCGGGGGTCAAATCCGCGATAATCATCTTCAAACGGGGCGTAGTCCTGACCTTGCGAGTCTGATCGGCCCATGCGGCGCTCCCTGTGAGGATTCGTAGAGTTAACAACTAGCCGGTTTTCCTTAACGAGCCTTGAAGACAAGGGTTCCGGTGGCCCGTCTGGGGTCAGGCAAGGCTGCGCGAATCGAACAACCGGCGGTGCTCTTCCAGGGCAAAATTGTCCGTCATTCCAGCGATGTAGTCGCAGACGATCCGGGCCCGATCCGCATCTTCCAGCGCCTCCGCCAGCCCCTTCCAGGGCGGCGGCAGGGTCTGGGGTTCGTTGAGGAATACCTCGAACAGGTCAGCCAGCACGCGTTTGGCTTTCGAGCGCATGCGGTTGACGCGGTAATGCTTGTACATCCGGGCGTGCAGGAAGGCGCGAAGGGCGCGCTGGGGAGGCTCGAGACCTTGCGAAAAGGCGATCAGCGGCTCGTCCAATGCCCTCACATCTGCTGTAGATTTTGGTTTGTGCCGCGCCACCCGTGCTTGCGTCTCGCCAATCAGGTCATTGATCCAGAGGCCAATCAGGCGACGCACGGCTTCGTAGGTGACCATCCGGTCGTCCAGCATTGGATACTCGATGCGCACGCCGCGAAACACATCACCGACGACGGGGAGTTCCAGCAGGTCATCGACGGTAAAAAGTCCGGCGGCCATGCCGTCATCGATGTCGTGGTTGTTGTAGGCAATGTCGTCGGACAAGGCCGCGACCTGAGCCTCGGGGCCGGCAAACTGGTCAATCTCCAGATCGGCCAGATGCGGGAAGTCGCGGAAGGCAGCCGGCAGATCCCGGATCGACGTATCCGGCCCGGTCAGCGGCCCATTGTGCTTGCACAGCCCTTCGAGGGTTTCCCAGGAGAGGTTCAGGCCGTCAAACTGGGGATATCGCCGCTCCAGCCGGGTGACGATCCGCAGGGACTGGGCGTTGTGGTCGAACCCGTCAAAGGGCTGCATGCAGGCGTCGAGCTGGTCTTCGCCGGCGTGGCCGAACGGCGGGTGGCCGAGATCGTGGCAAAGCGCGAGCGTTTCGGCGAGGTCTTCGTCCAGCCCGAGGGTGCGGGCAATCGTTCTGGCAATCTGGGCGACTTCCAGCGAGTGGGTCAGCCGCGTGCGGAAATGATCACCCTCATGGGCGACGAAGACCTGGGTTTTCTGCTTCAGCCGGCGAAAGGCGGTGGCGTGGATGATGCGGTCCCGGTCCCTCTGGAAGGGCGTGCGGGTCGCTGATGGGGCCTCACTGAAGTAGCGCCCGCGACTGTCTTCATGCCGGGTTGCGAACAAGGCTCTCTTTTCCATTACCGATTTCGTCCTTATGTTCAGCCTATGACCGACGTTTCTACACCGGATGTGACCCTTACAGCCTCGGCTGCGAAGCGGATTACTGCGATTCTCGCAAAGCAGGGCGGCGCAGCGTTCCTTCGCGTCTCCGTCGAGGGGGGGGGATGTTCGGGCTTTTCTTACAAGTATGATTTCGCGCCCGAGGCGAACGGCGACGATCTGATCATCGAGCGCGACGGCGCGCGCGTGCTGATCGACGAGATGAGCCTTGAATTCCTGAAGGGTTCGGAAATCGATTTCACGAACGAGCTGATCGGGGCGGCCTTCAAGATCAACAATCCGAATGCAACCAGCGGTTGCGGCTGCGGCACCAGTTTTTCTGTGTAACCCAGCGCAGCCGCGCCATTGTGCCTGCCATCGGTCACGGTAGTGTCAGCCTTTGTTCTGAGTGGGGTCATTGAATGTTCGGCAAGCGTAAGTGTGATTCCGCCCCGGTTTTTGCCGCCCCCCTGCATATCGAAAACCGCGGTCAGACCCGCGCCGCGATTGAAGCCCTCGCCTGCCCATCCGGTGCCAATTTCGCGCAAGGGGCGCTGCGCGCGCCCAGCGCAGCGGCGCTGGTGAAGGCCTCGCAGAAGCCGGACGCCGTCTGGATGTATGCTCAGCACGCCGAATGCAACCGGTGCAAGAAGCTGTGCGAGATCACCATCAGCCATCCGACTGATGGCGAGGCGCCGAACGTCCACGCCGTGCGGTCCAAGGCACGTCCGGACCTCTACGCCCTGCAACATGCCTATCTGCCGGAATGGTTCCTCAACCGGCCAGACGAGGCGATCCGGCTGCTGACCACGAAGCTCGACGACTGGCAGGCTCAGACGATGCGCCACCTCGGCGAGATCGTGGAACGCTCTGCGGGCAATCCGATGCCGATCACGAATGTGCAGATCGTCGGCACGCCTGGGGAGACGACGTCCGTACTGATCGATTTCATGGTCCCGTGCGCCCCGATCGAGGCGCACCATGCGCTGCTCGTCGGCGGACCGGCCCCGCGCTTCTTCTTGTCGGAAAAGACGCATCTGGGTGAGACCGGCCCTGTGGCGGACATGGCGGGCCTGACAGAATGGGCCTTCGGGAAACCCGACAAGTCCGAAATGAAACATACCGCGATTACGCTCCTGCCCGAGGTGTCGCGCAGCGCGTTCTTCAACGCGGCAGTGGAGCAGCTCAAACAAAAGCTGGCATGAACGGCGCGCGCAATTGCACTTGGGCTGCGGGGCATTACACTGCGCCGCATGACCCAGCCCTCCCCCTTCAAGATACACGTTCCGGATCCCAAACTCGCCCGCATTCGTTCGCGCGTCGAGGCTTATCCCTGGTTCCCCGCGCCGGCGAATGAACAAGGCTTCGCCTACGGGATGTCCACGCCCGTGATGAAGGATCTTCAGCGCTACTGGCTGGAGACCTATGACTGGCGCAAGGCTGAGGCTGAACTTAACCGGTGGCCACAATTCACGGCCAAGGTTGACGGGCTCGACATTCACTTCGTGCATGTGGTTGGCGAGGCGAAGGGCAGGCGGCCCCTGCTGATTACGCATGGCTGGCCCGGAAGCGTGTACGAATTCTGGCAGGCGATCGGGCCTTTGGCTTTTCCGTCCGAACACGGAGGAAATCCCGAAGACGCCTTCGACCTCGTGATCCCCTCCCTGCCCGGCTACGGATTTTCGGGCAAACCCGCCTCGCCGCTTGGCCAGCGCGCTACGGCTGCGCTATGGGACAAGCTTATGCGGGACGGGCTCGGCTATGACACCTACCTCGCGCAGGGCGGCGACTGGGGCAGCCTCGTCACATCCTGGCTCGGCATCAATCATGGACCCGGCAAAGGCGGATGCCGGGGCATCCACCTCAACATGATGGCCCTGCGTCCTGCTTTGGCAGTTCCTCAGACCCCGGAAGAAATGACTTGGGCGGCGCACGCTGCCGGAAAGATGCAGAGCGAGGGCGCCTACCTTATGGAGCAAGCGACGAAGCCGCAGACGCTGGCCATGGCGCTGATGGATTCGCCGATGGGCACAGCTGCATGGATCCTCGAGAAATTCCACGGCTGGAGCGACCTGCGCGACCGCGGGCTGCTGGAAGTCTATACCCGCGACCAGCTGCTCACCAACGTGATGATCTATCTCGTGACCGACTCCATCGCGACCAGCGTGTGGTACTATAACGCCCTGTTCCAGGAGGGCGGCGCGCAGCTCGCGGAGGGCCAGAAGTGCGAAACGCCGACCGCCTTCGCGAGCTATCCCGGCGAGCAGTATATCCTGGCGCCGCCGCGCAGCTGGGCAGAGCGGGCTTACAACATCACGCGCTGGAGCGAGCTGCCGCGTGGCGGGCATTTCGCGGCGATGGAAGCGCCGGACATTTATGTCGCCGATATCCGGGACTGGGCGCGCGGCGCGTGAGATTGCGATCCGCTATGGGATCATCGCCTCCCTGATCTCGGGCCGCGCTTCAGCGGTTTCCAGATATCCGGGCGCAAGGCGGATGCCGCTGGCCTGCTCATAGGCGAAGCCATAGCCGAGGATGCGTGCGTCCGAATTCTTCGTGCCCATGAAGGAGATGCCCACCGGAATGGCGTGGACGTCGCCCATCGGAACGGTGAGGTTAGGATAGCCAGCGATGGCCGGCGCCCAGCCTGCACCGGCCCATTCGGGCCAGACGTCCCCATTCACCGGGTCGGTCCGCGGGGCAATCGGGCCAGACGGCGCGACCAGGACGTCCACCTTGTGTGTGACCAGCAGCCGGTCGATCCCCTTCTCCCGTGTCGCTGACTGCACAAGCGCCAGTGCATCTTTGTAGGCCTTGTCGGTCAGCGGGCCGAGCGCGTCCGACGCCTCAAACAGGTCCTGCCCGAAGAGTGCGAGTTCTTCGGCTGCGTTGGCCTGGTTGAAGGCGATGACGTCCGAGAGCGATCGCACGGTCACGGCAGACGGGGCGCTCGCGAGATACGTATTGAGGCTGGCTTTGAATTCGTATTCCAGCACAAGCAGGGACGCAGGCCAGAACCCCTCAGGCGGATCGTACTCAGTCACGTCAACGAGCTCAGCGCCTTGCGCCTTCAGAACCTCCAACGCGGCATCGAACCGCGCGGTAATATCCGGGTTAGTTCCTTGCGCGGCGCGCAGCACGCCGACGCGGACGCCTCTGAGGGCGTCCGGCGACAGCGCCGCCGAGAATGTGTCCTCACCCGGGATCATGGCGTCCAGAAGCATGGCGGCGCCGCGTACGGTTTTCTCCATCGGCCCCGCCGTATCCTGGCTGGGAGAAATGGGAATGATACCGGCCTGCGGGATCAGGCCCACCGTCGGCTTGAACCCGACCAGGCCGTTGACATTTGACGGACAGATTATGGAGCCATTCGTCTCGGTACCGACACCGCCCGCTGCCAGCGAAGCGGCCAGCGCGGCGCCCGTTCCGGAACTGGATCCGCAGGGATTGCGGTCGAGCATGTGCGGATTGCGGACCTGTCCGCCCACGGACGACCATCCGCTGAGCGAGAAGTTCGAACGGAAGTTGGCCCACTGGCTTAGATTGGCCTTGCCGAGGATGACCGCGCCATCCGCGCGCAGGCTAGCAACAAGCGGACTGTCGCGGCCCGTGATGTTGTCCTTGAGCGCCAGCGAACCGGCGGTCGTCGCCATTGGGTCCAGCGTTTCGATATTGTCCTTGAGGAGTATCGGCACCCCATCGACCGGGCTGCGCATCTGGCCATTCGCGCGGCGCGCATCAGCTGCAGCCGCTTGCCCCAGCGCATCTGGATTGAGCGCGATGATCGCTTGCAGGCTCGGACCTGCGCGGTCGATGGCCGCGATCCGGTCGAGATAGGCCTGCGTCAGCTGCACCGACGTCACTTCGCCGTGGATGATCGCTTCAGAGATTTCCGGCAGCGATCTGGCCAGCCAGCCTGATGCTTCATAGGGACCGACTGGCGAAGCTTCAGCTTGCCCGAATGAAGGCTCCCCTTCTTCGTAAAGCTCCCCACCCTCGCGGCTTTGAGAAGGGGTAACGCACGCCGCGAGCAGGAGGGCGCCAAGCGCGGCGGAGAAGTTGTGGGTCATGCAATGCCTCCCGGGCTGGGTGCCACCGTAGCCCGGCACGGCGCCGTAGCAAGCGCCGTCACGGCCGCGGCCTGCCTCAAACGGACGTCGCGGGCGGCGGGCTTCAGCGCGCGAACTTCTTGAACTTCAGGCGTTTCGGATTGACCGAGTCCTCGCCGAGGCGGCGCTTCTTGTCTTCGAGATAGGACGAGAAATCACCCTCGAACCATTCGACATGGCTGTCGCCCTCGAAGGCGAGGATGTGCGTCGCCATCCGGTCAAGGAACCAGCGATCGTGGGAGATGATCACGGCGCAGCCTGGGAAGTTGTCGAGGCCTTCTTCGAGGGCCTGCAGCGTTTCCACGTCAAGGTCGTTGGTCGGTTCGTCAAGGAGCAGCAAGTTGTGGCTGCCCTTCAGCATCTTCGCGAGGTGGACGCGGTTGCGCTCACCGCCTGAGAGGATGCCGACCTTCTTCTGCTGGTCGGTGCCCTTGAAGTTGAATGCGCCGACATAGGCCCGCGACATGACGGTGACACCGCCGAGGTCGATGACATCCGTGCCGCCCGAAATTTCTTCCCAGACGTTCTTGTTGGCGTCGAGCTTGTCGCGGCTCTGGTCCACGTAGCCGATCTTTACCGTCTCGCCGACCCGCATCGCGCCCGAATTGGGTTTCTCCTGGCCGAGGATCATCTTGAACAAGGTCGACTTACCCGCGCCGTTCGGACCGATCACGCCAACGATGCCGCCGGGCGGCAGCTTGAACGAAAGGTTTTCGATCAGCACATTGTCGCCGAACGCCTTGTTGAGATTTTCAGCTTCCAGCACCACGCCGCCGAGACGCGGGCCGGGCGGAATGCGGATCTGAGAGGTCATGACCTGCTCGCGTTCGGCTTCCGAAGCCATCTTCTCGTAAGCGTTGATACGGGCCTTGGATTTCGCCTGCCGCGCTTTCTGGCCCGAGCGGACCCATTCAAGTTCCTTGGCGAGGGTGCGCTTGCGGCCAACGTCTTCGCGGGCCTCCTGCTCCATGCGCTTGGCCTTCTGTTCCACCCAGCTTGAGTAGTTGCCCTGGAAGGGCACGCCGCGGCCGCGGTCGAGTTCGAGAATCCAGTCGGTGATATCGTCGAGGAAGTAACGGTCGTGCGTGACGAGGATGACGCAGCCCGGGAAATTGATCAGGTAGTTCTGAAGCCAGGCGACCGTTTCAGCGTCAAGGTGGTTGGTCGGTTCGTCCATCAGGATCATGTCGGGCTTCGACAGGAGCAGCTGGCAGATTGCGACGCGCCGGATTTCACCGCCGGACAGCTTGGTCACGTCGGCGTCATTCTCCGGGCAGCGCAGGGCGTTCATCGCCATCTCGATCTTGGAGTCGATGTCCCAGGCATTCGCTGCGTCGATCTTTTCCTGCAGCGAGGTCATCTCTTCCATGAGCTCGTCGGAATAGTCCTCGCCAAGTTTCGCTGAAATCGCGTTGAACTCATCCAGCATGATCTTTTCGGGGCAAGAGGCCGCGATATTGTCGAACACATTCTTGGCCGGGTCGAGTTTCGGCTCCTGAGGCAGGTAGCCGACCTTCACGCCGTCTGCCGCCCAGGCTTCACCCGTAAAGTCCTTGTCCACGCCGGACATGATGCGCAGCAGCGTGGATTTACCCGAACCGTTGACACCCACGACACCGATCTTAGCGTCCGGAAGGAAGTTCAGGTGGATGTTCTCAAACACCTTCTTGCCGCCGGGATAGGCCTTGGTGAGGCCCTGCATGTGGAAGACGTATTGGGGACCGGCCATGGGCGAAGGTTCCTTGCTAGGCATGAATTTCGGATCAGCGCGCGATGTGGCGCGCTACGGCGGTAAGATCAAGCACGAAGGTGGGGTATCCGCCTTCCCGTAACAGCGCCGGGGCGATCAAGCCTGGCCCCGCCTCAATCGCGAAAACCCTCGATAAGACGGCCTTCTTCAATCAGCGCCCTGATATGGTCCCCGTCATGGGCGGGAATCACCGCGAGATCAGGGTTGGCTGCCATAAGGTCATGCAAGGCCCGCAATTGCGCCTTCACGGAGGCGCGGTCCTCGTCGGGGTCGAAGATCATGTACTGCGTCAGCACCGGGCGCGTGGTCAAAGTTTCGACCGCGTCCAGCGACCAGGCGACGTCCCCGATCAGCAAGGTTTCGCGTCCGTCCTGCGTACGGATGAAGACGAGCTGGCTGCCGGGCGTGTGTCCCGCTGCCGGGATGATGACGACCCCCGGCGCGATCGACTGGACATCACCATCAAGGCGCGGGGCAAGACTTGCAATGGCCGGATCGAGCGCACCGATGGCAAAGAGAGGCAACGCCCCGATCTGAGGTGCATTGAGCGTGAGGCGCGGCCCCAGCGCGGCCGGGTCCGGATGCCGCGCGAGCGCAATGACGTGGTCAAGGTGTTCGTGCGTGATCACGACTTGCTCGGCTTTCAGCATCGCGGCCAGTAGCGTGTCGTACGCCGCGGCGTCGAACGACCAGTCCGCTTCTGACTGTTTCATACCTTCGGCTGTTGCAGCGTCGATGGCGCCATCAACGATCATGGTGCGGCCGGGCCAGACGATCTGGACGGCATTGTAGGTCGTGTTCCAGTCAGAATCGAAGCCGCCCGCGCGCGCGGCAAAACCGGGCGCCTTGTCGCGTCCGATCTCGAGCACCCGGATTTCAGTGGGCAACGCGGATGGATCGTCCGGAAGGCGCGATCGCCAGTCTCCAATGGCAAAAAGCCCCGGCGCAGCTTCGGGCGCTTTGGAATCAGCCAGGAACAGCCACCAGAAACCGCCAAAAACAGCGATGCCCAGCGCAGCGGCAGCAATCAGAATTGTTCGAAGCATGTTCGGCCCTCCCGGCGGATAGATTTCAGGAAATCACGCCGCCCCTACCGAAGGGAAGGAAAATCGTGCCACAGGGTTCAGGCTGACGGGCAGGGTCTGGTCAGCCGGATGAAACGCTGGCAATCCGGGCGAGTGTCATGGCCAAGATGGAGTGACGATCATGCCTGCCGTCCAGCCCACCGCTGCCCAGTTTCGCGCCTTTCGCGATGACCCGCATGACGGGCCGGTGGTGCAGGTGAACTTGCTGAAATTCCGGATCAGGGCGGAGTACAAGCCGGACGACCCGGAATTCGGCGATGGCAGCACGGGCCGTGAAGCTTATGCCCGGTATTCGCAGGCGTTCACCGCCGCCGCAGCGGAAGCCGGCGGTATCACGCTCCTGCTCGGCGACACCGAGAGGTACTTTATGGGCGGGGGTGACTGGGACGGCGTTCTGGTCAATCACTTCCCGAACCGGCAGGCCTTCATCGCAACGCTGAACCACCCGGACTACAAGGACATCTCGAGGCACCGGGAAGCAGGTCTTCTGTGTCAGGACCTCATCGTGACGCGGCCGGCCTGGGTAAATGGAAAACAAGCATGATCAGATATAACGTATACGGCGCATTGGGCTCGCTCTTGCGACCATCCCCGCGCGCGCTGATCCAAGAAGGCGTGGTGCGGCATGACTGATCCCTATTCGCCGATCGCGCGGTTGCTCCATCACCGCACCCAGGGCCGCCGCAAGGGCGAGCCCATTGCCCTGCCAATTGTGGCGTCCTCGACCTTTGACCAGCCGGGCGATCCCGACGGCACGCATTTCTATGGGCGCAACGGCAACCCGACGGTCGAAGAGGTAGAGGCGGAGCTCGGTATTCTGGAAGCTGCCGGCAGCGTCTTGTTTCCCTCCGGCATGGCCGCCATCGCCTCAGTCTTTTTCGGGCATCTCCGGCCGGGTGACCGGGTGCTGGTGCATTCGGACGGCTATTACAATGCGCGCGCCCTGCTCGCCGCCCAGTTCGAACCCATGGGTGTAAGGACGCAAACCGTACCCACGGCGGACTTTGCTTCGGCCGACTTTACCGGCATCAAGCTCGCATTGATCGAGACGCCCTCCAACCCCGGCCTTGATGTCTGCGATATTGCCGCAGTGGCTGGCCGCACGAAATCAGCTGGCACGATCCTCGTTGCTGACAATACGACCGCCACCCCGCTTTGCCAGCGCCCACTGGATCTGGGGGCGGACATCTCGATCATGGCTGACACGAAGGCGATGGCGGGCCATTCGGACATCCTGGCCGGTCATGTCGCGAGCCGGAATCGCGCCCTCCTCGAACCCGTCAGAACCTGGCGGCGGCTCGCCGGCGCCGTGGTCAGCCCGTTCGATGCCTATCTGCTTCACCGGGGACTCGAAACGCTGGAACTGCGGGTGGGACGCGCCAATTCCAACGCACTGGCCATCGCAACCGCCCTGTCTGGCGATCCCCGCATCAGCGGCCTGCGCTACCCCGGCCTGGTGGGGGACCGCGCGCATACCGTGGCCCGCCGCCAGATGACGGGCTACGGACCGATCGTCAGTTTCTGCCTGAGCGACCGCGCGGCCGCCGAAGCGTTCATCGCCCGCCACCCCCTGCTCGCCGCCGCAACCAGTTTTGGCGGCGTTCATTCGAGCGCCGAATGCCGCATCCGCTGGGGCGACGCGGTGCCGGAAGGGTTCATAAGGATGGCTTGCGGCATCGAACCCGTTGGCGATCTGGTCGCGGCAACGCTCGCCGCATTGGACGCCGGTTAGCGTCAAAACGGCCCGCTGGTCGGATCATGACAGCCGATTAACGTTAGTATACTGATCACGGCCAAGGCATGGGAACCTGAGTATGCGGCGTCTGAGTATAGTTTTCTTTTTTGTCCTTGCGATTGCCGCAGGCATTGGATGGTTCGTTCTGCGCCAGCCGCCGAAACCGCTCGATATTTCCGAGCCGGTCCGTATCCATCAGGGCATCGTGATTGGCGGCATCGACGCGGACAACAGGGCGATCCGCGTGTTCAACGGCATTCCTTATGCAACCGCCGAACGCTGGACCGCGCCGGCCGCGCCGCCTCAATGGGGCGCCACGTCGCGCGATACCCGCGCGTTCGGGCCGGAATGCATCCAGCCGCGCACCCGGTTCGGATCGTTCGTTAACCAGATTATCGACGGCATGGGCCTGTCGATGATCGAGCGGACGGCGGCACGCATTGCGATGTCGGCTCAGGAGCCCCCGCCGGAAGCTGAAAACTGCCTCGTACTGAACGTACGCACTGCGAATCTCAAGGGCGCCGAGCCGCAGCCCGTGATGGTCTGGATCCATGGCGGCGCGCACCAGTATGGGTCCGGCTCCAGCGGGATTTACCAGTCCAACGGGCTCGTCGAACAAGGCGTGGTCCTGGTCACAATCAACTACCGGCTCGGCGCATTCGGATATCTGGCCCACCCCGCGCTCACCGAAGAGGCCGGCACGTCCGGCAATTACGGCCTGCTCGACCAGGCGGCGGCGCTGGGCTGGGTGCGCGACAACATCTCCGCGTTCGGCGGCGATCCCGGGAACGTAACGATCTTCGGCGAAAGCGCAGGCGCCCAGTCTGTCACCGAACTGATGGCGATGCCCGCCGCAAACGGGCTGTACCACAAGGCCATACTGCAGAGCGGCGCCAGCACCGGAAACCTCTTGCACCTCAAGCGGTCTCCCATGGCCGGCATCAAGAGCGCCGAAGAAGCCGGCGCCGATTTCCTGTCCTCCCTTGCCCCGCCAGCGGCGACTGCAGTGGATCTGCGCGCCATTCCCGCCGCAGCGATCATCTCGCGCGGCGAAGCCCGCAGCGATCTCAACGGCTATTTCCTTCCGGTTGTGGATGGCCGGGTCATCCCGCGGCCGATCGGTGCGGCGTTCCGGGATGGAACCGTGCCGAAAGTGCCGATGCTGGCCGGCTACAACGCCGATGAGGGCAGCCTGTTCTACGATAGCCTCCAGTCGCCGACGATCCTGCGCTCTCAGCTGACAGGACCGCTGGAGGAGCGCGAAGCCGCTTTGGCGGAGGTGTTCGGACGCAATCCTGCCAAGGCGCTGCAGGCACTTTACGGCATGGACACGCCAGAAACCTGGGACAAGGGCGCGGCAGACATGCTGGGCGACGACCTTTTCGGCGTTCACATGCGCTTTGTTGGCCGGCTGAATGCCGAGGCGGGCCAGCCGACCTTCCTCTATCACTTCACGCGCGTGCCCCCCTCGAAACGCCAGACGATCGGCGCGTTCCATGCCGCCGAAATCTCCTTCGTTTTCGACAGCCATCTCAGCGGCATGAAGATCACCGCTGCGGATCGCAAGCTAACCGATCAGATGGTCAGGTTCTGGGCGAACTTTGCGCGCTCCGGCAATCCAAACGGTCCGGGTCTGCCCGAATGGCAGCCGACCCGTTCGGAAAAGGACGTCTGGCTTGAACTCGATGCCACGCCTGAGCCCATCGAAGGGCTGCGCGCCCGCAAGCTCGACATTCTGGAGGAGAGTCTGCTGAAGCGCCTCGCTGCGGTCGCAGGCGCGCCGCCTGCCGCTGAGCCATCGGCCGAAACCACACCGGCGCCCGCAGGAATACCCAGTCTGCCAATCCGGCAACCTGTAAAGGCCCGCCCCCGCACACCGGCTCCTGCCCCGGCTGAGCCCTCGGTCGCGGTGTCCGGTTTTATCACGCCTCAGCCCGCGCCGGCCGAGCCTGAACCGGCCCCAGCTGATGCGGCTCCGGTTGAAACGCCCGCGGCGCCTGCCTCAGGCAGTGAGTAAGATCCGGCAGATTTCGGTAAGCCCGGCCTGATCCGTTTCGTCGAAGGCGTCATAGTCCGTAGAATCGACGTCGAGGACGCCGACCAGTTCGCCATTCGCCTTGAACACGGGCACGACGATCTCGGAATTGGAGGCCGAATCGCAGGCGATGTGCCCCGGAAATTCGTGAACGTCGGGAACGATGATCGGCTTGCGTGTCGCCGCCACATGGCCGCACACGCCCTTGCCAAACGGGATCCGCAGGCAGCCGAGCGTGCCCTGGTAGGGACCGACAACGAGTTCGCCGGGTTTCAAAGGATCAACCAGGTAAAAGCCGGTCCAGAAAAAGCGCGGCTTGAAGGCCAGCGTCAGCAGGCAGGCCGCGCTCGCGTAGCGCGCCGTTTCGGAGGTTTCGCCAGCCACCACGCTCGCGATTTCCTTTGTCAGCTGCCGGTACGCCTCTGCCTTGTCCATATCCTGCCTCTCTGCGGTCACCGGCCGCCTGTACCGCCGGATCGAGGCTCGCCGCAAGTGCCCGTTGAAGCGGCAGGCGACCTCTGAAATAGTCTGGCAGGTGAACTCGGGTTCGGAATCGCGGGGAGGGTCGGGCGTTTATGCGCAGGTTGAGGACGCCCCTGAGCGCGCTGGCCCTCTGCCTGTTGCTCGCAGCGCCATCGCTCGCCCAGCCTGCGCCCGCAAACGACAGCGAAACCGGGTCTGGCGACTATGTCGAAGTCTTTGACGGCGATGTTGAAGCGATCCCGGAGCCTGGGCTCGAAACCGATCTCGACGCCGTAGATGAAGCCCACGCCGCCTACCTCTCTGATCCGGCACTGCAACTCGAACGTCCCGAGCAGGATATCGAGGTTGCGGACCCGCCCGATCCGCCGCCGGACTGGCTGCGCGCGTTCGGGGAATTTCTGGACTCACTCGCTCCCCTCTTTCGCATCATATTCTGGATCGCAGTCGCGCTTGTGGTGGCCGGACTTTTGTACTTCATCTTCGGTGAAGCGGTGCGCCTCAGATTTGGCGGGCCCCGCAAGCCGAAGGGCACTTTGCCGGATGATGTGCTGACGGATTTGCGCCCGGATGCCGACGCCGCCCGTTCGCTGCTCGACGAAGCGGACGCGCTCGCCCGCGCCGGACGGTTCGCCGAGGCGGTTCACCTCCTGCTCTTCCGGTCCATTGAGGGTATCCAGACGCGCCTTGACGGCGGCGTTCCGACATCCCTGACGGCGCGCGAGATCGCAGGGCTCGGTAAACTGCCGGACCGCGCCAGGCGGGCGCTGAAACCCATCATCCAGGTTGTGGAGCGCAGCTTCTTCGGAGGCCGCGATGTCGACGCCGTTGGCTGGCAGGAAGCAAGACGCAGTTACGAAGACTTTGCATTCGGTGAGGGCTGGGCATGAGCACAGCAACAGAGTCCCGTTCGCCCTTTTCTGCCCGCGTCATGGCGATCCTGATCGCGGTCGCCGCGATCTCGTTCGGGGCCGTGCTTGTGATGGCCGGGTGGGCGCCTGAACTGCGGGACCGTAACCGCGCCGGTGATCATCCGTTTTCCACATCAGCGCTTGGGTTCAATGGCCTCGTGCGCCTGCTCGAGACGTCAGGTTATCCGGTCAAGATATCGCGGCTCGCGAGCGACCTCGAAACGCGCTCGTACGGGCTGATGATCGTCACATTATCCGCAGACGCCAGTTTCCAGCCGCTTGTCGACAAGTCCTTCCAACCCGCAACACTGGTTGTTCTGCCAAAATGGTATGGCCGCACGGACCCGGTGAACCCAGCCCGGCAATCAGATACCCGGTTCATCGACGCGAGTGAACTCAATGACCGTATCCGGACCATCTATTCCGGCGCCGAGATCGTGCGCGTGAAACCGCCGGGCGTCGCGGATACGCCTTTCGGCCAGGTCCCGATCAAGCCCGATATACGGTTGCAGCTGATCAGCGACACATCGCTGGCAACCGTGATTGGCGCCGATAACGGTGCGCTGCTGGCCTATGACCCGGTCCGCAGCCTGTACATCCTCAGCGATCCCGACATGCTGAACACGTTCGGCCTCGCCGAGCGTGATAATGCCCGCTTCGCAGTCCAGCTGGTAGACTTGCTTCGCCAAGATGCGTCAGAACCCATCCTGATCGACGCCGCGCTGCACGGGTTCGAGCGATCCGAGAACTTGCTCAAGATGATGTTCAGCGTGCCCTATATCGGCGTCACGCTTGTGGCACTCGCCGCAGCGCTCCTCCTCGGTTGGGCCGCCGCGATCCGCTTTGGCCCGCCGATGCGCGAGGAACGGGCGATCGCGCTCGGCAAGCAGGCACTGGCAGACAACTCTGCCGGCCTCGTCGCGATGGCGCGGCGCGAGGCCCGAATGGCTCCGGGCTTCCTCGCGCTCGTCCGCCGCCGGCTCGCGCGGGAGATCGGCGCACCGCGCTGGCTGAGCGAGACCCAGTTGACGGAAATTTTTGATCATCTCGGACCTGATCCCGAAACGGGCCGGACTTTTTCACAAATGGAAGCGGAGCTGAAACAGCCCGCCGCAAGCCGCGAAGACCTGCTCGCAAAAGCGCGCGGGCTGTATCGCTGGCGCAAGGACGTTATCAGGAGAACACTCAATGAGCGTAACTGAAATCCGAAATCTCGCCGACCGGATCCGGACTGAAGTCCGAAAGGCCATCATCGGTCAGGACACAACAGTGGACTTGCTCCTAGTGGCCTTGTTCTCCTCCGGCCACGTGCTGCTGGAAGGCCCTCCCGGCACGGCAAAAACACTGCTTGCACAGTGTTTCTCGAAAGCCATCTCGCTGGAGTTCGGCCGCATCCAGTTCACACCGGACCTGATGCCCGGCGATGTGCTCGGCACCAACCTCTTCAACTTCCAGACCAACGCGTTCAGCCTCACCAAGGGGCCGATCTTCACCGACCTGCTGCTCGCCGACGAGATCAACCGCACGCCGCCCAAGACCCAGGCCGCCCTGCTCGAGGCAATGCAGGAACGCCGTGTCACCATTGACGGCGAGAGCTACGTCCTGAACCCGCGCTTCACGGTGATCGCAACGCAGAACCCGATTGAACAACAAGGCACCTATCCGCTTCCGGAAGCCCAGCTCGACCGTTTCCTTTTCAAGCACACACTCGATTATCCGTCCCGGGATGAAGAGCTGAAGATCGTCTCCCAGCATGGCACGCGCACTGGCATGAAGACACCCGAGGCCTTCGGCATCCAGCCCGTCATATCGCTCACCGAACTCGACGCCGCCGTCGATGCGGTCGCCGGTGCCCGTATCAACGATGACATCATCGCCTACATCGTCGATCTCGTGCGCGCGACGCGCGCCAGTCCGGCGCTGGAGACCGGCGCAAGCCCGCGCGCGGCCGCCGCGCTCGCCGCAGCCTCCCGCGCGCGCGCCGCCCTGGACGGACGCGATTTCGTCATTCCGGATGACGTGAAACTGCTGGCCCTGCCAACCCTGCGCCACCGTGTGCTGCTCTCTCCGGCCGCCGATATTGAAGGCCGCACGACCGAGGAAACACTGCTCAGCATCATCGAACAGACGGCAGCGCCCCGGTGATTTCGCCCACGCTCCGCGCGATCTTCCTGATGCTGCTGGGCCTGCCCCTGCTGGTCGCCATCGCGTTGCTGGCGCCGGAGCTCTGGATTGTGTCAGCCGGGTGGATCGCCGCGGTTGGGGCGCTGATCGGCGTGGATACTCTGCTCGGCGCTTCGGTTCGGCAGTACGCAGTCAAAGTCTGCCTGCCGCCGATACTTTATGTCGGCAGCGCGGACGATGTTGAGATCGAACTTTCGTTCGAGAACGGACCGCTTCCGGCGCGCGTCGAAGTTCAACTCGAAACCAACGCCCTGCTCGGCACCCGTGAGCCCCAGGGCCTGCGCGGCTGGGACGGCCGGATCCGTGCGCATACGATCAGTGTTACGCCCTCGCGGCGCGGCATGGCGCAGATCATCCGCCTCTGGAGCCGCTGGCAGGGGCCGCTCGGTCTCATCCAGAAACGCCATGTCGAGCTGCTGAACCTGAACGTTCCGGTAACCCCCAATGTCCGCTGGGTGCGCGACGAAGCCATCCGCCTGTTCTCTCGCGATGCAGAATTCGGCATCAAGACGCAGATTGAGCGCGGCGACGGCAGCGAATTTGATGCCTTGCGAGAGTTTGCCTCCGGCATGGACCGCCGAGCGATCGACTGGAAACACTCCGCCCGCCACCGCGCCCTCCTGGCCAAGGAGTTCAAGACCGAGCGCAATCACAATATCGTCTTCGCCTTCGACACCGGCCGTCTTATGAGCGAACCGCTCGGCGGTGTGCCGAAGCTCGACCGGGCGGTCACCGCGGGCTTACTGCTTGCCTATGTGTCACTGCGCAACGGCGACCGGACGATGTTCTACGGGTTTGCGGACCACCCCGGGGCCAATAGCGGCTTCCTGACGGGCACGAGCAGCTTCCCGAAGGCGCAGGCAGTCGTCGCCGGAATGGACTATTCCGAGGACGAAGCAAATTTCACCCTCGCCCTGTCGAAACTCGGATCGCAGCTGCAGCGCCGGAGCCTCGTCATCATCTTCTCCGATTTCGTCGACACGATCTCCGCCGAACTGATGCTGGAAAACGTCAAGCGCCTGACAGACCGCCACCTCGTCCTGTTCGCGACCTTCGAAGACGCCGCCTTGTCCCAGATGGCCGACGCCGCCCCGGGCACTGCGCAGGATGTCGCCCGCGCCGTCATCGCCGACACGTTGCTGTCTGAGCGCGATGTCGTGTTGCGGCGACTGCAACGCCTCGGCGTGCAGATCATCGAGACAACGCCTGGGAAGTTCAGCAGTGAACTTGTATCGCGCTACCTTCAGATCAAGCAGAGGGACATGCTGTGAGCGATCTCCTCAAGTCTTACCGCTTTCGTGAAGAGCGCCAGTCCGATTGGGCGAAGCTCGACCAGATCCTCACGCGGGCCGAAGGCGGCGGCGTGAAGAGCCTTACCGACGACCAGATGCTCGCCCTGCCCCGCCTGTACAGGCAGGCCGTCTCGTCGCTTTCGGTGGCGCGCTCCATCTCGCTCGACCAGAACGTGATCAATTATCTCGAGAGCCTCTGCACCCGCGCCTACTTCTTCGTGTACGGCGCCCGCACGACGATCGGTGAGCGGATGATGCTGTTCCTGCGCAAGGACTGGCCGGCCGCCGTCAGCGGGTCCGTCTGGAATACGCTGATCGCGGCGTTCTTCTTCTTTGGCGGATGGGCCCTCGCCTTCTTCCTCTGCCTTCAGGATATGGACTGGTTCTGGACCTTCCATGGCCAGAACTTCATGGACGCACGCAACCCGGACGCAACGGCCGAGTATCTTCGAGGCACGATTTACACCCTCGAAGGCGGTACAGGCGAAGGTGAGCTCTCGGCCTTTGCCAGCTTCCTGTTCAACAACAACGCCCAGATCGCGCTCCTCGCATTCGCCCTCGGCTTTGCTTTTGGCATCCCCACTGCCTGGCTGCTGGTCTATAACGGGGTTATGATCGGCTCCCTCTATGCCGTGTTCTGGGACAAAGGTCTCGGCTACGAATTCACTGGCTGGCTGATGATCCACGGCGTGACGGAGATTTCCGCCATCGTGCTGGCTGGCGCGGCCGGCTTCGTGATTGGCGGCGCAGTCGCCTTTCCGGGGGCGCATTCACGGATCGCCTCGGCGCGCCTCGCCGGCCAGCGCGCCGCGACGATTGCGATGGGCTGCGTCTTGATGCTCATCATCGCGGCCCTGCTGGAAGGGTTTGGCCGCCAGCTGATCAATTCTGACGTTGTTCGCTACGCCATCGCCGGCGCGACGCTCGTCTTCTGGCTGGTCTATTTCTATGCCCCGCGCAAAGAGCTGCCAGTATGACAAAGCCCCCGGTCAAGATGGCGCCGGTCAATGCCGCTACGGCGATCAGCCGCGAGGCCGCAGTCCAACGCCGCGCGCGCTTTGCCGAAGAGCTGCGCCAGTCCAAAACCGTGCGCCGCCTCGTGACACCCGAAGGCGCAGCCATCCAGCTGCGACTTGCCAGCGTGGCAGAGCGTGCCGGCGCCTTCATGATCGACCTTGCGATCCAATGGGCCATCGTGATCGCCACCCTCATGGGGCTCGGCTATATGGGCAGTGCCCTGAGCCCTGGCAGCGCCAATATCGCCTTTGCCTTCTGGCTGGTTTTCTTCTTTTTCCTGCGCAACTTCTACTACATCTTCTTCGAGATCGGTCAGCGCGGCGCGACCCCTGGCAAGCGGATTCTGGGGCTTCGCGTTGCAGCCCGTGACGGAGGCCGGCTGACGGCCAATTCCGTGCTCGCACGAAACTTCATCCGCGAGATCGAGATCGGCCTGCCCTTTCAGTTTGTCCTGATGGGCGCAGACCAGTTCGGCGCCTGGATGGCGCTGTTCGGCCTTCTCTGGTCCGGCGTATTCCTGCTATTTCCGGTCTTCAACAAGGACAAGATGCGTGTCGGTGACCTGCTCGCCGGTACCTGGGTCATCAAGGCGCCCAAGGCCAAACTGATGGAAGATATCGCCTCATCGACGGCTCGGCCGGAGACGGCTTCGCGATTTGCGTTCTCGGCGGCGCAAACCGAGGTTTATGGGATCCACGAGCTGCACGTCCTGGAGGATGTGCTGCGTCAGTCCACAGCCGAAATCAAAGCGCGGGTTGCGGGCCGTATCCGCACGAAGATAAGCTGGTCGCGCACTGACGGCGAAGCGGATGTTGCATTCCTGGAGGCCTACTACGCCGCGCTCCGGAAACGCCTTGAGCAACGCATGCTTCTCGGCGATCGCAAATCCGACAAGTTCGACGTCCGCTGAGTATCAGCTGGAGCGTCAGGCTTTTGCGGCTGTATCCCGGCCTTCGTCGCGGCCCTGCGGATAAAGCGGGATCTTGAGACAATGCTTCCCCAGGCGAACGATGATTGAAGTGGAAACAACGAGCGGGGACGCAAATATCTTCAACGCGGCTACCAGGTTTCTTGCTCTCACTGCGTCAATGAGCTTCATCCATGCCAGATCAATCTGAGTCTGCGTCAGATGCTCCCGAAGCGCCGACCTGGCCTCGGAAGAAACGCCCGGCCCCGTTAACAGCGCAAGATCCGAATCGAGCACCTTCTGCATAGCCTTGGTAGGAATATCCTTCGACAACGATCCTGCACGGTTCAAGGCTATGTATCCACACGGATCAATCACATCCAGCTTCGCACCGGCCGCTAGCGAGCGGGCGTAAAAATCGTAGTCCTCGGAGAGGCGCATATCTTCGCGAAACGACAGACCGTGCTTGAACAAAAAAGCGGTTCGCATCATCGGCTTCAAATAGCCGAGCTCCCGCCTGAAACCGACATGCCGCAAAGTGTTCTCCCGCACGAAGCGCGCGAGATCTATGCGAACCGTCCCCAGCGTCTCGTCCCGCCAGACCCTGAAGCCTTCTTCGGGCCTCTGGCCCGGCCAGATACGGATGATGTCATCTGCGATGAAATCAGCATCGCTGCGCTCAGCATGTTCCAGCAATTTGGCCATGCGGCCCGGCAGAAGGAAGTCGTCTGCATCAAGACCGGCGACCCAGGCCGTCTCAACCATCCGGAGCCCTGTATTCCGCGCCGCGCCGGGTCCGCCATTCCGGGCGTGACGCCGGACCGTCAATTGCGGGTGCTGCGCGGCCAGAGCTGTGAGGCGTTCAGAACTGTTATCGGCCGAGCAATCGTCGATAACGATGATCCGCACAGGAACTGTCTGTGCCAGCGCGCTCTCCACCGCTTTCACGATGGTTGCGCCAGCATTGTAACACGGGATGACGAGCGTAGCTTTTTCCATCGGTTTTGGCTTCACGGCATGGAGAAGCGTAAGCGTTTGCGCAGGAATCGGGCGAGGTTTTTCAGCCATTGGGGCCGCGTCGCCGGATCAAGCCTGAGCCCCATCAACGCGTAGCGGGCAGGCCGGGGCGAAATCAGGAATGTCGTCCACCAAACCCAGGTCACGAGACGGCGAGGACCGGACTGCGTTTGCCACGAAAGCTTGCGAATGGCCCAGACAGCATCTTCAAGTGTCTCGCCCGGAATCGTATGCGCCGATGGCTCAAACAAAACCGAAACGACGCGCTCGAACAGGTGCTGTTCGTCGCGGGCGCCGAGGTCTGCTGCCACGAACAAACCCAGTCGGGTAGCGTGCTCTCTGAGCGCTTTGTAGCGCTCCTGATCATGTGATATCCGCCAGCGTGCAAGGCGCGCTTTTTCTTCCCGCCGCGAGGTATGCTGACGGCTGTGGAGCCTGTACGCGCAGATCGCACTCTCGAAACTGCGAACAGGTCCGTAAAGCGGTGCAACGGCACATAGATACCCGTCGCCGCCGTAACGAAAGGCCTCCGGATCCATCGGCAAGATCCGTTCAAGGATGGACCTGTCAAACACGAGTCCGGAGGTAATCGTACCCTTGTACCGTCCGGTCTCGCGCAGCGCGCTCGACGCATCACCATTGGCAAGCTTCTGGTTCAGTGGCGGAAAACATCCTTCGCCAACAGCATTCGTCGCATCCGTGTAGTGCATGCGGTAATGGTACACAGTGACACCGGTCTCGCGGCGGCTGCCAATCAGGTTCGAGGCGCCGGGAAGCATGAAATCGTCTGCATCCAGAAACATGACAAGCTGACCGTTACTCGCCGCGAACCCGGCATTGAAGCCGGCGCCCTGCCCGCTGTTGACGGGCTGGAACACCGTCTTGATGCGCCCCGGGTTCTTCGCCTGGAAGTCACGGATCACATCGCGCGAACGATCGGTCGAGCAATCATCGACGACGATGATTTCGATCCTGGCCGGATCCTGCTGCAACAGGCTTTCAATCGCTTTGCTGACGAACTGCTCGTAATTGTAATTGTTGATGATCACCGACAGCACGACGGGCGCGCTTGCCGCGATTTCCTGCGCCTGCTGGTCCATTGTGCTCATCATAGTCTGCTTGCCTCCTCGGATAACAGG
This sequence comes from Candidatus Sulfopaludibacter sp. SbA3, assembly GCA_945913285.1. Classification (GTDB taxonomy): domain Bacteria; phylum Pseudomonadota; class Alphaproteobacteria; order Caulobacterales; family Hyphomonadaceae; genus Hyphomonas. The sequence goes on from CAMEDD010000003.1 coordinate 55,134, forward strand.
AGACGCCACCCCTTAAGTACGTTCGGCATGGGCTTCTGCCGCCCAATCGTTTTCATGCCAGGCCAGCGCAGACCGGATTATATTGTCGATGCCCGACCGGCTTGCAACCCAGCCCAGTTCCCGTTTCGCCTTGTCCGGCAAGGCAATCAGCCGTCCCGGATCGCCCGGGCGGCGCGGCCCATACCGGCGGGGGATCTTGCGGTTCGTCGCCCGCTCAACAGCGGTTACGACTTCCGCGACGCTGGTGCCACGGCCGGTTCCCAGATTGTAGGCCGACGAGGCAGCCCCGCTCGCAAGCGCCGTCAGCGCACGCAGGTGCGCTTCGGCAAGGTCTTCCACGTGAATGTAATCGCGAATGGCTGTGCCATCGGGCGTATCGAAATCGTTGCCCAGGATCGTGAACTCGTAACCCTCATCATATGCCCCTTTCAGGGCCAGCGGGATGACGTGGGTTTCGCAGGCGTGGCGTTCGCCGGTCTTTGCGTCACGGTCAGCGCCGGCGGCATTGAAGTAGCGCAGCGGGATCGAGCGAATACCATGCGCCTTGTCGAAATCACTGAGCAGGTGCTCGACCATCAGTTTCGACATGCCATAGGGATTGATCGGCTTCTGCGGATGCAGCTCGTCGATGGTCTCGGAGCTTGCGTGTCCGAACGTGGCACAGGTGGACGAGAAGATCAGGTAGCCTGCGCCATGCCTGCGCATCGCTTCCAGAAGGTTGAGCGTGGCAAACGTATTGTTCCGGTAATAGATCGAAGGCTCACGCACAGATTCCGCAACAAGCGCCGAACCCGCGAAATGGGCAACCGCGTCGGGCTTCACTTGCGAAAAAGCGGCTTCCAGATCTGCCGGATTCTGGAGGTCCCCGACCAATAGCGGCCCCCATTTCACCAGATCGCGCCAGCCAGTCGACAGGTTGTCAAAAACCGTGACCTGCCAACCCGCTTCGGCAAACGCCCGGCTGCAGTGACTTCCGACATAGCCGGCGCCGCCGGTCACCAAAAGTTTTCCTGGCATTGAATCCTCTCGCGGAGCGCAACAAAACGGGCCGACGTAGCCCTGTCTACGTCAGACCATTTGATCTGGTCTATGCAAAAGACGGTCCGGAATAAATTTAACGGCGTCCACAGCCGCGGCGGTTTTCGGGATTAACCGATGAGCCACAGCACGACAGAGATGATCGCCGCCCAGAGACCCGCGCTCAATCCGATGATTGTGACAAGGCGCAGCCACACGGGCCATTTTCCTTCGCTGAGATCGTCCATGAACGCATAGTCCGCCCTAGCAGGCAGCCCGGCTTGAGACGTGAAAACGTGATGCTCTACAGAAGTTAACGGCTCGATACTCAGCATGCACGCACTTAACCGGGCAAGGCTTAACGTGGCGTTTAAGCGGGTACGCGCCAGACAACGCTAATGGTTATCAAGATGAATTGTAATTCGGGCACAAATCCGGCAGGCTCCGGACAAATCTGCGCGTGCCCCAGAGATGTTTTTCCACCAGAAGGTGTAGCTTCTGGTTGCGCTCCTGCCCCATGGGGGCTCAACCGCGGCGCCAGACACCGGCGCTCCAGCGCGTCAAAACCCGGATGCCGAATTGGCTGATTTGCAGTCTTGGCAGCAGGGCAAAGCCGGGCTCGTCAAACGGCGGCATGCGCAACGAGACTTCGCCGAATGACGTCAGCCATGAACCCTTTCGGTTGAATAAACGTCGAGTCCGGCAGTTTTGAAAGTGTGGCAGCGCGTGCGGATATCGGTTCGCGATTCCCGATCAGCTGCTCGATCAAGGCCGGGAGGGTCTCGCCGAGCGGCTCTTCGATGATGAAACCGCAGCTATTCTGATCGAGCCAGGCGGCCGTCTCGGTACCCGCCGGCGCAATCGACGGCGTGCAGTAATAGCCCCCCTCGTAAATGCGGTTAGGCAGCAGCCAGACGGAGTTGTAGCCGGCTTCCATGAAATCCCCGGCCCAGACGACGTCCAGGTTCTCATAGATGCCCGCCAGATCTTCCGGCGACCGGTAGCGGCCAAAGAAAGTCATGTTGGGCCGCGCATCGATCAGCGGCTCGAACACGCTGATCTCCGTGCGCGATGGAACACCGTGCAGGCGTATCTCGAGTTGATCCGGAAACTGGTCAGCCAATTTGCAGAGAAGCTCAAACGAACGTTTGCAGCGAAGATTGCCCACCCAGCCGAGCCGCAGAGGCCGTTGATCTGACCGGCCGGATAACTTCTGCGCGCAGGTGCGCTCGCCATAGTTCGCGCCCGGCGCCAGCCGGTTTTCCACAAGGTAAGCTTGGTATCCGCCTGGATAGCGCTTCTCGAAATGGTTCCGGATGAAGCCTGGCGACGAGACAACCAACCCCGCCGAGCGCATCAGAAGCTGGCCCTCGATCCAGCGCATCGCGCCGCCGATGACATCGGGGCGAGTCAGTAGCCGGTGCACGTCAAGGCTTTCGTAGATCACCGGCGTATCCAGTGACGCGAGGCGCTTCGCCAGAAAAGCGCAGGCCAGCATGTCCAGATTGCGGGCATAGATCACATCCGCGGCCGCGAGGTCAGCCTTGGCGGCGGCAGCGAACCGGGCGCCGGCGAATATCTGACGGATGCGTTGCACGAAGGCGCCGTCACGCGTTTCGCCAAGATCGATGTTGCGCCAGGCGAGCGTGCCGGGATCGCGGCGCCGCATCATGAAGCCAGTTACGTCGAGACCGTCATCCAGAAACGCCTGGACCCGGCGGCGTACGGCGGCGTCCGCCGCGTCGTGACCGAAGAAAGCGATCCGGGTCATCCGAAGCCTCCAGGACGCCAGACCGGACGCAACTTGCGCCCCGCCGGCCGAGCCCCCGCCTATTCGGCGGAGATCCGGTCGACCGGCTCGCCGCGACCTGTTGCCTTGGAAGGCGGAACCTGTACGGCGACATTGGCCTTCGGCGATTTGCCATTCGGCTTGCGCTTGTTGATCCAGTTGAACAGAGACGGCTTCTCTTCCATCTGGTAGTACTTGCGATAGGCCTTGTAGCTTGCGCTAGGGTCGCGGTGATGGCGGCGGCGGTTCAGGTCCACCATGTTGAGCGTCACGCCCAGCACGTCAGCCTTAAAGTTGCGCAGCAGCATCAGCGATTGACGGGCAGCCGAGCGCGACGAGTGGCGCCAGCGAACAACCAGGATCGTCTTGTCGGCCTTGCCGGCAACCACGCGGGCTTCAGCCATGAGCAGAAGCGGACCGGTATCGATCAGGATCAGGTCGTACATGGACCGCAGGCGCGCAAGCAGGTCGTCGAATGCGCGGGTGCCGAACACATCGTGCGGCGTGTGGCCGTTCTTCGAAAGCGGCAGGATGTGGAGCATCGTCTTGCGATCTTTGACGATGGCGTCCGACAGCTGGCCAGTGCCGAACAGATACTCGACGAAACCGATCTCTGGCGACAGGCCAGCCGTATCGGTGAGTTGGCGGCGGCGGAAGTCGCCGTCGATGACCAGCGTGCGGGAGCCGGACATCGCCGACATGCGGCCGATCGACAGCGTCAGGCTGGTCTTGCCTTCGTCCGGAAGCGAGGAGCAGATCGCGACCGTCTTGGTTTCGCTGTCGAGATCTGAGAAAGCGATCGAGGCGCGCAGGTAGCGGATGCTTTCGGCGTAGGCCGATAATGGGCTTTCGACCAGGAAGTCGGCGGGACTAGTTTTCGACAGGCCCATGAAGTTGACAGTGCGGATCAGCGGCACCGTGCCGATCGGACTGGCGCCGAGCTTGCGCTCAACATCCTCCGTCGAGCTGATCTTCATGTCTAACATCTCGGCGAACAGGGCGAGCGCGCCGCCGACGACCAGCCCCAGCAGACAGCCGATAATCAGGTTCAGCAGTTTCTTCGGCGAGTCCGGAGCGCCAGGCACAGACGCGCGCGACAGGATGTTTGCGTCAGCCGTGATCAGTGCGTCCTGCTCATTCGTCTGCTTGGAACGCGTGAGGAATTCCTCAAGCAGGATGCGGCTTGTTTCAGCATCGCGCTCAAGTTCCCGCAGCCGGACAAGCGCCTGGTTGTTGCCGCGCAGTTCGTATGTCGACCGGCCTATTTCACTCTGGATCGAGCCGATCTGCGACTGAGCAACGCGAAGTTCGTTCTCGATGTTTCCCGCGATACGCGACACTTCCGCGTTGATCTGCCGGTCGATGTCGGCCGCTTCGTTCCGGGCGCTGATCAGTTCAGGGTGCTGCGGCCCGAGTTTGGTTTCAAGTTCCGCAACCCGGCGATTGATGACCGCACGCTGCGCCTTGAGGTCGGTGATCACTTGCGAACTGAGAACTTCCGAGATCCCGTCCGCCCCTGCTCCGCTCGCCATCTGGCGGCGCATGCTGTCAGCGCGGGCGCGCGCCCGGTCGAGCTCAACCTGCAGCGTGGCTTTCTGGGTGGTGAGATAAGCGATCTGCTGTTCCGTCAGTGTCGCGCCCTGCGCTGCCAGAAGGCCGGACTCGGCGCGGTAGCTTTCCACGCGGCGTTCTTTTTCTTCGACTTCCTCGCGCAGGGCCGCCACGCGCTCGGAGAGCCATTCGGTGGCCTTGCGGGTGGCTTCGTACTTTTCCTCGAGCTGCTGAACGCGGTATTGTTCGGCGACTTCGTCTGCCAGCCGCGCCGCCGTCTCGGGCGACACACTCCATACATCGATGTTGATCAGGTAGGTCGTGCCAACGCGCGAAACCGAAACCTTGCCCCTGAGCGCTTCGACCGTGCTTTCAAGAACCGCAGCGTCTTTCTGTTCAGGCGTCAGGCCCGCGTTCGGATCGACCGGCGGCTTGCCACCCGTCAGGGCGCTTGCGGCGCCCTTGAGTGAAGAGATCAGCCCTTTGTCCGCCGGCACCAGAGCGTAGTTGAATTCCGGATCCTCGACGAGCTTCTGTTTAACCGCAACGCGCGTCAGAAGCGACTTCGATCCGAACACCAGAACTTCCGTATCGACCACGGCTGTCGTGCCGCCCATCCCGGAGAAGATCGCACCGAGGTCGATGACGTTCTTTTCTTCGGTGTCGAGCTGCACCACAGACTGCGCCTTGTAGATTGGCGTTTGGGTGAAGGTCATAAAGGCAATGATGCCAAACGTCGTCATGAAGCCGGCCAGGATCATCCAGAAGCGCCGGTAGACGACACCGACCAGCTGCTTCACGTCAAGCGGAGCCGCAGCTGCGGTTTCGCCACCGGAGGCACTGAGATTGGACGGTAATTCAATCGAGAAGGATTTGGTCAAGGCAAGGCCTCTTTGAGAAAAACCGGTGATTGGCTGGGTTGCGGGCTCCCGGGGAGTTCAGATTCAGACTTACGGGTAGAGCTTCAGACCGATACCGAACTGGGCCTGGCTGTAGGACGGATCGCCGAAGACGCCCGAGCCCGACACGTCGCGCTCCCGGTTGCGAGCGAAGACTTCCCAGTGAACGCGCTTGTTCATCTTGTAAGTCGCCGAAGCGCCAAACTCGAGGTTTTCGTCCTTACGGTCGGTTTCTTCATACTCGTAACTGGCGATGCCGGCATAGCCAGACAACACGATATTGCGGCGTAGTTCGTGGTCGATACCCGCACCGAAACGCGTCTCGAGGGCGCTCGGCGAGTTGAACGCGCCGACATCGACGACCCGGCGGGCGGCATTGAAGTTGACCGTGGTCAAACGGGTCGGGAACCACTGCAAATCCGCGTCAACCGACAGGCCGCTGACGTCTGCAAAGAAGGCGTCATCCTTCTCTTCGTTCAGGTAACCGACGGCGATGTCACCGCGGATGAGCGAGACGAGTTCAAAGTTCACACCGCCTGCGATCGTGTAGCCTTTTGAGTCGCGCGAGCGCAGCACGCCAGCCAGGAGTTGCTCGCTGTCATACTCGCTGTTGCTGATCGAGCCTTGCGTGAACACGGCAAAGTTTGGCGAGACGGCATAAGAGAGACGCGAACGCGCGTTCGTCTCGGAGCGGTCACGGAAGTCCTGGTCTACATCAAGGCCAGCGAGCGAGGTTCCGTCCTCGAAGTCTTCCTCCGTAACGCCGAAGCTGTTGACCCAGCGGACGCGGTCGTTCTCGTAGTTGGCGTCGAGCACGGCGCCGGTACGGGTGTATTCAATCGGCTTGTCGGAGCTGAAGGCGTTGACGAACTCATACCGGGGCTCATTCAGCTTTTCAGCGAACACGGCGCCGCCGAGCGAGAACGACCGCGACACGTCGAGACGGCCGCGGACACGGCCGGTCAGGTCACTGAACGACTCATCGCCGAAGTCCTGATATTCATTGTGGAACGCAGAAGCATCAAAGCCGACGGCGTGGACGCTCCAGTCCGTCGTTGCAGACACCTGAGCGCCGGCGCGAGCGATGACATCCGATTGCTCGCTGGCCGAGGTTGCAAAAATGTTGTCGTTCGAGGTGATGCCGAGTTCGGCATTCGAGCGCACGAGGAACGTTCCGAGACGAACCGGCTCGGGATCGAACTCCGGCTGCGCGCGGTCGCGAACCGCCTCGTACTTGTCACGACTGTAATAGCCGTCAGCCTGGCCAAAGGCGACCTGTGCAATAAGGGCGCATGCTGCTGCGCTCATAAGTGTCATGCGTTTCAAGTTGGACATTTCATCTTTCCCCAGCTTCACTGCAAGGCCGACATGGCCCGGGTTTTTCGTTAACCCCTGCAAGTTCAATACCATCTTTAAGGCCCGCGTCCCCGGCGAACTTGACGATTAAGTCCGGCTTAACCGCAAATCATTCAAAATTGAATACCAACCCTCGGAATATACGGAAATAAAGGCTACCTTTCGTTACCTTTTCGCTTGCTGTTACCAAGCAACGAGCGAACAGCGGCCAATAAAACCGGCCGTTTTTGAGCTTAAACTCTCGCGGATAAACCATGCCGACCCTGACTCTCGCGCCTGCATCTGTCTCGGATTATCGCCGGCTGGCGGAGCGACGCCTCCCCCGTTTTCTCTTTGATTACCTTGATGGCGGGGCTTATGCCGAGGTTACGCTGAGCCGCAACGTGCGCGATTTCGAACGCCTCGAACTGCATCAACGAATACTTAAAGACGTGTCGGCCCGGTCCGCGAAAACCCACCTTTTCGGCGCAGAAGTAACCTTACCACTGGCCCTCTCCCCTGTCGGTTTGTCCGGAATGATGGCCCGCCGGGGCGAGGCGGCCGCCCGGCGAGCAGCTGGCGATTTCGGCATTCCGTATTGTCTTTCGACGCTTTCCGTATGCTCGGTGGAGGAAACCGCCGCGGCGGGCACCGGACCGCTCTGGTTCCAGCTCTATATGCTGCGTGACCGGGGCGCCTGCGCCGACCTGATCCGGCGCGCGAAGGATGCCGGGGCGTCGGTCCTTGTTCTGACGGTCGATCTGCCGGTGGTCGGCACGCGGTACCGCGATGTGCGCAACACGATGAGCGGGGGCGGCGGGAGCTGGGCCCGGTTGCGCCGGGGGCTCATCTCCTACGCCTTGCACCCCGCCTGGGCCCTGGAAGTCGGGCTGGGCGGCAAGCCTCACATCCTCGGGAACGTGGCGCCCTACGTTAAGGATGCCACGACGCCGGCGGATTTCTCGGCCTGGGCCAATGCTTCGCTTGACCCTTCGGTCAGCTGGGCGGACCTCGGCTGGATCCGCTCGCACTGGCCGGGTCCGCTGGTGATCAAGGGCATCCTGAGCCCGGACGACGCACTCGAGGCCGTCAGGCATGGGGTCGAAGGCATTATCGTGTCCAACCATGGCGGCCGCCAGCTCGACGGCGTTGCCTCATCAATTTCGATGTTGCCACGCATTGCCGACAAGGTCTCGGGACAGACCACCCTGATCATCGATGGCGGGGTACGCTCCGGTCAGGATATCCTGAAATCCCTGGCCTTAGGCGCTGACGCTGCCATGGTTGGACGACCGTGGGTGTATGCGCTCGCTGGCGCGGGTAAGGCCGGTTTGAGCGCGCAACTGAACTCGTTTCTCGAAGAATTTTCAGTATCGATGGCACTGACCGGGACTTTGGCGGTAGGTGATGTCTCTGCCAGCGTGCTGTCTGGACCGTCGCTTGCATTCAAATGAGCCTATAAGACCGGTCGGCAATGTTGCCGACGGGACATCTCGAACAGCCCAACCTGCATTGAGCCCTCATGACGGATTACCAGTCCCCGCTGCCGTCTGCCGCATCGACGGCCCAACCAGGCGTCGCTCCGATGGGTCAGCGGGTAGCCAGGGGCGCGATCTGGACGATGGCTGCCAGTGCGGCCCGGATCGCTTCCGCCATCCTGATCCTCCCGGTTCTTACACGGCTCCTGAGCCCTGAAGACTTCGGCCTTATGCAGATTGCCGCACCCTTTCTGTTCTTCCTTATGGTGTTCAGCGACTTCGGCATGCAACCTGCGCTCGTTGTCGCGGATGAGCCATCAGACAAACTCTGGTCAACCGCCTTCTGGACAGGACTGGGGACCGCTTCCTTACTGACCTTAATCCTGATTATGGCAGCGCCGGGCGTAGCGTCCTTTTTCAACGAACCGCGCGCCGAGCTTATCCTCCAGGTCCTCTCGATAACGCTGTTGTTAGGCGGTGCCATGATTGTGCCGGCCGCCTGGCTCCTTCGGGCCATGAGTTTTCGTGCGCTAGCCATCGTCGAATTCTTTGCGATGACTTGCGGCATCGTCGCAGCGCTTGCCTGCGCCGTTATGGGCTGGGGCGTCTGGTCGCTGGTCGCCCAGCAACTGGTCATGTTTTCAATCAAGGCGGTAGCCTACTGCACGATGTCCAGGGCGCCCCTGAAGTTCGAGTTCGGTGTCGCGGAGCTGAAATCCATCATTGGCGTCAGCTGGGGCATGATTAACGTGCGCGTGCTGTTGTTCTTCTCTGGCAACATCGACATGATCATCATCGGCCGCTTCCTCGGCGCGGTGGTCCTTGGTTACTACTCAATCGCCTGGCGGATCATGGCGATGCCCGTCCAGATTTTTGCCAGCGGCCTGTTCCAAGTCTTGTTGCCGTCATTGGGGCAGATCAAGGACGATGCCGGACGCCTCAAGGCAGGGCTGCTGAAAACCTACCGCATAATTGCATTGTTCACGTTCCCTGCCATGGCAGGTATCGCGGCGCTGTCAGTGCCGCTGACGGCTGTCCTGTTCGGCGAAGAGTATGCCCCCGCGGCCTACCCAATGGCCGTACTGGCAGTCCACGGTGCACTGCAAAGCCTGCTTACCGTGCAGGGTAGTGTCTTCATGACGCTCGGCCGGGTCGATGTGATGTACAGGTGGTCGCTGATTACATTAGTCACGCTCTGCGCCTGTCTGCTGATCGGCGTACAGTGGGGCTTGCAGGGAGCCGCGCTGGGCTACCTCGTCTCGACGCTGATCTGCGCACCGCTGAGCTTTCGTGCGATGCTGAAACTGGTCGGCGCCGGGCTTGCGGACGCCTGGCACGCGTTAAAGATCCAGACGCTGCTTTCCGCAGGAATGGGTAGTCTGGTCTATGCGCTCAGTCTGACGTTGCCGTCATCTCTGACAGATCTTCAGGTTCTGTCGGCCTGCATTTCCATAGGAGTTTTCATTTATGTAAGCGGCCTGTATCTGTTCGATCGGGCGGCTATGGTTGAGGTATCAAAACTCGCACAAAGCGTGATCTCAAAAGGCAGCAGCCAGTCCCAGAGAGAGGAACCCTGATGCCCCCTCCTGTCATGTCCGCGTGAGTGGCGGAAATTGGGGCGGCCAACCTGTACGCTGGCTCAATCCGCGCAGGCTGTAACTCACTGCATTGTTGCTGGCGGTGCAGCAGCTAACCGGTCGAAACCAACCGATGAACCTATGACATATCTCCTCAGGCGGCATGTTCATTGCACAGTCTGTCCTGATAACCGGTTCACACTGGCCGAACCGTTTCCTTATTCGATGTTTGACCTGCAGAAAGTTCCGGATGTCACCACTCGATAAAGAACAGAAGCGAACACTGGGCCCTCTTGCCGGCATGAAACTATACCGCCTGCTCGAGCCCACGCCCGTTGAGCTGGACTGGCTGATGCAGCACCTCGGCCCGCTGGGCGTCACGCTCGCGCCGCTGACACTTCCGGCGCCGGTCGAGCCCGGCGCGCTCTACATCTATAACAGCACGCAGCGCATGGACCTGCCGGCCGAGTTCCTGGCCCGCGTCAGGAGCGCTGGCGGTTGCGGTCTGCTCCACCTTGGAGACGAATACTTCCGCAGCAACCTGACCAATTACGCTGCGTTCGATTTCGTTGTCCGGATGTTATCCGCAGCGCCGATAAACGGACCTGGCGTTTTCCCGCTCGCTCTCGGCCTCACGAACGATCTGGGTCCGCCTGTTACAACCCCTGCCAGCGAGCGGCCATTGACGTGGTTCTTTGCAGGCGACTGGAAAGCAGACCGCAATCTGATGGCGAACGCCTTCCGCCACCTTCCTGGCGGCTTTCTGTCAATGCCGAAATCCTTCTACGGGGAACGCGGCATAAGCCGGCCCGACTACCTGCTCAAACTCGCCAGCTCCAGGTTCGCACCTTCGCCGGCTGGCAATGTCTGCATCGAAACGTGCCGCCCCTACGAGGCCCTGCACTTCGGCGCCATTCCGCTCCTGCCCAAGACGCGCTTCGCTGATCCCTACCGAGATCTGTTCGGCAGTCACCCTCTCCCCACATTCTACGACTGGGAGGCTGCGCGCAGCTTTGCCGGAACCCAGCTGAAGTCGCCACGAACCCTCGATAGGCTCCAGTCCGAATGCCTCGACTGGTGGGCGAAAGAACAGGTCCTGATCACTAACCGCCTCGACGCGTTCATAGCAGAGGGCCGCGCTGGTGCTTTGCGCGCAAGCCTCCAATCGCGCTTCGCGAACCGCGACCTCGGCAAGTTCGAACGCATGCAGGTGCTCATTGGCCAGCAAAGCCCGCAGCGGCTGATGGCACGCGCTGCGTTCGCGGTTGAGCGGATGGCCTACAAACTCAAGACCGGTAAAACGCTGTCTGGTGAATGGTCGATTCAGGGCCCGCCCTCTCTGCCGCCTGACAAACCCGGACCTTCGGGCAGCCAGCAGTGATGACCAATCCCGCGAAACGCTCCATGATCGTTCATTAAGGCACGCAAAAACGCAGCCATATCTGCAGGCTCCCTGAATAAAGCCTTTACGGTGCCGAGTTCGCCGTCACCCGCCTTCCAATCAAACTCGTTTGGCACAAAACGCCCTGCTCGGCCTGCGCCCGCGCGCTCGTGTGGTTCTTTCGGCGCGCCTGAAAGCGCCAGGCTTGGTGATTCATCCCGAATTTCGGCGCCCGATCTCAAACTGGCCGCTCCACAATTCGACACTCATCGTATACGAGCCGCCGCGCGTTAGCTAATGACCGTGGATCAAGATAACTTCGGAAGAAACGCTAGGAGTTTGTCGTTGCGTGGTGGCACAAGTCTGCAACTAAAAACAATTGTAAACAGCGGTCGTTTTAAGGCTTGCTGGCATGGGAGGTGCATTCCTTCCCAGTTTGAGGGAGACCACTTTTCATGACTATGAAAGTTCTTTTTACCGGCGCCGACGGCTACATTGGTACGCTTCTCGGTCCTTACCTGCTTGAACGCGGAATCGAAGCAGTCGGTCTCGATACCGGCTTCTATCGCTCGGGCTGGCTCTACCCGACCAACGTTCCGCGCCCGATGATCCTCTCGAAGGACATCCGCTCAATTACCGCGGAAGATCTCGAGGGCTTCGACGCCGTCGCCCACCTCGCCGAATTGTCGAACGATCCGCTCGGCCAGCAGGATCCGGGCCTCACCCACGAAATCAACCACGGCGGCTCCGTCCACCTCGCCAACCTGGCACGCAAAGCAGGCATCAAGCGCTTCGTATACATGTCGTCCTGCTCCGTGTACGGCGTTGGTAAGCCTGACCAGATCCTTGACGAAACCTCGGACGTGAACCCGCAGACGGCCTATGCCGAGTGCAAAGTTAAGGTCGAGATCGACCTGATCAAGATGGCCGGCGATGATTTCGAGCCCTGCTTCCTTCGCAACGCAACCGCCTACGGCGCCTCGCCGCGTCAGCGCTTTGATATTGTGCTCAATGACCTTTCCGGTCTCGCCTGGACCACGAAGAAGATCAAGCTGCTCTCGGACGGCTCGCCCTGGCGCCCGCTCGTCCACGCTCTCGATATGTGCCAGGCAGTCTACCTTTCGCTGATGGCTCCGGCCGATGCGATCCGCGGCCAGAAATACAACGTTGGCTCGTCCGACCAGAACTACCGCGTCATCGAAATCGCGCAGATCGTCGCCAATGAATTCCCGGGCTGCGAACTGGAAGTCGGCACTCAAGGCGCGGACAACCGCTCCTACCGCGTCAACTTCGACAAGATCCAGAAGGTCTTGCCGGATTTCAAGTGCCAGTGGACGGCCCAGCTCGGCGCAAAGCAGCTGCACAACGTCTTCAAAAGCGTGAAAATGACAGAGGAAGACTTCCGTTCGGCGCCTTACACACGCCTCAAGATGCTCATGAAGCTTCGCGACGCAAACCTTCTCGACTCCAAACTGTTCTGGAAAACACCTGAACTCGCAACGGCCTGACACAAATGATCATCGTCGACACCGCACTGAAGAAACGCCACGCCGAAGGCCGCCCTATCCGGGTCGGCATGATCGGCGCCGGTTTCATGGCCTCGGGGATTGCGCTGCAAATCGCAAAGTCCGTACCCGGAATGGAGCTCTGCGCCATTGCAGTGCGCCAGACCGAGCAAGGTGTCGCCGCGTTCGAGGCGAGCCGCGCCGGTGAAACCGTCGTGCTCGCATCAACGACCGCCGAAATCAGCGCGGCCATCAAGGCCGGCAAGCCTGTCGTGACGACCGACCCGGCCGCCCTGGCCCGCGCCGAGGGACTTGACGCAATCATCGAAGCCACCGGCTCGATGGACTTCGCGCTAGAAGCCGTGGAAGGCGCCCTGGAAACCGCCAAGCACGTCATCCTGATGAATGCTGAACTGGACGGAACGATTGGACCGCTGCTGAAGCTGAAGGCGGACATGGCCGGCGTCGTGATCACCAACGTCGATGGCGACCAGCCCGGCGTGCAGATGAACCTTTACCGCTTTGTCCAGTCGATTGGCGTGAAGCCGGTCCTCTGCGGCAACATCAAGGGCCTCCAGGACGAGTACCGCACGCCGGACACCCAGCGCGGCTTTGCCGAGAAATGGGGGCAGAACGTCAACATGGTCACCTCCTTCGCGGATGGAACCAAGATCGCCTTCGAACAGGCCATCGTCGCTAACGGCACCGGCATGGGCGTCGCGAAACGCGGCATGATCGGCCCGGACCCGACGAACAAGAACCCTACCCTGCCCCTTCGTCCGCTTGAGGAATTCGTCGAGATGCTCGCCCCGCATATCGATCCCACAGGCCCAGGCATTGTCGACTTTGTCGTCGGCGCCCGCCCCGGCCCCGGTGTTTTTGTTCTGGGCACGCACGATGACCCGCGCCAGGCGCACTACCTGAACCTCTACAAACTTGGCGCCGGCCCCTATTACCTCTTCTACACGCCCTACCACCTCTGCCACTTCGAAGTGCCGCTCACCGTGGCGCGCGCTGTGCTGTTCCATGACGCCGCCCTCGCGCCGCTTGGCGCACCCACCGTCGGCGTCATCGCCGTCGCAAAACGCGACCTGAAAGCGGGCCAGACCCTCGACGGAATCGGCGGCTTCGACACCTACGGACAGGCGGAAAACGCACCTATCATTCACGCAGATCTCCTGCTGCCGATGGGTCTTGCAGATGGCTGCCGCGTGAAGCGCGACATCGCCAAGGACACCGTTTTGACCTTTGCGGACGTCACCGTCCCGGCCGGCCGCAAGATCGATGCGTATTACGCCGAAATGGAGCGCCATTTCGGTCTCGTGACCGCCGAAGCAACTGTCTGATCCAGCCAGCGCCGGGCCCGCTATGATCGATGTGGATACAGTCGTTATCGGGGCCGGCGCGGTCGGCCTCGCCTGCGCTGCAACCCTCGCTCGGGGCGGCGCCGACGTGCTAGTCCTCGAAGCGGCCGGCGCCATCGGTACACTGACGTCTTCGCGCAACAGCGAAGTTGTCCATGCGGGGCTTTATTATCCGACTGACAGCCTGCGCCGCCAGCACTGCGTGGCTGGCCGCCGAAAGCTATATGCCTGGATGGACGCGCACGGCGTCGCCTATCGCAAGACCGGCAAGCTCATCGTCGCCGCCTCGGACGCCCAGATTTCCAAGATGGAAGGCCTGCACGCCCAAGGGCTTCGCAACGACGTTGAAGGCCTTTCGTTCCTCACCGGCGCCGAAGCGATGGCGATGGAACCTCATCTGGTCTGCAAGGCCGCAGTCCTGTCCGCAGAAACCGGCGTGTTCGACAGCCACGGTTACATGCTCTCGCTGCAAGGCGAGCTTGAGGACCACGGCGGCACCATTGCGTTCAACACCCCCGTCACGACCTCGGAGATCCTTGCTGATGGCCGCATCCGGATTGAGGCCGGCGGCGCCGAGCCGATGGCACTGGTCGCCCGAAAGGTTGTCAACAGTGCGGGCCTGTATGCCCACCGCGTTGCGAACGGGATGTCCGGTTACGACCCCGCCCTTCTGCCTGCGTTCACCCTCGCCAAGGGCAGCTATTTCAGCTGCCAGACGAAGCCCGTCTTCCAGCGCCTGATCTATCCGGCGCCGGTTGAAGGCGGCCTCGGCGTCCACGTTACGCTCGATCTCGGCGGGCGTATGCGTTTCGGCCCGGATGTCGAATGGCTGAATACGGATGACCCGGATACGGTCGATTACCGCGTAGACATCCGCCGCGCCGACAGCTTCTACGCCGCCGTGCGCGAATACTGGCCGCAACTGCCGGACGGCGCCATTGCAGCTGACTATTCCGGCTGCCGCCCCAAGCTCTCCTTCCCGGGCCAGCCGGCCGCAGACTTCCGCATCGACGGCCCCGCCCATCATGGGCATTCCGGCCTCGTCCACCTCTTTGGAATCGAATCCCCCGGCCTGACGAGTTCGCTCTCGATTGCCGAAGCCGTTGCGGCGGCGCTGGCGCACTGACGTCGCCGCCGCCCCGTCAAGAAAACCTGTCGTCGAATCAGAAAACCCGCCAGATACTGGCGGGGTTTCTCGTTTCAGCTTCGGTTGCCTGCTTAGCTCGCAAAATCCGGCCAGTTGCGATCCTTGTCCGACATATCGGTCGGCTCCAGAGGCCATTTGATGCCAAACGCCGGATCGTTCCAGCGCACGCCGCTTTCGGCAGACGGCGTGTACTTGGCGGTCACGAGATAGGTCACCTCGACATGGTCGCTGACCGTCTGGAAGCCATGGCCGAAGCCTTTCGGCACCAGGAGTTGACGCTTGTTCTCGTCATTCAGCTCAAACGCTTCCCACTTCCTGAAAGTGGGCGAGCCCGGCCGCAGGTCGATGATGATATCGACGATCGCGCCGCGCAGGCAGCGGATCAGCTTGTCCTCGCTGTACGGGGCGCTCTGGAAGTGCATGCCGCGCAGCGTGCCCCTGTTGGCAGAGTAAGACGTGTTCTGCTGGACGAACTCGGTCGGCAGGCCGAGGGCGGCAAATTCATCGACACAGAAGGTGCGGGCAAAGAAGCCGCGATCGTCCCCCCGGCGCTCGAGGTCGATGAGCATCGCGTCTTTCAGCGTGGTCTGATGAAATTTCATGAAACTATTTCCCCATTCTCAACCAGGGCGCGCCCATGGCATGGATCCCTTCGAGCACCTGCCGGTCACGGACCGTATCCATCGCCTGCCAGAAGCCGGAATGGCGATAGGCCGCCAGTTGCTGGGCCTGGACCAGGCGGTTCATCGGTTCCTGTTCCCAGACCGTGGTGTCGCCGTCCACGAGATCGATCACGCTCGGCTCGCAAACGAAGAAGCCACCATTGATCAGGCCGACGTCCACCGAGTCTTTCTCGCGGAAAGACTGCACAATCGGATCATCCGGGGACAGGCCCATTACACCGAAACGGCCGGGCGGCGAAACCGCCGTTACCGTCGCCTTCGCGCCAGATGCCTTGTGGAACGCCACCAGCGCCGTGATGTCGACGTCCGAGACCCCGTCACCATAAGTCAGGCAGAAGGTTTCGTTGCCGATGACTTCCCGCGCGCGCTTCAGGCGTCCGCCGGTCATTGTATCGACGCCGGTGTCCAGCACAGTCACTTTCCACGGCAGTGGCTTGTTATGCGTCCAGGTCAGTTCGCCATTGCTCAGGTCGACGGTGAAGTCGCCCGTGCGGCGGGTATAGTTCAGGAAATAGTCCTTGATGAACTCGACCTTGTAACCGCCCAGCACCACAAAATCCGTGATCGCGTGCGCGGCATACATTTCCATGATGTGATGGAGGATCGGGCGGCCGCCCACTTCAACCATCGGCTTCGGACGCAGTGCGGTTTCCTCGCTGAGACGCGTCCCGAAACCACCTGCAAAGATAACTGCTTTCACCGCGGATTCCCTTCGTCGTGTGTACCCCGTACCGAAACGGGATTGCCCAGTCTTGCTGGATGAACCTTAACGCCGGGTCTGCATTGCCTATGCCAGCGCGAGCAGCCTGCGCGCGATCTCCTCGATCCGGCTCCAGTTGCCGGCCGCAATATCCGCCTGGCTGGCGATCCAGGAGCCGCCGATCGCAAAAACGTTCGGCAGGGCCAGGTAGGTTTTCACTTCGGCTTCGCTGATCCCGCCGGTGGGCATGAAGCGCAAATGGGGCAGCGGCCCGGCCAGCGCCTTGAGCGCGGGCGCGCCCCCCGCGATGGAGGCCGGAAAAAGCTTCAGCCGCTCGAAGCCTTCCTCTTGCCGGGTCATGGCCTCGCTCGGCGTCGATATGCCCGGGATCATCAGATGCTCACGCCCGCGAAGCGCCGCACGAAGGCCGGGTGACATGCCGGGCGAGACCAGAAACTCGGCCCCCGCTGCCACCGCGTCATCGGCATCCTTGCCGGACAGCACGGTGCCAGCCCCCACCAGCAGTTCCGGCGCCTCCGCCCGCATGACCGAGATCGCCTCCAGCCCCGCGGGCGTGCGCAGCGTCACTTCCGCAATCGTGACGCCTGCCCGCACGAGCGTCCGTGCAAGCGGCGCCGCCTGGCGCGCTGAATCGACCACGATCACCGGCACCACAGGCGCCTTGCGCGCCGCCGAATCGAGTTTCAGCAGGTTGACGGACATGGGCAGATCCTGAAGCCGGATAAACGCGCTAGCCCGCCAGTTGGGCCGACACGTTTTACTGGCGCGGGTCGCTGCGAAAGACAAGCAACCCTGCTGGTAAATGCGCCCGGTGTCGGAGCTGCTTCAAGCCGCCTCACCCGGCACGTGCCCGCGGGCCTTGCCTCTTCCCGGACCAGGAAATGCCTGCAGGAGAAGTCATTCCCGTCATACGCCTCCCCAAACAGGCCGTCCTGCCCGGGGAGATAAACCGCCGCCCGCGGCGTGATCGCCTGCTGATAGTCCTCCAGAGCCCGAACTGGCCCGGGCGAAAACCGGGCCAGCATCTCCGGCTCAGGTGGCCGCGTGAGCGACATTTTGCCAGAATCCGGCCGCGCGCTTAGGCCGCCTGCTCCTGCGAACCGGGCAGAGGGTTTTGCCCCCAGAGGTCCGGCAACCCGCCCTCTACCGGCTGGAAACCGAGCGACGCCATCGACCGCTTGCCATCCTCGGTCACCCCGCGCGCAAAGCAGGGCACGGGCGCGAAAAACTCCTTCCGCGTGCTCCCGGCCGCCATCATCACGCGCCGGCGCGCCTCTTTCGTCGCCCCGGCATAAACGCCGCTGTAGACGCCCGCGCAGGCCTCGCCCGCGCAGCAGATGTGGGCAAGCGAAAGCGAGGCCGGCACGAAGCTGCCATCGCGCACCGCCGCGACACCCGCCGCGCTCAGCGGCACTGTGATGAACACGCCGTCTACCGGATCTCCGGTAACCCAGGCCGCCATGCCCGTCAGACTCTCGATCCAGAGTATCGACGCGGCGGTCGCCATCGCCTGCCCCGTCAGCCTTTCGGCCAACGCAAGCCCCGCGCCCAGTTCGGCGCAGCTCGCCTTGCGAAACCCGAACTCACCCGCGCGCTGCACGAGCCCGGCATAATCGATGAAAACTTCCGGCAAGCAGCGCCTCCACGAACAAGGCCAGAGTGTGCAACACTGGAATACCCTCGCAAACGTGTAAGTCCGCAACAAGTCTGAATTCGCCGAAAAGTTGCGCCTTGTTCAGGCGACCAGCCCCTGCAGCTGCGCCGCTGTTTGACGCGCCTGCTCGGGCGATCCAAACAACTGGCGGTTCACGCCGATCCGCTTGAACCAGTAGTGCAAGCCCACAAGATCGGTGAAGCCCATCCCGCCATGCACTTCCGTTGCTGTGCGTGCGATAAACGTCCCCGCCTCGGCGAGGTAGGCCTTCGCGAGGTTCGCCATAACCGGCCCTTCCGCATCGCCGATATCGAGCGCATGCGCCGCGTGCCAGATCAGCGCCCGGCCGGGCTCAAGCTTTGCCGCCATCTCGGCGCACATATGCTTTACCGCCTGGAACGAGCCGATCACCCGGCCGAACTGCTGGCGCTCGGCCGCATAGGCCACCGCCTTGTCAATCATCGCCTGCGCCGCGCCCAGCGTATCGGCCGCCACCAGCAAACGCGCCGCAGCGAGGAACCGGTCATTTGCTTTCGCGGTGGACAGCACCTTGACGCCGCTCAGCGTGACTGCATGGAACGTCCGTGTCCGGTCGATCGTCTGCATGGGGGCAGCCTTCGCGCCCGCGGCATCGACCACATGCAATCCGCCTTTTGCGTCAGCCGCCAGAAGGTGCGTTGCCTCCTCTGCGCTGATCGCCAGCAAGGCCGTCCCTGACAATTTCCCGGCCTTCAGGCTGAGCCCTGCGCCGTCCCGGCGCGACGCCATTTCCGTCACCGCCAGCCCGAACTTCGCATCGCCCCCAAGCAGTCCCGGATTGTCCGCCAGGGCAACCGCCGCCAGCGCGCTCGCCAGAAACCGCGACGGCGCGATATGATAGCCCAGCGCCTCCTGCACCAGGCACGCGTCGAGGAGGCCGAGGCCCAGTCCGCCTGCCGCTTCCGGCAAAAGCAATGACGCGAGGCCGAAATCCTCAAGCGCCGCCTCAAGCGCGCGGACGGCGCCCGCATCGCCAACCGCGATCTTGCGGATCTGGTCCAGCGACGCAGACTGCGACAGCACGCCCTTGAGGCTGTCCTGAAGCATCCGCTGGTCTTCGGAGAGTGAAAATTCCATGTGCTTACGCCTTCGCCAGCTTCGGCTCACGCGGCATGTTCAACCCGCGTTCCGCAATGATGTTCTTCTGGATCTGTGCCGTGCCGCCGCCGATGATCAGCCCAAGGTCGTACATGTAGCGCCACTGCCAGCTGCCATCGCTGCGCAGATGCTCGCCGTCCTCGTACAGGATGCCGAGTTCGCCCAGCGCGTCGATCGCGAGGCGCGCAATCTCGTGGTTCAGGTCACAGCCATTCAGCTTGACGATCAGCCCGGCGATCCCGGCCTGTTCGCCCTTCAGCCGGCTGGTCGTGATGCGCAGGCCGTTCGCCTGCATCGCATAGACCTCTGCCTGTAGCTGCATCAGCCGGTCACACAGCATGGGATTGGCGATCAACGGCTGTCCGTTCACCGATTCGCCCTTCATCAGCGTCACGAGTTCCAGGAACCGCGCCTTCGTCGCATTCGGATCGCCCAGCATCCCGCGCTCGTGTGTCAACGTGGCGTTCGCCACCTGCCAGCCCTTATTCGGCTGATAGATCACACCGCTCTTCGGTACCCGGACATTCGTGAAGAAGACTTCGTTGAAGTTCGCGCTGCCCGTCATGTCTACCAGCGGACGCACCTCAATGCCCGGCATGGACATGGGGAAGGTGATATACGTAATGCCCTCATGCTTCTTCGCGGCCGGGTCCGTCCGCACAAGGCAGAAGATCATGTCCGCCTGCTTCGCGGTCGAAGTCCAGATCTTCGAGCCGTTGATCACGTAATGATCGCCGTCCTCCACAGCGGACGTGCGCAACGCCGCAAGGTCCGATCCCGCGCCCGGCTCGGAATAGCCTTGGCACCAGATCATCTCGCCTTCGATCGTGGGGCGGATGTAAGCCTGCTTCTGCGCCTCCGTGCCGAGTTCCAGCAGCGTCGGCACCAGCATCGAAATGCCCTGCCCCGCCATGGGCCCTGGCACGCGGCTGCGCGCGAATTCCTCGGCGATGATGCGCGCCTTGAGGATGTCCGCCTCACCGCCATACCCGCCATAAGCCTTGGGGATCGTCCGCGCGGCGAGGCCATGCTCGATCAACAGCTTCTGCCAGGCAATGCGCCTGGCATTCTTGTAGCCCTTGTCCTCGGACGTGGGGGCCAGATGGCGGTTCTTCGTCAGCGTCTCGGAGACGTTCGCACGAAAGGCTTCGTATTCGGGATCAAGATCAAGTTTCATAGCGTCATCTCAAGCCCCTGACCCAGCGTCCGGCAAGAGGGACGCTTGCGCGACGTTGGGTAAGGCCTCTTAGTCCTCCCTCAAGAAACCGCACAGGAGGAATGCCCCATGCCCGTCGAGTATGTCAAAAAAGGTAACGTCGCGATCATCACGATGAACCGCCCGGAAGCCCGCAACGCCATCAACGGCGAAATGGCCGCCACGATGGAAGCCGCGCTCGACCAGATGGAATCAGACCCCGAAGTCTGGGTCGGCATCCTCACCGCTGTCGGCAAGGCCTTCTGCGCGGGCGCGGACCTCAAGGAAATATCCGCCGGAAATGGCGGCGCCCTGTCCACCAAGAAAGGCGGCTTTGCCGGCATCGCCCGGCGCGAGCGCACCAAGCCGCTCATCGCCGCGATCACCGGCTCCGCCCTCGCCGGCGGCACCGAAGTGGCCCTCTCCTGCGACATGATCATCGCTGCGGACGACACGAATTTCGGCCTGCCGGAAGTGAAACGCTCCCTCGTCGCCGGCGCCGGCGGCCTGTTTCGCCTGCCGCGCGTGATCGGCAAGGCCGTCGCCCTTGAAGTCATCCTCACCGGCGACCCGCTCTCCTCGCAGCGCGCCTACGAGCTCGGCATGGTCAATAAAGTCGTCCCCGAGGCGCAGGTCATGGACGAAGCCCTGAAGCTCGCCGCCCGCATCACCGCCAACGCCCCGCTCGCCGTCGCCGCCAGCCGCGCCGTTGCCATCGAAGCGACCACCAAGACAGATGACGAACTCTGGAAAGCCTCCGGCACCGCGTTCGCAGGCATCGTCGGCACCGAAGACTTCCGCGAAGGCCCGAAAGCCTTCATCGAAAAACGCGCCCCGGTCTGGAAGGGCAAGTAACCGCTTCAAGCCCCTCACCCCCGGTGAGGGGCTTGAAGCCCTCTACGCCTCCGGCTTCACCCGCGCCTTCCCGCGCCCGAGTGACAGCGCCTTGATCGCGCCCCGGAAGGTCTGCACCTCCTGCTGCGTCCACTGCGCGCGGATCAGCGCGTTGCGTAGGTTGTTGATCATCACCGGTGTCTTTTCCGGCGGATAGAAATAGCCCGCGCGCTCCAGCTCGCTCTCGAAGTGCTCGAACAGACCGATCACGTCTTCGCGGCTCGCCGGCGCACCGACGCCTTCATCCTTGCCCGCGAACCGCCCGCCGAGCCCCTCGCCCGCGCCCCACTGGTGGCAGAACACGCCCACCGCCTGCGCGAGGTTCAGTGACGCAAAGCCGGGGTTCACCGGATAGGTCAGGATCGCGTCGCACAGCGCCACCGCCTCGTTCGGCAGGCCGGACTTCTCGCCCCCGAACAGCACGCCGCACCGCCCGTCATGCCCGCGCAGCGCCTCGAGCGCACCCACCGCGTCCATCACTGGCTTTTCCATGCCCCGTGGCCGCGCCGTCGTGGCTACTGCAAAGGTCAGGTCCGCAATCGCCGCCTCGAGCGTCGCGAACACGCTGACCTCAACCCCGGATCCCAGCGCGCCCGCCGACATCGCCTCTGCCGAAGCGCTCGGCCACCCATCCCGGGGCGAGACCAGCCGCAGGTCCGTCAGCCCGAAGTTCAGCATCACCCGCGCTGCCGCGCCGATGTTCTCGCCCAGTTGCGGCGTATGCAGCAGGATCGCAGGAGCTTGCTGGAGAGCCATGATCTATCCCGTTTTGACGCCCGTCCCGCGTCTGCTATAGCGCGCATCAAACGGTGAAACGCAAGGATTCCAGAATATGTCGAAGATCAAGGTCAAAAACCCGGTTGTGGATATGGACGGCGACGAAATGACCCGGATCATCTGGCAGGTGATCAAGGACAAGCTGATCTTCCCCTATCTCGACATCGACCTGAAATACTTCGATCTGGGCATCCAGAAACGCGACGAGACCAACGACCAGATCACGATCGACGCGGCCGAAGCCACAAAGACGTACGGCGTCGCCGTCAAGTGCGCGACCATCACACCCGACGAGCAGCGCGTCGAAGAATTCGGCCTCAAGAAGATGTGGAAGTCGCCCAACGGCACCATCCGCAACATCCTTGGCGGCGTCGTGTTCCGCGAGCCGATCGTCATCTCGAACATCCCGCGCCTCGTGCCCGGCTGGACGAAACCCGTGATCATCGGCCGCCATGCCTTCGGCGACCAGTACCGCGCGACTGACTTCCTCGTGCCCGGCAAAGGCAAGCTGACGATGAAATGGCAAGGCGCCGATGGCCAGGTCATCGAGAAGGAAGTGTATGACTTCCCGGACGCCGGCATCGCGATGGGCATGTACAACGTCGACGAGTCGATCCGCGACTTCGCCCGCGCCTGCTTCAACTATGGCCTGCAGCGCGAAATGCCGGTCTACCTCTCCACCAAAAACACGATCCTGAAAGCCTATGACGGCCGCTTCAAGGACATCTTCCAGGAGATGTGGGACGCCGAATTCAAAACCAAGTTCGCCCCCTTCAAAGGCACCTACGAACACCGCCTGATCGACGACATGGTCGCCTCGTGCATGAAATGGTCGGGCGGATACGTCTGGGCCTGTAAGAACTATGACGGCGATGTTCAGTCGGACACGGTCGCGCAAGGCTACGGCTCGCTGGGCCTGATGACCTCCGTGCTGCTCTCGCCCGATGGCAACACGGTTGAAGCCGAAGCCGCGCACGGCACGGTCACCCGCCACTACCGCAACCACCAGAAGGGCGAAGCGACCTCGACGAACTCGATCGCCTCGATCTTCGCCTGGACGCAGGGCCTCGACCACCGCGGCCGCATGGATGGCACGCCGGACGTGCGCAAGTTCGCCCAGACGCTTGAGCGCGTCGTCATCGAGACCGTGGAGAAGGGCTTCATGACGAAAGACCTCGCCCTGCTCGTCGGCCCGGATCAGGGCTACCTGACAACCGAAGGCTTCATCGAGAAAGTCGCGCGCAACTTCGAAGACGCGATGGCGAAGAGCTGATTGCCAACAGCGCCCGGCCTGCCCGAGCGTGACCGTCCCCTCCCCGCACTGCGGGGAGCTTGCGAGGACGGGAAATCGTATAAGATTTCACGAGCAAGAGGGTGGGGCCCTTGGCAAAACGCGGGCACCCTATGCCATGAGTGACGCGTCCGCCCCCACCCGCCTTGCCGAACTCGCCCTCCCCGCCGCCCTCGTCCTCGCCTCCACCGCCATCGCTTACGCCGCATGGTCCACCGGTACCGCCAGTGCGCTGGAAGCCGGCGCCTTCGTCACGGGCGCCATCTGCGTCTGGCTCGTCGTGCGCCAGAGCGTATGGAACTTCCCGCTCGGCCTGCTCAACGTGGCCGCCTATGCCTGGATCTTCTACGAATACCGTCTGTATGCGGACTCCGGCCTTCAGGTCGTCTATTTCGGCCTGAACCTCGCGGGATGGTACCTCTGGCTGTTTGGCGGCGAGAACCGCACCGAACTGACCGTCCGGCGCACCTCGGCGCGCGAGCTCGCCCTGATCGCCGTCTTCATCGCAGCGGCCACCACCTTCCTCTGGTGGCTGCTCGGCAAACTCGGCGGCGCGTCGAAGTTCTGGGACGCGCTCACCACCTCGATCAGCCTCTCCGCCCAATGGCTCCAAAGCCGCAAGAAACTCGAATGCTGGCACCTCTGGATTCTGGCTGACGTGATCTATGTTCCGCTCTACATCACCCGCGGTCTCAACCTCACCGCGCTCCTGTACGCCGTCTTCCTCGCCCTCGCCGTCATGGGCCTCCTCGCCTGGCAGAAATCATTGAAATCATGGCCCGCACCCGCCCCTTCCGCATCGTCCTGATCGGCGCCGAATCCACAGGGAAAACCACGCTCTGCGAGGCGCTCGCTGCGCATTTCGAAACTGTCTGGGTGCCGGAATATGGCCGCGAGCATTGGGAGAAGAAAATCGCCGAACAGGGCGTACACGGTGAAATTCCGGCCTGGACGGATGACGATTTTGTCCACATAGCCGAGGTCCAGAAGAGCCGCGAGAACGAGGCCGCCGCGCGCGCAAACCGCGTGCTGATCTGCGACACGAACGCCTTCGCCACCGCCACCTGGTTTGAACGCTACGCAGGCAAGCGCCACCCCCCCGTTGACGCCATCGGCGCCCGCGACATCGTGGACCTCTACCTCATTGCGTGTCCGGATGTTCCTTTTGTTCAGGATGGCGTGCGCGACGGCGAGACCATCCGCGAATGGATGCACATCCGCTTCCTCGAGCTGATCCGTGGCAATGGCTCGCCGCACGTCCTGATTACCGGCGCCTATGATACGCGCCTCCCGCAGGCCATTGCCGCCATCAACACGCTGCTTGCCCTCGCGCCAAAACCAGCTCCGACGACGCCCTTTATCATCCGGCGCGCCGCGGAAGCCGACGCCGAACGCCTCGGTCATATCGGGGTTGCCACCTTCGTCGAAACCTATGGCGACCTGATCGACGGTGCAAACCTGTCCGCACACTGTACAAACCAGCATGCGCGCAGCCTGTATGAGACTTACCTGGCAGATCCTACCTGCGCCCTGTGGCTCGCCGAGCACGCCGAAACAGGCGCGCCCATCGGCTACGCCCTGAACTGCACGCCGGACCTGCCGGTCCCGCTGGAGCCCGGCGACCGCGAACTGAAGCGCATCTATGCCCTGTCACGCCATCATGGCGCAGGCCCCGGCCGCGCCATGATGGAGGCCGCCATCGCAGAAGCCCGTGAGCAAGGCGCCCCGCGCCTCCTCCTCGGCACCTATCAGGACAACGCTCGCGCCATCGCCTTCTACACGCGTCACGGCTTCTCGCTCGCAGGCACGCGCCAGTTCCGCGTCGGCGAACGGGTGTTCGATGATATCGTGATGGCCAAACGGCTTTGATGGCCCCGCCCTACCCCTGCCCGTTCCGGGGCGGGGACGGACAAGCGTGCCGGCGAAAGCGATGTCTGCAATACAGAACGGCAGGCCCCCTCACGCTCCGCCGGTCAGGGTTGGGCCTGCGCCCGAAGTCGGAAAGTCAAACCTTCCGCGCGCTGCGCACATAGCGCACCATGCCGTCCATGGACGTCATGACCAGCGTGTGCGTGTGCACGCGGCCATCCTTGTGCGCGACGCCCGACAACATCGTGCCATTGGTCACGCCGGTCGCGCAGAACACGGTGTCGCCCGAGGCGAGCTCGTGCAGCGAATAGGTCTTGCCGAAATCAGTGATACCGGTGCGAGCCGCGCGCTTCTTCTCGTCATCATTGCGGAACACGAGCCGGCCGTACATCTGTCCGCCCACGCACTTCAGCGCAGCGGCTGCCAGCACGCCTTCCGGCGCGCCGCCCTGCCCGACATACATGTCGATGCCGGTTGCAGCGTCCGTGGTCGCGATCACGCCGGCGACATCGCCGTCCGAGATCAGCGAGATGCGTGCGCCCGCAGAGCGCAGTGAGTCGATGATGTCCTGATGGCGCGGCCGGTCGAGCACGCACACGGTCATGTCTTCCACCTTGCGACCCGCGGCCTTCGCCAGCGCCTTGATATTGTCCGAAGGTGCCTCATCCAGGCTTACGAGCCCCTCTGGATAACCCGGGCCAATCGCGATCTTGTCCATGTAGGTATCCGGCGCATAGAGCAGCCCGCCGCGCGGCGCGATCGCCAGCACCGCCAGCGCATTCGCCATCGCCTTCGCGGTCAGCGTCGTGCCTTCCAGCGGGTCCAGCGCGATATCGATTTCCGGGCCAGTTCCGGTACCGACTTCCTCTCCGATATACAGCATCGGCGCTTCATCACGCTCGCCCTCGCCGATCACGACGCGGCCCTTGAAATCCACGGCGTTGAAGGCCGAGCGCATCGCGTCCACAGCGGCCGCATCGGCTTTCTTTTCGTCGCCCCGGCCCACTTCCCTGGACGCAGCGATTGCGGCCAGTTCGGTCACACGGACCATAGCGTCCGAAAGGCCGGGCGTCAGTACCTTGTTTTCCATTTAATTTTCTCCAAGGGCATAGATTCGGGACTGTTAACGCGGATAGGAAGCCATCAGCTTGCCGCTTCGATACGAATGAGGCGCGGGTCTTCGACGGACACGGACAAACCGGCGATCCGGTTAACAGCCGCCTGCATCTGCGCGCGGGGGCACCGGTGCGTGACGACCGCCACGGGGCTCGCCCCGCTCTCGTCGGCGGAATCCTGCAGCAGCTTGTCCACGGAGACGCCTTCTTCGGCGAGCGCCTCGGTCAGCGCCGCGAGCGTACCCGGCTTGTCGGCCAGCCGTACGCGGAGGAAGAAGGGCGCGACCTCGGACGCCTCGCCGATGACGAAAGGCTGCGCCACATGGTGCTGCGCGCGGCCGAAGGCATTGCGGATCGCCGGGCGGAACAGTTTCGCCACATCGCCCATCACCGCGCTCGCCGTCGGCCCGGAACCAGCGCCAGGGCCGGTCAGCACGACCGCGCCCAGAGGATCACCCTCGATGCGCACGGCGTTCAGCGAACCATCAACCCGCGCCAGCGCATGCGCATGCGGCAACGCCATCGGCTCAACGCGGCAAACGACGCCGGTCTTCGTCAGCACCCCTTCGGCAATCAGTTTGATCCGGAAACCCAGCCGGTCAGCGAGCCGCAGGTCCAGGAGACCAATCTCCTCAATCCCGCGCACAGCCACTTTCGAGAAATCCAGGTCGGCTGAGAATGCGATCGCCGAAAGGATCGCCGCCTTGTGCGCTGCGTCCATGCCGGACACGTCCAGCGCCGGGTCAGCTTCGGCATAGCCGCGCTTCTGCGCCTCGGCGAGCACTTCCTCATAGGAGCGCCCGGTCTCCAGCATCGTACTCGTGATGAAGTTGCACGTACCGTTCAGGATGCCGGACACGCGCTTGAGCTCTGTGCCGACAAGGCTGTCGCGCAGTATGCGGACGACCGGAATGCCGCCGGCCACTGCCGCCTCGAACAACAGGTCAACGTGCTTTTCAGCGGCCAGCGCCGCGAGCGCGATGCCATGCTTGGCGATCAGCGCCTTGTTGGCCGTCACCACATGCTTGCCGGCCTTCAGCGCCGATTCCACGGCAAACTTCGCCGGCCCGTCCGATCCGCCAATCAGCTCCACGAACACGTCCACGCCGGGGTCTTCCGCCAGCGTCGCGGCGTCATCGAACCAGGCATAATCATCGGTGTTCACGGGCCGGTTGCGGCTTTGCGAGCGCGCGCTCACACCCGCAATCTCGACCTGGCCGGGCAGCCGCAGCCGCTCCTGGCGCTGCACCAGCTCGATCAGCCCGGCGCCGACATGGCCGAGCCCCGCAATCCCAATTCTCAACGGCCCCATCGGGCGGCCCCTTACGCTACGGTCCCGCGCGGGAATAGCCGGTTTGCACAAGGGCGTCGAGCCTGAGCGCAGCCTTTGGTCTAAGGCTGACGCAGCCGGATCTCGCGATTTCGAGGCCGAGCCGGATCGCCCACGATCTCCAGCTGACCTGCCTTAATCAATCCTCTGATTTCATTTGTGATTTCATCTTCCGAGTAAAGCCCGTCCGCCTCGCTAGGTCTCGGGGCGTGCTCCATGATTTCCATCATGACTATCGCCACTTTCCGAAAACGAAGTCCGCTTTTGGAAAGTATGAGTTGCCTGAGCTCGTGCCGCCGCCTCCCGGCGCCGGGCGAAGTCACAGCCCTACTCCGCTGGCACCGGCTTGATTTCCTTCACGCCGTGCGCGGCGAGGAACTTGCGGATGTTGCGGCCTGCCTGGCGGATACGCTGCTCGTTTTCGACGAGGGCGATGCGGACATACTCGTCTCCATGCTCGCCAAAGCCCGCACCCGGCGCCACGGCCACGTGCGCTTCGTTGATTAGCTGGATCGAGAATTCGAGGCTGCCCATATGCCGCAGCTTTTCCGGGATCTGCGCCCAGGCAAACATTGAAGCTTTCGGGCTCGGGATCGGCCAGCCCGCCTTGGTGAAGCTGTCCACCAGCGCATCGCGCCGTGTACGGTAGATCTTGCGGATATCATCCACGCAGTCCTGTGGCCCATCGAGCGCCGCCACGGCGGCCACTTGGATCGGCGTATACGCGCCATAATCCAGGTAGGACTTCACCCGCGCGAGCGCCGCGATCAGCTTGTCATTGCCCGCCACGAACCCGACCCGCCAACCGGCCATCGAATACGTCTTCGACATTGTCGTAAATTCAACGGCAATTTCCTTTGCGCCATCGACCTGCAGGATCGAAGGCGTCGGCTCTTCGAAATAGATTTCGTTGTACGCGAGGTCCGACAGGATCCAGAGGTCGTGCTTCTTCGCGAACTTCACGGCCTCCTTGTAGAAGTCGAGGTCGCACACAGCCGCCGTCGGGTTCGACGGGAAGCACAGCACCATCGCCGTCGGCGGCGGCACGGAATACTTCACCGCGCGGCCAAGGTTCGACAGGTACTGCTCCGGCGTATGCGCAGGAACCCCGCGGATCGAGGCGCCCGCGATGATGAAGCCGAAATGGTGCAGCGGATAAGACGGATCCGGCGCAAGGATAACATCACCCGGCGCGCTGATCGCCTGGGCAAGGTTGGCAAAGCCTTCCTTCGAGCCGAGCGTGACGATCACTTCCCGGTCCTTGTCGAGGCTCACACCGAACCGGCGCTTGTAATAGTCCGTCAGTGCACGGCGCAGTCCCGGGATACCGCGCGAGGCGGAATATCCGTTCACGTCCGGTTTGCGCGCCGTTTCGATCAGCTTGTCTACGATATGCTTCGGCGTGGGCAGGTCCGGATTGCCCATGCCAAGGTCGATGATATCCGCCCCGCGCGCGCGCAGTGCCGCCTTGGTGCGGTTTACCTGCTCGAACACGTAAGGCGGCAGGCGCCGGATCTTGTGAAAATCGGTGCTGATCATTGTTGCACAACGCCTTCCGTCACGCGCGGCACGTTAAAGCTTTCCCGGATGGCCGTAATTTCGGTCGCTGTGAAGAACTCACCGTCCGGTAGCTCCGGCTCAAACCCGGCCCGGATGTCCGCCAGCACCTTGGCAATCTCGCCGGCCTGAGCGAGCGGCGCCTGGGCGCGCTCATCGGCGGCAAACGCGGCCTCAATCAGGGCAATCTCCCCGCCCGACGCTGCCAGCGCCCCGCCCGGCTTCCACTCCGGATCGACCACCGGGATCTCGTCAAGCTTCGGGTAGCCCTCGCCACGGATTTCCGTCCGGCGCTCGGCATACCATTCCGGCGCTTCGTTAATGGCCGCCCGCGCCTTCGCAAACGACGACGTACAGCCGCAGGCCAGCAGAAGCGGCACGCTGCAAAGGAGAATCGCCGTGTTTTTCATGGTTAATCTCATTAAATGACAAACATTATAGTGAATAGATGAGCGCGAAGAACAGGGCAAAACTAGGACCTATGAGCAGCGCGGCAACTCCAACCACAGGAACCGAGCCCCTGGCAGCGCTTATGGCGTCGCAGGACCCCATGCGCTGGCAGCTGCTGATGACCACGCTGGCCCTCGCCAATACCGAGTCCCAGGCCCTGATGACCGAGGTGATGACCGGTTCCGGCCCGCTCGCCACGGTAACGAAAGGCGACCCAATGGGCGCCGCCGATGCCTTCCGTAACGTCGGCATGAACCTCGCGATGAACCCGGCTGCGCTGATGCAGGCGAATTTCGAGCTGATGCAGGGCTGGATGACCCTCTGGCAGGAGATGGTCACCGACACACTCTCGCAGGAACCACCCAAGGAGAAGGACAAGCGTTTCTCCGACCCCGAATGGCAGACGAACCCGGCCTTCAAGTTCATCCGCAAGGCCTATGACGTAAATTCCCGCTGGATGAACAGCCTCGCTGATCGCGCCAGCGGCATGGACCCGGCCGTGCAGCTGCGCGCCCGCTTCTTCATGCAGATGCTCACCGAGAGCCTATCGCCCACCAACTTCCTTGGCACCAACCCGCAGGCACTGCGTACCTTCATCGAAAGCGGCGGCGAAAGCGTGCTCGCTGGCCTGCGCATGGCGCGCGATGATGTCCGCAAGGGCGGCGGCAAGCTCTACATCACGCAGACGGACGAAACCCCGTTCGAAGTCGGCGTGAACGTTGCGACCGCCCCCGGCGAAGTCGTCTTCCGCAACGACCTTATCGAACTCATCCAGTACACCCCTACGCAGGCCCAGGCCTATTCGAAGCCGCTGGTGATCTTCCCGCCCTGGATCAACAAGTTCTACGTGCTCGACCTGCGGGAAGAAAACTCGATGATCCGCTGGCTGGTTGACAGGGGCCTCACGGTCTTCGTCGTCTCCTGGCGCTCGGCCGACAAGGTCACGATGAACTATGACTGGGACGACTATGTGAAGAAGGGCATCTACGCCGCCGTCGAAGGCGCGTTGCAGGCCTCCGGCGCCAAGCAGGTCAACTGCGTCGGTTATTGCATCGGCGGCACGCTGCTCACGTCTGCCCTCGCCCACATGTCGACCACCGGCTATGACAAGGTCGCCTCTGCCACCTTCTTCGCCTCGCAATCGGATTTCGAACTTGCCGGCGATCTCAAGGTGTTCACCGATGGTCCGGGCCGGGACTATGTCTACGGCCTGATCGACCAGCATGGCGGCATCATGCCCGGCAAGGACATGTACGAAACCTTCAACTGGCTGCGCCCGATCGATCTCGTCTGGCGCTATGTCGTTGACACCTACATGCTGGGCATGCCGCCCCGCCCGTTCGACCTGCTCTACTGGAACGCGGACCAGACCAACATTCCCGGGCCCGTCCACCGGCGCTATCTCAAGGAATGCTATTCCGAGAACCGCCTCGCCAAGGGCGAATACACCGTCCTCGGACAAAAGGTGGACATGGGGAACATCAAGATCCCCGTGATGCTGCAAGCCTCCAAGGATGATCACATCGTCCCTTACGAGAGCGTGTTCCGCACCGCCAAACTCTATGGCGGGGACGCAACGTTCGTGCTCTCCGGCTCTGGCCATATCGCCGGCGTCGTGAACCATCCGGACTCCAAAAAGTACCAGCACTGGGTGAACCCCGGCAAACTCGGCGCTTCGGCGAACGAGTGGCTGGAGACATCGAGGGAAATCCCCGGCAGCTGGTGGCCAACCTGGTGGGATTGGCTGCGTCCGAAATCGGGCCGGAAGGTCGCCGCCCTGCAGCCGAAAGACATGGGCCTCGGCGCAGCGCCCGGCACCTATGCCAGGGTGCGCCTCGCAGACATCCCCCTGCCCCCTGCATAGCAGACGGTCAGAGCGGGATCGATCCTTACTGCGCCTCCCAGCTCCTGCCTGGACAGGCAGACGACATAACCATCCCTGGGCTGATTACCCTGCGAGCGGAGACGCAACAGGGGCAGGTGTTTCAGCCGGTCTTCGGCGGGATCCTCATACACATCAATGTGCACGTCGTCGTCAGTCCTGTGAGTGATATAGTCGGCGATAATCTTGCCCTGAAGTGTCAGCACAGCGCCATATTGTGCCTCGCCTTCGGCCCGGTTCTGCACCTTTTGCGTTACGGCCCCCTCCACAAGGGCGAGTATTTCGGGACGGTCAGGCAGAGAATGGCGCGGTTGGGTAGCCGGTACCTCGGCCTGACCTAAGCCCCGCTGGCCCAGGCTGAAATGGCCGGTTCGCTCAGCTGCGGAAGACGAAGAAGCGGTTGAAGGCGTAACTCGTCGAAAAGGAACAGGCCACCCCGGCGGCAAAATACAGGCTAACCCAGATCCCCTCCGGTGCCGCCAGCGCTTCCAGAAGGCCGATGACCCCGACCCGGACAGCACCGGCCGCCACCAGAACTGCCAGGTTCCCGCCCATCCGCTTCAGCGAAAAGGCTGAGCCCTCATCCCGGAAGGTCCAGAACTCGTGCACGAAATAGAAAGCAAGACCGACCGCGAAGAAGGATATGCCCGCCGCCAGCGTCAGGTTCATCACCGCCAGTTGGAACAGGGCCAGCGTCAGCCCATAGTCCAACCCCAGCGCCGCAAAGCTCGCCGCCAAATAGCGGATGCTGGCATGCTCGAGTGGGTTTCTCACGTCCTTTTATGCCCTGGCCAGGCCCGATGGGCCGTGCTGTAAGGCCTGCTTCAGTTGCGGCAATAAGGCCATTAGCATCAGAGGCACAATCCAGATCAGGCGAGCCTGATACCGGTCGTGCACGCCCGACAGCATTCCGCAGATTGCTGCATTCGCAATAACCATCAGCACAAGGAACACCCCGATCAACCAGCGCAGGTCGGCGATAAGCTGAACGCTATGGCGCCGGTCGGGGTGGCCAGCATACCACGCCGCAAGTACCGCTACGAAGGCAACCATCGTCGTGAGCGATATGGCCCCGACCAGATGGCGCCAGAATGTCTTGGCGGGGTGCTGTTCCTGACAGGCCGAGGGCTCGGCAAGGCATCGTTCCACTCCCGGCATATAGGCCAGGGAACCCGGGTCATCGCCGATGAGATTCTGGATCACATACACCGCGCCGTAATCCACCTCGGCAATTCCCACGGCAAACAGCGCGCCACCGAAATTGCGAAGGCTCGCTGCGGCCTGCTCCAGCGGGTAGGCCGCGATGGCATTGATCACGAACTCGGGCTCCTCGGCCTGCAGAGCACGTCTGAGCTCGGGCGGGCTGTCAGTGAAGGTAGGTTTCTCTGGGCCCGGCCGGCCCCAGATCAGGTCGTTGTGATCGACATAGTCATGGCCGACGAAAACACAGTGGGCATAGCGCGCAGGATCATCAGCGCAGACTGTTTCCAGATGCTGGCGCCCTGGCCCATCGGCATAAACGCGCGCGGCGAGGAAGGTCGGCGAGCCCGGCGCTGTGCCGGTCGCCAGCGTGATCACGGCGCGGTAGCCGCTCGTCGTACCCGCCGCCAGCACAGCGGCGGCGAGCAGGTAGAGCGGTGCACGCGCATTGACAAGACCGCGAGAGGCCGGCAGCAGCCATAAGATCAAGCCTGCCGCGCAGGCGAAACCAGCCAACAGCAGGTTGGTCGTGTGCAGGAAGGCCGCTGCCGAAACAAGCGCCACCAGTAGCATGTTACTGAGCAGCGACTGCCCCCGCCCGAAGATTAACAACGCGGCGGCCAACACCAGAAGCCCCCCGAACACGTCGGGCATCAGGAAATTCACATGCATGCCGAGCGGGCTGAGAAAGCTGAGGAAGGAAAAGGCTCCGAGATAGAAGCCATGGCTGCGCGCACCGCCCACGCAGGTCACAAGGAGGAACACCAGCCACACCGTCAGCGCCGACTGAAGGACCGGCAGTAGCCAGACCGTGGCAAAGGCCGTCAGCCCGTAAGCGGCGAGGGAATACAGCGGCGAACGCGCGGCGGCGATGGCCAGGAAATAACCACTCTCGGCTTTCTCACCGGCTGGCGCCGGCGCCGCTTCGGCCGGAGAGATTACCGGCGGCGGATCGCCCATACCAGGCAGGCCGGCAAGATTGTCGATCAGGCCTTTGCCGATCAGGAAATATTGATCGAAGTCGGCAAACATAAAGGGCCGGCCATTGATGAGGGCCGGCAGCAGCAGGATCAGCAGACAGGCCGCCATCAGGGCCAGGTCGGCCGGCCGTGAGGCTCCCACCCGCTGGCTGAGTATCGGACTCAGCGTCATATCAATGCTCCAATAACTGTCGCCCGCCCGGGCCGGCGCTGCGGTTCACCTGCGGATTCCGAACACCGAAGCCAGGAAGGCACCGGCGGCCATTTGTATGGCGCAGGTAACAATCGTCAGTGAGGGAACAAAAATACGCAGCATGTCTGGCTGTGCAATGTTGCCGAAATCCTTCGATGCCCAGTACCAGAGCGACCAGCCTTTGCCAGCCAGGCCCAGGACCAGAAGGGCAAGCGCAATAAGCAGCAGGCCTTCAAGGTTCAGCGATAGCAGCGTCTTCCTCATGCGGTAGGGTTGCGGCAGAAAGCCCTCGCTCGCTGCATAGGCGCGCGAGATCATGGAGAACAGGACCAGCTGGACCCCTATGATCAGCATGAAGCAGGATGCAATCAGGGTATGATAATCGAAGCTCACATCCGGGGTGATCTGGACAGGCCCGAATAGCGTCAACATACCCAGCAGCAGGCTGAGACCGATCAGTACGAGGCCGGGAATGGCAAACAGCCATTTCGGGCTGTGCAGCAGCAGGAAGCGCAGGTGGCGCCAGCCATCGCGCCAGGTCTTGAGGTGCGGCGCGCGGCTGCGGCCATCGGGCGACAGCGTAGTGGGCACTTCGACAATCCTGAGTTTGGCGAGTGACGATTTTACGACCATTTCGCTGGCATATTCCATGCCCGTGGATTTCAGGCCGAGCCCCAGGATCGACTCGCGGTTATAGCCGCGCAGCCCGCAATGGAAGTCTCCGATCGGGATCTGGAAGACTGCCGTCCGAGCCAGGACAATACAGGATTACCAAGATAACGGTGAAGGAAGGGCATGGCGCCCGGCGCGATGCCGCCCTTGAACCGGTTGCCCATCACAAGCTCGCCGCCGCCGCGCAGCGCTTCGATAAAGGCATCCAGATCGGAGAAGTTATAGGAGTCGTCGGCGTCGCCCATGATGATGAACCGGCCGCGCGCGGACTTGCAGCCGCCGATCAGCGCCGCGCCATAGCCGCGCACCGGAACATCCACAACACGCGCCCCGGCGGCGCGGGCGATATCCTGAGATCCGTCAGTGCTTCCGTTGTCAGCCACGACGACCTCGCCAGACAAGCCGGACCGTTTGAGATAGTCCAGCGCCTTCTCAATACAGACCTGCAGCGTCTCAGCCTCGTTGAGACAGGGCATCAAAATGGTTAGTTCCAACCCGGCGATTTCTACCGCTGGGCTTGCGGCATCCTGCGCCTGCCGCGTACCAGCAAGAACTGACCATGCAAGCTGTGCCATATCTGAACCTATCCGCGGCCCGCCCAACTCTGCCTGGACAGATAGCAAGTTCGTTGCCAACCCTAGATATGCCCAAAAGTTGGTGATGCCCCTCGTCAGCCGGCAGTTGGAACTTGCTTAATCCCGTCCTTGATAAACATCTCGAGACTGGCCTCTGGCAGACGGGTTGGCCTGGAGATTTTGCGCCACTTCTTCCTGAACTTTGGGCATATCTCAGGTAGTCTTGCTTACCGCTGTGCTGCGTCTGCTGTTGGAGAGATTGGTAAACACCCACAGCCGCAGGAAGGGCGATGACCAAGCGGGCACCTGTCTCGGTGTCGTGAGGCACCTTGATGCGCAGCGTCGTCGCGCCAGTATCCCGGATATGCCGGACCATTATGTGCCTGTATCGAAGCTTGTGGACCTCCCCCGGCCGCATGCCAGGGCACACGATCCATAGCACATAGTGGCGCAGCAGTTGGCGCTGGTATCGGTGGCTTGCGTTGATGGGCTCTGCGTCGCTAAACTTTTTTAGTTTCAGCCTACGTTTTGGGCCAGAGTGCGTTGTTTTTTCCGTGTACGGACTTTTAATAAACCCTCGATGCAATGAAAGCACAGGAGAAAATCCTGCCATTTTTTCAAGTTTATAGTAGTTTTCAGCGCGATCAAAAAATCAGGCGCCTGGATAACAGGCGACATGCAGGGCTGTCCCCGCATGCGATGGCGATACGGCGCCGTGCGCCGCCCTACTCCAACAAACCGGCGCTTTCGTCGAGCCCCAGCGCGATATTCAGGTTCTGCACGGCCGCGCCCGAGGCGCCCTTACCGAGATTGTCCAGCCGCGCGACGAGGCGCGCCTGGTCATCATTGCCGAACACGTAGAGTTCCATCCGGTTGGTGTCGTTGCAGCCTTCGGCGCCCAGCGTCTTGAGCGCGTCACCTTCGGCGAGCCCGGTCACCTTGACGAATGTCTCGCCCTGGTACGCCGCCTTAAGCGCCGCGTGCACGGCCGCCCGTTTCGGCTTCTTCGGCAACGCCCAGAGCGGCAGCGGCACCTCGATGATCATGCCCTGCTCAAACCGGCCGACGGACGGCAGGAACATCGGCGCATGCGCGAGGGCCGCATGCTTCTTCATCTCGGGCGTATGCTTGTGCGTCTGGCCCAGCGCGTAGATGCGGAAATTGTCCTCGGTCTCGCGCGTCTCAAACTCGGCGATCATCGGCTTTCCGCCGCCGGAATATCCGGACACGGCGTTAACGGTGACCAGCCAGTCCGGCGGCAACAATCCGGACACGATCAGCGGGCGAACCAGCGCGATGAAACCGGTGGGATAACAGCCCGGATTGGAGATCCGCGCCGAGGCGGCAATCGCGGCGCGCTGGCCGCGGTCCATTTCCGGAAAGCCATAGACCCAGCCCGGCGACGTGCGGTGCGCGGTCGAAGCGTCGATGATCACGGTGTTGGGATTCTCCACCAGGCTTACGGCGAGCCGCGCCGCGTCATCCGGCAGGCAGAGGATCACAGCGTCTGCCTTCTTCATGATCGCCGCGCGCGCGTCCGCATCCTTGCGCTTTGCCTCATTGATAGAGAGCAGGTCGATGTCGCTGCGGGCCATGAGCCGCGACGCAATCTGCAGGCCGGTGGTTCCGGCTTCGCCATCGATGAAGACTCTGGGTTTCATGCGCCCACTCCTCTGAAGTCAGGGCAAAAGCAAAAACGGGCGCTTCGTCTCCGAAGCGCCCGCTTGAACACGGCAAATCCGTAAACGGATCAGCGCTTCGAGAACTGGAAGCTGCGGCGTGCTTTCGCTTTGCCGTACTTCTTGCGCTCAACCACGCGCGGGTCGCGTGTCATGAAGCCAAACGGCTTCAGCACCGGACGCAGGCCCGGCTCATACGCGACGAGGGCGCGCGAGATGCCGTGACGAACCGCGCCGGCCTGGCCCATCAGGCCAGATCCCTTGACCGTGCAGATCACGTCGAATTCCGACGCGCGTCCGGATTCGATCAGCGGCTGGGCGATCACCATGCGCAGCACGGGGCGCGCGAAGTAGGTTTCCTGATCCCGGCCATTGATCGTGATCTTGCCGGTACCGCGTTTGATCCAGACGCGGGCAACCGCTTCCTTGCGGCGGCCGGTGCCGTAGGAACGGCCTTGCGCATCAATCTTCGGCTCGACCTTCAGGGCAACTTTTGCTGCCGGTGCGCCGGTCATGGCGCCAAGGTCTTTCAGGGAAGCGGAGGTATCGGTCATGAGGATCAGGCCGTTTTCGAGTTCTTGCGGTTCATCGACTTGAAGTCGACGAGCTCGGGTTGTTGGGCAACGTGCGGATGCTCGGCGCCGGCATAGATGCGCAGCTTGCCGAATTGCTGGCGCGACAGCGCGCTCTCGCGCGGCATCATGCGCTTTACAGCCATCTCGAGGGCGCGCTCCGGGAAGCGGCCGCTCAGGATTTTGCCCGCCGTCGTGGACTTGATGCCGCCGGCATAGCCCGTGTGACGATAGTAAATCTTGTCGGTCAGCTTGTTGCCGGTGAACACGGCTTTTTCCGCGTTGATGACGACGATATGGTCGCCGGTATCAACGTGCGGGGTGAAATCCGGGCGGTGCTTGCCGCGAAGACGTTTGGCCACGTAGGAAGCAAGGCGTCCGACGACGACGTCCGTCGCGTCGATCACGACCCACTTGGTCTCTACGCCCACAGGTGCGTTATAGGTTTTCATTGCTCTGCTCAGAGCCTCTCGATTTCGAAGTTCCAGGAGTTTCGATTAAGGGGTGGCGTTTAAGCGCCGCGTTTCCCTTTGTCAACGCGGCTGGCGGGGTCATCCTGCATTTATGGATAATGCCCGCAAACACGAGCCAATCCGCTGCAATCAGGCCGGTTGCGAGCCCCGCGCCGAGGCCCGCCAGGCGAGGTAAACCGCCGCCAGCGTCACGGTGACCCCCAGCCCCTGATGCGCCAGGGCCAGCGGCAGCGGCGCGGCGTTCAGCAGCGTCAGGATGCCCCACACCGCCTGCAGCGACACGAGCCCCGCAAGAACCGCCGCCGGCCGCGCCAGAGCGCTGCCTCGCAGCTGCCAGGCGGCCACAAGACTGAGGACCCAGAGCACATAGGCGAGGAAACGGTGGTTGAACTGCGTCGCCGCGCGCCCCTCAAACAGGCTGCGCACGCCCAGATCGGACTGAATATAGTGACTGGGCACCAGTTCCCCGGCCATCAGCGGCCAGTCGGTATAGGTGCGGCCTGCGTCCAGCCCCGCCACCAGCGCCCCGGCGGCCATCTGCACGAACACCAGCCCCAGCAGCCCGAAGGCCCATGGCCGGGCCCGGTTCGGCGCCGCCGCACGCCCGGGCGCCCCAAGCGACAGCCAGAGCCAGGTAATCACACATAGGATTAGCAGCGCCAGGCTGAAATGCGTCATCAGCCGGTAAGGCGCGACCGAAACCCGGTCCGTATCGCCCATCCCGCTCGCCACCATCCACCAGCCGATCGCCCCCTGCAGCCCGCCGAGAGCCACAAGGCCGGTCAGTTTCCAGGCCAGCCCGCCGCCCAGCCAGCGCCGGGCCGCAAAGAAAGCGAGCCCCAGAACCGCCACCAGCCCGATCACCCGGCCGAGCTGCCGGTGACCCCACTCCCACCAGTAGATGAACTGGAACTCCGACATCTCCATGTCCTTGTTCATCCGCTTGTACTGGGTGGTCTCGCGGTACTTGTCGAATTCGGCCAGCCAAGCTGCGTCGTTCAGCGGCGGAAGGGCGCCTTTCACAGGCTGCCACTCGGTGATCGACAGGCCGGAATCGGTCAGCCGGGTTGCGCCGCCCACGAGGACGGTCGCATAGACCATGAGCCCCAGCAGGATCAGCCAGGCGCGGATCCAGCGTGCGGCAACGGGGGAAATTGCGTTTGCGGGCATGGGCCCTAAATCACCTGGGCGGGCGCGCAATCAAGAGGCGCCATCGTCGCACAGCCTGACAGACCGGACGGAAATGCCATGCGCAAACTGATCGCCATTGCCGTGTTGCTTACTTTCATGCTCCTCTGGATCTGGGGCGCCGCCACTGCCGGGACCCGTCTCGCGGGCGCCTCCCCCTGGCTGCAGCTCGTCTTCTATATCCTGGTTGGCTTCGGCTGGATTCTGCCCCTCCGCCCCCTCCTTAAATGGATGAACGCCAACGAAGTCCCGGACGAGGACTAGGACGCCGCGCTCGTACCTTCCTTCCGCCATCCCCTCGCCAAGCAACTCAAGGCGCTGAAAGAAAATGGGTCAAACTTGCGCGCCCCCCCTGAACCTGTGCGAAACTGCATCGCATGGACCCGAGCCTTCCGCCCCTTGCGCCCGGGCCTGCGACACGTCCTGAAGCCTGCGTGACGGTAACCTGAAATCACGGGCCCCGCCCCAGCCCTCCCCGCACGCAGGGAGGCAACAGGATGCGTGCCGTGTTCAGTAAGTGCGCCCCAAAAGGTGACATGTCCCTTTCCCGAACGAAGCCTGGGGAGGGTTAAGGCCGGGCTCTTTGCGCCTTAGACCTGTTCAAAAATGAGATCAATCACTCTCGCCATGCTTGCGCGCCGCTTCGCGCAGGCGTGCGAAAATCGCAGCCGGGTCTTCCGGTACTTCCACTTCATCCGGCTCCGGATAATCGTCGAATAAGTCTTCTTCCTCAGCCACCGGTTCGGGTTCGGCGGGCGCAGCAGCTCCGGGCGCGGGAGGCGCGGGCGCCACCGGAGCCGGTTCGCGCTTCGGCTCGGGCATCGCGGCCTCCACGGCCTCGAGCGCCGTCTCGTCCCCGAACTCCGCGCGCAGCCGTCCGATCACGGTCTCACCACCGACGAGCGACTGCCCCGGCCAGACGAGCACGTTCAGGCGGATCGGCAGGTAAAGGTCACACCAGCCGCCCATCCGGCGCGTACCGAACGCGCGGCCAAGGCGCACCACGTCGCCAGTCTCGATATCGAGGTCAATGCGCGGGCCGAGCCCGCCGCTGGCAAGGGCGATACCCGCCTGTTCGCCCGCGCTCTCAAAGGTCACGTAAGCGCGCGTCAGCCCTTCATCATCCGGGCGCATCGCCATCGGCACGGAAGGCTCGCCCTGCGCCAGGCTGATGAGGTCCACGCCGCCGGCAATCGGGGTGTAGAGCTTGTTGGTGGAAAAGGGAGACGAGGCGATCCGCACACGAATGAGCGACTCCGGCGAAAGCCGCAGCGCGGTCGGCGCCTCGGTCACCTCGATCGACACCACGATGCCGTCACACGGCGAAACCACCCCGTCCGCCAAATCCGGCGGCGAGCGGCGCGCCCAGTGACCCGCCGCCAGTGCGGCCGCCATTGCGGCAAAGCCGATCCAGAACAGCGGCCCCCAGATCGAGCCGAGCAAAAGGGCCGCCAGGAAAGCCGCCAAGGCAGCTGCCACGCCTTCCCAGTCGAGCGCGATCGTCATCCACGGCATCGAGCGGCGATTGATTTCGTCAGCCATGTTCGCGCGCCCCTTCCCTGCACGAGTCGTCAGACAGCAGCCAGTGCAGCGTCCGTGCTGCGCGCCTGTCTTTGCCACATATCAGCATATTTGCCGCCTTTTGAAAGCAAGGCAGCGTGGTTCCCACGTTCAATGACCCGCCCGGCCTCCAGAACGATGATCTCGTCCGCGTCGATCACGGTGGACAAACGGTGCGCGACCATAAGGGTCGTGCGCCCTGCCGAGGCCTGTTCCAGCGCGTCCTGAACCGCTGCCTCGGTCGCGCTGTCGAGGGCGCTCGTCGCCTCGTCCAGCACCAGGATGGCGGGATCGGCCAGCACCACGCGGGCAATGCCGACGCGCTGCTTTTCACCGCCGGAAAGCTTCAGCCCCCGTTCGCCAACCCGCGTGTTCCACCCGTCCGGCTGGCTCTCGATAAAGTCGAGCAGCTGAGCCCGGCGCGCCGCATCGCGGATCTCTTCCTCGGCCGCGTTCGGCCTTGCATAGGCAATGTTCGCCCGGATCGTGTCGTTGAACAGCACCACATCCTGCGGCACGAGGCCGAGCGCCGCGCGCAGGGAATCCTGCGTTAGCGCGCGGACATCCTGCCCGTCGATCATCACCCGGCCCGCATCGGTATCGTAGAAACGGAAGAGCAGTTTCAGCAGCGTCGATTTACCGGCGCCGGAGGTGCCGACGAAGGCGATCTTGCCGCCCGGCGGCACATCGAAGGAAATGTTCTGCACACCGGCCGACCGGCCTTCATGGTTGAAGGCAACATTCTCGAACGTCACCCGGCCCTGCGGTTTCGCCAGCGTGCGGGCGAACGGTGCATCCATCACGTCGGGCACCATCGCGATCAGGCCGTGCAGCTTCTCGAGGTCCACCGCCCCCTGTTTGATCTCGCGCCAGGCCCAGCCAAGAATGTTCAGCGGCGCATAGAGCGATAGCAGCATCAGCATCACGGCGGTCAGGTCGCCGATCTGCATCTTGCCATCGATGACGTTGAGCGCCGACAGCACCATTACCGCAAGCAGGCCTAGGTTCATGACCAGCGCCTGCACGGTGTTGAGCACATACATGCTGCGCACAGTATCGACATAGTGGACGTTATACTCGCCCATCGCCTTGTCGAAGCGGCTCGTCTCGCGCGCCTCGGCGGCGAAGGATTTCACAGTCTCGAAATTGGTCAGGATATCCACCGAGGTCGCGCGGAAATGCGTGTCGGCCTCGTTCATCTTGCGCCGCTGGCGCACGCGCCATTCTGTGATCACCACTGTGGCGACGACATAAAGCGCGATTGTGGCCACGGCGATCAGGGCGAGACGATAATCATAGGCAAGGCCGAGCGCAATCGACGCCAGTACAAGCCGGATGAGGGTCGGGCCAATGTTGAACGCCAGGAACCTGATCAGGTAGTCGATGGCACCCGCGCCGCGTTCGATCACGCGGTTGAGGGCGCCCGTCCGGCGGGTCTGGTGGAAGTTCAGCGACAGGCCGAGCGCATGCCCGAACGCATCAACGCTCGCCACCCTTTGTGCATCCTGGCTAACCGGCGCGAACAGCCAATCGCGCAGTTGCGGGAGGCCGGCCGCCGCAAATCGCAGGACAAGACCATAAGTGAGCCAAAGGGCAGCCACGCCGAACGTGCCCACGCCGCCCGCCGGGGCAACCTGGTTGATGGCGTGGCCCATGACCAGCGGCGAGATGACTTCCAGAACCGAGGCGACCAGCGTCAGGAACACCGCCATCGCCATTACAGGCCGCCAGCGCGCCAGCTCCGGCCGGCCGAGCAGTTTCAGGATCCGCAGGATCGAGGCGGAAAGGCCGCCATCCGCGCTTTCGATCTTGTCGTGGTTTTCGGGCGCGTCAGGGGCGGGGGACGGTGGTCTCATACCCGCCATATGGCGTGGAACGTATGAAAACGAAACCCACCCCCATTGAGAAGATGCCAAACCGGTCTGGCCGAACCGGCCGGCGCAACCTAAACCCTCACGACAAGAGACCAGCACGAGGTTCCAACCTGGAATGGCGAAACTTCAATCCGTTTGCGTTTATTGCGGCGCCTCAGACAGCGTGAATGCGATCTATATCCGGCTGGCCGAAGCGCTGGGGCGCGAACTGGCAGGCCGCGATATCCGCCTCGTCTATGGCGGCGGCGGGGTCGGTCTGATGGGCGCCTGCGCCCGGGCCGCCCATGAGCGCGGGGGTGAGGTGCTGGGCATCATGCCAAAGTTCCTGCTCGCCAAAGAACGCATCTTCACAGACGTCGAGCACCGCATCGTGGACGACATGCACACCCGCAAGATGATGATGTTCGAAGAGGCCGATGCCTTCATCGTCCTGCCCGGCGGCATCGGCACGCTGGAGGAAGCGGTGGAGATTCTCTCCTGGGCGCGGCTCGGCCTGCACGCCAAGCCGATGGCCTTCCTGGATGAGGACGGCTTTTGGGCCCCCTTCTTTGAGCTGATGGATCACATCATCGCCGGCGGCTTCATCCCGGATCCCTTCCGCGCTGCCCTCGTCCACTGCGCGACACCGGCCGAAGCGATCACTGCGCTGGAAGACCGGCGCGTCGTGATTGATCCGTAGGCGGACGCTTCTGCCTAGTCCCGCACATTGATCAGCAAGGAGGCGGCAAAAGCATCCTCCAGCGGCTTGAAGCGCGCGATGATTTCCTGCTCGGCGGCGTTTCGTTCCGCTGCATCGCCGTCCGTGAGGAAGGCTTCGAGCTCCGCTGCCTCCTTGCTGAGGGCGCTGCGCACCAGGGGGCCGCAGTCGCTGACCTGGCGTGCCTTGTTGATCGGGCAGGCCTTCAGCCAGGTGATCGGGCGGTCCACCCAAAGATCGGAGGCCAAGCCTTCCCGGCGTATGAGGACCAGCCTTTCGCCGGTCTTCTTGCAGGCCTTCTGCATGTCCTTCTCGAAGCGCTTGAACTCATCTGGAAAACCGAGGCCGCAATAGGCGTCTATGTTGAAGGCGCTGACGCTCATGATCTCTTCGCGCCCATCCTCATCAAAGGTGTGGCGTTCGAGATAGTCGGACCCATACCAGTCCGCCACGAGGTCGCCGAGTTCGAGATCGCGGGCGGGTTTGCGCTCGAGCCGGATCACGTAGCGGGCCGCTTCCAGGTCGTTGAAGGCCGCGCCGGAAAAGAAGTTCAGCTTGCCGGTCATCGACGTCCACGAAACAGCCCCGTCCTGCTTCGCTTCGGACTTCGTGACTTCGGCCGGATTGATTTCGGTGCCGTAAACCATGACGGTTTCAGTGCGCCATTTGCCATCGAGCGCCGCGACCGCGCCTTCGCCGTGAGCAAGGCCGAAGCGGCAGGCGCCGGTCCAGGTCGTCCCGCGCCAATAGGCGGCGAGCCGGTTGAAGCCCTCCTCATGCGGGGCAAACACGACGACGGAGCATGCGCCATCGGCCGTTGGCACAAGCAGCTCGCCGGGACGAAGCGGGAGCGCGCCGCCGGGAACGGGCAGGGCTTCGGCAAGCGCTTCGGCCGGGGCCGGCGCCGCGCCCGCCGCGAGGCCCATAACCAACGCAGAGATAGCGGCGGACAGGACCCTCGATGCCAGGAGGGAACGGAAAGATCGCATGTTTAACGGCCTCATTCCCCAGCCTTGATGCTAGGGATGATCGGCTCGGCCGCGATTGTCCAGTGGCCTAGAGCATCGTACCGATTGATTGAATCAAATTGATTCCCCGTCCCTTCGAACTGTGATTCACAGTTTCAGGAGGTGACTGACATGGCAAACCTGATTTCTGCTGATCTTCGTACGCGAATGATGCGCGGTGTTGCGAGCGGCAAGTCG
>CAMEDD010000004.1 GCA_945913285.1 Candidatus Sulfopaludibacter sp. SbA3
GCCGGAGAGGACGCTGGCGACCTGTTCATCACGTCCG
Organism: Candidatus Sulfopaludibacter sp. SbA3; assembly: GCA_945913285.1. Taxonomy (GTDB): domain Bacteria; phylum Pseudomonadota; class Alphaproteobacteria; order Caulobacterales; family Hyphomonadaceae; genus Hyphomonas. The sequence continues at coordinate 38 of CAMEDD010000004.1, forward strand.
GCGCCTCACTTTTGCACGCCGCGTCCGGCCCTGCCGGCGCGTTCACGCTGGACGATTCGGCCGGCATCTGGGTCGTGCCCGGGCCGGCCGCGGGCGTCAAATGCCGCCGCAGCTGGAAGTACTTCGATCCGGCAACGGCCTTGCCCGGTTTCCCGGACATCACCCCGCGCGACGCACTCGCCGTGATGGCGTGGGACAAAGGCGCCGTCTGATGCCGTTTTGCCCCTCTCCCGCCTGCGGGAGAGGGCAAAACCCTGCACACAAACGCTTGATCCCCCCCGCGCGGTCTGCAATCTCACCCGCATGAAATTCACGCTTTCCTCGGCCTGGCCGTTTTTCCTCGTGCCGTTCGTGGTCCTGTTGGATCAATGGACGAAGTGGCGCGTGCTTGACGAGCCGCGTTTCAATGCCCTCGGCTGCCTCGACGGTGTCGAATTGTGCGGCCGGATCGTGCTGCCCGGGCCGCTCGACTTCACGATGCTGTGGAACCGGGGCATGAGTTACGGCCTGTTCCAGTCCGAAGGCATTGGCCGCTGGATCCTCGCCGCCATCATGCTGGCCATTGCTGTCGGCTTCGTTGTCTGGCTCGTCCGGGCCGAAGGCCGCTGGCTGAAACTGGCGCTCGCGCTGGTGATCGGCGGCGCCTTCGGTAACCTGATCGACCGTGTCCGCTTCGGCGCCGTGGTCGATTTCATCGATGCCAACGGCCTTTATTTCCCCTGGGTCTTCAATGTGGCCGACGCGGCGATCAGTGTCGGCGCTCTGCTGCTCTTTGTGGACCAGTTCTTACTTTCGCGGCCAAAACAGGCTACCAGCGTTTAACACCGGGCTTGTTGCCCTCCAGAAACGGATCTGCCCCGCCCATGAAAAAGTCCCTCCTGATCCTCGCCGCAGGCGCTGCCCTGGCTGCCACGACGGCCTGTTCTTCCACCGGCGGCGGCAATGGCTCTACCCCCAACGAATTCCGCGTCGTGACCAAGGCGCCGCTCATCGTGCCGCCGGAATACAGCCTGCGCCCACCGGCCGCCGGCTCGACCACGCCGACCGAAGTTGAAGCCGCCACCACCTCGGTCACCACCGCCTTCGGCACCACGCTCGGCCAGACCGCCAGCGCGGCGGAAAAAGCCCTGGTCGCCGCCGCTGGCGCCAACGCCGCCAACCCGGCCGTTCGCGCGCAGGTCGATTACGAAGAGGCGAAGACCATTCGCAAATCGCCGTCGATTTCCGACCGCATCCTGTTCTGGCGCAGCGACAAGCCGGAAGACGCCCAATCGGCCGCCACGGACAACGCCACCGGCAACGAGCCGGTCAGCATCGAACGCGCCAATGAAGGCCCTCGCATTCGCCTGCCGGGAACCTAAGTCGGTAGATATATAAACGCCTGCATCCATCGGAGCACGCCCATGAAACGGAGCCTCGCCGCAGGGCTTCTTGCCCTGTTTGCTTCCAGCGCTTTCGCAGAGGAAGCCGCCTGGGCGCCCTCAACTTTCGAATTGTCGAACGGTATGGACGTCGTGGTCCTGCCGGACACCCGGGCGCCGGTCGTCACACACATGGTCTGGTACAAGGTCGGCTCGTCGGACGAGGCGCCGGGCAAGTCCGGAATTGCCCACCTGTTCGAGCACGTGATGTTCAAACAGACCAAGAATATCGGCCCGGAAGAATTCACTTCGATCGTGCAGCGCTCCGGCGGCCAGCTCAACGCCTTCACCAGCTGGGATTACACGGCCTATTTTGAGCGCGTGGAGAAATCCCAACTCGGTAAGATGATGGAGCTCGAAGCCGAACGGATGGTGAACCTCATCATCAACGATGACCCGAAAGGGCCGTTCATTTCCGAGCGTGACGTCGTGAAGGAAGAACGCCGCCAGCGGATCGACAACAATCCGGGTGTCATCCTTCAGGAAAAAGTCCTCTCCGGAATCTGGAAGGACCATCCTTACGAGATCACCGTCATCGGCAAGATGGAGGAAGTCGCCGCCCTCACGCCGAAGGATGGCCTCGACTTCTACAAGCAGTATTACAGCCCCGAGAACGCGATCCTGGTCGTCGCCGGTGACGTGACGCCAGAAGAGGTACGCACTCTGGCGGAGCAGCATTACGGCGTCATCAAGCCGACCGGCACCGCAAGCACCGAGCGCAAATGGAAACCCGTCTCGCCCATCGCCGAAACACAGCTCCTGACGCATTCCGATCCCAAAGTGCGCCAGCCAAACTGGAGCCGCTATTATCTCGGTTACTCGCAGAGGCGTCAGCCTGAACAGGCGCTTGCGCTCGATGTCGGTCTCGAAGTGCTCGGCGGCGGCCTGACCAGCCGGCTTTACCAGTCGCTGGTCGAGAAACAGCAGCTTGCCATTTCGGCCAACAGCTACGCCTTGACCACGCTCCACGATGAAGGCCCGGCCGTCCTGACGGCCAGCCCCGCGCCCGGCATCTCACTCGAAACACTCGAAACAGCGCTGATGGCCGAAGTCGAAAAGGTGCTCGCCGAAGGCTTCACCGAGGCAGAAGTTGCGCGCGCCCGCAACAAGCTCGCGGCCGACGCGATATATGCCCGCGACAGCCAGTCCGGCATGGCGAACCTGTTCGGCGGCTGGCTCGCCATTGGCGGCACCGCGGAACAAATCCTTGCCTATCCGGATGACGTCCGAGACGTGACGCCGGAGGAAGCGATCGCCGCCGTGCGTGCCGTCTTCGGCGCCGGGAACAACTATATCGAAGCCCACCTCCTGCCAGCTGAAGGAGACCTCTGAGATGCGCACGACACAATTGATTCTTGCGTCTGTTGCCTTGTCGGCGCTGGCTGGCTGCGCCTCAGGTTATGACTGGATGCGCGGGCACCCTGACACGGCCGAGCTCGACGCAGCGGCCAAGCCCGCGCTCGATGTCAAAGTGCACGACGGCGAGTTTGCGCAGATCCAGCAGTTCGTGACGCCGGGCGGCGTTTCGGTCTGGCTGGTGTCGGAGCCCTCGATCCCCATCCTCGCCGTTCAGATGGCCTGGAAGGGTGGCAGCGCGGCCGATCCGGCGGGCCTTGAAGGCCTGGCCGAACTGGTCACCTACAACATGAACGAAGGCGCGGGCGATCTCGACTCGCTGGGCTTCACGACCGCAATGGAAGACCTCAACATGAGCTTCGGTTGCACCGCGTCGCCTGAGTGGACGAGCTGCTCTGTCTCCTCGCTGACGGCAAACGCACCTCAGGCCATGGACCTCGTCGCCACGGCTTTCACCGCGCCCCGCTTTGATCAGGGCCCGTTCGAACGCTTCCGGCGCGAAGAAGAAGTCGGCCTCAAAACGCGCGAGACAAATGCGTCCTACCTCGCCTCGCGCGCCACCGCGCAGGCCCTCTATCCAGGCCATCCGTTCGCCCGCGAAACCTCCGCCGAAAGCCTCGCTGGTCTCAGCACGGACAAGGCCCGCGAGCACATGCGGACCCTGATGACGAAGGATCGCCTGATCGTGACCGCCGTGGGCGCCGTCACGCCCGAAGAACTTGCGCCCCTGATCGACAAGGTGGCCGCAGGCCTTCCCGAGACCAGCACCGTTTCGCCGGTTGCGCCGATTGACTTGTCGAAAGCATCGGTAACGCAAACAGTGGTCAGCCTTCCGCAACCGCAGAGCCTCGTGCGCTTCATCGGCCCCGGCATTGATCGCAATCATCCTGACTTCTTCCCCGCCTTCGTGCTGAACTACACGTTCGGCGGCGGCGGCTTCGAAAGCCGTCTCATGAAGACGCTCCGTGTCGAGAAAGGTCTCACCTATGGCATCTCGACCGCGCTCGATCCGAACCCGTCACTGCTCTCCTGGTCCGGTGGCGGCCAGACGAAAAATGAAAGTGCAGGCGAGTTCATCGCTGGTGTGAAGGAAGAGATGACCGCCTTCGTTGTAAGCGGCGTGACCGAAGCAGAACTGTCGGACGCGAAAGCCTATCTCGTCGGCTCCTACCCGCTCGGTTTCGATTCGAACGCCAAGATCGCGGGCCAGATGATGACGGTCCGGCAGGAGGACCTCGGTGTCGACTACTTTGATCGGCGCAACTCGCTGATCGAGGCCGTCACGCTGGAAGATGTGAACCGCGTGTCGAAATCCTACCTCGACCCGGCCCGTTATTCCTTCATCGTCGTAGGCGAACCGCAGGGTATAAAGGCGCCGGCGCCGGCCGAATAGCGCTCAGCGTCTGCTCAGGGTTCGAAAAATCAGTCTACAGACTTTCTCGGCGTCGCCAGTCCCGGCGCCGAGATGCTGCTCGCATGATCTCGGCGGAAGATGAACAGCTCGGCCGGCCGGCCGCCGGTACCGGTCTCCATCAGCCCCGTACCTGAGACGAGACCGGCCTTGTCGAGCGCGCGGCGGAAATTCTGCGTATGCAATTGCAGTCCGAGGATACCCTCGACCGAACGCTGCAGCGCCGACAACGTGAACCGTTCCGGCATAAGCTCGAATACGACAGGGCGATACTTGATCTTGCCGCGCAGCCGCGTCAGCCCGGTCGCAAGGATGCGCCGGTGGTCTGAGGCCATGCTTGCGCCGAGGCGCACATCCGGTTCGGGCAGCCCGGCATCGCGGGCGCACTCGGCCACGAGGCCCGCCTCGAACAGAAGTTCGTAGCGCTCCAGCACCCGCTCCTCGATCCATCGCGCGCCGTCGAGCCCGAAGGCGAGGCGCGCGCGCTCCAGCCGGCGTTCATTGCCCAGTGCCCAGGTTCGCAGGCGCGGTGCAATCTCCGCATCAATGATCGGCGGCCGCCGTGTACGATGATCTTCCCACGGAAAGTATTGGTACCAGTCCTGCCAGCGCGCTTCGAACGAGGCATCCGCCGGGCGCGGCTCGGGCGTCAGCGCGAGATACCCGACCGAGATCACGCGCGAGTCGGGCTGGGCTCCTGAAAGCGTTGCCCCCGGTGTTTCCCGATCCTTGTCGCCGAAGGTGTAGAGCTGTTCGACATAGCCGATCTCGAAACCGGTCTGCTCGCGCACCCAGCCGCGCAGCGACAGATCGAACGTGCGGTGATTTAGCGGATCGAACGGACCGAAGGGCAGGGCGTCCTCGCCGCTCGGCCGACGCGTCACCAGAAGATTCGGCTCGCCGTCGTCCTTGAGCGCGACCATGACGGCCGACAGACCAATGAGAAGATGCGGCGCGGTCACGATGCCGTCTCCCGGCGCACCAGCACGGCTTCGATCTCGGCAAACCGGGCGAGGAAGGCGGCCTGCGCTTGCGTCGGCGCCAGCGGGGCCAGCGTCAGGCGAAGCCCTTCCGGCGGCGTTCCGAAGAAGCCGTCCGCTTCGCTCGCCGCAAATCCCGCAAGCTGCACGGCCTCGAACCAGGCGCAGATATTGTCCGCCCGCTTGATCACTTTCTTGAGGCCAGCCGGCGTCACCGGTTTGAGGCCAAACCGGATGTGCACGGCCTCCTGCAGGCGCGCCTCCACGCCCTTGTAGCTCTCCCCCAGGATCGCCTTGAACGGCGAGATCATGTCCCCGATCACGTATTCCGGGCTGTCATGCAGCAGCGCGGTCATCCAGTCCTGTGGCCCAAGGCCCGGTTCCAGCTTGCGCACCAGCGCCTCCACCAGCACCGAATGCTCAGCCACGGAGAAGGCGTGCTCACCCCGCGTTTGCCCGTTCCACCGGGCCACACGGGCGAGGCCATGCGCGATATCCTCAATCTCGATGTCCATGGGCGACGGATGCGCCAGGTCCAGCCGCCGGCCGGACAGCATCCGCTGCCAGACGCGCGGGGGGGCGCGGGGCGGCTTAACAGATTGCTTCACGGGGAGCCTCCATTGGCGCATCCTTAAGGGATTGGTAGCCCGGGTAAAGAAACCACGGCGATCCGGTTACACTCTGGTCCCCTCGCAAGGCATATTCCCCAGTGCCACATTAAGGCGTTTTGCGCATAAACGCACCAGAAAACGAGAGAGCCTGGAGGCCGCATGCTTGACGCCCTGATCACCTTTCTGTCCGGCCAGGCCTTCCCGGTGATGATGCTGGTGTGCGGCACGCTTGTCGTGGTGGTCGAGGCCGTCCGTGCCAGCCGCCGCGCGCTCTGGGGCGACATGTTCACGGAAGACTTTGAGGAATAGGGCGCCTCACGCCTATTCGACATAATTCGCGAGCAATCGCAGGCAAGCGGCCTGATAGCGGATCGACCGGTGCGTCTTCGTTTGCCTCCAGCGCGAACGTGCTCACCCTCTCCTCCGATCCGGCGCGCCGGACGTCATATGTCTTGCGCGGCGCCTCAACGGCGCCCGCATCGAAGCCTTCTACTTGCTGGCGGACACCGATGCTCTTTGTCTCGTCCGGCCGGTATCCGAACTGGTAGAGCACGATCGGCGCTGACCGCCGCTTACTTTGGCAATACTTGTATTACGGTTTCGGAGTTTCCGCAGGCTGCCGTCACGAAGGCGAGGCCAATGGCGGCCAGGCACTTCGCAATCTGTATCACGCCGTCTTTTCCACAAATACCGTTCCGGCCGAATAGCCCGCACCAAAGGAACAGATCAGGCCCTTTTCGCCCGGCTTGAAATCGGACGAGTTCTTGTGGAACGCGATGATCGATCCTGCCGAAGACGTATTGGCATAAGTATCCAGCACCGTAGGGCTGTCGTCCTCAGTGGCGTCGCGCCCCAGAACTTTCGCTGAGATCAGCCGGTTCATGTTCGCGTTGGCCTGGTGCAGCCACATCCGGCGCAGGCTGGCGCCCGTCAGGCCAAGCTCGTTCATGTGGTCACCGATCATGTCGGCTACCATCGGCACAACTTCCCGGAACACCTTTCTGCCTTCCTGGACGAACAGCTTGTCCGGCGTCCCGACGCCGTCAGGCGCCGCGCGGTTCAGGAAGCCGAAGTTGTTTCGGATGTTATTCGAGAACTGAGTTTTCAGTTTCGTGCCGAGAATCTTCCAGTGCGCGCGCGGCGCAATATGCTCTGCCTCGACCAGAACGGCGGTCGCCACATCCCCGAAGATGAAGTGGCTGTCGCGGTCGGTGAAATTGAGGTGACCGGAACAGATCTCCGGGTTCACCATCAGCACTGACTTTGCATGTCCAGCGCGCACGAAATCAGCGGCCGTCTGTATACCGAACGTCGCCGACGAACACGCGACGTTCATGTCAAAGGCGAAGCCCTCAATGCCAAGCGCCTGCTGCACTTCAATCGCCATCGCCGGATAGGCGCGCTGCATGTTGGAGGCTGCGCAGATCACCGCGCCAATGTCTTTCGGGTCGCGCCCGGCTGCCCGCAGCGCATCGCGCGCCGCCAGCACCGCCATCTCTGCGAGGATCGATAACTGGTCATTCGGGCGTTCCGGAATACGGGGCGCCATGATGTCCGGATCGATCACACCCGCCTTGTCCACGACGAAGCGCGACTTGATGCCGGACGCCTTCTCGATGAACTCGACGGAGGAGTGGGTCTTCGGTTCAACGAGGCCGGACTTGATCTCCGCTTCGTTCTCGCGGTTCCAGTTATCCGCCCAGGCATTGTAGCTCTGCACGAGTTCGGCGTTGGAAATGGATTGGGCGGGGGTCCAGAGGCCGGTGGCCGAAATCACGGGGGTGCTCACAAGTCGGTTCTCCATTCACGCGCCGCCAGGGGCGGCCTGCGCAGTCCTGTAGCAATTTAAGCATCACCCTCTAGCGCGCGTTCCGCTCCGGGCCAAGCAGGGCTGCCAAACCAGCCAAAATCAATCCGGGCGCTGGCTTTTGGGAATGCCTTAGGCTTTCAGCAGCGCATCTCGGTCTTCCCTGGCCTTTGCGGCCGCCCGCTGATCTGCCAGCTGGCTGCGCTCGGCGTCGCCCGCCGCCGTCATTATTTCGGTCTTGCAAGTTGTGCGTTTCCCCGCGTCAGCGATTTTCGCGCAATCTGTGAGCGCTTCGGCGTCCGCCTTGTCCTGCCAGGTCTGGCAACCCTCCAGCACGAGGAGGGCGCTAAGCCCTCCCGCCAGCGCCAAGCTCCGTCTCATCTTGGCGGCTTGCGCTCGCTTTCGCGTTTCACCGACAGCGCAACATCGGCAACGACTTCCTGCATGCACTGGTCCCGCTGCTCGGCGGTTGGCTTGTTTTCGCAGGCTTCGACCGGATTGGCGTAAGAGGCCGGCGGCGCGCTCGACCGGCAGGCGCCGGTCGTCGCAAGCGCCGCGACCGCGGCAATCATCAAAATGGCCTTCATGTGTTCTCCTTCACCTCCCTGTAACGCGGGCAGCTTACCTCATGGTCATTGACCATGCCAACTGCCTGCGCCCATGCATAGACAATCGTAGGCCCGACAAACTTGAAGCCGCGCCGCTTGAGGTCCTTGCTCATCGCCTCGGACCAGTCCGTGAAGGTCGGCGCGTCGCGGAAGTTCGTCCACTTGCCATGCACCGGTTGGCCGCCCACCCATTCCCAGCAGTAGTCCGAGAAGTCCTCGCCGCCCGCCATCATCCGCAGGTAGGTCTGCGCGTTGCCGATCACAGCCTCGATTTTCTTCGCGCTCCGGATGATGCCCGGATTGAGGAGCGCCTTGGACACGCGCGCGGGCGTCCAGCTGGCGAGGCGCTCCGGATCAAACAGGTCAAATTCCGCCCGGATGGACTCCCGCTTGCGCAGGATCGTGATCCAGCTCAGCCCCGCCTGCATGCCGTCGAGCTGCAGCTTCTCCCACAGCGCGCGCGGATCATATTCCGGCACGCCCCATTCGGTATCGTGATACTGCCGGTAGAGCGCATCGCCCACCGGCGCCCAACCGCAGTAAGCAGTCTCGTCACTCATCGGCCGGCGCCTCCATCAGGGCCTTTACTTCAGCGTCCAGCCACCGCGCGCTGGCGATTTCTGCGGGCGCGGCGTTGACGGTCACCCGTTCGCCCGCCGCAAGGCCCTTCGCATACCGGTCCGTGCGGATCAGCGCGAGCGCGTCGCCATCGGCCGCGCTCGTCACTGTGCCGAGCAAGCTCTCGCCCGCGTGCACCTCCGCGCCCGGGGCCAGCGCCGCGCCGCTCAGCCGAACCGTCCGTTTACGGATCAACGCCTTTCGCTTCATCCGGCTTGCCACTTCCTGCCCGACGAAACAGCCCTTCTTGTAATCGACGCCGCCCATCAGATCCATGTTGATGTCGGTCGGGAACACCTGTGCCGCGCGGTAGTCGCGCCCCCATTCTGGCACGCCTGCCGCAATCGCCAGCGCGTCCCAGTCGGGCAGGGCTTCCGGCGCCTCGCCCGCGGCCACGATCGACCGGCGCGGCAGATCGGCAGAACGCGGATCGGGTAGGCCGTTCCCGTCCATTGCCGAAACCAGCCCATCGTCGCGCGCAAGCTCCACCGCCGAGCGCAGGCGAAACATCTTCAGCCGTTTCAGCAGGTCATCCGCTGCATCCAAATGCACATCGATCAGAACACCGTCCGCTCTCCGATGCGCAATATAGTCGGCGATGATCTTGCCCTGCGGCGTCAGCAGCGCGCCATAGCGCGCCGCGCCCTCGGCCCAGTCCGCCACCTTGTGCGTCACCGTGCGCTCCAGCAATGCCAGCGTATCGGCGCCTGTCAGGCTGAGAATGGCGCGGTTCGGAAAGCGGTTCATGCCGCCGGTTTACTGCCCGCCAGCCCGGGGGGCAATGGCGCCGCCGTCAGCCCTTCGGCAGCGACTGCGCATACAGAGCCGCACCCTCGCGAAGGGCCAGGAGTTCGTCCTGGCCGATGAATTGAACCGCGCTGATGACCGCCGCGGGCGTCTCCCGCACTGCCAGATCCGTCAGCGGGTTTCCGGTCAGAAAAACCAGGTCCGCCGATCCGCCACCCTCCACCAGCGCGTGATCTGGCGCATCCGCCTTCAGGGCGGCCCCCCGGCGTGCCGCGTAAAGCACCTGCGGCCGCGTCATGAAAGCTTCATTGCCGTAACCCATCGGCAGTGTGCGGCGCAAAAGCGCCGGTCAAGCCGAAACCGGCCCCATGCGCCGCTTCGCCCGGATGACACCGCGCGCAGGTGCTGGCATAAGGAAGTCATGACCCAAGTTTTTGACCTGATCCTGCGCGGCGGCACCGTCGTGACCCCCGGCGGCCAAGCGCAAACCGACATCGGCATCATCGGCGAACGCATCGCCCATATCGGCGACCTCGCGCATGCGGCGGCCGGTGAAATCTACGGCGCCAAGGGCCTGCACATCCTGCCGGGTGTGATCGACAGCCAGGTCCACTTCCGCGAGCCGGGCCTCGAATACAAGGCAGACCTCGAAACTGAGGCCCGCTCGGCGGCGTTGGGCGGTGTGGTCGCTGTCTTCGAGATGCCAAACACCAATCCCTCGACGATCACGCCGGACCTGATGCTGGACAAGCTCGCCCGCGCGAAGGGGCGGATGGACATCGACCACGCCTTCTATGCAGGCGCGACCCATGACAACGTTGCTGTGCTGCCAGAGATGGAGCGCATGCTCGGCTGCTGCGGCGTCAAGGTCTTTATGGGCGCCTCGACCGGCGACCTGCTGATCAAGGACGATGCCGGCGTCGAAGCGGTGCTTCGCGCTATCAAGCGCCGGGCCGCGTTCCACTCGGAAGATGAATACCGCCTTGAGGAACGCCGGCCGCTCGCCGTTACCGGCGACTGGAACAGCCACATCATCGTGCGCGATGTCGAGGCTGCCGTCTCCTCTACGCGTCGTCTGTTGCGGCTCGCGCGCAAGACCGGCAAGCGCATTCACGTGTTGCACATCTCCACCGCAGAGGAGATGGATATCCTCGTCCACGCCAAAGATATCGCAAGCGTCGAGCTGCTGCCGAACCACCTGACGCTCGCCGCGCCCGATTGCTACGAGCGCCTCAAGGGCTTTGCCCAACAGAACCCGCCCGTGCGCGAGGCGCGCCACCGCGAAGCGCTCTGGCGGGCGCTGAATGCTGGCATCGTAGATGTTCTGGCTACGGATCATGCTCCGCACACGATTGAAGAAAAGCAGCGCCCGTATCCGGCGTCGCCTTCAGGCATGCCCGGCGTGCAGACGTTTGTGCCAGTGATGCTCACCCATGTGAATGAGGGAAAGCTGACGCTGCAGCGCTTCGTGGAGCTGACCAGTGCCGGCCCCCAGCGCGTTTTCGGCCTCGCCGACAAGGGCCGCATCGCCGAGGGATACCACGCTGACTTCACCATTGTGGACCTTACCCGCAAGCAGACGATAACTGCCGAGTGGTCGAAGTCCAAATGCGGATGGACCCAGTTCGACGGCTTCGAAGCGACCGGCTGGCCGGTGGCCACGATCGTGCGCGGCGGCTTTGTTATGCGGGACGGCGAGATCACCGCCAAAGGGCAGGGCAAGCCCGTCCGGTTCAATGAAACGCTGGAGCCTGAGCAATAGCACGACCTTTACGGATGCTTCGCGGCACAGGAGTTGCCCTGCCGGGAGAATTCGTCCTAGGTTTGCCGCTGTCAATTTGAGGCGCCCGCCCGCCGCCCACCGAAAGGACCCCCCATGCGCTTCGCCCCCGGCCTTCTCCTGTCCGCCGCGCTTCTGCTCGCCGCCCCCATGGCCCTCGCCGAGGAGCGCACCGCGTTCGAGCAGCAGGCCCGAGAGATATATCAGACCGTGGTCGAAATCCGCACCGCCAAAGGCCAGGCAAAGGTGCCGGTCATGGTGGACTATCTCGTCCGTGAACTGAAGGCGGGCGGCTTTGCCGATGCCGACATAGAAGTGACCGACTATGACAGCGCCGGCGAGCCCGTGCAGGGCCTGATGGTCTGGTACCGCGCCGACGGCAAGCCGAAGCAGAAGCCCATCGTCCTCCTCGCGCACATGGATGTGGTCGACGCGCTGCCGGACACCTGGACGCGCTATCCTTTCGAGCTGATCGAGGAAGACGGCTATTTCTTCGGGCGAGGCACGGCCGACAACAAGTACGGCGTCACCAGTCTCGTCGCGACTTTCCTCCGTCTCAAGGCGGAAGGTTTCAAGCCGGACCGCGATCTCGTCCTGATTCTCTCCGGCGACGAGGAGACCGGCATGTTCTCTACCCGTGCACAGGCGAAATACGTGGACGAGAAGATCAAGCCTGCCTATGTGCTGAATGCGGACTCCGGCGGCCTGATGCTCGATGCCGATGGCAAGGCGCTGCTCTATAACGTGCAGGCCGCCGAGAAGACCTTTGCCTCCTTCGAGCTGACGGTCTCCAATCCCGGCGGTCACTCGTCTGCTCCGCGTGCGGATAATGCGATCTACGAACTCGCCGACGCGCTGAAGAAGATCGAGGCCTACAGGTTTCCGGTTATGCACAGCCCGATGACGCTCGCCTCGTTCAAGTCTGCCGGTGCGCAGACGCCCGGACCCTTGGGCGAAGCCATGCTGGCATTTGCTGCAAACCCGGCGGACGAAGCAGCCATCGCGGCGCTGCGCGCAGAGCCCTCCACCGTCGGCTCGACCGGCACGACCTGCATCGCGACGATGCTGCGGGCCGGCCATGCCGACAACGCCCTGCCACAAAGGGCGACCGCAACAATCAATTGCCGCATCTTCCCGGGCATAAGCATCGCGCAAACCGAGCAAACGCTGAAACAAGTCGTCGGCAATGACGGCGTCGCCTTCAAGCTGATCTCCAACCTCGTGGAGAGCCCGGAATCGAAATTGCCTGAGGACGTGATGGCGGCTGTCGCGAAGGCGCTTGCCGCGCGCGGCCTCGAAGGCGTGCCGATCCTTGCGCACATGTCGTCCGGCGGCACCGACGGCCTGTTCTACCGCAACCTTGGCTACGACACAGTCGCCATCGGCGGCACCGCGGCGAAACTGAATGACACCTTTGCCCACGGCCTCAACGAGCGCCTTCCGGTCTATGCCTTCTATGGCGGGCTTGATCATTGGTACATCGTCCTGAAGGACCTCGCCGGATCAGAGTGATGCGGGGCAGGCAAGGGCAAGGAGTGGATGCTTGAGTGAGACTGCCGGAAAACGGGTTGGCCTGCGGCGTTCGCTGATCTGGCTGTACGAAGGCGTCGGCAGATGGCCGGTGACGTTCCGCTGGTCGGTGCTGATTTTTGATATTGTCACCATCAGCTATTTCCTGGTCTCGCCCTTCTTGCCGCGCAGCGGCGCGCATCATTGGTTGGACTACGTCATCGGCTCGGTGATCGCCCTCGATTTGGCGGCGCGTTTCTACATCTCACCCAATCGCCGGCGCTTCTTCCTGCGGTTCATGAACATTGCAGACCTGATCGTCGTCTTCACGATGTTCGCGCCGCTGATCTCCCAGAACTATGCTTTCCTGAGGATCATCCGCGCCCTTAGGATTGCGCGCGCGTTCAGCTTCCTGAGGGACGGTAGTGCCGTCGCCAGATATCTCGAACACCATCGCCTGGTGATCGATCGGGCTGTGAACGTGATCGTCTTCCTCTTCATCATGTCTGCGATGGTCTATGCCGATCAGATCGGCCGTGAAGGGTCGGACGTGAAGAACTATCTCGATGCCTTCTATTTTACCGTCACCAGCCTGACCACAACTGGCTATGGCGACATCACCCTCGTCGGCTGGACCGGCCGGGTCCTGCCGATCATCATCATGCTGCTGGGCGTGACGCTCTTCCTGCGCCTGCTGCGTGTCCTCGTCACGCCAAGTGAGCGTATCGAGGTCGAATGCAAAAGCTGCGGACTGATGCATCACGACAGGGACGCCATCCACTGCAAGCATTGCGGCCAGATCATTTACATCCCTCACGAAGGCGCCCAGCCATGACGACGACCCACATCCCGTTCCGCGAAGTGCCCTATCTTCCGCTCAAGCTGAAGATTGACCGGCGCCCTGATGGCACGATCTATCTTGAGAACGGCCAGCCCCTGAAGGCACATCCGCCGCACATGCTGGCGCCGCTGGTCAGGTGGGCAGCGGAGCGCGCCGATCAGGTCTGGCTCGCCGAACGCTGGCCGCGCGACCCCGCCCAGCCCGGCTGGCGCGAATTAACGTATACGGACGGTCTCGCCGAAGTGAAACGCCTCGCAGCCGCCTTGCTCAGCGAAGGGGCAGGGCCGGACGCGCCGGTGATGATCCTGTCGAAGAACTCGATCGACAACGCTCTCCTGATGTACGCCGCCATGTGGGCTGGCAGTCCCGTCGTCCCGGTCACGCCTGCCTATGCGCTGCTCAGTCAGGACCTCCTCCGCCTCAATTATATTGACCGGCTCACCGAACCGAAATTCATCTATGTCGAGGACGGCGCCGAGTACCAGCGCGCGCTGGACGGCATGGCCCTGGGCGGCCGCCTCGTCATCTATTCCCGAAACGCGCCGAATGTTCCCCGCGCCGTCAGCCTTGAGGATTTCGCCGGTCAGGCTGGCCCCGCAGTCGACGCCGCCTACACTGCGCTCACGCCCGCTGCCGTGGCGAAATACATGCTCACCTCCGGCTCCACCGGCGAGCCCAAGGCAGTGATCAACACGCACGGCATGATCGCCGCCAACTCCAAGATGATCCGCTCCGTCTGGGATGAGGACCGCCTCGACGCGATCACGGGCGGCCCGCAGGTGATGGTCAACTTCCTGCCCTGGAGCCATACCTACGGCGCCAATTCCATCCTGCACAACATGCTGGACTGGGGCGGCACGATGTACATCTGCCAGGGCGCTCCGACGCCCCAGCGCCTGCCGGAAATGCTCCGTAACCTGAAGGAAATCCCGACCACTCAGCACACGACCGTCCCGCAGGCCTGGGGCGCGCTCGCCACCGCGCTTGAGCAGGACGACGCGCTCGCAGAAGTCTTCTTCTCGCGCCTCACCTCGATGGCCTATGGCGGCGCCGCGATGGGACAGGACATCTACGAACGCCTGCAGGTAGTCGCCGTGCGTGTCACCGGCGAGCGCATCTCGCTCTCCGCCGGCTATGGCGCGACTGAAACCGCCCCGACGGCCTCCAACGTCCACTGGCCGAACGGCGTCATGGGCCTCATCGGCCTGCCGCTGCCCGGCAACACGTTCAAGCTCGTCCCCACCGGCTCCAAACTTGAAGTGCGCGTGAAGGGCGTCAACGTCACGCCCGGCTATTACCGCAACCCCGAAAAAACCGCCGCTGCCTTTGACGAGGAAGGCTTCTACCAACTCGGCGACGCGGTGAAATTCGTCGATCCCGCCGTGCCCGAAAAAGGCCTCGCCTTCGATGGCCGCACCGTCGAGGAGTTCAAGCTCGTCAGCGGCACCTGGGTCTCCACCGGCTCTGTCCGCGTCGCCGCTGTTGCGGCCACCGGCGGTGTCCTGTCAGACGCCATCGTCTGCGGCCTGAACCGCGACGAGATCGGCCTCCTCGGTTTCCTCAACGAAGCCTATTGCCAGCGCCTCGCCGGCAGCGATCTGCCTCTGGACGCGCTCGTCGCGCATCCCGCCATCGAAGCCGCCCTGCGCGAGGGCCTCGCCGCACACAATAAGAAGAACCCCAACGCCGCCGCCCGAATCGCCCGGCTCCTCCTGCAGACGGATCAGCCGCGGGCCGACCTCGGTGAGATTACCGAAAAGGGATACATCAACCAGTCCCGCACCCAGGAGTTGAGGGCGAGCGAGGTCGAGCGCCTGTACGCGCCGGCGCCGGCGCCCGGTAAGCTCGTGATTTGATTTGCTCCTGTCTCCCTCTGGCGCCGAAAGCAGCTTGCCTGCCAGCAGGGCTCTCGATTTATCGCTCTGGCATCATATATCTGTCACAAGCTCCAGCGATCGCTGCAGCCCAGCCATTCCCCTTTGGCTCATGGCGGGCCGTGGGCCGTACATAGAAGATCCCCTTGCTTCCAGTATGGCCCGCGGTCCGTTTCGCTTTTGCGCCGCTCGCTGAATTCGCCTAGGGAAGAGCTCAAGCGGCGTTCAGGCGAGAGACCGATGGCAGATACGGACAAAACGGTTCAGACGGGTGCAGAGGCGCTGGTCTCCACGCTGGCCGATCACGGCGTCAGCGCCTGCTTTGCCAATCCCGGCACATCCGAGATGCACCTCGTCACCGCGCTCGACCATGAGCCGCGCATCCATTCCGTGCTCTGCCTCTTCGAAGGGGTCGCGACCGGAGCCGCCGACGGCCATGCCCGCGTCACCGGCGACCCCGCCATGACACTGCTCCACCTGGGCGCCGGCTTCCTGAATGGCGGCGCCAACATCCACAACGCCAAGCGCGCCTGGACGCCGATGATCAACGTCATCGGCGATCACGCCGTCCCGCACCTGCGCTATGATGCGCCGCTCACCTCCAACATCCTCGGCCTCGCCGGCCCGAACTCTGTCTGGATCAAGTCCGCTGACCGGGTCGCGGATGCCGGAAACCTCGCTGCCGAAGCCTGGGAGGCAAGCTTCGGGCCGGTGCCCGGCCCGGTCTCGCTGCTGCTGCCCGCCGACACCGCCTGGACCACCGGCGGCAAGCCGGGCGCCAAGCGCAAACGCCCCGCCTTGTGCGCGCCGGACGCCGGCCGCATCACTGCCGCCGCCAAGGCCGTGCGCGGCGCCGTCAAGCCCGTCATCCTGATCAACGGCACCGCGCTCACGCCCGCAGGCCTTGCGCAGGCCGCGCGCCTCAGGGCCGCCGGCATCCGTGTCCTGACAGATACCTTCTTCCCCCGCATGGCCCGCGGCGCCGGCCTCTTTGCGCCGGACCGGATGCAATACTTCGCCGAAGGCGCGATGGCCGATCTGGAAGGAACGGACCTGATGCTCGTCGCCGGCACGCAGGTTCCGGTGGCCTTCTTTGCCTATCCGGGCAAGCCCAGCGTGCTCGTGCCGGAGGGCTGCACCCCGCTCGTCATCGGCGGCCCGGAAACCGACAGCGCCGCCATCCTCGCCGCGCTCGCCGCCGCGCTCGGCGCGAAGGATGCCGCTCCTGCGGCCGTACTCGACCTGCCGGCCGCGCCCACCGGCGCGCTCAACGCGGCCACCATCGGCGCCTCGATCACCCGCCACCTGCCGGAAGGCAGCTTCGTCTCCGATGACGGCGTCTCGAATGGCTTGCCGTCCTTCTTGATGACCGGCCGCGCCCGCCCGCATGACTGGATGATGCTTACGGGCGGCGCGATCGGGCAGGGCCTGCCGCTTGCCCTCGGCGCAGCGATCGCCGCACCGGATCGCAAGGTGCTTTGCATCTCGGGTGACGGCGCCGCGATGTATACGAACCAGGCGCTCTGGAGCATGGCGCGCGAAGGCGCGAACGTCGTAAACGTCATCTTCGTCAACCACTCCTACCGTATCCTGAACATCGAGCTCGCCCGGACCGGTGCCGGCAATCCCGGCCGCGTCGCCGAAGACCTCCTCGGCCTTGGCCGCCCGGAGATCGACTGGGTGAAACTGTCGGAAGCCCAAGGCGTGCCAGCTGTGAACGCGGCAACTGCCGAGGAGTTCGACGCCGCCCTGGCACGCGCCTTCGCGCAGCCGGGCCCGCACCTCATCGCCGCTCACGTCCCGGCCCGCTGACGGCGCGTGTGCCTATAAAATGCGAGGCTCCGAAAACAGAATCCCAAGCCCGATCAAGCGCTTGTAGAATATCATCCCAAAGCTTGCGTGCCCCCGAGTTTCTCGGTTCAATCTCGCCCCTCTTGTCACCCGGGCCTGCACCGAGATGACGGGATCGAAAGCAGATAAAAACACCCGGCCAGCCTCTGCTGCGTCCGGCCAAACGTGCTGCGCGCTATTCGTCTGCCTTCGCCGCCTCGACCTTGACCGGATCATGTTTCGCAAACCAGCCCATGATGTTGTCCGTCAGTGCGATCAGCCGGCTCGGCCGCCCGGTGATCCCGTGAGAGGCGCCCGGTATGCGAATGAGTGCGGTGTCCACCCCGTTCATCTTGAGGCCGGTATAGAACTGCTCGGCTTCCCAGGTCGGCGTCCGGTAGTCTTCCTCGCCTACCATCATCAGCGTCGGCGTGACCACCTTGTCCACATTGCGGATCGGCGAAAACTTGAGGAAGGCCTCCGGGTTCGACCAGGGGTCTTCGCGTATCCAGTGGCGCCGTACGTATTGACCGATGTCGGCTGCGAGCGCCATCGTCATCCAGTTGATCACCGGCTTGATCGAGGCCGCCGCTGTGAACCGGTCCGTCTTCGTAACGATCCAGGCCGTGAGAATGCCGCCGCCCGATCCTCCGGTTACGAACAATCGGTTCTTGCTGACATAGCCGCGCGCGACGAGTTCATCGGTGATGCTCATCAGGTCGTCATAGTCATTGCCGGGATAGGCGCGGTCGATAGCGAGGGCAAAGTCCTCGCCATAACCGGTCGAGCCACGCGGGTTCGACCAGACCGTGACATAGCCTTCAGCTGCGTAGCGCTGGGTCTCGCTTCCGAAGAAGGGCCCGTACATCGAGTAAGGCCCACCATGAATTTCGAGCAGCATCGGGAAGGTGCCATCCGCCTTGAAATCCGGCGGTAGGTACACCCAGGCCTCGATCTCGCGGCCATCATGGCTCGACGCCACCTTGATTTCCTCCATCCGCGGCATTTCGAGATAAGGCAGCAGGTCTTCGTTGAGCGCCGTCAGGATCTTCTTCCCGCCGCCGTCGAGGCCGATGCTTCCCACTTCCGCCGGGCGGTCGGTAAAGCCTGCGGTAAAGGCTGCTACAGGCCTGCGCCCTCCGCCTACGGAGAAATTGCCCTCGGCATACGGTCGGCCGATCGACGTGCCCCCGATATTGGTTGCGACCTGCGCAACATTGCCCTTGAGGTCGACCCGGAAAAGCGTCAGCACGCCGTGATCCTCAACCAGTGAAAGCAGGCTGCGGCCATCCGGCGCCCAGACGGTGTGTCCGAAGCTTCCGAAGAAGTCGGCGGCGAGTTCAGCCGAGCCCGAACCGTCGGCGTTCATCACATAGAGATTGTCCTGCTGGTAGGAGAGGACTTTGTCGTTATAACCCCGGTAAGCGATGCGCTTTCCGTCCGGCGAAACCATTGGCGAGTAGTCCGGCCCGTCCCGGTCCGTCAGGGCGCGGACGGTAAGGTTGCCAAGCTCGATCTCGTATACTTCACTTTCGATCGGGTCCATGTCGCGGTCAGCGGCGAGGTTGCCCGCGGCCAGCAGCGTGTCATTGTCGAGCCAGGCCGGGCCTTGCAGCGAGGCTTCGCCGAACGTGACCTGCCGCGGCGTGCCGCCATCGACGGGCAAGACGAAAACCTGGGTCGTGCCATCCTGGAGGTAGCCGGCGCCATCGGCGCGGAAGGTCATGTCGTCGAATACCTTGACCGGTTCGCTCCAGGTCGCGCCTTCGGGCGCGGCGGGCGGAGTGGCGAAGGCGGGCTTTTCTCCGGGCACGAACATTGTGAAGGCGAGGGCCTTGCCGTCCGGCGACCAGACCGCCTCGGACGGCCCTCCGAGAAACTGGGCGAGCGAGACGCTGCGCCCGCTATCGAGATACAGCAAGCGGATTTCGGGCTTGCCGTCCGAAGAAGTCATATAGATGAGGCGTGAGCCATCCGGCGACCAGCGCGGCGAGGTCGCGCTGTCACGACCGGTCACCAGCGGGCGATGCGTTCCTGAGGTGATATCGATCGTCCAGAGCGAGCCCACATCCTGGTCCGTCAGGCGGTCCATGGAACGGCGCATATACACGATCGTCTTTCCGTCCGGCGAAACCTGCGGATCGCTGGCATACTCGATGTCGAACACACGTTCCGCCGTGAAGCGCTTGGACGGCGCGGCCGTTTCAGCGCCCGCGCAAAGGCAGGCGAGTGCGGCGGCGAGCGCCGTCAGGGTCAGGGTCCGGCCAATCATACGGTCCTCCATGATGCGGATCAGGATGAAGCGCTAACATGAGGCGGAACAAGGAGATAGCGCCCTTCCGGGGAGGCGAGTGGAGCCCCCGCTTGCGATTCGCATCCAGCGCGCGCATATACCCGCTTGGAGGCAGGCGGCGGACGGGTCGCTCGCCAATCGGGTCAGGCGGGGAACCGAGCAGCCCTAACGAGCTTCAGCCCGGGTCGCTCGCCTGTCTCTACTCTCTCCAGCTTCGTTCACTTCGGGAAACCAGCGGTCTGCCGGGTCACTCTCCCGGCTGTTCGCCGGATGTGATGACGGCTGATTCCGACAACAGGGGATTGTCGGACAGGTCCGAGACCGAGACATATATCCGGCCAAAACGCTCGCTCTTGTCCGGCAGGATGTCTTTGCCGGCGCCCGCCGACAGTGCCCGCCAGACGAGTTCCGAACAATAGAGCCGGTCGACCGAGTCGAGCGAGAATCGCCGGTCAAAGGGCAGGCCGATTGTTGCCTCGGCATAGGCGAGATAGTTGGCGCGGGCCTCGCCCGTCAGCGCGACGGTGTAATGGCCGAGCGTCGAGACATCCGAGAGGTAATCGGCGAGCGGCACGCGGCGCACTTCTCCGCCAGCCCGGCCTTCGCCGGTGTCGGCATGGATCACACTGAAATGGCCAGCCCCATCGGTGACAATGATTCCCGTATGGCCCCAACGCGTGTCACCGTTTGACCAGCCCGCCGCTACCCGTGTTCCTGTGGCGGTGCCGGCGCCCTTGAACAGGACGTCGCCCGCCTTCAGTCCGTTCACGGCGGCCGGGGCGATCTGGGCGGCGGCCGGCAGGCTCGCCGCAGCCAGCACCAGCCCCGCGGCGAAGGCTATTTGGGGTAACATGCGGTGATGGCCGAAAAGCCGTCCTGGCTCAGCCGGGATTCGACCTCGGAGAAGGCGTCCTCGATGGTGGGGCTGTACTGGACCGCGTTGACGATCGTGTAGGCGTCGTTCTGCGACATGGCCGGGCCGTCATAAAGGCCGCTCGTTTCGCTCCAGGTCGGAAAGTCGATCGATTCCGAAAGGCACTGGCAGTCATAGAGGTCGTATTGCTGCACATGCCCGTTTGCGACCGCCGACCCGGTGCGCTCAATCAGGCCCAGACAGGCATTCGAGGCCTGCTGTGCCAGCTCTGACAGGGGAGCTGCGGCTGGAGCGGACTGGGCGTTGCTGCCGGAATGGGGAGAATTCCCCTGAGAAGTCGCCGGAGAGGCGAGTGCGATAAAGACAAGCGCCACAAATATCGGTTTCATGTTGATGCCTTTCCGGGGGGGGGGCGAGGCCGAGGCTACACCGGCCTCTGGAGGCCCGCAATGACAAGCGATCGGGAGCGGTGTTAACCTTTGATTCAGAAGATATCCACTGGGTTCTTGAAGGATTTGCGAAAAGGGGCGTTGACCGGAAATTAACCTTCAGCCACTATATGTTGTGTCAGGGAAGAGGCGTAAGACCACATCTGGTCGAAAAACCCGCAAATCCCAGTAAAGTCAGAAGATTCAGGAGGGTCGCCATGACGGCAACCAACGCTCGATCCGTCGCCAAAGAAGCCGCCCGCAAAGGCAAGCCGAAAGCTGGCGCCGAAGCTAAAATCACGCTGGTGCAGGGCGCGCCCATCATCACCGATCCGTCGCGCGATGCGCTGCTGACGGACTTCGGCAAGAAGACGCTCGACGATCGCTACCTTCTGCCTGGCGAGTCGTATCAGGACATGTTTGCGCGCGTGGCTTCAGCCTATGCCGACGACTCGGCCCACGCCCAGCGCCTCTATGACTATATCTCGAAACTCTGGTTCATGCCGGCGACGCCGGTGTTGTCGAATGGCGGCGCCGACCGGGGCCTGCCGATTTCCTGCTTCCTCAACCAGGTCGGCGATTCGCTCGACGATATCGTCGAGACCTGGACCGAGAACGTCTGGCTCGCCTCGAACGGCGGCGGCATCGGCACCTATTGGGGCAATGTCCGCTCGATCGGCGAGAAGGTCGGCCAGAACGGGCAGACCTCGGGAATCATCCCCTTCATCCGCGTGATGGATTCGCTGACGCTTGCGATCAGCCAGGGCTCGCTGCGCCGCGGCTCCGCCGCCTGCTATCTCGACATCCACCATCCGGAAATCGAGGAGTTCCTCGAGATTCGCAAAGCGTCGGGCGACTTCAACCGCAAGAGCCTCAACCTCCATCACGGCATCAACATCACCGATGCCTTCATGGAGGCGGTGCGCAATGACGAAGACTTCGGCCTCATCTCGCCGAAATCCGGCGACGTGCTGAAGACGGTCAATGCCCGCAAGCTCTGGCAGAAGATCCTCGAGCTGCGGATGCAGACCGGCGAGCCGTACCTGTTGTTCACCGACACCGTGAACAACGCGATGCCGGCCCACCAGAAGCGCCTCGGCCTGAAGGTCACGCAGTCGAACCTCTGCTCGGAAATCACCCTGCCGACCGGCGTCGACCACCGCGGCGTCGACCGGACGGCCGTCTGCTGCCTCTCATCGGTGAACGCCGAGACGTTCCTCGAATGGTCGAAAGAGCCGATGTTCATGGAGGACGTGTTCCGCTTCCTCGACAACGTGCTCGAAGACTTCATCGAACGCGCCCCGCCGGAAATGGCCCGCGCTGTCTATTCGGCGAAGCGTGAGCGCTCGGTCGGGCTCGGCGTCATGGGCTTCCACTCCTTCCTGCAGGCGATGAACGTCTCGCTCGAAAGCGCGACGGCAAAGTCGCTGAACCTCAAGATATTCAAGCATATCCGCCAGGGCGCAGATGCGGCCTCGGTGAAACTCGCCAAGGAACGCGGCCCCTGTGAGGATGCGCGCGATGTCGGCATGATGGCCCGCTTCTCGAACAAGCTGGCCGTGGCCCCGACCGCGTCGATCTCGATCATCTGCGGCGGCACCTCGGCCGGGATCGAGCCGATCCCGGCGAACGTCTACACGCACAAGACGCTATCGGGTTCGTTCACGGTGAAGAACCGTCAGCTCGAAGACCTGCTCAATGCCAAGGGGCTCAACTCGCCGGAGATCTGGGGGTCGATCCTCGAGCATGAGGGTTCGGTGCAGCACCTCGACTGCCTCGACCAGCAAGAGAAGGACGTCTTCAAAACGGCTTTCGAGCTCGACCAGCGCTGGATCATCGAACTGGCCGCCGACCGCACACCATTCGTATGCCAGTCGCAGTCATTGAACCTCTTCCTGCCGGGCGACATCAACAAGTGGGACCTGCACATGCTGCACTGGACGGCATGGGAGCGCGGCCTGAAATCGCTCTATTACTGCCGGTCGAAATCGGTCCAGCGCGCGGCTTTCGCGGGTACGGACCGGGTCGAAACCGAGAAGCTGACTGCGGAAAGCACGGACTACGACGAGTGCCTCGCTTGCCAGTAAATGCAACCTTAGGGGATAGGAAATCAGGATGGCCCGCCCACCAGGCGGGCCATTCTGATTCCGGCAAAGTCTTCGCAACCGCCGCAAATTTGTCAAATATATCAACTGGTTAATGGAGGCTTCACGGCCGCGCCTACCGGAATCCCGGTTAAAACTCAGCGTTTTCAATGCCTTGCCGGGCAGACTTCCAATGCGGGCTGAATCGCCACTAATTAATCTTCGAGGCGCGGAAAGTTGTTTGGGCCCTCAACTCCTTCATGTTAAGTTAACAGGGCGGGAACAGTTTCTTATTCAAGCTGAGTACAGCTGAGTGAGGAATGTGACTGTGAGAGGTGAACGCCAGATGGCCATCATGATCGTAAGCAGCCTTGTTACCCTGGTCTGTCAGGGGTGCGTTTCGCCCGGAGCGCTGGCTTACTCCGAACCGGCGGCTGAACCGTCCGCTGGAATGACGCTGGCGATGCCCGGCAGTTTCGGGAACGGGGCGATCAACACATCTGAACCTGGCTCGCCTGCGGGAATGGTGCTCTCCGATGTGCGCATTCCGGTGGTTCCCGTGAGATCTCCCGGTCTACGTCTGACTGCCCCTGAAGCCGGCGTCTCTGTCTTCGCGACAACGCCGGCGCCATCGCCCCTCAGCCTGATGAGTTCCGGCATGAACGGTGTCTCGCAAGTTTCCGATGACTTCGGCTGGAGCGCGAGCCCGGCGCTCGCCTCGGTGGCTGCCGAAGTCGCGCTTTCCAACTATGGCCAGCCGAACACGGACTACAATGACGTGTCGTTCGGCGTATCGATCGCCGCCACCAGCGTGCAGACCGGCCTTGCCTTCGACGTCGGCCTTGCCCCGCGCTTCGCGGTGAGCGAGGGCGGCGATCTGACCGGCCAGCGCCTCGGCGGTGAAGTGCGCTTCGGCCAGGGTCTCGACGTGCTCGACTCGGCCGGCCGGCCCCAAGGCTGGTACGTCTTCGTCGGCGCAGAGGGCGAAGCGCTCGTCTGGGATGCTGATATCCAGCGCCTCGGGGCTGACAGCTTGTCCGACATGCAGATGACGGATCAGCTGACGGTCGGCGACCTTCAGGCCGGTTTCTCCATCCAGCGGGCGGGCGGCGAACTTTCGCTCAGCTATATCCGCCGCGAGGTCGCGTTCAGCGACCGCAACAAAAGCCTGTCCGATACGGAAGACTTTGCGGGCATCACCTTCACGATGCGCCGCTAGCATCTGAAAGAAAGCCGGCCGAGAAGTTCACCGCCAGGGCCAGCACACCCAGATTGAAGAAGAAGGCCGCCACGGCGTGCGCTGTCACGGTTTGCCGGAGGGCTTTATCGCTGATGCAGACGTCAGACACCTGACACGTCATGCCGATGACGAAGGAAAAATACACAAAGTCGCTGAAGTGCGGTTCGTCCGTACCTGGAAAGTCGAGCCCCTTGCGATCCTTGCCGCCAATCTGGTCGTAAAAGATATGCGAGTAGTGGAAGGCGAAGACGAGGTTCGCAAATATCCAGGAGACGATCAACGTCGCCAGGCTGAGCATGATGCTGGTTGCGGACGAGGCATTGCGGCCCGCAAACATCAGCCCGGTCGCGGCCAGGACGCAGGCGAAGGACACGAACGTCACAATCAAAAGCAGGACGCGGCCGCCATCATCGCGCGCGCCGCGAGTTCGCGCGTCCTCAGCTGAGTCATCGCGCATCAGTGGCAGGCTGGAGAGGATGAAGACGGCGGCCGCAAAATCGAAGCTGATCACCAAGGCCCGCTCGGGCGGCCAGACAATGGCCGTGCCCACCACGCCGCAAACCAGAAGAATTAGAAAGACGACAAACCGGGGATGGGGCACGCGCGGCATCTGGGGCTCCGGCCTGATGTCCGAAGTCGTGACCTCGCCTCCGGGCGGGTGAAGTTCCCGCGGCGCGGCCTTGAGGCTCGGTTCATTCCGTTCCATGTAGCAGTCGCAGCCACGAGACAGCAAGCCAGATGACCGACCAACACCTTGCCGCCGGTAGCGCGCCTGCCCAGCCCGATGAGCGGCGCTTGCCAGAAAGCTCGCGCGGCGGCGAGTTTGGCTGGCGGGTTTTTGTGGACGCCGTTGTGCCACCCGCTGCGGCGGTGCTCTGTTTTGCAACCGGCGTGCTGTTGATCTTCTCGGCGGTGCAGCCGAACCTGCCGGCGCGCATGGATGCGCTGATGAAGGTCTCAGGGCTCGTGGTCGCCGAACTCTCGCACCAGATGGCGTCGATTGCGGGCATGTTGCTGTTGTTCCTCGCGGCGGGCATCTGGCGGCGGATCGATGTGGCCTACTGGACATCGCTTGGCGTGCTGGCGGCCGCGGCGGCGCTGTCATTGCTCAAGGGGCTGTATTGGGAAGAGGCCGGGCTGCTTCTGGCGGTGGCGATGGCGCTGTTGCCGTTCCGGGACAGTTTCTACCGGCAGGGTCATCTGTCCGGCAGCCTGCTGTCAGCGCCGGGAATCCTGGCGATGGTGGTCGTGGTGGGCATTGCGGCCGGCATCCTGCTCGTCTCCTACCAGGACGTTCCGTATGAAGATGATCTCTGGTGGACCTTCCTTGCCGACTCGGATGCACCACGATCCATGCGGGCGCTGGCGGCGGCGCTTGTCGGGGGATTGCTGGTCGCCGGCTGGCAGCTGGCCAGCGTGCGCGAGGCGCGAGCAGATCCCAGCGAGCGGCGCGGCGAACTCGCCCGCGCCGCAGAGATATTCGCGGCGGCGCCAGATGGCCATGCTGAAGCGAACCTGATGTTTGTGGGAGACAAGTCCTTCGTGTTCACGCCGTCGGGGCGAAGCTGCGTGATGTATCGTCCGCATGCCGGTTTCTGGATTGCGATGGGCAATCCGGTTGGTCCGGCCGAAGAGACGTTCGAGGCGCTGACGGCCTTTCACGAGGCGAGCGACCGGGCCGGGAAGGCGCCGGTGATCTACGCCGCGAACGGCGACCTGCTGCCGCCGCTGGTCGAGCTTGGTCATGTGATCCGCAAGATCGGCGAGACGGCGTGTGTCGATGTGCAGGCGTTCAGCCTGCAGGGCCCGTCGCGCGCGCGCCTGCGTCAGGCCAACAGCCGGATGCAGCGGGACGGCTGGAGCGTCGAGATCGTGCCGCCGGGCGGGGCGCTGCCCTGGGACGGGCTGAAGACCGTCTCCGATGCCTGGCTGAGATCGCATGCCGGGCGCGAGAAGTCGTTTTCTCTCGGGCGGTTTGACCGGGATTACCTCTCGCGGTTTCCGGTCGCTTTGGTCGCGCGGCCGGGCGAGGCGCCAGTCGCGTTCGCTTCGCTCTGGCCGGGACCGGGCGGGCAGGAGGTGGCGGTGGACCTTATGCGCCACAGCGATGACGCGCCGAACGGGCTGATGGATTTCCTGTTCCTCAGCATCCTCGCATGGGCAAAGACGGAAGGCTTCCGCACGCTCGATCTCGGCATGGCGCCGCTGTCCGGAATCCGGGCCGGCCGGTTTGCGCCGCCGCTCGCGAAGCTGGGGCAGATTGTCTACAACTCGGGCGAGCGGCTTTATGGCTTTCAGGGCCTGAGGGCCTACAAATCCAAGTTCCAGCCGGACTGGCGGCCGGTGTTCATTGCCGCGCCGCCAGGCGTGTCGCTGCCGGCGGCTCTGGCCTCGGTGGCGCTGCTGACGTCGGGCGGCGTGCGCGGCTTGTTAAGCCGGGGCGGCTAAGCACGGTTCAGTCGTCTTCGCCGGCGGGGCTTTCGTCGCTGGTCTCGCGCCGGGGGCGTGCAATGAGTTCGCCGAGGTCCGCGAGTTCGATGAAGGTGTCGGCTTCCCGGCGTAGCTCGTCGGACATCATCGGCGGGGTGGCTTCCATCGTCGAGACGACCGAGACGCGCACGCCCCGCGCTTTCACGGCGGCGACGAGGTGGCGGAAATCGCCATTGCCGCTGAACAGGACGATGTGATCGCACCAGGCGGCGGCTTCGAGCATGTCGACGGTCAGTTCGACATCCATGTTCCCGCGCACGCGCTTGCGCCCGTCGCGGTCCACGAATTCGCGGGCGGGCTTCTTGACGACGTGGAAGCCATTATAGGCCAGCCAGTCGACGAGCGGGCGGACGGGGCTATAATCGTCGCCTTCGACAATCGCAGTGTAATAGCTTGCCCGGATGAGACGGCCGCGGGACTGGAACTCCTTGAGAAGCTTGCGGAAATCGATCTCGAGGCCAAGCGCGCGGGCGGCCGAGTAGAGGTTTGCCCCGTCGATGAACAGGGCGAGGCGTTCGTCCTTGTAGAAGGCCATTGGCAATCGCCTTTTCTTCAAATAGGAGGGGCCAATCAATTGCCCGGAATCGCTATTGTTCTCGCTTAACCACGCTTGCGGAAGGCTGCAAGGATGGGTTGCCGCGACGTGCTGCAGCGCATATAAAGGGCGGTTCTCAGGAGATTTTCCCGATATGGCCCGCGTTACTGTCGAAGACTGCATCCAGAAGGTTCCGAACCGGTTCGAGCTCGTGCTGCTGGCCGGGCACCGCGCCCGGATGATCCGCGAAGGCTCGCCGCTGGCTATCGACCGGGACAATGACAAGGATCCGGTCGTGTCGCTGCGCGAAATCGCCGACTCTGCCGTCGATCTGAAAGTCATCAAGGAAGCGCTGATTTCGAGCCTTCAGGACATCCGTCCGGGCGAGGAGAACGAGCGCGAAGCCGATCGCCAGGCCCTCATGGCCGCCCCGGCAGCAACCGAAGACGACGTCCTGCGCGCCTACCAGGCCGAGATCGAATCCGGGCGCGACGACCGCCTCTAGGAGACTTCATGGACGGCAGCGCCCTTTCCGAACCGGAAAAAGGGGCTGGCACAAAAGCTGGCGCAGCCGCTCCTGCGCCGGTGGACGACCTGCCGCCCGTGCCGACCCGCGAAGAACTGATCGCGAAAGTGCGCGCCTATCACCCAAGGGTGAAATCCGAACTTCTTGGCCAGGCCTATGACTTTGCCGTGAAGCATCACGGCGCCGCGCAGCGCGATTCCGGCGAGGCCTATTATTCCCACCCCATCCGCGTGGCGAGCCTGCTCGCCGACGTGCGCCTAGATGAGGTGACCATCGTGGCGGGCCTGCTCCACGATGTGGTGGAGGATACCGAGATCGATATCGGCGATATCGAAGTGCGCTTTGGCGCGGACGTTGCGGAACTCGTGGACGGGGTCACCAAGCTCGACAAGCTTGAGTTCACCTCGAAGGAAGCCGCGCAGGCAGAGAACTTCCAGAAGTTCATCCTGGCGATGACGAGTGATATCCGTGTGCTGCTGGTCAAGCTCGCCGACCGGCTTCACAACATGGAAACGCTGCATTTCCGGAAGAAGCCTGAAAGCCGTCAGCGTACGGCGCGTGAGACGATGGATATCTATGCCCCGCTGGCGCGCCGCGTGGGCCTCTATGATGTGGCCGCGCGGATGGATGACCTCGCGTTCCAGGAACTGAACCCGGAAGCGCGCAGGGCGATCCTTTACCGGCTGGAAGAGCTGGAACGGGAGAACAAGGGCGACCTCGACCGGATCCGCGAAGACCTGACGGCGCTGCTCGACGAGACGGGCCTGAAATACCGGCTGCGTGGACGGCGCAAGCAGCCCTATTCGCTCTGGCGCAAGCTGGAGCGAAAATCGATTTCCTTCCGTGACGTGGCAGACCTCTTCGCGTTCCGTATCATGCTCGCTGATGTGAAGGATTGTTACGCCGTACTCGGAGTAATCCATACGCACTGGGCCTGTATTCCGGACCGGTTCCGGGACTTCATCTCGGTGCCGAAGCCCAACGGCTATGCAAGCCTGCACACGACGGTCCGCGCGTCGGGCAACAGGCGGGTGGAGCTGCAGATCCGCACGAAAGCGATGGATCGCACGGCGGAGTACGGCGTGGCCGCCCACTGGGGTTACAAGAACCGATCCTACGGTTTCGACGTGGACTCCGCGCGCGCGGCGGGTCTCGATCCCGAAGCCAACCTCAAGGCCTTCGCGGAATTGCTTCGCGACGGGGCGGAGCCGGGCGAGTTCCTCGAGCATGCCAAGCTCGAGATGTACCGCGAGCACGTGTTCACCTTCACCCCGAAGGGCAAGCTGATCATCCTGCCGGCAGGCGCGATGCCGCTGGACTTTGCCTATGCCGTGCACTCGGCTGTGGGCGATACGGCCATCGGTGCTCGGATCAATGGCGAGGAGAAGCCCATGCGCCGGCCGTTGAAGAACGGCGACGTGGTAGATGTCGTCCGTGGCCGGGCGCCGGCGCCGATGATCGGCTGGGAGGCGATGACCTATACCGGCCGCGCCAAATCGAAACAGCGCAAACTGGAGCGCGACCGTGAGGCGGCCGAGTTTCGGCGCCTTGGCGAAGGCCTGATCAACCAGGCCCTGCGCCGCGCGGGCGCTGACCCGGTGGACGTGATGCTGGTCGAGGTGGCCAACAAGTTCGGGATCTCCTCGATCGACGACCTGCGCGAAGAGGCGGGCCGCGGGCGTATTCTTACATCGGCGATCGTGAGCGCCGCCTTCCCTGGATATGAGCCCGAGCGAACGACGGATTCCGACAAGACGCCGATCGACAGCCGGCACGCACCGCTGTTTGTGGAGGGCAAAGACCTCACGCCGGGCGTCACGCTGCACCTGGGCCATTGCTGCCGCCCGCTGCCGGGCGACCGGATCATTGGCGTGCAGGTGCCGGACAAGGGTCTGGTCGTGCATGTATCGAGCTGTCCCCGGCTGGCCCAGTATGACGACCAGCCTGAACTCTGGCGCGACCTGAAATGGACAGAGCTTGCCAAGACGGGCGCTGTTGCGGTTGGACGCGTACGGATCAACGCCGCCAACCAGCGCGGCGTGCTGGCCAAGCTCTGCTCGGCGGTGGCAGAGTCCAGCGGCAATATCGTTGGCATCTCGACCAGCCTGCGCCAGCGCGATTTCATTGAACTGATGATGGATATTGAAGTGGAAGACCTGAAACGCCTGACCCAGATTCTCGCCGCGCTGCGGTCGCTGGCCGTGGTTGACCGCGCCGTGCGCGACCAGGAGGCCCAGGATGACCAGTGACGATGTGCTTGATGTTTTCCGCGATGCGGGCGCGCTGCTCGAGGGGCATTTCATCCTATCATCAGGGCGTCGCAGTCCGGTTTTCCTGCAGAAGGCGCTCGTCTTTTCGCGGCCCGACTTATCGGAGAAGCTCTGCAAGGCGCTGGCGGCAAAGCTGACGGCGACATTCGGCAGGATTGATGTGGTCGCGGGACCGGCCGTGGGCGGAATAATTCCGGGATACGAGATTGCACGCCATCTGGGCGCGCGGGCGATCTTTGCCGAACGTGTCGAGGGCAAGCTCGAATTCCGGCGCGGCTTCTCGATTTCGGCGGGCGAGCGTGTGCTGATTGCCGAGGATATCGTCACGACAGGGTTGTCCTTCCGCGAGACGGTCGAGGCACTCGCCAGGTTACCCGGCGAAGTGGTCGGCGGGGCGTGCATCATCGACCGGTCGGGCGGGCGCGCGGATGTGGGCTGCGACCTCATATCACTCGCGCAGGTGAATTTTCCTGACTATGCGGCCGATGCTCTGCCTCCGGATCTTGCGGTGATGCCTGCCGTCAAGCCCGGCTCGCGGGGGCTCGCCGGATGAGCGGCTACCTGCGCCTCGGCGTCAACATCGACCATGTGGCCACCATCCGCAACGCACGCGGCGGGCCGCATCCGGACCCCGTGCGCGCGGCGCATATTGCGGAAGCGGCGGGCGCGGACGGCATCACGATCCACCTGCGTGAGGACCGCCGCCATATCCGCGACGGCGACCTTGACGCCGTCCGTAATGCAACGCGCCTGCCGATCAATCTCGAGATGGCGGTGACGGAAGAGATGCAGGCGATTGCCACAGTGTTTCGTCCGTATGCGGTGTGTCTCGTGCCGGAACGGCGCGAGGAGCGGACGACGGAAGGCGGGCTGAACGTGGCCGGCATGCACAACCGCGTCGCGCCTATCGTGACGGCGCTGCGGGCTGCGGGCTCGCGTGTGTCCCTGTTCATCGAGCCGGACCCGGTGCAGATCGCCGTGGCCGAAGTGCTCGGCGCGCCGGTGGTGGAGCTTCATACCGGGCGGTATGCGGAGCTCTGGCTGGAGGGCGGCGCTGAAGCGGCCGGACCCGAACTCGAACGGCTGAAGTTCGCTGCGGCTGACGCGCGCCGCCGGGGCATCGAGCCGCATGCCGGGCATGGGCTGACCTTCGACAATGTCGGCCCGGTAGCTGCCATTACTGAGCTTGCCGAACTCAACATCGGCCATTTCCTGATCGGCGAGGCAATCTTCATCGGGCTCGACGCGGCGATCGGTGAGATGCGCCGCCGGATGGACATCGCGCGCGGCGCGGCAGTAGCAGGATGATCATCGGTATCGGCAACGATCTCTGCAATATCGAGCGCATCCAGCGATCGCTCGACCGGTTTGGCGAGAAGTTCGAACGGCGCGTATTCACGCCTTACGAGATTGCCAAGGCGCGCGGACGGCGGCGTGTCGCGGAGACATATGCGAAGCGGTTTGCCGCGAAAGAGGCCTGCGCCAAGGCGCTGGGCACCGGCGTGCCGCGCGGGGGCGTGCACTGGCAGCATCTGGGCGTGATCAATCTGCCCTCCGGCAAGCCGGGCTTTGAACTGACGGGCGGAGCAGCAGCGCGGCTGGCGAAGCTGACGCCGCCGGGGCATACGGCAGTGGTGCACCTGACCCTGACGGATGATCATCCGTGGGCGCAAGCCCAGGTGATCATTGAAGCTGTTCCGGTGGCGCAGGCATGACGCACGCACGCCCAAAACGTACACGCCAGCGCGCGGCGGCCAAGGCCGTCCGGCCAGGCATCAGCGAAGCGGCGATTCTCGAAGCAGAGATCGCCTGCGGTCACCGGTTCAAGGACAAGGCGCTGCTGGTGCGAGGGATGACGCATCCGAGCGCCGTGAGCGCGGCGGACTCGCTGCAACATGCCAACCAGCGGCTCGAATTCCTCGGCGACCGGGTGCTGAACCTGTTGATTGCCGAGCGGCTGATCGAACGGCGGCGGAACGAGACCGAAGGGGACCTTGCGCCGCGTCTCAACCGGCTCGTCAAGAAAGGCGCGTGTGCGGAAGCATTCCGGTATCTGGGCCTCAACGCGTTCCTGCTGCTGTCCGACAGCGAAGTGGCAAGTGGCGGGCGGGACAGAGAATCGACGCTCGGCGATGCGTGCGAGGCGGTGATCGCGGCGATCTATCTGGACGGCGGCCTCAGCGCAGCGCGCAAGTTTGTCGAGAAGGCCTGGGCGCCGCAGTTCAACAGCGGGCCGGTCGAGACCAAGGACCCCAAGACCCTGCTGCAGGAATGGGCGCAGGGGCAGGGTCATCCGCTCCCGGATTATGTGGTGACGGGCCGGTCCGGCCCCGACCATGCGCCGGAATATGAAGTTGAAGTCCGCATTTCCGGGAACGGCGCTGCGGCGGCATCGGGTCCATCCAAACGTGATGCCGAACGGCAGGCGGCGGCGCGGATGCTGGAACAATTGAAAGGCAATACATGAGCGAACAGGCCGTTACGCATGCGGGTTTCTGCGCCATCATCGGCGCGCCGAATGCCGGAAAATCTACGCTCACCAACCGGCTCGTCGGGCAGAAGGTGGCGATTGTCACGCACAAGGTGCAGACGACGCGCTTTCCGGTGAGGGGTGTTGCGCAGATCGGTTCGGTGCAGGTGGTGATCGTCGATACGCCGGGCATCTTCGTTGCCAAACGGCGGTTGGACCGGGCGATGGTTAAAGCAGCGTGGGGCGGCGCGGACGATGCGGACGCCGTCGTGCACCTGATCGACGCTTCCGCCTGGGTGGCCGAGCATGAAGGCCGCACGAGCGGCGCGCAGCGCCACTCCATTGAGGACGATAGCCGGGTCATCCGCCAACTGAAGGAAACGGGAACGCGCGCGATCCTCGCGCTCAACAAGATTGACCTGTTCCCGCATGACCGTGTGTTGCCCGTCATGGCGAAACTGAACGCCGAAGGCGTGTATGACGAAATTTTCATGATCTCAGCCGAGAAAGGCGACAGCGTCGAGAAGCTCGGCGCAGCGATTGCGGCGCACATGCCGGAGGGCGAGGCGCTTTATCCGCCCGACCAGATTGCCGATCTGCCGATGCGCGTGCTGGCAGCGGAAGTGACCCGTGAAAAGCTGATGCTGCGTCTCCACCAGGAATTGCCTTACCAGCTGACGGTCGAGACCGAGAGCTGGGAAGAGCGTAAGGACGGCTCCGTCCGTATACAGCAGGTCATCATCGTCGGGCGCGAAGGGCACAAGGCGATGGTGCTGGGTAAGGGCGGCGCGCAGATCAAGGAGATCGGCCGGCTAGCGCGCACCGAGTTGACCGAGATGCTGGAGCGGACAGTGCATCTGTTCCTGTTCGTCAAGATCGACGAGCGTTGGCAGGAGAAGCGCGAGAACTATTCCGGGTTCGGCCTCGAATTTGATGTATGAACTGGTCCGATGACGGCATCGTTCTGGGTGGTCGCCGCTTTGGTGAAGGCGGGCTGATCCTCGACGTGCTGACAGCCACGCGCGGGCGGCGTTCGGGGCTCGTCTATGGCGGGGCGTCGCGGCGCCGCCGGGCTCAGTTTGAGGCAGGCAACACGGTCGCGCTCAGCTGGAGCGGGCGGCTGGATGACCAGCTTGGGCGGTTTGATGTCGCGGAGGCGCGCCGGGACCGCGCGTCCCGCCTACTGGAGGATGCGCCCGCCTTGTCGGCGGTTTCCGCCATCACGTCGATCCTGCGAGCCAGCATGAACGAAGGCGATGCGGCGGGCTCTAGCCTCTACGAGGCGTCGGGCGTTTTGCTCGACCAGCTCGAGCATTCGCATATCTGGCCCGCGCTTTATGTGCGTTGGGAGCTCGGGCTTCTCTCCGCGTTGGGCTTTGGCCTCGATCTTGAAGAATGCGCGATCTCGGGGGCAAATGACGGGCTGACGCACGTCTCGCCGAAGACGGGCCGGGCCGTGCGGGGCTCTGAAGCTGAGGACTATCTCGACCGGTTACTGGCGCTGCCCGATTTCCTGCTGAGGCCCACCGCAGACGTAAAGCCCGGCGACATTGCCGCCGGGCTCAGATTGACCGGGCATTTCCTGGAGAACCGCCTGTTCGCTGCCGTTCACCGGGGCGTGCCGCCCGAGCGCGAACGGCTGGTGCTCCGCCTGCTGAGTAAAGCCTAGGCCTTAGCGCTCGGCCTTGCGCCGGTGGCTGCGAACCAGCGGCCGACATTCTTGAATTCCGGGTTCAGCGGTTGGCCGACCGCGCCGCCGAAGGCGAGGAAGCAGAAGAGCAATACATCGGCGAGCGTGAACTTTTCACCGGCGACGTATGTGCGCGTGGCGAGCTGACCGTCGAGGAAGGCGAGCCCATCTTGCGCCTTGGCCTTGAGGCCAGGCGCCGCTTCCGGCAGGCAGCGCATCCGGCTCTGGAAAATCGGCAGACCTTCGGAAAAGCGAAAGCCGTTGGCGAGAGGTTCCATGATGTTGAGGTCGCACCAACGGGCCCAACGCCGCGTCTGGGCGCGCTCTTCAGGTGTCGCGCCGATCAGGCTGGCGCCGGGAAACTTCTCATCGAGATATTCGCAGATCGCTGTGATCTCGGCGACAATTGATCCGTCATCGAGAACCAGTGCAGGCGACTGACCGGCGGGATTGGTCTTGAGGTATTCGGCTTCACGGTTCTTCCCCTTCATGATGTCGATGTCTTCGAGCGGGAGCGTGATACCGCGCTCTGCCATGAACATGCGCACGACATGCGGATTGGGGCCGACGGAATTGATGAGCTTCATGATGGTCCTCCCTGGACGTTTTGTCTGGATCGATCCTGACGGGGTGACGCAGGGGCTGGCAAGACCTGTTCATTCACAAGGCGTTCAGACGGCGCGACCAGGCCGATCGAGTGGCGCCGGCGGATTTTTTGCAGTTCCAGCCTTGTCATTTCCTTAACCAAAGGCCGCTTTCTGTTAACCTGCGCGTATCGGTGAGTCGGACACGGTTCTGGCCAGCCGGTGGCACAAGAATGTGGCACGAACTGCAAAGAGACCGACATGTCGAAACGTGGAACTGAGCCGCCGGCAGACCGTATCATCAATGAAACGATGACTGAGGCGCTGTCGAAGCGCTACCTGGCCTACGCCCTCTCGACCATCACCGCCCGGGCGCTGCCGGATGTGCGTGACGGCTTGAAGCCGGTTCAGCGGCGCATCCTTTATGGCATGCGCGTGCTGCGGCTCGACCCCGAGGGCGGATATCGCAAGTGTGCCAAGATCGTCGGCGATGTGATGGGTAACTATCACCCGCATGGCGACAGCTCGATCTATGACACGCTGGTCCGCCTCGCCCAGGATTTCAACGTCCGCTATCCGCTCGTCGACGGGCAAGGCAACTTTGGAAACATCGACGGCGATAGCCCGGCTGCTTACCGCTACACCGAAGCGCGCATGACGCGCGCGGCCGAGCTGATGATGGAAGGGCTCGACGAGAACGCCGTCGATTTCCGTCCCAACTACGCCGAGAATGATGAGGAGCCGGTGGTTTTGCCCGCTGGTTATCCGAACCTGTTGGCGAACGGTGCGACCGGCATCGCCGTCGGTATGGCGACCTCCATTCCTCCGCACAATGTGGCGGAAGTGATCGATGCGGCGCGGTTCCTGATCGAGAAGCCGAAGGCGACGACGGCGGAGCTGATGGACTTTGTTCAGGGCCCGGACTTTCCGACGGGCGGCGTGATCGTCGAGGAACGCGCCGCGATGCTGGAGGCCTATGAGACGGGACGGGGCAGTTTCCGGATGCGGGCGCGCTGGCAGGTCGAGGATCTCGGGCGCGGAATGTACCAGATCATCGTGACCGAGATTCCGTATCAGGTGCAGAAGTCGCGCCTGCTCGAGAAACTGTCCGAACTGCTTGAGGCGAAGAAGGTTCCGCTGCTCGAAGACGTGCGCGACGAGAGCGCCGAGGACGTACGTCTCGTGCTGGTGCCGCGCGCCAAGACGGTTGAGCCAGACGTGCTGATGGAGAGCCTGTTCAAGCTTTGCGATCTGGAGACGCGCTTCAGCCTGAACATGAACGTGCTGCACAAGGGCGCGCCGCAGGTGATGGGCCTGAAGGCCGTGCTGCAGGCGTATCTGGATCACCGCCGCGAAGTGCTGGTGCGGCGTTCGGAGTTCCGGCTCGACAAGATCGAGAAGCGGCTCCATCTGCTCGACGGTTTCCTCGTTGCGTATCTCAATATCGACGAAGTGATCCGCATTATCCGGACTGAGGACGAGCCGAAGCCAGTGCTGATGAAGCGCTTCAAGCTGTCGGACCTGCAGGCGGAAGCGATCCTGAACCTGCGCCTGCGCGCCCTGCGCAAGCTTGAGGAAATGGAAATCCGCGGCGAGCACACGAAACTGAAGGAAGAGCGCGAGGAGCTGATTTCGCTGCTCGGCTCGGTGCGCAAGCAATGGGCACGTGTATCGAACGACCTGAAGCTGGCGCGCGACGAGTTTGATCCAGGAACGGATCTTGGCCGCCGCCGCGCGAGCTTCGAAGAAGCGCCGGATGTGGATCTTGCGGCCGCTCTGGAAGCCTCGCGGCCGAAAGAGCCGGTGACCGTAGTGCTGTCCCAGCAAGGCTGGATCCGCGGAATGAAAGGCCGTGGCATCGACGCCGACTCGATCAAGTTCAAGGAGGGCGACGGCCCGGCCTGGACGGAAGAAGTGATGTCGACAGACCGGCTGGTCATCATGTCGTCTGACGGGCGCGCCTTCATCCTGGCGGCGGACAGGCTGCCGGGCGGACGCGGAAATGGCGAGCCGATCCGGCTCTCCATCGAGCTTGAGGACAATGTCGGCATCGTCGCGATGTTCAAGTTTGACCCCGAGCGCAAGCGCGTGATGGCATCGAGCTCCGGGTACGGATTTGTAGTGCCGGAGACGGAACTGGAATCAAACCGCAAGGCTGGTAAGCAGGTCGTCAACACCGGCGAGGGGCAGCTGCTCGTTTGCGCGCCGGTCGACGGTGACATGATCGCGGTCGTTGGCACGAACCGGAAGATGCTGATCTTCCCGCTCAAGGACCTGCCGGAAATGTCGCGCGGCAAGGGCAATAAGTTGCAGACCTATACGGGAAAGTATGAACTTGCTGACCTGATGACGTTCGACAAGCGGGACGGCCTGATCGTCATGACGGGCGGGCGCCACCGCGCCTTCGAGGAATGGAAGGAGTGGCGCGGCGCGCGGGCGCAGGCCGGCAAGGTCGTGCCCAAGGGCTTCCCGAAAGGTGGGACGTTCTCGGGATAATGTTCAGACAACGGGTAAACGGTTCGGATTGACCCCCCCCCGCCTGATCTTATGACCACCTCAGCGCGAGGATCTCGACGCCTGGGCGCTGATGGAGGCTGATCAGTCCTTGAAGGCCATCTCGGGCAGTATTCAGGACCAGCGCGAGAGCTCGCCCCAGCCTCTTTCAATCGCCGGTCAACGGGCGATCATGGGCGGGGCTCGCTGTGCGCGATCGGCAAAGAGAGGGGACGGTTCGCCGGACGGTTCGGGCCGTCAAAGCCGTTTGGCTGGCCGTGTGTTGAAATCGGCTGGAGTCCGCTGCCGGAATTCCAGGGAAAGGGGCTCGCGCCGGAAGGGGCAGTTGCCGCTACGGATTTT
This sequence comes from Candidatus Sulfopaludibacter sp. SbA3, assembly GCA_945913285.1. Lineage (GTDB taxonomy): Bacteria > Pseudomonadota > Alphaproteobacteria > Caulobacterales > Hyphomonadaceae > Hyphomonas. The sequence goes on from CAMEDD010000004.1 coordinate 37,771, forward strand.
GCCTTTCCTGAACCGGGCGAGCCGCGCGTGATCCACACGGTCCGGTCCTGGAATATCGCTTCTCAGCAGCTGGCGGAGCGGCTCGGATAAAAGAATCTTGGGCCGATAGTCCTGCCGCCTCTGTATCAGGACATCTCCAATGATGACTGGTCGCAGACGCCGGCGGAATGGTATGTTTCGCGAGTACGGTACCGGTGCGGGACTAAAGCCGCTCCAGCACGTTCGTCATCAGCGGACCGATTTCGGCATTCAGCACAAGGTCCGCATACGGATCCTGATCGGTCGGCTCGCGGTTGATGATGGCGAACTGGGCGCCGAGGCGTTTGGCGAGGAGAGGGATGCCCGCTGCCGGATAGACGACGAGGGACGAGCCGAGGACCAGCATCAGGTCGCACAGAGAGGCTTCTTCGGTGGCGCGTTCCATCTCGGCTTCCGGCATCGCTTGGCCGAAGGAGATGGTCGCGGTCTTGATCAGGCCTGTGCAGAAGATGCAGGTGATGTCGTCGTCCGCTTCCCAGCGATGGCGCAGGTCTTCGAGTTCGTAGCGCTTCGAACAGGTGAGGCACTTGGCATAGCTGGCATTGCCGTGGATCTCGATCACCTGACCGTCCGGTACGCCGGAATCCTGGTGCAGGTTGTCGACATTCTGCGTGATGACGCTGGCGACCTTGCCCGACCTTACGAGCTCGGCGAGCGCGTAGTGTCCGGCGTTTGGAGAAGCGCCCGTCCAGCCAGCCGTCCTGTTGAACACGCGCGTCCAGGCCTCGCGGCGCTTGTCGCGCGAGCCGACGAAATCCTGGAACATGATCGGCTTCATCTTGCTCCAGACGCCGCCGGGCGAGCGGAAATCCGGTATGCCGCTTTCGGTGGAGATGCCCGCGCCGGTGAAGACGGCGACGCGGTGGGCGCTGCGGATCATGTGGGCGAGAATGTCGGCGTCGGTCATCTCACTGAAATAACCCATTTTGCGCCTGCGGCCAGCCTGTGCCCGCGTTGTTTCAGGCGCAGGGTTGCGGATCGGGGCGGGCGCCGCTACGCGTAGGGTTCGAACTCACGGAGGAGGCGCCCCATGAATCTTTTTCTTATCGTCCTGGCGGTCGTCGTCGCGGTCGCAGGCCTGATCATCCTGATCTACAACGGTCTCGTGATGAAGCGGCAACGCTGCAACCAGTCTTTCGCGGACGTGGATGTTCAGCTGAAGCAACGCCAGAACCTGATCCCGAACCTCGTTGAAACCGTGAAGGGCTATGCGAGCCACGAGCAGGAAACCTTCCAGCAGGTGATCGCCGCGCGCAACGCCGCGCAGGCGGCCAACACCGCCGGGCAGATGTCGCAAGCAGAAGGCGCGCTCGGCGCTGCGCTCGGCAAACTGTTCGCCTTGTCAGAGGCCTATCCGGACCTGAAGGCCAACACCAACTTCCTGCAATTGCAGCAGGAGCTGTCCATGATCGAGGACAAGCTGGCTGCCGCCTACCGGTTCTACAACTCGGCTGTGCAGGACTATAACACGGCGCGGGAACAGTTTCCGGGCTCGATCATTGCGGGCAGCTTCAACTTCGAAGCGCGTGATTTCTTTGATGTTGGCGCCGAGAGACGCGCCGCGATGGATGAGCCGCCAAAGGTGGGTTTCTGACAGCCCGTTCAAACAATCCGCTTCAGGGGTGAACTCGATGCGTGTCCTTCTCCTTGCCTGCGCAGTCTTGCTGGCGGCCTGTTCTCCGAAAACCGAAACGCCGACTTCGGATGAGCCGCCGATGACGGCGGACGCCTCTGGCGGCGTAACAGCTCCGCAACCTCAGGCGCCTCAGCCGACGTTGGACCCGACCGAGCTTGACCTCTCAAAAATCGCGCTCGCGATGCGTATTCCTTCGACCTTCCGCGCTTATGGCGATGGCGCTTACCTGCAGATCAATGTCACGAGCCCGCGGCTCGGCGTTGATCTTGCGGAGTCGTTTCCGATGTCGATCTTCGAAGGCCATGACAGCGCTTTCCTCGCGAGCGAGGAAAAGGACGGTTTCTCGATCTGGACCTATGCCACGCTGCCGGAAGATACCGAGCGGCTGTCGGCCCTCAGCCAGGAACTCGTGCGCCTGAAGAACGAGGCGCCCGGCGAGAACGAGCTTAGTTTCGGCGCGATCGCGCCCGGATGCTGGAACGAAGCGCAGCAGTCTCCCGAAAGCCTTGCCCGCACGCTCTATATCCGCGTCATGCCGGAAGAGGACTTCCAGGTATTCGTGCCTGAGCAGACCCTCAACCAGGGAGACTTGCCGGGTATTGAATCCTTCTGGGGCGCCTGCGCCGCCGCCAATCCCTGAGCTTCTGCGCTTCGGCTGCGGTATGGCCCGCCCGCGCGGTTTTGTGGTAGGCTTCTCAGGCGATGAGTGATGCTCTTGGTCCCGGCGATCTGGTCTTGTGCGTCAACGCAGCCCCCAACCATTTGACCGGTGAGCCTGTGCCGCTTGTGGCCGGGGAGACCTACCGGGTGTTCGATGTCTGGGAGTTTGCCTGCCCGTGCGGGCGCTCGGACGCGCTGCTGGATGTCGGTATCGGGTTCGGCTGGTGCCAGAGCCGTTTCCGGAAGTTGCCAAAGCCGAAAGCGAAGGCAAAGACGCGCCAGGTGACGACGCCGAAAAAGCTCGAGCCGGTTTCGGGTTCAGGATCTCGCGCCCCTGACAGGCGGCGCCTGCACGCGGGCCCCGATCCTCGCCGAAGAACTTGCTGTGAAACTTGCGATCGGGCCCCGATGATTGAAGTGTCCTCCGTTCGACTCGTGGAGGTATTTATTGCCATTTCCACCCGGAAGATGAGCGAGGCCCCGCCATGGGCGACGCAGGATCAGCCGGTCAAGTGGACAACTTGGCCGGGCTCGGCGCACGACTGGCCCGCCTGGGCGCCTTGAGGGCCGACTTTCCTTCTGGTCACACGGATCGCTGAGGAAGAGGCTAAAGTGGCGCCCCACGCCGCCCCCCTGCTGGCGGGCGGGCGACTGGACCCGGGTGGAGCTGAGGCTGGCGCGGCTCGCTGCGTTGAAGACGGCGCATCCGGATATTCGCGAGATCGCCGACTTTCGCGAAAGTGCATTCAAAGCTGCTGAGGAAGATCGAAACAAGTGACGCCGGGTTCTTCGGCTATGCGCCGCTGCCGCACGGGTGTTGCTTCGTCAGGTCGTGAGCACTCGGGTGTTTTTCGCTCTCAGCGCTTCGGTTGCGCGTTGAACCAGGGTTCGAGGCGTGCGAGGGCGTCCTTTGTTTCGGCTGTCGACAGCGCGAAGGAGAAACGCATGAAGCGGCGGCCTTCCACGGGGTCGAAATCGACACCGGGCGCTGCGGCGACGCCGGTTTCTTCGAGCAGGCGCAGGCAGAAGGCTAGGCTATCGTCCGTGTACCGTGCGATATCAGCGTAGATGTAGAAGGCGCCGTCAGGCGGGGCAATGCGCTCAAGGCCGAAGCGCGGCAGGGCGTCCAGTAACAGGGCGCGGTTGGCGCGGTAGACCGCGACATTCGCGTCGAGCTCCTCGCGGCTGTCCATCGCGATCAGGCCCGCATGCTGGGCGAGCGAGGGCGCGGTGAGGAACAGGTTGCCGATATAGGCCGCGGTGCGCGCAGTGTTCTCTTCGGGTGAGACCAGCCAACCGAGCCGCCATCCTGCCATCGAGAAGTATTTCGAGAAGCTGTTGACGATGTAGGCCGAGGGATCGAACTCCAGCAGCGAGTGGACCTTCGGGCCGTAGCTCAGCCCGTGATAGATCTCGTCCGAGATGATCCTTGCACCGATCTTCCGGGCAGAGTCCACGATTGCGGCGAGTTCTGCGGCATCGATGATCGTGCCGGTGGGGTTTGCGGGGCTCGCGAGGATGATGCCTTGCGGGGCCGGGTCCAGCGCGGCGAGCGCCGCCGCTGTCAGCTGGAAGCGTTCGGCCTCGCCGCAGGAAATTTCGACGGGGACCATGTTCAAGGCACGGATCGTATTGCGATAGGCGACATAGCCCGGACGGGCGAGGGCGATCTGGTCGCCGGGATTGAAGGCGCCTGAGAGTGCCAGAACCAGCGCGGGCGAGGCGCCGCAGGTGATCGCGATCCGGTGGACCGGAACATCGACGCCGTAACTGTCCAGGTAATGGCGCGCGATGCGGGCCTTGAGCGGGACGCTCTCCCAATACCCCATCGCTTCGGTGTCCAGCACGGTACGCGCGCCCGCAATGGCAGCGGAGGGCGCCCCGGTGGAGGGTTGGCCAAATTCCATGTGGAAGATGCGGCGGCCTTCCGCCTTCATCTCATGCGCACGCCGGCTGATCGCGATCGCCTGAAAGGGTGAAATATCCTGTCCCATCGGCCTAGCGCGCCACCACTGAAGGCAACCACGTGGCCAGGGAAGGCACGGCGGCGACAAGGGCGAGCAGCAGCAATTGCAGTCCGATGAACGGCACAGCGCCGGCCCAGATCTGCATCGTCGTCACTTCGGGCGGCGCCGCGCCGCGCAGATAGAACAGCGCAAAGCCGAAGGGCGGGGTCAGGAAACTCGTCTGCAGGTTCACGGCCATCAGGATGGCGAGCCAGACGGGGTCGCACCCGAGCAGGATCAGGGGCGGCGCGACGAGCGGCACGACGACGAAGATGATCTCGACGAAATCGAGGAAGAAGCCGAGGATGAACATGACCAGCATGGTCATGGCGAGGGCGCCCCACATACCGCCCGGCACGTTGTGGAGAATTTCCGCCACCAGATCATCCCCGCCAAAGCCGCGGAAGACGAGGCTGAACAGCGAGGCGCCGATCAGGATGAGGAACACCATCGAGGTTATGTGGGCGGAACTTTTGAGCGCTGGCTTCAGCTCGGCCGCGCGGCGCAGGACGAGGAGGCCGGCGACAAGGGACGCCAGCAGAACCAGGCAAGCCAGCGCGGTTGCCCCCATCGCCGCAGCCGCAAGGCCGGAGTGGGCAATGTCGCCGACGCGCAGGTCCAGGACATTCCGCAGGATCAGGATAACCGGCAGGCTGGCAACGCCGGCCAGCAATATGGGCCCCAGACGGCTGCCGGTGCCGCGCGCGAGGCGCAGGCCAGCGAGCAGGATAGCGCCGCCCGCGCCAATGGCGGAGGCTTCCGTGGGCGGTGCAACGCCGCCAAGGATTGAGCCGAGTACAGCGAAGATCAGCGCAAGCGGTGCACCGAGGCCGAGGGCGACGTCGTTGAAGGTGAGCGGCGCGGTGCCGTCAGCAAGTTTGGCGGCGGGCGCCGCGGAGGGGCGGACAATCGCCACAATCGCGACGAAGATGAGATAAAGCGCGACGAGCAGGAGACCTGGGATCAGCGCGCCTGCGAACAGGTCACCGACAGAGACGACGGCGGAGCCTGCGCCCTGCGCGAGGTTTGCCTGGCTGGCGGCATTGGAGATGGCATCGGCGAGAAGGATCAGGATGATCGAGGGCGGAATGATCTGACCAAGCGTGCCGGAGGCGGCGATGGTGCCAGTGGCAAGGCGCACGTCATAGCCCTGACGCAGCATGGTGGGCAGCGCGATCAGGGTCATGGAGATAACCGTCGCGCCGACAATGCCGGTCGAGGCTGCCAGCAGCATGCCGACGAGGATGACCGCGAAGCCGAGCCCGCCGCGCACCCCGGCCAGCAGGCGGGCGGCGATGTTCAGCAGGTCTTCGGCGACGCGGGAGCGTTCGAGGATGACGCCCATGAGCACGAATAGCGGAACTGCGATGAGCGTCTGGCTCTGCATGATCGAATTGCCTTCGATCCGGCTGGGGAAGGCCTTCAGGAAGGAATCCGGGAACACGCCCAGCGCGATGCCAATGAGTGCAAACAGCAGCGCGACGCCCCCGAGCGTGAGCGCAACCGGATAGCCTGCGATAAGCGCCGCGACCGCCGAGACGAACATCGCGATGGCAAGGACGACTTCAAGCTCCACGTTTGTCTCCGTTCGACAACGGATCGGACGGCTCGGCCGGTGGCAGGGCGCCGGTCAGGCGAAGCGCGGCCTTAAGCGATTCCGACAAGCCCTGCGCCATCAGGAGTAAGGCAAACACGGGCACCAGTGTCTTGAAGAGATAGAAGATCGGCAGGCCATCGGACTCGCGCGAGCCTTCAAGCAGAAGCCAGGAGCGGGCAAGGCCGACTTCACTCGTCGTGATGATCCGCATGCAGATCGGGAAGAGCAACAGATAAGCGCCGGCGAGTTCGATCCAGTTGCGGCCGTTCTCGCCGAAGCGTGGGCGGAGGATATCGATCCGTACATGAGCATCGTCGCGAAGCGCGCCGGCTGCGCCGAGCATGAACATAGCGGCGAAGGCGTACATGATCGCTTCGCTGAGCCAGGTGAAGGACAGGCCGAAGGCGTAGCGCAGAAGGACGACGATCAGTTGGAGAAAGATCAGGGCGACACCGCAGGCCATGGCGACGCCGAGCGCGCTGCCTGACAAGGCGTCAATGAAGGCGATGAGTCTTTTCGCGAGTCCGTCTGCCAGTTTCGGCAAGGCAAGCACGACCAGCGGCAGCGCAAACAGCGGCAACAGGGCGATCCCGGCCCATTTGAGCGCGGTGCCCAGTGTGAGGAAGACTTGGGTGTCCATGAACGCCTCGCCCCCGATGCCTATTTACCAAGCGAGCGGAGCGCGTAGTAGCGCCCGTCCGAGACGCCCGCCCAGCCGCGCATCAGCTTCAGCGATGCCTCGAAGCTCTCGTAGATGCGCTTCTCGATGCCGTCCTTGCCACTGGCGGCGCGCACGTCGAACGCGGCTTCGGACATACGCTTGACCACTTCGTCCGGGAACGAACGAAGCTGTGTGCCGTGCTCGCGCACGAGGAGGTCGAGATGGACGGAGTTCTGGTATGTGAACTCGCCGAGCGCTATGTGATTGCAGGCCGACGCGGCGGCCTTGAAGATCGCCTGCTCGCTAGGAATCAGGCTGTCCCAGACCTTGCGGTTGATGCCGACGGCGAGGCTTGCGCCAGGCTCGTGGAAACCCGGGCCGTAATAAAAGGGGGCCTCGCGGTGGAAGCCGAGGGCATAGTCATTCCACGGACCGACCCATTCGGTCGCGTCGATCGCGCCGGTCTGCAGGGCCTGATAGATCTCCCCGCCGGCCAGCGCGATGGATGCCCCGCCGAGCGCGCGCAGCACGTCGCCGCCCTGGCCCGGGATGCGCATCTTGAGGCCGACGAAATCATTGAGACCGGTTATCTCGCGCCGGAACCAGCCGCCCATCTGGTGGCCGGTATTGGCGCCCTGAAGGCATTTAATGCCGAACTGGCCGGAGAGTTCGTCCCACAATTCCTGCCCACCGCCATGATCGATCCAGCCCATGATCTCCTGCGCCGTCATGCCGAAGGGCACGGCGGTGAAGAAAGGAAAGCCTGTGGACTTGGCGGTCCAGTAGTATTCGGCACCGTGATAGATGTCGGCCGAGCCGTTGGCCACGGCATCGAAACTCTCGAAAGGCGGCACGAGCTCACCGGCGGCGAAGACTTTGACCTCGATCAGCCCGTCCGACATCGCGAGTACGAATTCGGAAAAACGTTCGGCGGCGCGGCCGAGGCCGGGCAGACCCTTGGGCCAGGTCGTGACCATGTTGAAGCGCCGGCGGCTGCGGCTGATCGCCGGCCCGGAGAGGGCCTCGCCGGATTTCGGATTGGCGAAGGTGGCGGCGGCGCCTGCCAGCCCGAGAGCGGCTGCGCCGACGAGATTGCGCCGGTTGATCATCGACAGGCCTCCCCTTGTGCCACGGCAGGCCTCTGCCGGGCCCTCGCTTCTGGCGGATTACTCGTCGTCTCTCAAGGGGCGCCAGGCGTCGCCGTCAAGCACTTCGAGTGGCTTGTAGCGGCGCTTGTAGGCCATCTTCGGGCTGCCCTTGACCCAGTAGCCCAGATACACGTGCGGCAAGCCGCGTTCCTTTGCATGGAGGATATGGTCGAGGATCACGTAATGGCCGAGGCTGCGGGCCTCAAGTTCGGGATTGAAGAAGGTATAGACCATCGAGAACCCGTCGCGGAGGATATCTGTGATCGAGGCAGCAACGAGCGGCGCATTGTCCTCAGGGCCATCACGGTACTCGAAGATCAGGCTCTGGACCGGGCTGCCACCCACCATCGCGACGTAATCGCGGTAGGTCATTTCGGACATGCCGCCATTGTCGTGCCGGGTTTTGACGTAGGATTTCAGCAGCCGGAACTGTTCGCGCGTTGCCTGAGGGGTGACAGGCCGGCGCACGAGACTGGTGTTTTTCGCAAGCACTTTCCGGTCGTTCCGGCTGAGATCGAATTCGCGCGACGGCACGCGCACGCTGCGGCAGGCATTGCAGCGCAGGCAGGCGGGCCGGTAAGCGATCGACTGACTACGGCGAAATCCCGACTGGCTGAGCACGTTATGCACTGCGTCCGCTTCCGGAATTGCCAGGTTCGTGAACGCCTTGCGCTCTTTCCGGTCAGGCAAATACGGGCATGGGCTAGGGTTCGTGACATAGAACCGCAGCGACCGTTCGAGGCCAGCTGGTAACAAGTGGGAATCCGTAAACTTCATTTGGCCTGACGATACACGGCGCCGGGCCCGCGCCAAGGGGCGAATTGGGGGCGGGGGGCTCGGCGCGGTAAAAATGACACACCGGCGTGGCCCGAATGCCTCACGGCTGCGTGATCAGGTGAACTTTCAGGCTGATCCGGCGGTTTTGGGCGAGGTGGGGCTGTCCGGCGTAGAGGGGCCGGGTCTCGGACAGGCCGGTGACCGCCCGCAGGCGTTCAGAGGTCACGCCACCAGCTTCCAGCAGGCGCCGGGCCTCGTTGGCGCGGTCTGACGAGAGTTCCCAGTTGGAGTAGCCGGCTTTGACCAGGCTGAAGGCGTCGGTGTGGCCTTCGATGGACAGGGCGTTTGGCAGCGGGGCAAGTGTGGCGGCGGCGGCCGAGACCAATGCGCGGCCTTCGGCGGTCAGGGCTCCGCTGGCGCTTTCGAAGAGGGGGCGGCCCGACGTGTCGACGAGATCGAGGCGCACGCCGTCGGGTTGCGCGGTGAGGATGACGCTATCGCCAGCTAGTTTGAGAGCTTCGGACAGTTTCAGGAGGCCGAAAAGCTGGGCGGCTTCGTCGGGAACCCTGGGCAGAGAGGCCGCGCTTGCCGCCATGTTCTGCGGCTTGAACTCCGAGGCAATCGCCGCGCGCGACTCCGGCGAGACGCCGCTGACGAGCCACATCAGCATGAACAAGGCCATCAGAGCGGTCAGGAAGTCGGCATATGCCATCTTCCACGTCCCCATCTTGCGGGGGGGGAGCACAGGCATTCTGCCTGCGCGGGTCCTCGGGGGCATGGCGATTGCCATCGTCCTGGTCCTGTCCTTCTGACGGAGACCACCCGTCTATCAGGTCATGGTGAAACTGACGCTTCGGCGAGGGATGGGTTTTCGGTGAAATTCGATCTATTGGGCGTCCCAAAAGGAGACAGTCATGGCGCGCACCGCTTTTCTTGGCCTCGGGGTCATGGGCTTCCACATGGCGGGTCATCTCGCCCGGGCGGGGCACCAGGTCAGCGTCTGGAACCGTACCGGGGCCAAGGCCGCCGCGTGGACCGGTGTGCACCGGGGCGAGGCGGCGAAAGACCCGGCCTCGGCAGTTTTTGGCGCTGAGTATGTCCTGATGTGCCTCGGCGATGACCCGGATGTGCGCGCCGTGTTCGAGGCGTTCGAGCCGAGCCTCGGCGCCGGCATGACCGTGATCGACCACACGACGGCCTCGGCCGGTCTCGCCCGCGAGCTCGCGGCGCGCTGCAAGGCGAAGGGCGCGCATTTCATCGACGCGCCGGTTTCCGGCGGCGAGGCGGGCGCGATCAATGGCAAGCTGACAATCATGTGCGGCGGCGACGAAGCTGCCTTCGCGGGCGCTGAGGCGGTGATGAATGCGTTCGCACGCAAGATCACCCTGATCGGCGAGACAGGCTCTGGCCAGCTTGCGAAATCCGTCAACCAGATCTGCATTGCCGGCATTGTGCAGGGCCTCGCCGAAGGGCTTCACTTCGCGGATAAGGCCGGACTTGATCCGGCGAAGGTGATCGAGGCGATTTCCGGCGGCGCGGCGCAGAGCTGGCAGATGGAGAACCGCTGGAAGACGATGACCGAGGGCAAGTTCGATTTCGGCTTCGCGGTCGACTGGATGCGCAAGGATCTTCGCATCACGCTGGATGCGGCAGAGGAGGTCGGCGCGAGCCTGCCGGTGACAGCGATTGTGGACACCTATTATGCCGAAGTGCAGGCAATGGGCGGAAACCGCTGGGATACGTCCAGCCTGATTGCCCGCCTCAAATCATAACACCCCAACGCCGGGTGCAATAAGGAGCGTGCCTTGGATACTGTACCCGGTCCTCAGGGCCATTCGAAAGCCGGCGGCCCTGGGGAGGCGGTTTATCGCCTGCACGGGCTCAAGCTTTCATATTTTACCGGCAAGCTTGAAGCTTACTTCCGGGTCAAAGGAGTCGCCTTTGAGTTTGTGGACATGGACACGGCCGACTTCCGGCTCTGTGCGCGCGAAACCGGCATTGCCCAGATGCCGCAGGTCCAGGCGCCGGATGGCAGGTGGCTCACCGACACGACGGCGATCATCGCGGAGTTTGAAACAGGTTTCACGGGCCCCGCGCTGTCGCCGCGCAGTCCGCTGACCCGCTTCTTCAGTCTGTTGCTGGAAGACCTGTTCGACGAGTGGTTGTGGCGCCCGGCACTGTATTATCGCTGGGCCTTCGCTGAAGACCGAGCACTGATGAGTTCACAGATTGCACGAACGATGTTGCGCGACGTTCCGCTCCCGTTCAGCGTGCGCCGCCGCCTGATCCTCGCGCGCCAACGCCGCCAATACCTTAGTCGAGACGGGATAACGCGCCGGACGGCTCCCGTGATCGAAGCGCTCTACTGCGACACCCTGCAGATGCTCGAAGCGATCTTCCGTGTCCGGCCCTTCCTGATGGGAGAGCGGCCCGTCGAGGCTGACTTCGGCCTGATGGGCCCGTTCCTGCGTCACTTCTCGCACGATCCGACACCTGCCGCGATCCTGCGCGAGACCGCGCCATACACGCAGGCATGGGTTGCACGCGTCTGGGCCATGACGCCTGACGACGCCGAGGCAGCATCGCTGCCCGAACGTGTGCCCGATGATCTGCAGGGGCTGATCACGATGGCCGCGCGCGACTATCTGCCTTATCTGGAGGCCAACGCATTGGCCGTCAGCCAGTCCGCAGCGACTGTGCAGTATACACAAGGCGGAGCGGATTGGTCCGTACCCGCTGCGCCGTACCGCGCGGCCTGTCTTGATGCGCTCAAGGGCGCCTATCTTGCCTTGCCGGACGAGGCGCGCACGGCCGCAGGCCTCAAACTTGGACCCGGCGCTGTCGCGATTTTGGCGGCCCCCGAGACGGCATTTGTGCCGCGTGCAGGTCGCCTCTTGGGGCGCCTGTGGGAAAACGCGCGCCCTGCTTGACTGCGACGGGAAGTAAGCTTCAGTCTGCGCCGACTGGAGGAGGAACCGGTGGCGAAATATGAACCCAAGACCAAAGTGACGACGGTGACGCCGAAGGACTTCATTGCCGCGATGGAAGACGGCACGCGCAAGACCGACGCTGAAATGCTGCTCAAGTGGATGTCGAAGGTCACCGGCCTGAAACCGAAAATGTGGGGGCCGAGCATCATCGGTTTCGGGCGATACGCCTACACGTATGAGAGCGGACATTCGGGCGAGATGTGCCTAACGGGTTTCAGCCCCCGCAAGGCCAACATGGTGGTCTATGTGCTGCCCGGTTACACATCGGCCGAGATGACTGACCGCCTCGCGCGTCTCGGCAAGCACAAAACCGGCCAGAGCTGTCTCTATTTCGGCAGCCTCGACAAGATCGACATGGGCGTGCTGGCGGAGATCGTCACGGACGGCGTCGCGCACATGCGGAAAAAGTACCAGGTCTGGGACGCATGACGCTCAAGCTTTCGTGAGCGTGATTGACGCCGGCGCAGAATGACAACTATGGTTGTCATATGGAATTGTCCCACGACGCCTCCCTGAGCGGTGACCTGCGCGATGTGCTTCGCTTTGCCGACAGTCTCTCGCAGGCCCATTTCCGTGTGTCGGAAATTGTCGGCGCGGTTCACGGTGATCGCCAGCTTGCGAGTGCCAGCCGCGTCATTCTGCGCTACCTCATGGCCGCCGGTCCGCGCACCGTGCCTGAGATCGCCACCTGGCGCGCCACCAGCCGCCAATTCATCCAGCGCCTTGTGGACGCGCTCGCCGAAGACGGGCTTGTGGCGCTCAAGGCCAATCCCGAGCACCAACGATCTCGCCTCGTCGCCGTCACGCGCAAGGGCCGTTCCCGGGTTGAGGCGATGGTGGCAAAGGAAGTGCGCTTGCTCGAAGAGGGGCTGAGGCGCAGCGGCGCCAGCCTCGCCGAGATGCGCGCGGCAACGATCCTCATCCAGAAATACATTGGCGTGATTGATACGCTGACAGACGAAATCAACTCCGGAGTATCACAATGATCATGCGCCTTCTTCGTTTCGCCGGAGCGGGGCTCATGCTCCTTGGGCTGATTGCCCTCGGCTTCACGGTTTCCTCCTGCGCCAGCAGTGGCGCTCGCCTGTCAGGGCTGCAAAGCACGGCGCCGCCCGCGCCGTATCGGATCGAGCGCGACGAATATGGCGTCCCGACGGTCTATGGCGAAACAGACCCGGCCACAGCGTTTGGTCTCGCCTTTGCGCATTCCGAAGATGACTTTGCGACCATCCAGCGCCAGGTATTGGCCGTACGCGGGGAACTGGGCGCGGTAGACGGTCCGGAGGGCGCGCAGGCCGATTACTTCGGAAAGCTGATTGACGTGCAGGGGCAGCTCGCGGCCGGCATCAGTACCGTTTCGCCTGAAGCCCGCGCGATGGCACAAGGCTATGCAGACGGGCTCAATCTCTATGCGGCGATGCATCCGAAGGAAGTCCTCCGCCCGCAGATATTCCCTCTGACGGGAGACGACGTGATCGGCGGCTTCGTGCTGGTTTCTCCGCTCTTCTTCGGTGTGGATGGCACGGTCTCGCGACTTTTCGGCAATGGCGAGCTTCCGCCGGATACTGAACGCGGCTCAAATGCCTTCGCGTTTGCGCCGCACCGCACGGCGGATGGCTCGACTGTGCTGGTTTCCAACTCGCACCAACCCTGGGAAGGCGCAGCCGCCTGGTACGAAGCGCGCGTGGCGAGCGGTGAGGGCTGGTCGATGCAGGGCGCGCTGTTTCCAGGCAGCCCGGTCATCCTGATGGGGCACAACGCAAACCTCGGCTGGACCAACACGGTCAACCGGGCCGACTTGACCGATGTGTACAAGCTCGTGCTCGACGACAGCGGCAAACGCTACAAACTCGACGGGGAGTGGAAAGATCTTGCGCATCGCTACGTCTGGCTGAAGGTGAAGTTCGGCCCGGTCGTCGTGCCAGTCCGCCAAAGCGTCTGGGGCTCCGTGCACGGACCGGTCATAAAGAACAAATCAGGCGCGTATGCCATCCGCTATGCCGGCTATGGCGAAGTACGACAGTTCGAACAGTACTATAAGCTAAGCCGAACGAACTCCCTCGAGGAATGGCGCGAGGTCATGGCCATGCAGGCCATCCCTGCCACAAACTACATCTACGCCGATAAGCTTGGAAACATTGCCTATCTTTACAATGCCCGCCTGCCGAAGCGCGATCCCTCCATTGCCTGGGAAGACGTGCTGCCGGGTGATCGCAGCGACCTGATCTGGACCGAGTATGAGCCGCCTGAGCGCATCCCGTTCCTGCTTAACCCGCCTGCTGGCTATGTCGTCAATTCCAACAACCTCCCCTGGCTTGCGACGGCTCCGGCGGACGACATGCAGCCTGAGGATTATCCCGGCCTTGTGGGCGTCGAGATGTGGAAGACTAACCGTATACTCCGGGCAAAGACGTTATTGGAATCGGATGACATTTTCGATGATGCCGACATCCACCGCATCAAGTTCGACAAGGCGTATGACAAATCCTCCCGCCTCGGCGAAGCCTTCAAGGCGGCCTTGGAAGATGCCCGCGCGGCGGGAACGCTGACGCAGGCCGTTGCGTTGCTGGATACCTGGGATTGGACGGCCGACGGTCAGGGTAGTGCCGACTCGCTCGCGCTGATCCTGTTGCAAGACCTCCAATGGAAACTTTATGCTCGTGAGACGCTGCCTGCGGGCCGCGATATCCTTGCCAAGGCTGACGCGCACCTGCGCGGGCATTTCGGCAAACTTGATGTGCCATATGCGGAGTTTGCGCGCCTGCGCCGTGGAAAGGCGGACTTCGCCATTGCGGGCGGGCCAGAAACCCTCCGTGCACTGCTCTTCCTTCCGGATGAAGTCGATGGCCGTTATGTGGCCGCTGGCGGCGACAGTTTCATGCTGATGGTGAAGTGGCCGAAGGATGGCAGTGCCCCGCAGACCCGCACCATCTATCCTTTCGGTGCCGCGATGGGGCGCCCGGATTCGCCTCACTATTCGGATCAGTCGGAGATGTTCTCGAAGGAGGAATTCAAGGAAAGCCCTTTGCCCGTGTATAACTAGAACGAACCTCACCAAGCGCTCATGCTGAGCGAAGTCGAAGCATCAGGAGCGCGCTTGATGCAACGGTTGCGTCTTGCTTCCTGTCCTTCGCCTTCGCTCAGGTTGAGCCTGCGCTGCTTGACTACCGGCCGAGCTTCTCGGCCGCACGCTCGGCAAAATAGGTGATCACGCCCGCTGCGCCGGCGCGCTTGAAGCTCAGCAGGGTTTCCATCATCACGCGGTCGCCGTCGATCCAGCCGTTCTGGGCGGCGGCCATGATCTGCGCGTATTCGCCGGAGACCTGGTAGGCGAGCGTTGGCACGCCGAAGGTGGTGGAGACGCGGTGGACAATGTCCAGATAGGGCAAGCCCGGTTTGACCATAACCATGTCGGCGCCCTCGGCGAGATCGAGCGCCACTTCGCGCAGCGCTTCGTCCGTGTTCGAAGGATCCTGCTGGTAGGTCTTCTTGTCGCCTTTCAGCGCTGCTGCCGAGCCGATGGCCTCGCGGTAGGGGCCATAAAAGCCGCTGGCATACTTTGCCGCGTAGGCGAGGATCATCGCATTTGTGAAGCCCTCTTCTTCGAAGGCGAGGCGGATGGCGCCGATGCGTCCGTCCATCATATCCGACGGCGCGACCACATCCGCGCCTGCGCTGACATGCACGAGCGCCTGCGTGACGAGCCGTTCGACGGTGGAGTCATTCGGGATCGTGCCGTCGTCGTCCAGCAAACCGTCATGGCCGTGGCTGGTATAAGCGTCGAGCGCAACGTCCGTGATTAGACCAACTTCCGGAGCGGCATCCTTCATGGCTTTCAGCGCGCGCGGCACGAGGCCGTCCGGCGAGAGGGCGCCGGTGCCTTCGGGATCCTTGCCCTCCGGCCCGATATACGGGAACAGTGCGATCGCCGGGATACCGAGCGCCTTTGCGCGTTTTGCAGCGCCAGCCGCTTCGTTTACCGAGAGCCGGTCCACGCCGGGCAGCGAAGCGACCGGCACGCGGCCCTCGCCATCATGGATGAAGACGGCCCAGACCAGGTCGGCTGGGGTCAACACGTTTTCGCCAGTGAGCGAGCGCACCCAGGGAGCCTGGCGCAGGCGCCGCATACGGGTGGCGGGAAAGGACTGTGGAAACTGGGTCATGCTGTCACTCTTGCGATATTTCGGGCGGGCTCACAACCACCCCAACTTGCGCCGCATGAAGCAGCGCTGGGACACGTCGAGGCCCTTGTCGGCCTGTGCGGTCTCGATCTCGAGCATCCAGAACGCCAACCGCTTGCGGGGAATCTCCCGGAAGCCCAGCCTGCGATAGAACGGGCCGTTCCACGCAACTTTCCGGAAGGTTGAGAGCGTCACGGACCCCCGCTTGCGGCTCCTGGCATCCTTGACGACCCATTTGACCAGCGCTGCGCCGAGCCCGCGCCGCCCATGGGCCGGATGGACGCTGATCTGGTCGAGTTAGAGCGTACCCGGACGCAGGGAGGTCATGACGAATCCGGCCGGGGCGCCGGCCTTGTCCCGCACAACAGCAAGGTGTCTGCCGGGGACCGCGTCCTCCAGGATGTCAGCTGGAACGTGATCCTGAAGGGCGTCATCCGGCAGCATGCCCGTGCCGGCAAACAGCTGGCCGGCCGCCAGATCGATGGCGATCAAGGCCGGAATTTCTGCGGCTGCGGCGCCCGAAATCGAGTATCCACCGGGAAGGCGTCGCATTGACATGAGGGCCAGCTCTATCGCAATTCGGGCGCACACATATTCAGATTGAGGCGACTTGCCAATGAGCCTGATGTTTGACGACGAACGGATCATGATTCGCGACATGGCGCGCAGGTTTGCCGAGGCGCGGTTGCTACCGCATTCCGAAGCCTGGGACCGCGACAGCTATTTTCCGGTCGATGTGATCCGCTCCACAGCCGAGCTCGGGTTTGCGGGTATTTACGTCAGTGAAGACATGGGCGGCGCAGGCCTGACCCGAACGGACGCAGCGTTGATTTTTGAACAGCTGTCTTATGGGGATGTGTCCACCGCCGCGTTCATCTCGATCCACAACATGGCCTCCTGGATGATCGACACGTTTGGATCGGACGCCCAGCGCAAGGCCTGGGTGCCGCGACTGACGTCGATGGAGCTGATCGCGTCTTACTGTCTGACCGAGCCGGGCTCAGGATCTGACGCCGCCAGCCTCAAGACGAAGGCTGTGCGCGACAGAGACCACTATGTGATCACCGGGACCAAGCAGTTCATCTCCGGCGCCGGCACGTCCGACATCTATGTGCTGATGGCGCGAACCTCCGATGACGGGGCAAGGGGCGTCTCGACCTTCATCGTCGAGAAGGGAACGCCCGGACTTTCCTTCGGTGCCAATGAGCGCAAGATGGGCTGGAAAAGCCAGCCGACCGCACAAGTGATCCTCGACAGTGCGCGCGTGCCTGTTGCCAACCGGATTGGCGAAGAAGGCCACGGTTTCCGGTTTGCCATGGCCGGCCTTGATGGCGGGCGCCTCAACATCGCTGCCTGCGCGCTCGGCGGCGCCCAGCTCGCGCTCGACAAGGCCGTGAGCTATGCCAAGGAGCGCCAGCAGTTCGGCAAGCCGATTGCCGACTTTCAAAGCGTGCAGTTCAAGCTGGCCGATATGGAAACCGAGCTACAGGCCGCCCGCGTGATGCTGTACGAAGCGGCTGGACGCCTTGACGGCGAGACGCCGGACGCGACCCGCTGGTGCGCGATGGCCAAGCGCTTCGTCACCGACACGGCCTTCAAGGTGGCCAATGACGCGCTGCAGATCCATGGCGGCTATGGCTATCTCGCCGACTATCATGTCGAGCGCATCGTCCGTGACCTGAGAGTTCACCAGATCCTCGAAGGCACGAACGAGATCATGCGGGTGATCATCTCGCGGGACATGCTCAGGGGCTGATTGCCTCGTTCAAAGTGGCAGGTAGTCCGAAACAATCCGGGGGCCGTGCGCGCCGGTCACGCGCTCGCAGACGCGGATGTGGAAACCCTCATCGCCAAGCATTGCGTTGACCTCCATCACGTCATCGACGCTGGCCAGGTTGTCCTTGTGCCGGGCGCTCCAGTCTGGTGACAGCTTGCGTGCCCGCGCCCAGACCTCTGTTTTGTCCGCGCCCACCAGGAAGAGATAATGGTGCTGCTCGCCAAAAAGCTCCGGCGTGTAGCCGCCGACATTGACGAACCACAGGGAGGCTTCGGGATTTGCCGGTGCAGGCCCCGGGATAACGTCGATGCGCCGGCCGTCGGCGTGCGCCAGTTCGGCATAACCGTCGACATGAAGCGAGGACGGCTTGCCCCACCAGGCCGCGCGCAGCTGGGGGATGGTGTCCAAGATCGTCTCGCCGGTCACAAAGCGGAGGTCGTGAACCTCGATGTTCGATCGCGGGTGGTTGCCGCCCACAAAGACCGCAAAGAGTTTCATGATGCGACACCTCACTGACTTCAGTTCGATGTTTTGAAGCAGGAGCTTGAGGTGCGCAAGCAGGAGGCGTAGGCACAGACTTTGGTTTTCAACGTAATTTGTCGACGGGCTTAACAGCTGTGTCCCACAAAGTGCTTGTCGAACACAAAAGAGCGCCCGAATGTTCAAAGTGAAGGGCCTGATTGCCGTTGCAGTCACTCTTGCGTTTGCGGGTTCCGCTTTTGCCGCGCCTCTGACGATCAATCTTTAAGGTCTGCCGGCGCGGGGAGGGACGCTTCATGTCAGGGCCCAGACTAAGGCTCAGTTCATGAAGAAGGACGTCGCGGCCGGCGACATCGCGCCGGAGCAAGCCGCAGGCGCCAAGAGCTTCAGCAATGACTTGCCGGAAGGCGCCTATTCGATTTGGGTCTGGCATGCTCCAATTGCAATGGCCTGTTCGGCATCAGCGAAGCAGGCCCGCTGGCAGATGGTTGGTCGATGATCGGCGCCGCGACGATGCGAGCAGCGCCGACGTTTAACGGCGAAAGCCTGACGCTCCCGGCTGATGGTACTTCCGTGACGCTGAACGTCCCTTATCCGGACTGGTCCGGACAGGGCTGATGCTCTGCACCCTGACAATTTGAAGCCCCTGACGCGTGCGCCAGGGGCTTCTGTGCCAAGTGCCTTCGCCGGTGCGCTTCAGCCGGTCCCCAGCAATCACGCGCTGCGCGATCGCTGGATAGGAAAGCTTAGAGACGATACCGGATCTGGTCAGACCAGAAGCGCTCAAGACGCGAGATCGTCTTGTTGAGCTGCGAGAGATCATCGGCGCGGACGCTGGCCGTCGGCTCGAGGGCTATTGCCTGTTTCTCGAACAGTTTCGCCACGCGGGCGCGGACCTTCTTGCCGCGGTCCGTCAGATGCAGCGTGACTGTGCGCTTGTCATCTTCAGAGCGCGTCTGGACGAGATAGCCGGCTTCCTGAAGTTTCTTCAAGTTGTAGGAAAGGCTCGTGCCAGCAAAGGCGCCGCGGGCGCGGAGCACGGAAGCGGCAGCTTCTCCTTCGCCGATTTCATAAAGCAGGAGCGCCTGGACGCCGGTCAGCGACCGTTCACCGCCACGCTCAAGGTCGTCCTTGACGACATCGTGCAGCCGGCGATGTGCCTGCTCGAGAAGCGACAGAGACTTTAGGAAAGACTCGCCGATAGAAGTATTCGCAGTTTCCTGCATTTCGATCATCATCATTTTCACCACCACTCAACTTTTGTTGTAGTTTGGGTGGAGTTACATGATGGGGGCTAATATTTTGATAAGTACCACAGAACAGATCAAGATTAGCGTTAATAAAAACGCTTGCGCATTAACCGTTACTGATACGTAACGTCCGCGTCTGGTCAGGCGAATGCGTCGACTTTCGCGTCTGCGCCGTACTTGGGGCTCGGGCCGTGTTTGTTGGTTTCCCGGCGTGAGTCCAAGCACATGAAGATAAACAGGATGAGACCGCCAATATAAGGCGTAAGGATCAGCAAGTAGAGCCAGCCCGACAGATCCCGGTCATGCAGCCGCCGGACGGCGATCGCGGTACCTGGTACAATACTGTATAGATAGAACAGCCCCGTGAAGAGGGGGATGAACTCGATACGATCTGGGTCCGTCGCGCTATAGGCCAATGCTGTTATAATAGTATCCGGTATGAGCAGCAGAATAAGCATGATGATCTGAAATAAAACAAATCCCCAATACTCGGCACGCCGGGCGCGGCCAGTGAAATTGAAGTAATTTCTGGATATTGCGCGCAGGAAATATTTGAACAGGCTGTCGCGTCCAGCCGGGGCAACGGGTGCGCCGGTGCGCACGCGCACTCCCTCAGGCGGGACGACCTGCGCCGCAAGCACGTAAATGTCGCGCGCTTCCTCACCGAGGGCAATGAAGTCGACCGGCGTGCCGGACGCCAGCGCGGCACTCTTGTGGACACGCGCCGTTGTGAACCGGTAGCGTTTTCCATCTTCCCCGAGTATCAGGCCGGCGCCGTCCGTGTTGTCAGGCTTGAGAACTTCGCCGCGCATGATGATGGGTCAGCCGGCCGGCCAGAACGTCAGTTCGTTCGGGCCGAGCCGTTCAAAATACTGGGCCACATCTGCGTCGCTTACATCTTCAAGGCGGGACGGTGACCACTTCGGTGCGTTGTCCTTGTCGACAATCACGGCGCGCACGCCTTCCAGGAAATCCGCGCTCTGCACCTTTCGCCAGCCGATACGGAACTCCATGCGCATACTGTCTTCGAACGTGTCTGCGGCGCGGCCTTCCCGGAGTTGCCGGAGAGCCACCTTAACAGTCTCCGGGCTTTTGGCGCGCAGGGTCGCCGCTTCAGTGCGCGCCCAATCGGTGTCTTCAGCGTCCAGCGCGGCGAGAATGTCTTCGGCCGCGTCAAACCTAAAGCAGCGATCGATCGCTTCGCGATACGGCTCGAAGCTAGCGTGGGCGCGGGTATGTGTCAGACGCGAGAGGATCTCGTTCAGCAAGTCTGCGGCGCCGGCGGAGAAGTCCGCGGCTTCGATCTGTCTCGACAGCGCGGGCACGAGTTCGGAGGGTAGGTAATGCGTGGCAATGCGCGCGGCGGCGACGTCTGCGCCTTTGAGGCGCGCGCCCGTCAGCGCGAGCCAGGTGCCGAGCTCCCCGCCGAGACGCGGCAGGAACCAACCTCCGCCGACATCGGGAAACAGGCCAATACCCGTTTCCGGCATCGCGAAGACCGTGCGTTCGGTCGCCACGCGGTGAGAGCCGTGCACGGACAATCCGACGCCGCCGCCCATGGTGACGCCGTCGATGATCGACAGGATCGGTTTAGGAAAAGCTTCCAGGGCTGCGTTCATCCGGTATTCGGTGCGGAAGAATTCCCGCGCCTCTGTAGCGTCTCCAGCTCCGCTTTCGGCCAGCATGCGGATATCGCCGCCGGCGCAGAAGCCGCGCGTGCCGTCCTGATGGTCGATCAGGAGAAGGTGGATGGATGGATCAGCCGCCCATGCCGTCACCGCTGCCAGAATGTCCCCGCACATCGGCGTGTTGAGCGCGTGCAGGGCAGAGGGGCGCATCAGCGTGATGCGGCCGAGCCCGCCCTCTTGTCGTATCAACACATCTGGATTCATCGGTGTCGACCGCCCTTCAAACTGTGAAGCAAAGGTAAATGCAGTGTTCCCAATTCAAGACAAGCTGTTTTGCCAAGCCTTTACACATTTGTGCCATAAATCAGGTTGATCCCAACCGTCCCAGCAACCGATACGCCATGTCCAGCCATTTTCTTCAAGGCCCTCGTCTCGACGTTGCGAAGTTCAATCGGCGCGGTCAACGCATACAGGTGGATGCTCGCGGGGTGGTCAAGCTTGGCTGGTTCAAAAAGCAGGAAGTCGAAGTCCGTGACGTCTCGCCGGGCGGGGCGCGCCTCAGCCTTCCCGAAGGTGTTTTGTTGCCGGATGAATTCGAGCTGCGTATCCCGCACTTCAAGTCTCCGCGTGCCTGCGTGAAGTGCTGGGAAAGCGGTCTCGAGATCGGCGTCGAGTTCAAGCTCGAGTAGCCGCGTTCAGGGCTCGGCTGTCGCCACGCGGCCTGTCAACATACGCGTCAGTGTTGCATCCTTGTCGATCAGGTGATGCTTGATCGCGGCCGCGACGTGCACGGTGATCAGGCCAGCGAGCGCATAGGCCATGACTGTGTGCGTGAAACCTGCGGCAGACTTGATCGCCTCGTTCTTCTCAAAACTCGGGATGGTGAACAGTCCGTAGATGTCGATCGGCCGTCCTGCGAACAGCGAGCCGAAGACGCCTGAGAGCGGCATCACGATGATGGCCGCGAGCAGCGCCCAATGTACCGCTTTCGAGGCCATGACTTGCCAGCCGGGCATCGTACTTGCGGTGGAGGCCGGGAAGCCCTGATTGAGGCGCCAGATCACGCGCCAGGCGACGACGATCAGCAAGACCGTGCCAGTTGCCTTGTGCAGCGCCATGATGGGGCCGCGCGCCTCGCGTGTGAGCCCGCCATACTCGAGGTAAAAACCGACGGCCAGCATGCCGAAGAATGCCAGCGATACGATCCAGTGATTGGCACGGGAGATGGCGTTGTAGGTGCCCGTCTTGGAATCGGTCATGTTGGCGGTCCTCCTTGCCAGCGAATGGGTCCGGCGAAAGGGTAACGGACGGTTTTCGCAGAGACCAGCGCTTATTTAATCCTAGCGATCTCTGAGAGAAGGTCGTCCCAGGCGGTCTCGGCCCCGGGCGTCCAGCCCGGGCCGGCCAGTTCCCGGAACGTGTCGCGCATCGCCGCGAACATCAGGTCAAACTCACCGGCGGGAACGCCGTAGCCTTCATGCTGCATTCGGCCTGCCGATATCAGAAACCGGGACGTCTCGCTGCCTTCAAACAGCCCAAGGATGATGTTTAGGCAGGTCTCAAGCATCGAGCCGCGCACCCCCCCATCGCGGTCCATCACGAACAGGCTTTCCAGGTGGGGATAGGCCGCAAACAGCCGGTCATAGACAAGCGGCGCCGGATCGGCGCAGGCTTCGCTGGCGCGTTCAAGAGTGTCGAGAATCGCGGCGCTGTTCATGACCTCAATTTCTCTCATTCATGAAGGTTCGCGTCAAAGCTGACGTGGCGTAGGCGATTGCGCACATTCGGAGGCAGGCGCAGGGTGGCCCAAAATCAGGGAGGAAGAGATGAAATCACTCGAGGGCAAAACCGCGTTCGTGACAGGCGCAGCCTCCGGCATCGGACTCGGCATTGCAACCTCGCTTGCGCAAGCGGGTGTGAAGGTAATGCTATGCGACATCCAGAAAGACGCGCTCGACAAGGCGGTCGCAGACTTGCGCGCAACGAATGCAGACGTTGCGGGCGTGCTCGCCGATGTGTCCCTCAAGGACAACCTGCAACACGCCGCGGACGAGACCATTGCCCGGTTCGGTAAGGTGCATATCCTTGTGAACAATGCCGGCGTCGGCGGAGGCGGCGATTACGGCACCTGGACCGAAGGTGGCTGGAATTGGGTGATTGGCGTCAATCTGATGTCGGTGATCTGGGGCATCGAGATTTTCGGTCCGCTGATCGAGAAGCATGGCGAGGGCGGGCAGATCGTCTCCACCGCGTCCATTGCCGGGATGGTCGCGCTGACCAACCCAGCCTATGATGTTACAAAGTTTGGCGTCGTTGCACTGTCCGAGGACCTGCGCCCGAAACTTGCACCGCGCGGGATAGGTGTCTCCGTTTTGTGTCCGGGGGTCATTCGCACGAACATCGTGGATTCCGGCCGCAACATTCCGGCCCGCTTTGCCGGCCAGGTCCCGACAGCGCCGACGGAAGGTCCGGGCACGGAAGTTCTGAAGGCGGTCACGGCCGCCATAGCAAGCGGTATCGATCCGCTTTACGTGGGCGAACTCGTGCGGGAAGCGATCGAAGGCGACTGGCCGCACATTTTCACAGACCTCCAGTTCGAACCGCACATCGACGCGCGGTTTGCCACCATCAAGCAAGGCTTTGACCGGATCCGGGAGCGCACGCCGCGGCACTGATCCACCATTGCAAAAAAATCGCTGGCAATAGGAAATCAGACTTTTCCACAACGTGCTGCCACCTCAAGGTGCGCAGCCTCGCGGGGGCTGATCACACAGATATTCACGGCGGCAAGTCTCGCCGGCTTTGCTGAAGCGGCCCCTTGGGTGCGCGCGGGCGACGGCTGGCGCGGCGACTTGTATGGCGAATATGGCCTGGGCGACGCCTGGACCGTCAAAGCAATGGTCGGGTCTGTAACCTATCACGACTTCGAAGCCTTTGACCGCGATGCGTACCGCCTGACGCTCCGCCGAAAACTTCTGGACCACGGCAAGTGGTCGCTCGGGGCCGAGCAGGTTACTCGGCCGCCTCGGGTGGCAGGTAACCCGTTTCGAGCATGAGGTAGGCAATCACCGCGAGCCGGTCCTCGGGCTTGCGGACGCCGGAAAAACTCATGCGGTTTCCGGGAACGAAGCCGCGCGGGTTTGCCAGCCACTGCTCCAGCCGCTCTGGCGACCAGACAAAGGTCTCGGATTTCAGGGCTGGCGAATAGTCAAAATCGGGCGCCGATGCGACCTGCCGTCCGAACAGGCCATGCAGGTTTGGGCCGACGAGGTTGCCGCCGCCTTCGGCGGTCACGTGGCAGGACTGGCAGAGTTTCCATGTCCGCCGGCCCGCCGCGTAGGTTGCCGTGTTGTAGGGCGCCGGCAGCGCCGCAAACTCGAGACCGGGCGCGAGGGGCGCAGCCGGAGCGGATGCCTCAGGTGCTGCGAGCGCTGGCGCAGGCGTCTCGGCCTGAGGTGCTGGCTCTGCGCCGCAAGCTGCGACCAGGACCGTGCTCAGGCAAATGAGCAAACCATTGCGAAGCAGGCGCATGACGCGGCTATCCCTTTTTACGATGAGCGCCATCTGTGGCGCCATCGCTGGGTAAACTCAACCCGCCCCGGGTGCGGCGCCTTGGCGGCTGTGATGCGGGGGTTTGTCCGCCCGGGGTGTCGCTGCTATCAAGCTTCAAAGCGCCGACATCCCTGAGGACCCAGACATGACTGACACGACCGCCGCCGGCCTTGCGCCTGCCGAACTGGCCCGCAAGGCCCAAGCCGGTGACATGGACGCGGCGCTCCTGCTCGCGCGGCAGCTGCTGGAGGCGGGCAAAGCCGAGGAGAGCTTCAACTGGATGCTGCTCGCGGCAAAGGACGGTCATCCGGTCGCGATCACTGAGCTCGGTCTGCGCCTCATTGTGGGCAACGGCGCGCCGCAGGATCCGCCCGCCGGCATCAAATGGATTGATGTGGCTGTGAAAGCCGGATTTCCGGAGGCCGTCCGCTGGCGGGCGCTGCTGCTGGCGGCCGGGGTGGCGGGCCCTCCGAATTTTGCTGCGGCGCTTAACCTGCTGGAAGCGGCGGCGCAGGCTGATGACGGCCCGGCGCAGGCGCAGCTGCTCGCGATTCAGGAATGCGGTATCGTCAATGACGAAGCGCTTGCGGCATTTCTGAACCCGCCCGCACCACTGCTGTTTTCTGAGTCGCCGTGGGTTGTTGCGGGCGAGCACATCCTGCCGGAGCTGATGTGCCAATGGTGGATCGCGAAGGCCGCAAACCAGCTGGAAAAGGCACGCGTGCACAATCCCGAGCTGGGCGGCCGGACGCAGGACAGCATTCGCACCAATTCCGGAACAGGCTTTGGTATCCTTCAGACGGACGTGGTCATGCAGCTCGGTCTCGCCCGCATCGCGGCGGCTGTCGGCCGTCCACGCAAGTGGCAGGAAGCGCCGAACGTGCTTCATTACGCGGTCGGCGAGGAATATGGGCTGCACTATGATTTTCTCGATCCGGCCAACCCGCATTTTGCCGCTGGCCTGTCGAAGTTCGGCCAGCGTCGCACGACAGCGCTGGTCTATCTCAACCAGAATTTCATGGAGGGTCAGACCTGGTTCGACGCGATCCAGAAACATGCCCGCACGCCGACCGGCGGCCTGATCGCGTTCGACAACGTGCTCGGCGATGGCACACCGGACAAACGGTCCCTGCACGCGGGCCTGCCCGTCACGCTCGGTGAGAAGTGGCTGCTTTCGGTGTGGATCCGTGACCGGGACCAACCGATCCTTTGACCCGCAGCGCTGCAGGGGACAGCGGCGCGCAGAGGGGTTAGACTGACAACCTGATGCCTGATTCTGTGCGCCCCCGCCCCGTGATCCTCCGTTTGCCGCCGGAGGTCGTCAACCGCATCGCCGCTGGCGAAGTGGTCGAGCGCCCCGCGGCTGTGGTGAAGGAACTCGTCGAGAATGCCCTTGATGCGGGCGCGTCGCAGATTTCGGTCGCCATCGAAGACGGCGGACTGAAGCGGATCCTGGTTGAGGATGACGGATGCGGCCTTTCGGGCAATGATCTCGCCGTCGCGCTCGAGCGGCACGCCACATCGAAGCTCGTGCCAGATGCCGAGGGGCATGTCGATCTTCTGAACATTCATACAATGGGCTTCCGCGGCGAAGCCTTGCCGTCGATTGCTTCGGTCAGCCGTATGCGGATCGTCAGCCGTGCGGCAGGCGAGGCATCAGCCGAAATTTCCTCCGACGCCGGACGGATCGACGGCCCCAGGCCGGCGGCTTTCACGGGTCGGGGAAACACTGGCACGCGTATAGAAGTCGGCGATCTTTTCCACGCCACGCCCGCGCGTCTGAAGTTCATGCGCGGCGAGCGCGCTGAGGCCTTGGCCGTGACCGACGTGGTCAAGCGTCTGGCGATGGCCAACCCGTCGGTTGGCTTCACGCTGGAGAATAAT
Organism: Candidatus Sulfopaludibacter sp. SbA3; assembly: GCA_945913285.1. Classification (GTDB taxonomy): domain Bacteria; phylum Pseudomonadota; class Alphaproteobacteria; order Caulobacterales; family Hyphomonadaceae; genus Hyphomonas. The sequence goes on from CAMEDD010000004.1 coordinate 64,037, forward strand.
GGCCGGACTGTCCTTCGCTTTGTGGCAGAGACGGCAGATGAGACTGGACGGCTAGCCCGCCTTGGCGCGATCATGGGCCGCGAGTTCAGCGACAATGCCATTGCCATCGATGCTGACCGGGACGGCGCGCGCCTCTCGGGCTTTGCGGGCCTGCCGACCCTCAATCGCGGCAATGCCCAAATGCAATACCTATTCGTGAACGGACGGCCGGTGAAGGACAGAATGCTCACCGGTGTCGTCCGCGCTGCTTATCAGGATTTCCTCGCCCGTGACCGCCACCCCATGCTGGCGCTGTTTGTGGACCTCGAGCCGGAGGAAGTGGACGTCAACGTCCATCCGGCGAAGACGGAAGTGCGCTTCCGTGATGCGGCCAGCATCCGGGGACTGATGATTGGCGCGCTGCGCCACAGCCTTGCTGGGGCAGGCCACCGTGCGTCGACGACGGTCGCAGGCTTTGCTTTGGGCAGGGCGCGGCCGGAAGAGGCGTCCACGGGCGTGTTGTGGCAGGCGGCCTATTCTCCGAGCCTGCGGCCCGTGACGCTGCTGCGCGGCGTAGCGCAAGCGCCTAGAGATGCTTTCGTGCCGGAAAACGCCCCCGCGGCGCGCATCGAGGCAGAGCCAGCCGCGTCAGGCAAAGGCGAATTCCCGCTCGGCGCGGCCCGCGCGCAAGTGCATGAAACTTACATCATTGCTCAGACAGCGGACGGTATCGTCATCGTCGATCAGCATGCAGCCCATGAGCGTCTCGTCTACGAGGCGATGAAGCGGCAGATGGAAGAGGGCGGTGTGCGCCGGCAGGCCTTGCTGATCCCGGATATCGTGGAATTGACCGAGGAAGAGGCTTCGCGGATCCTCGAGCGCGCCGGTGATCTGGCCGCGCTCGGCCTCGAACTTGAAGCCTTCGGAACGGGCGCAGTCTGTGTGCGGGCAACGCCCGCCTTGTTCGGCGAGATGGACACGGCGGGATTGCTGCGAGACCTCGCCGATGACTTTGCCGAATATGAAGCGGGCCTGGCACTGAAGGAGCGGTTCGAGGAAGTGATGGGCAATATGGCATGTCGCTCATCGGTGCGGGCGGGGCGCCGCCTCACAGGCGACGAAATGAACTTCCTGCTGCGCCAGATGGAGGCAACGCCTTATTCCGGCCAATGCAATCATGGCCGCCCGACTTATGTTGAGCTGAAGCTTTCCGACATCGAGCGCCTGTTCGGGCGGCGCTAGGCGCGAGCCTTCAGTCGCCAGACAAGCCCTTCAGCACATATCCGACCGGGGTGCAGGTTCCCGTGGTGATGGTATGTTTGGTGATGTCAAAGGCCTGTCCAGGCTCGGGTTGGGCATTGATCGCGGCAAAGTCGACCAGGTCCAGGAAGAATCCAGAGCCGCTCGCCTCGCGCAATTCGACGTCGCCGCCAGAGACTTGCACGATCGAGGCTTGCACGACGGTCGTTTCATAGCTGCATGCGCCGCCGATGACTGGAGGATCCACTGGATCGGTGCTGACCGCCGGCGCTAAGTCCGCAGGCGGACGGATGAGATTGAAGGAAACCGGCGCGCAGGTACCTTGCGTGATTGTCTGCTTTATCACCGGGTACACAGGTCCAAATTCCGGAATGAGGCCCACTTCTGTGAACTGGCTGTATAGCAGGTTAAACGTGGTGCCGTCGGCGGCGGTCATGGCGACGCCGCCATCGGCAGAAATGGCGGCGACGGCCGCGACCGTCTCAGCGGAGCCGTAGCTACACGCGCCGCCAATGACCGTTTCTTCGGGCGGCAGCGGCGCGTCCTCGCAGGCGGGCGTCAAGGCGATGGCGGCGGAAACAAGGGCGAGGGCAAGACGGTTCATCCGGCGCATCCTTCATGTATGGGCAGGGCAACTGTATCCTTTGGGGTCGGCGCCGCAAGCCTGCCCGTCCGACCATTGCCGCTTCAGACGCTGATGACCCGGCCTGGGTTCATGATGTTTTGCGGATCGAGCGCCTTCTTGATGGCCCGCATGGCTTCGGTCGCGGCCGGCGGGCGCAGGCGGGCAAGTTCGTCGCGCTTCAGGCGGCCGACGCCGTGCTCGGCCGAGATCGACCCTCCAAAAGCGGTGACCGTTTCGAACACACAATGCGTGACAGCCGCCTCGTGGGCTTTCAGCACACGATCGCCAGAGCCCGCTGGCTCCACGACGGAATAGTGCAGGTTCCCGTCGCCTACGTGCCCGAAAATGACAAATTCCGCCAGCGGAACAATTGCCCGGACAGCGGCGTTGCAGGCCTTGATAAAAGCCGGAATCCGGCTGATCGGAACCGAGATGTCCTGGTTCAGCGCAGTGCCATAGGCTCGCTTGGACAGCGGGATGGTTTCGCGGATATGCCAGAAGGATTTGGCCTGGGTGTCGCTGGCAGCGATCGCGGCGTCCTGGACGAGCCCGGCTTCGGCGCCGGCTTCAAGGGCAGAGGTGAGCAGCGCCTCGGCCTGCTCTGCGCGAGGCTGCGAGATTTCGACCAGCACGCGCCATTCTGCATTGGCGGGAAGTGGATCGCGCGTACCCGGGATATCGGCGGCGACCATCGCGACGGCGTTGGCGGGGATGATTTCGAAGCTCGTCACCGAGTCGCCCGCATGGTCGCGCACGAGGGCGAGGAGTTTCACGACATCTTCTGCGGTCGCAACGATGACCCAGGCGGTCGCACGCTGAACTTTCGGGAACAGCTTGAACGTCGCCGCCGTAATCAGACCGAGTGTGCCTTCGGCGCCCGCGAACAGGTGCTTTAGGTCATAACCTGTGTTGTTCTTACGCAGTCCTGACAGACCGTCCCAGATCTCGCCGGAGGGTAACACGACTTCGAGGCCGAGGATAAGATCGCGCATCATGCCATAGCGAAGCACAGCGACCCCGCCCGCGTTCGTAGAGATAAGGCCGCCCAGCGTGGCGGTGCCCTGCGAGCCAAGTGAAAGAGGAAACAGGCGGTTTGCCGCGTCCGCCGTTTCCTGCGCGCTCACCAGCGTCGCGCCTGCTTCGATCGTCATCGAGTTATTGAAGGGGTCGACCTCGCGCACGGCGGTCATGCGCGTCATCGAGACGCAAACTTCGCCATGCGGCGTGCCGCCATCGACGAGGCCTGTATTGCCGCCCTGCGGTGTAATGGCGATGTTGTGCTGCACGCACAGTTTCACCAGCGCGGCCGCCTCGGCTGTGGAGGCGGGGCGGGCGATGAAGGGTGTGTCGCCCTGGTAACTGCCTCGCCAGGGGGTTGAAGCGGCAAGCCGCTTTTCCGGATCATCGGTCCAGCCCTTGGGGCCGAGCAGGTCTTTGGCAGCGGCGAGGAAGGCAGGGAGCGGCTTCATGCGGGCAGTTTACGCATTTCTCGCGCCATGGCGAGGCCTGCAAAGCTGATGTCGCCCAGGCGGGCAAGCAGGGTAGCGAGGTCTGTCGCAAGGAAGAAGGGTGCGGGACGCATCGGATCAGAACAGGCTGCCCTGCGGGCCGGGCGTACGCGGCGCAGATTGAGATTTCAGCTTTGGCGGGGCTGCGTCGAGGGGTGTCGCTGCGACATCGCCATCTGCAAAGCTGACCTTGAATTGCTCCGTACCCGACGCAACAGCCGCAGACCGAATAAGGCGGCCATCGCGATCGCGCACGAGCGCGTAGCCGCGCTTGAGTGTGGCCTGATAAGACAGGGTTTCGAGCAGCTTGGCTTCGGTGGCGAGAGCCTTCGTGCGCCGCTCGATGAGACGCATCAGGGCTGGACGTGCCCGCACGGCGGCATCGCGCAGGCGTTTGTAGCCTTGTCGGATTTCCGATTTGAGCATGGCGGGCGAAAGCTGGAGGCGCGAGAGCCTGAGGCGGGCCTTCTGGGTCAGGGCGAGGGCAGCCTTCGGCAGGTTCGTCGCCGCAAAATCCAGCCTCTGCCTTGCAGGTTGAAGCAGCATGTCCGGGCGGGGCAGGCGTGCCGCAGCCAGCTTGTCGCGGCTACGCGTCAGCGCGCGCGAAAGCGCCCGCTTCAGCCGCTCTGCACTTTCACTGGTGGACAAGAGAAGCTCTGTCCGTACAGGGACGGCCATTTCTGCCGCACCTGTCGGTGTGGGTGCGCGCTGGTCGGACACGTAGTCGATCAATGTCGTATCGGTCTCGTGGCCTACAGCCGATATGAGCGGAATCTCGCTTTCGAAGGCGGCACGTACGACGATTTCCTCGTTGAACGGCCAGAGGTCCTCGATCGAGCCGCCGCCGCGCGCCACGATCAGCACGTCCGGCCGGTCTGCGCCCGCCATCGCGTTGAAGCCGCGGATGCCGGCTGTGATCTGGGCGGCGGCCTGCTCGCCCTGAACCAGAGCCGGCCAGACGATGACGCGGCAAGGAAAGCGGTCTCGGATACGGTGGAGGATGTCGCGGATCACGGCGCCGGTCGGCGAGGTGACGACGCCGATGGTGCGCGGAAGGTAAGGCAGCTTCTTCTTGTGCTTTGGGTCGAACAGGCCTTCGCCAGCCAGCTTCTTCTTGCGCTCCTCAAGCAGCTGCATCAGTGCGCCAGCGCCGGCAGGCCGCATGGTGCCCGCGATCAGTTGGTAGGCCGAGCGCCCCTCATAGGTCGAGAGGCGGCCCGTGGCGATGACTTCAAGCCCTTCTTCCGGCCGGAAGGGCAGGCGCTCGACCTGGCCGCGCCACATGATTGTATTGAGCACGGCCTTATCGTCTTTAAGGTCGGCATACATGTGCCCCGATTTCGCTATGGTTACCCGCCCAAGCTCTCCGCGAACGACGACGTGGTCATAGTTCGTCTCGATCGTCCGCTTGAGGCTGGCGGCGAGTTCGGAAACGGAGAGTTCGGCCTGATTGGTGGAGCTTGAATCGGACATGAGGACTTGATCCCATGCGCGGCCCGGCGCATCAAGCCGCCCCATGAACATACTCCTCATCGGATCGGGCGGCCGCGAGCACGCGCTCGCCTGGAAAATGGCGCAGTCGCCGCTTGTCGACGTGGTGCACTCCGCGCCCGGAAACCCGGGCATGGACGAAATTGGTCCGTGCTTTGATGTGGCGGCTGATGACATTGACGGCCTGGTCAAGCTGGCACTGCAGATCGAACCCGATCTGATCGTTATCGGACCCGAAGCGCCTCTTGCGCTGGGGCTTGCAGACATTCTGCGCGCGCGCGGGTTTGACGTGTTCGGGCCGAGCCGGGAAGCCGCGCAACTTGAGGCGTCGAAGGCCTTCTCCAAGGCGCGGATGATGAAGTACGGCGTGCCAACTGCCACTTACGGCGAGTTCACAGAGGCTGCGTCCGCAAAGGCCTTCCTGCGCACGATGACCGCACCCTACGTTCTGAAAGCGGACGGTCTCGCAGCGGGCAAGGGTGTCGTGATCACGCAGTCGTTGGAAGACGCAGACGCCGGCGTCGACGAGATGTTGTCCGGCAAGTTCGGTCCGGCCTCCGCGACGCTGGTGATTGAGGAGTTCATGCACGGCGAAGAAGCCAGCGTCTTTGTCATCACCGATGGCAGGGGTGCGGTGTATCTGCCGGCGGCGCAGGACCACAAACGCGTGGGCGACGGCGATACCGGACCCAACACAGGCGGTATGGGCGCCTATGCGCCCGCCCCGGTCGCCAGCGAGCAGATCATGGCGCGCGTGAAGCGTGAGATCGCCGAGCCGATGCTGGAGGGCATGGCAAAGGACGGGATTCCCTATCAGGGCGTGCTCTACATCGGCATCATGATCACTGCCGAAGGTCCGAAAGTCGTTGAGTTCAATGCACGATTCGGCGATCCGGAATGCCAGGTGCTGATGGTTGGTCTTGCCGGCGATATTGTCCCGGCGATCCTTGCGTCAGCGACGGGCGGTCTCAAAGGCAACGAGGCCGCGTTTGAATCCCTGTTCGAACTTGACCGGTTTCAGCCGACCGCCACAGTTGTGCTTGCGGCCAAGGGCTATCCCGGAAGCTACACCAAAGGCAGCTTGATCGGTGGACTGAAAGATGCCGACAAGATCGAGGGTGTCACGGTCTTCCAGGCGGGCACCGGCTCGGCGCCAGACGGCGCGCTGATCGCCAATGGCGGACGCGTGCTGAACGTCACGGCGAGTGGCGACACCCTGCGCGAGGCGGTTGACCGCGCCTATGCCGGCGTTGCGGCGATTGACTGGCCGGAGGGCTTCTGCAGAAGCGATATCGGCTGGCGTGCGTTGCGCTAGCCTGCATTGAAATCGGGAACTCTAAAACGTCTCTGCGGCGACTGGCGCGCGCTGTCTTGATTGATCTTGCGACAAAGCGCCGCAAATGTCCGGTTATGCCCGCGAACAAAAATCCAACAACGCCCGATGCCCGTTCTGAACTGCGCAAACGTCCGGCGCGGGGCCAGGAAACGCGGCGGGTGATCGTTGAGCGTCCATCGAATGCCTCGACAGGCCCGGTTATGCGGGCACGTCAATCGAAACCGTTGTGGAGCAGTCCGGGATGAGCCGGGGATGGGTGCTGCATCAGTTCCAGGCACGTCTTGCGCTGATGACAGCCACGACGCACGCAGCGATGCAGACCATCATCGACGATGTGTAATACCGCTCCGGAGCAATCGAAGATCCGGGCGCCCCTTATGCGCGGGATCTGCTAAGTAGTTTGGCAGACCCAGATCCTGCCTTCCGGAACCGCCCTTCCGCAAATTCTGCAGGCGGCCCGCTGGGACGAACGGCTTGCCCTTGCTCTGCGGCCGCCTGCAAAGCGGATTGAGGCGGGAATCGATGTTTAACCCCCAATCTGTCACGCGCTGCGCGTATTCCGGAAAAGGACGATGACGCCATTCTCGTTAATGCCCGCTTTATCGTCTTGAGCTGGCGCCGGCTGACACCCGAGTTGAAGCACGATCCGAACCGGTCGGTGATCCATGAGGCCCGGGCTCACATCCGTCGGCTGCAGGATGCGTATTGTGACAGGTTTCTGAACCTGTCGTGACGTTTCGTTTGCCATCGGGCTTGGCTGGCGGTTCGTCGGATCAGGCCGCCTGCTCGTCCTTGAACCAGACTTCGACAGTCCCCTTGAAGGTCAGGGTCAGAGGATTGCCCTTGCGGTCCATAGCCTTTCCGGCTGTCAGCTTGATCCAGCCTTCTGACACGCAGTATTCTTCGACAGTCGTCTTTTCCTCGCCCTTGAAGCGAACCCCGACGCCTCGGATGAGAACGTCGTAATTGTAGAAGGGACTACGCGGATTTACGGAAAGGCGGTCGGGAGGCGTATCGGTCATGCGCCGGGGTTTAGCCGGGCAGGCGGGCTGATTTCAAGCCCTCGGTTGCCGCGTGCCGGCAAAAGAGTAGATCGGGTTGAAAGGGAGTTCATTCATGACGCCGCGCAATCCAGACGTTCCCCCCGCCATGGGCAAGATAGACAGCCGTTTCGGCCTGGCTTTTTTCAAGCTCGTCGAGCGCGCGCTGCTCTTGCTCACGGCAGGATTGACCATCATCGCGGCGGTGACCGAAGTCTGGAACATTTACATCAAGCAGGAAGTCGGACTGGCAGACATCCTTTTGATGTTTCTGTACGTCGAAGTCATCAGCATGATCGCGGTGTTCTATACCGGGATAGGCTCCCCCTTCATCTACCCGATTTTCATCGCGATCACGGCGATCGCGCGCCTCATTGTGCTTCAAGGCAAGGACATGGCGCCCGAGAAGGTCGTTCTGGAGGCCGGGGCGATCCTTATTCTTGCTATCGCGGTTGTCGTTGTCGGGTATGCCAAACGCAACTGACGCGCGCTGACTAATTGCCCACGAAGATGAACGTGCCTTCGGGCACTGTCTCGATGAACCGGGCAAGATCAACCTTCGAGAACACGATGCAGCCGTTCGAGCGCCCGAGCTTTCCATGCTGCCTCAGGAATCCGGGCTCTGCATAGCTGGCGGCATGGATCACGATGGCCCGCGCCCGCGATGTCTTGTTCGATTCATCGAGGCCATCGAGACGGAAGGACTGGCCATGTTTGCCGGTATATTCTTCTGCCAGACGCAAGAGGCCCTCGGGGCTTGCCTGCGATCCGGGGATGCTGGAGAAACTGTCGAGAAATCCGTCGTGATCACTGTCCGAACCAAGCCCGTGGGCGGCGCGAAAGGCGCTGACCGCGCCGCTCTCCAGATCGATCACGAAGACACGCTCCTTGCTGGAATGACGGCTGTAATCGACGACGACGATCTTGCCGGTCGCATGGCCGTCATGGCCGCGCGCTTCAATGGCCTCGATGGCGCGTGCCAGCAGCGCAGGCTGGATACGACCGTCCGGATCAAGCGGCTGGGACTGTGCGGCGCCGGATATAGAAAAAAACATTATCATAAACAACGCTTTGAGGCGGATGATCAAGTCGGTCTCCTCGTATTGATCCCGCACTGGCGACGCTGGGGCAGGTCTTGGCGTTCCGGACCATGATTGTATGGTAGGATCCGGAATCCGGCAGAATTTAGGGAGCGCGACATGGCAGAGGCTGCAAACGCACAGGACCTGTTTTCAGGCACAAAGCCGGTGGTGGACAGCCACAAGTTCAACGAGGCGAACCTCGCCGCCTGGATGGAGGCGCATGTCGAGGGCTACGAGGGTCCGCTCGAAGTGCGCCAGTTCAAGGGCGGCCAGTCGAATCCCACCTACCAGCTGGTGACACCGAAGAAGAAGTACGTGATGCGCCGCAAGCCGCTGGGTAACCTTTTGCCCAGCGCGCACGCCGTCGACCGCGAGTTCACGATCATCAGCGCGCTCTACCCGCTCGGCTATCCCGTCGCCGGGCCCTATGGATTGTGTACGGACGAAAGCGTCGTTGGCACGATGTTCTATGTGATGGATATGATGGAAGGCCGTATCCTCTGGGATGGCACGCTGCCGGACTATGAGCCCGCGATGCGCCGCAAGATCTACGAAGCGAAGATCAAGACTTTCGCCGAACTGCACAATGTGGACTGGAAGAAAGCCGGCCTCGAAGGCTATGGCAAGGAGGGCGATTATGTGGCCCGGCAGATCCACCGCTGGACCAAGCAGTACAAGGCCTCTGAGACGATCCACATCCCGGAAATGGAAAAGCTGATCGAGTGGCTGCCGAAGAACATCCCGCCGGGCGACATGACCACCATCGTGCACGGGGATTACCGGCTGGACAACATGGTGCTCCACCCGACCGAGCCACGCGTCATCGCCGTGCTCGACTGGGAGCTCTGCACGCTCGGTGATCCGATCGCGGACTTTTCCTATCACCTCATGAACTGGGTCATGCCGCCCGGCGATTCCACGCGCGGCTCGATCATGTCGATCCCGGACCTGAAAGCCTGGGGCATCCCGACAATGGAAGAGTATGTGGCAATGTACTGCGCCCATACCGGCCGCAAGGGCCTGCCGGAGCTCGACTATTACTTTGCCTACAACGCCTTCCGCCTCGCCGGCATCCTGCAGGGCATCATCGGCCGAGTGCGCGACGGCACCGCCAACAGCGCCAACGCCGAGTCGAACGCGGCCCGTGTCGTGCCGCTTGCCAGGTTTGCCTACACCTATGCCCAACGTGCCGGGATGGAGGGGTGACTTCACCCGTACCGGGCCCGCCCGGCGGTCAATCCGGACGAAAGCTGCTGACCCAAAGGGAGCTGTTCCTGCTTGCCTTTGCCGGCGCTGTCGTCACGGCGAATGCCTATTACATCCATCCGATCATCTCGCTCGTTGCGAAGGACTTTGGCGTCTCGCCCTCCGAAATCGGGCTCGTGCCAGCGTTGAACCAGATCGCGCTTGCCGCCGGCATCTTCTTTCTGCTCCCGCTAGGCGACCGGTTCGGCAACCGCGAACTGGCCACGCTGTTTGCGGCGGCTCAGCTTGCCGGGCTTTGCGTCATGGCATTTGCGTCTTCGTTCTGGATGTTCGTTGCGGGCTCCACCTTCCTCGGCTTTTCGACCATCACGCCTTACCTGCTGCCGGCCTATGCCTCGAAGCGTGTTGCGCCGCAGAAGCTTGGTCAGGCAACCGCTACACTTACGACTGGTGTGATTGCGGGCATCCTCGTCGCACGGGTCGGGGCCGGGTGGATCGGTGAACATCTGGGCTGGCGCTGGGTCTATTACGGGGCCGCGAGTGTCATGTTTCTGGTGACGCTGCTGTTGCCGCGTCTCATGGAAGGACGCGAGAAATCCGACGATCCGGCGCCGCCCTTCAACTACTTTTCCCTCGTCCTGTCGGTGTTCCCGATTGTTCGTCAGTATCCTGAAGTCTTGCTCTCGGGCGCCATCCAGGGCCTCGGATTTGGCATCTTCCTGGCGGTCTGGTTGGGGCTTGGCCTGCATCTCACGAGCGCGGAGATGGGCTACGGCGCCGATACCGTTGGCTATCTGGCCGCCGTCTCCCTGCTCAACCTCGTCACGACACCCGCCCTCGGCGCCTGGGCGGACCGGACCGGCCCGCGCCGGGCACGCGTGATCATCTCGCTGGTTCAGTTCGCGGCGGTCTGCCTGCTCGGGCTGTTAGGCCACAGCCTCTGGCTTCTGTTGATCCCCATCGTTGCGATGAACCTTGTCGGCCCGCTGATCGATATCACCGGGAGGATGACCTTCCTCACGCTTGCGCCCGGCGTGCGCACACGCCTGATGACAGCTTACATCGTGTTGATGTTCATCGGCGGCGGATCTGCCAGCTGGGCGGCGACCTACGTGTACGAGCATGAAGGCTGGCATGGCACCGCGCTGCTCACCGCGTTACTCTCGGCCCTGCTGGTCACGCTGTCTTTCATCGGCCTGCGGTTTGACCCGGCGCGCCGCAAGACGGGATGACGGCGCACGCCGCAAATGGCAGACTGAATAAAAGGGGGAGACACCATGACTGAGATCCTGAAGGGCGAACTGCGCCGTCCGGTCAACCTGCTCACCGAGCAGAAGTATGCGGGCCACAAATCCTTGCACGATGATGCGGAAGCTGCGCGCCTCGGCATCAAGGCCGGGCCGATTGAGGGGCCAACGCATTTTTCGCAGTTTGTGCCACTGATCGCCGGTGTCTGGGGCAGGGACTGGTTTGAGCAGGGGTGTTTCTCCTGCCACTTCCTCAATATGGTGTTCGAGGGTGAAGAGGTCCGCGCCGAGATCGATGAGCCTGCGCCGAACGCAACCCGCACGCTCGCCCGCGCCTTCAAGGCGGATGGCACGCCCGTGCTCGAAGCGAGCGCCAGCGTCGGACCCGATCACGGCGAAACCCTGCTCGAAGGGCGTCTCAAGGCCCTGCGTCCGGCACGAGACCTCGTCATTCTTGCAGACCTTAAAGCAGGCATGACCGGCGCCGACAGCGAGATCGTCCGCATGGGGCCGGACCAACACATGGGCGATCTTTATCCCTTCTCGCTGGCTGACAAGCTCAAGGTCATCACCGAGACCGATCCAATGTATTCTGGTGCCGGCGCCTCGCCATGGGGCCGCGCTGTCATCCCGCTTGAGATGGTCAGTGTGCTGGCAAACTATTCCAGCCATGGCGCCCGCTTCCCGGTTAAGAACCCGAGCATCGGCCTCTTTGCCGACCTGGAAATCCGGATGATCGACGGCCCGCTCTTTGTGGATCAGGACTACCTCCTTCGGCGCGAAATTGTGGCCTTGTCGGAATCCCGCCGGGTTGAGAATTACTGGGTCCGCACGCGCATCTTCGATGCAACCGGCAAGAAGCAGGTTGCCGAAATGCTGCTCAATCACGGTGTCATGAAGGCGAGCTATCCGCACTATCCGCCGGAACGCCTGGCCTGAAGCGGGATCACGAAGGCTCGTTTCTAGGTATTTGTCCGGACTGAAATAGTATCCCATCGCGCGCTAAGATCCGGTGTTGGCCAGGTCCAGCCGTTGTGCGTCGAGGCGATCATGAAACTCAAAACCGGAACTTGGGTCCTCGTCGCCGATGGTGGCCGCGGCATCATTTTCGAGAACGAAGGCACAGCTGCAGCGCCGAAGCTCAAGATTGTGCGCGACTATGACGAGCCCCACGCGCGCAACAGTGACCTGGGCGAAGATAAGCCGCCGCGCGCCTTCAGTCCGGCCGACGGACGGCGCGCGTCTCTTGAAGGCACAGACCTGCACCAGGTCGCAGAAGACAGGTTCATCAACCGGATCGCCCACGACCTCTCGGAGGCCGCTGCCAGAAACGCGTTTCGCGAACTCGTCGTCGCAGCGTCTCCCAATGCGCTCGGCACGTTCCGGAAAGCGGCGAGGGCCGAGCTCTCGGACCGCGTCGTCATCTGGCTAGACAAGGACCTGACAAAGCACCCTGTTGCCGGGATAACAGCGGCCGTCATCAAGGCGCTTGAAGACAGTACATCGGGCTGAGCCTTCTTTGGTTCTTGGTTTTCTCGAAAAGACGACAGATAGTCGGCGCTTTCAGGGAGCATCTCCATGCCCGGCTTCGAAACGATCGTCTACGAAACCCGCGAAGGCCACGCCCGCATCACGCTGAACCGGCCGGCCAAGCTCAACGCGCTCTCCTATGTCATGCAGAGTGAGCTATCGGCCGCGCTTTGGGAGGCGGACAATGACACGTCCGTACACAGTGTAATCCTCGAAGGCGCGGGCCGGGCCTTCTGTGCCGGCTATGACTTGTCCGGCGCAGATGGCGAGGTGCCCGTCTCCGCTGCTGAGGACAAGGCGACGAAAACCTATCGGGGCCATCGCTCGATCGATGACGACGCCTGGCAGCTTGAGCGTCAGCAGCGGTGGCGGATGGCGATCTTCGACATGCACAAGCCAGTCATCGCGAAGGTGCATGGCTATTGCCTCGCCGGCGGCTGCGACCTTGCGCTGATGAGTGATATGGTGATCGCTGCCGACACCGCCACCTTCGGCTTTCCGCCGGCGCGCGATCTCGGCGCGTTGCCTAATCAGTTCTGGGTCTATCATTGCGGCCCGCAATGGGCAAAGCGCCTGATGCTGACCGGCGATACCATCACCGGCACCGAAGCCCAACAGATCGGTCTCGTCATGAAGGCCGTGCCAGAGGCCGACCTTGAAGCCGAGGTGGGCGGACTTGCCGCGCGCCTTGCTCTGATCGACCCGGACCTGCTTTCCGCCAACAAGCGCATCGTGAATCTCGCGATGGAACTGATGGGTGCGCGTACGCTGCAACGCCTCGCTGTTGAAAACGATGTGCGCGGGCATAACACGCGCGCTGCGGGCGGCTTCCGCAAGTCGGTGCAGGAGAAAGGTCTGAAGGCCACGCTTCGCGCCCGCGACGCTGCCTTCGGCGATGGCCGCGCGCGCGTAGACGGCCCGGAAAGGCGCGATGCAGCTGGGCGGCTGATCGAGGACTGACGGCTTGCGGCCTCTGCTACATGAACGAACCTGAACCGCGCATTCAAACCGCGTTCAGTGCGGCCGGTTCAAGTTCCAGACTGTTCGAGCGCCAGTTTCACTCACGCGCAAGACGTAAACCAGGAGTCTGAACCATGAACCGCCTTCTTTCTACAACCGCCGCAGTCTTGTTGGTCCTCAGCCTCGGCACCGCCCATGCGGAAGGACGCAACCGCGTCCGCATTGACCAGTCCGGCTATGCCAACGGCGCAGCTTCCGCCCAGCAAGGTGATCGCAACGGCACCGTCGTCGTGCAGCGCGGCAGCGGCCAGTACGCCCGCGGCGTGCAGACCGGCTACAACAACTTCCTGCGCATGGACCAGTACGGCACGCGCAACCGTGCCGCGACCGCCCAGTACGGCGAAAACAACTTTTCAGCCACCGGTCAGGAAGGCCGCAATCTGCGCGCCGACACGCTCCAGTCAGGCGTCGGCAACGTCTCGGGCATCGCGCAGATCGGCACCAACAACACCGCCGTGGCAGATCAGGACGGCTACAACAACACGTCCGGAATCATCCAGGTCGGTAACGGCCAGGACGTGACCGTCCGCCAGCGCGGTGACGATAACATCTCTGTCGTCGTGCAGAGCGGTTACAACTGAACCGGCTTGCGGGAAGGCCGCTCGGACTTCCCGCAACGCTCAGGCCTCAAGGAACAGGATCCATGAAGACGCTCATCACAGTCGCGGCGCTTGCGGCCATCACGGCATGCGCCGCCCAGTCGCCCATCGCCGCCTATGCCGATCCAGCGCCCCTGGTTGCGCATCCGCCTATCAAAGACAGTGTACGGACGGGATTTGCCGAACCCGTGCCTTATGCCGCCTGCAAGATACGCGCAACACGAACCGCCGACGGTCTTCGGCTCGAAGCGATCGCGCAATCGGATCAGTTCGTTCCGGCGGCCTATGAGTTTTCGATTTCGTCAAACGCGCCAGGGGGGGCGTCTGATGTGACGCAAGGCGGCGAGGTCGATCTCGTCAGCGGGCGAAGTGCCACACTCGGCGTCGCCGAGATCCCGCGCGGCCGTTATCGCGCCGTCCTCACAATTGATGGTCCGGACGGCGAACTCTGCCGTCTCGAACGCCGCTCCTAGGAGATCCCGACATGCGCCCTCGCACCCTTCATCTTTGCGCCGTCCTCATCACCAGCTTGACGCTGTCCGGCACGGCCGCGGCAGACGGTTTCCGTGTCCGAACGGGTCAACTCCGCGCTGTCGCTGCCCCGGCCAGCGTTGTTTCGACGATCCAGGAGGGGCGCGGTAACGCGGGGAGCGTCGTGCAGACCGGCAGCGGGAACACAGCGGGCCTGCGCCAGTTCGGACGCACCAATACCGGCGCGATCACGCAGGTGGGTTCCGGCAACACCGGATGCCTCATTCAGGCCGGACGAAATCTGGACGGTTCCATCGAACAGGTCGGCGATAACCAGACCACCGGTCTGGTCCAGACCCGTTGGGGTTCAAGCGAGATCCCTGCGGAGGTCTGCCTGACCGCAACCACGCGGGAAGACGTAATGGCTTACGTAACGGCGCAGCCCGACTTCAATCCGCGCGGCCGCATGAGGAGCCGCCTGCGCGGCGAGCCCTGAGTCTCGCGCGACCTGACCGCACCGCGTTGATTCTGCGACGAAACTCATTACCGTCCCTGCAAACGTTCCGGGGAAGGACCCAAGATGAAGAAGCTCGCCGCTGCGCTGATCGGCGCTGTCTCCCTCGCCGCAGTGGCCCACGCGCAGGACGTTGTCATCCAGGCAGGCCATGTGCTTGCGGTGCCTGGGGAAGGCTACCTTACCAACCAGACGATCCTCGTCGAGGATGGCCGCATCGTCTCGATCACGCCCGGCTTCTCCAAGCCGGAAAACTATCCGGTCATCGACCTGAAGAAGGCCTACGTCCTGCCGGGCCTGATCGACAGCCACGTCCATATCACGGGTGAGACCTCGCCCAGCGAACGGATTGAGGCGTTCGAAGATTCGCAAGTCGATGTCGCCTTCAAGGGCGCCGCCTTTGCGCTCACCACGCTGAAAGCCGGCTTCACAACAGTGCAGGATGTCGGCGGCCCAAATGATTCCGTGTTCGGCCTGAGGGATGCGATTGCGCGCGGCGCGGTTCCCGGCCCGCGCATCCGCGCATCCGGCCAGGCTGTGTCAATTACCGGCGGGCACGGCGATATCAACGGCTACTCGGCTGAAGTGATGGCCGCCTTGACCGGCTCCTCCATCTGCAACGGCGCCGATGATTGCCGGCGGGCCGTCCGCCAGCAGATCAAGGAAGGCGCCGATTTGATAAAGATCACGGCAACGGGCGGCGTATTGTCGAACACGTCCGCCGGCCTCGAGCAGCAATTCTCGGACGATGAACTCGCCGCCATCGTTGAAGCGGCGCATGCGATGGGCCGCCAGGTGACCGCGCATGCGCATGGTAAGGGCGGCGTTGATGCCGCGCTCAGGGCCGGCGTCGATTCCATTGAACATGGCACCTATCTCGACGAGGAATCGATTTCGCTGTTCAAGGAGAAGGGCGCGACCCTCGTTCCGACCGTACTCGCAGGCGCGACCGTCACCGGCTGGACCAACCAACCATGGCTGCCTGCCCCTTCGCGCGCGAAGGCGGCCATCGTCGGCCCGCTGATGCTGGACATGCTGCGCCGCGCGCATGAGGGCGGCGTCAACATTGCCTTCGGTACGGACACGGGCGTCTCTCGCCACGGCGACAATGCCAAGGAGTTTGCCCTGATGGTTGAGGCGGGCTTCACGCCCGAGGAAGCCATCCGCGCCGCTACGGTCGTCGCTGCTGAGCACGTCGAGATGGCCAAGGACATCGGCACGCTCGAGAAAGGCAAGTTCGCGGACCTGATTGCCGTCACCAAGGACCCGATGAAGAACATCAAGGAACTCGAATCCGTCGATTTCGTAATGAAAGGCGGAGAAGTGTTCAAGTCGGCCGAGTAACCGGGCGCGGCTGCAAAGCATTTTTGACCTCTGGGCAGCCGCGGCTTAAGGCTTGCAGAGGGACCAGGTTAACGAACGGGCCGACCGCCCAATTGCATCGAGACGAGACATGGTTACCTGCCGCTCCGGATCACTTTCCGCGTCCATCCTGACCCTGATCCTGCTGGGTGCATGCGATGCGCCCCCACCCGGCACGCAGGCAGCCGGGGCAAACGCTGGCGGCAATCCTGACTGTGTCACGCTTGCGGACGGCCTCTATGAATCCCTCGACGGGCGACTCCTTGCCGTAACAGCTGGCAGCCCCGGAGCCGCGCCTCTTTCCGGCTGGCAGGGCGCTGTTCAGTCCACCTTCGCCGGCCTCGGCTTTCCCTGGATGGGGCTTAATGTCCGCGGCCGTGTTGCAGCGCTCACCGGCACAGCCCCGGATGCCGACGCCAAAGCGGCAGCGCTCTCCGCAGCCGAAGCTGCCATCGCCGCCAATCCTGAAGCTGCCACTGCCGGTCTCCTGATCGTGGATGCGATCTCGGTCGCAGGCGGCGAGCGCGGCGTCGGCGAAAGCGTCACAGCCCTCGCCAATTCCGGCGTCAATCTCGAAAGCTGCCAACGCGCCTTCATCGATACGATGGCCGGCGGCAACATCCAGTTTGAATCAGGCAATGCCCGCATATCACCCGTCAGCGCGCGCCTCCTCGACGCGGTTACGGGGGTGGCGACGCTCTGCAACGACTTCGTCGTCGAGATCGGCAGCCACACGGATTCGCGCGGCGCTGACGACTTCAACCTCTCCCTGTCTCAGGAGCGCGCGGACGCCGTGCTTGCCTACCTGATCGGCAAGGGCGTCTCTGAAGACAACCTTCTCTCCGTCGGCTACGGAGAAACCGTTCCGCTGGATCCGGCACCGACCCCGGAAGCCTATGAGCAGAACCGCCGCACCGAGTTCAAGGTCATCGCCCGCTAGAGCCGGCGATCCTCAGAAACTGAGAACCAGGCCCTTCGATGGCGGCACGTTCGCGTCCAGCGTGTTCAGCCAAGCAGCGTCGATCGCGGCCTGTCCCGTCGCGGCTTCCGGCGTGATGAACGCCCGCGACGCTTTCAGGAAACTCTTTGTTGCCGCTGCCAGCCGCGCGTTGAGCACATCCGGACCCAGCACTTTGGCGCGGTCCGCCGCATAGGTCGGCACGAAGAAGAATTCCGGTTGCGGATCGGGCAGGGCGATCGGGGCGCGGTTGCCTTCCCAGTCGGTCACGCCAATCACCAGGCTTCGCACCAGACGGTCGCGCAGCGCATTGTGCACATCCGCCGTCAGCGACGGGCGCCCCAGGAAGTCGACATACGCCGTCAGGCCCCGTGCATGCAGACGCTCCGCCTCCGAATAAGTCTGCACGCGGGCATAGAGACCCAGCTTTTCGAGGTACGCCCTGTTGCCCTCTGAGGTCAGAGCCACGGTGTCCACCTGTCCGCGCGTCTTCAGGCAATGGGCGAGGGCGAGCGCGGTCTTCGATGACGCGCTTGAGATCACCACCGTTTCCGGCACCGGCCCGCCGGACTCCATCAGGCAATCGTCGATCATGAACCCAGTCGTGAACAGAGGGCGGAACAGCATCTGCTCGGCCTCGAGCTTCGCGTCATAGCCGGGGTCGGCCGCTGTGAAGATGTAGGTGTTGTAGATTGGCGCGAGACCCTGACGGTTGGCCGCGCCGTCCATGAAAGATTGCGCGCCGGCCCGCACGGGCGTCACGTCGAAGGTATGCGATATCGGCAGGTAGCCATAAACGCGCGCGCCCACCGGCACTCCGTCGGCCTTCGACGCGGCCACCGTTGCAAAGCCCCAGACCGGCACCCGGCCCCAGGCCGCGTCTGGCGCCGGAAAGAAGTTCCAGTAACCCATCGCTTCGCCAAAGGAGGCGTAGGTGACGTTATTGGCAGTGAGCGCAAAGCTTTCGACCTTGAGCCGCGCCGCACCAGCCGCGAGTGGCCCAGGCGCCGCATCCACCCATTTCGTCGTGCGCAGGTCTCCGCGCTTGATCAGAAAATCTGCCATGAACGCCGTCCCCTTGGCTCATTATGATTTTGGTTTGCCCGTGAAGGCGCCGATTCGAGCCTGCATGTCAGGGCCAACCCCTTCGCAATTCAGGATTTCCCACTGCAATCCGCCATCAAGATCGCGCGCGTCGGTCGCCTCCAGCAGCCGCTTGTTGGCGGCGTGACTGAACGGGGAGTTGGCGAGGATTTGCCGGGCCAGCGCATCAATGGCCGTCTCGAACTCCGTATCCGGAACAACTTTCTCGGCGAGCCCGATCCGGAAGGCTTCGGCGGAATTGATCATTTCGGCGGTGAACATCAGGCGCTTCGCCGCCGCGATGCCCACTCGCCGTGGCAGCCGCTGGCTCATGCCCCAGATCGGCGTCAGCGCCCACTTCGCATGCGTATCGCCGAAGCGCGCGCTTTCTGCCGCCAGGATGAAATCTGCTGCAAGTGCCACTTCCAGCGCGCCCGTATAGCAGTGTCCGTGTACGGCAGCGATCACCGGCTTCGGCAGCCGCTCCATCAGGCGCAGCGTCTCGGAATGCCAGCCGCGCGAGGGCACAGATTCGCCCTCTGCAATATCGGCAAGGTCATGCCCGGCGGAGAAACATTTGCCCGCGCCGCGCAGCACGACGCAGCCGATGGACTCGTCCTTGTAAAGATCACTCACATGACCGCGCAGCTCGCGGAACATGCCGACGGTCAGGGAATTCAGCTTGTCCGGCCGGTTCAGCGTCAACAGCGCAAGGCCGTCCTTGTCTTCGCGTGTGACGAGCGCGCCGCTCATGTGCCAAGGTCCACTGTGAGAGACGAGATCGCATGCACGAAGTTGTTGGGCGCCAGCACCTGCTCGCCGGTCCATCGCGCTTTCGGGAAGCGCGACAGGATTTGCCGGTAAGCCACGTCCAGCTGCATGTTCGCAACGCGCTGGCCGAGGCAGACGTGCGGGCCGTGACCGAACGAGAGATGTTCCTTGGCATTCGCGCGGTCGATCTTGAACACGTCCGGGTTCTCGAACTTCGCTGGGTCGCGGTTAGCCGCCGGATAGTACATGACGATCTTCTCGCCCGCGCCGATCTTCTGGCCGCCGAGTTCGGCATCCCCGGTCGCCGTCCGGCGCATGTACGTCACCGGCGTCACCATTCGGATCGCCTCGTTCACGAAGTTCGGGAACAGACTGGTATCGGCTGCCAGCTTGTCGCGAAGATCAGCGAACTGGGTGATCAGCCGCATCGTGCCCGAAAGCGAATTGCGCGTCGTATCATTGCCCGCAAACACGATCAGCAGCCAGGAGCCGTCGAGGAATTCCGGCGACAGCGGCTTGCCGTCGATCTTCACGTTGGCGATCGCCGACAACAGATCCGGCTGTGGATTTTTCCGGCGCTCTTCCAGCAGGTGGCGGCCATATTCGAACATCGCCTGGATTTCGCTCATGAAGGTCATGATCTGCTCGGGCGTCACGTTGCCGAGGCCTTCCTGCTGGGCCTGGTATTGCGTGATCTCGAGGAAGTGCATCCAGTGCACCAGCTTAGGACGATCTGCAGGCGGAACACCGAGGATCTCGCACAGCGTAAACAGCGGCAGCTCGGCGGAGAACATCTCCACCATGTCCACAACCGGCCCCTGCGCCTCCATCCGGTCGAGCAGCCGGTTGACCTCAACCTCCACGCGCTTGCGCAGTTCCGCCACGAAGTCGGCGCGGAAATAGGCCATATGCTCCATGCGCAGAGGCGTATGGTGCGGCCGGTCGAGGTTGATCAGAGAATTCAGCGAGGATGAATGCAGCAGTGGATGGCGCGGCACGCCGTCCATGCCGTAATTCATCAGGATGCCGCCTTTCTGCGAGGAGAAACGGGCCGGATCAAGTTCAACCTGCTTGACGAGGTCGTAGGTCGAGACCGCCCAGAACCCGGCGCCATAGGCTTCCGGGTGCCACATGACCGGCGCCTTCGCGCGCATCTCTGCAAATGCCTCGAACGTGTAGCCACCATGGCGTGAGAACACTTCCGGATCGGTCAAATCGGCCGGCGGCTTCAGGCCCGAGACGGGCGGGTTGGCCGGCTCACGCGGCGGCGCTTCGGACTGGTAAGTCTCCGTCACGTTGACGAGGGTCATCATTCACTCCCTTGCATGCCGGATTATTCGTTTGCGGGCAGGCGCCCGGACCCGTCCGGTCAGAATTTATACCGTACCGGGATGGATTTCGGACCACCCACGAAGTTCGCCTTGATGAAGCTTGGCTCTCCGGCGAGCTCAATCGACTTCAGGCGGCTGAACAATTCCTCATAGATCGCCTGCATTTCCAGACGCGCAAGGTGCATGCCGAGGCACATATGCCCGCCATGTCCGAACGAGATCAGCTTGTTGGGGCTACGGTCGGCGCGGAAGGTAAAGGGCTCGTCGAACACTTCCTCGTCGCGGTTGCCCGACGGGTAGCATAGCAGCAGGCTCTCGCCCTTGAGGATCTTCTTGCCGCGCATCGTGTAATCATCCTGCGCTGTGCGCATGAAGTGCTTTACCGGTGTCGTCCAGCGGATCGCCTCATCCACCGCTGTGCGCGAGACCGCCTTCGGATTGTCCATCATCTTCCTCAGCTCGGATGGGTTCTGCAGCATGCCCAGCACGCCGCCGCCGGTCGAGGCGCTGGTCGTGTCGTGTCCGGCGGCCGCCGTGATGATATAGTAGCTCATCGCCTCCAGCTGACCGATCGGCTCGCCGTCGATCATGCCATTGGCGATCACGGTCGAGACATCGTCCTTAGGGTTCGCGCGCCGGTCGGCCGTAATCGCGGTGAAGTACATGAAGAACTCGGCCAGCGTCTGCTGGATGGAGGCGAGACCCTTTTCAAAGTCGCGCTCTTCGGCGAGCGACTTGTCGCGCATCAGGTCTTCGTCCTGCGCGCCGAAGATTTCCTGCGTCAGCTTCAGCATCATCGGTTCGTCCGACTCCGGGACACCGAGGATTTGCATGATCACGCGCAGCGGATAGTAGAGGGCGATGTCGCGCTGGAAGTCGCATTCGCCGCCGAGATCTTCCATCCGGTCAACATATTGCTTGGCGATCTGCTTGATCGCGTCTTCGCGCTTCTTGACGTTCTGCGGCATGAACCATTCCTGGGTCAGATGGCGCAGCTTGTAATGGACCGGGTCGTCGAGCTGAACGAGCGTCTTCAGGAGATGCGGCTGGCCGAACTTCGCATAGACGCCCGCTTCGGCCTCCGCGTAAGATAGCATCTCGCGCTCACCGTTGGTGAACAGCGTGTTCTGGCGCGACACTTCCATGATGTCGGCATGTTTGGTCACCGCCCAAAAGGGCCGGAAGAATTCCGGCTCGCACCATGCAAGCGGGTCTTCGGCGCGCAGGCGCTCGAAGCTCGCGTCCAGCGTCTTCGCGTCGGCATAGACCGCCGGGGTCACGATCAGGTTGCAGGTATCGGCGGCCGCCTGGCTCATGGTCCGCGCCGGATCAAGCTTGGTTTGCGGCGGTGTTGCGAGCGCGGCTGGATCGGCCATGAAAGGCTCCTTCGGAATCAGGGACGGCGCGGATATGACCGCTTCGCTCCCAGTGTATCCGGACGCGGCCCCCTGCCAAGGTGTGACTTAGCGGCAGGCGCCTTTGCCACGGGCGCCGCATCCCTCGGTGCGCCAAGGCTTGCGAGCGCTTCGGCGAGCAGGCCAGCCGGGATTTCTTCGACCTGTCCAGGCTTCAGATCAGCCAGCAGGAACGGGCCATAATTGATCCGGATGAGCCGGTTCACGTTCAATCCGAGGGCTTCGAGCGCGCGCCGGACTTCGCGCTTCTTGCCTTCGGTGAGCGTCACGGTCAGCCAGGAATTGGCTCCCATCTCGCGGTCGAACACGGCGGTGATCGGCTGGTATTTCACGCCGTCAACCGTCATCCCACTGGCGAGCTCTTCGATCTTCTGCGACGTAACCGTGCCCTTGGCGCGGGCGCGGTAGGTGCGCTGCAGGCCGGAGCGGGGCAGTTCGAGGAACCGGGCCAGCTCCCCGTCATTGGTGAGCAGCAGAAGGCCCTCGGTCGTCAAGTCGAGCCGGCCAACGGTGACGACGCGCGGCAGGGATTTCGGCAACTCGTCAAAAATGGTGCGCCGTCCGGCCGGGTCATCCGTAGTGGTAATCAGTCCGGAGGGCTTGTGATAGCGCCAGAGCCGCGTGCCATCGGGCGCTGCAATCACCTTGCGGCCGACCTTGATGGTCTCCCGGCCAGTCACCTTGAAGGCCGCCGAGGTCAGCACCTGGCCGTTGACGCTCACGTCTCCCGCCTCAATCAGCCGCTCGACTTCGCGGCGGGACGCAACGCCGGCGCGGGCGAGGTACTTGGCGATCCGTTCGCCGCCTTCGCTCCACTCAGCGTCGGTGGCCGGCGGTTTCGGCGGGGCAGGCTTCTTTGATACGGCTGGGCGCGCGCCGGAAGGTGTCCGGTTGGGGCGGCCCGTCTCGCGACGCTCCGGCATGGGTTTGGCTTTCTGTCTGGCTTCAGCCGAGGAACTGCAGGATGGGGGCCGCAATGGCAAGCCCGAGAGCGATTTCCGTGCTCATCCAGATCGGGATGATCTTGGCGTCGCCGCCCTTGTCCCGGTCCAGAACCATCGAAAGTGTCCGCCCGATGGCTGCGCCGAACCAGCCCATTGCCATGGGCAGGGCCGCGACCACCGAAATCGAGGCGGGCGAGTGCAGTACCAGGATGAACGAGGTCAAGTGGGTCAGCAGCAAAAGCCCGCCATACGTGGCGCGAAACTCTGAATAGCCGCCCGGCTTTTCCGGATCGGCCTTCAGCCGCACGACCCCCGCGGCCCAGTCCGGCGCAAACAAGGCGCCAAGACCAAGCAGGGCGCCAATGCCGAGGCCCACCAGGGCAATTATTTCCGTAAAGTGCATGGCCGGCTCTTTTCTTTATCAGGAAGGTCAGAGGCAGAGAGTAGCGCGCCGGGGCGGCGCGAAAAGTCAGACCTGTAATGCCGGGTTAAACCGGGGCTGAGGCGGCGAAGCGACGGAGGGCGTTTTGCGTTTTGCCCCAGGCAACAAAGTGGCGGCCACGTAAAATGCGAAAAGCGTGCAGCTGAGCGTGTTCTGATGCCAGAAGATCGCGCTTTCCGATAGCGAGAAGAGAAGCAATTGGAGGACGCCAAGGAACGCAAACGGCAACGCGCCGCTGAGAACGGACCAGCTACTGCCAGCGAGGGGCACGACGACCGTCGCGGCTAGCAGGGCGATCCCCGGCAAGCCTGGTCCCAGCCCGATCCCTATCCAGCTATTGTGCGCGCCGGGCACGACCCACTGGAGCTCGTTGCGGATGTCATATGACGGTCCGTAGATGTCGGCCCAGAACGCGCCGAACCTGTATCCGGTTCAGGGGGCTTCCATGATCTTGATAATGCTGGGTTCCCAGATCCCCGTGCGGCCGTTAAAGGAGAGGGTCTTGCCGATCAGGCCGACGGCCTGTTGCGGCGCCGGTCGGGTCCTCCGCCTCCGAGTTGCCCGAGATCAGGTATTGCGCGATTCCGATCAGCAGCATGCCGAAGAAGACAAGCGCCCGGTCAGCCATCATCAGCGCGCCCCGGAAGGCCGGTTCGGGGCTGGGTGACGCCAGGAAAGGCGCTTGGGTTGGGGGCATAACCTGCAGTGTTTTCGCCCCGCCACAGTTCGGCGGTGAAAGTGAATTCCGGGTAAATCCTAACCGGGCTTGGCGAAGTGTTAACCATTTTGCGGCTTTTATCGATTCTATGAATTGTGCGGTTACAGGCAGAATCCTTGCCTGGGTCGCCCAGCGTTGCGAGGAAGCCGCCCGATGCGCATGAAGATGTTCGCTGCAGGGTCGATGGAAGCTGCAAAAGCGATGGTCTTCGCGGAGATGGGCAATGATGCCGTGATCCTTTCGGAGCGTGAGATCGACGGAGGCGTCGAAGTTCGCGCTGCGATCGATCGCACCGGTACGGCCGCTATTGGCAACGAGCCCGTATTCCTGCGCGATGCCCGCGCCGGCGGTCACGGCCGGGGCGTCGACAATCCGATGTTCGCCCGCGTCCGGGACGCGTTGCTCTGGCACGGCGCGCCGCAGCGCTTTGCTGACCGTGTTGCGCATGAGGGCGCCGGACGCCTGCCGGGACATTTCCTGTCGCCGGAAGACGCCATCGCTGAGGGGCTCGACCGCTTGATCACCTGCGATCCGGTCCCTACGCGGTTTGAGCGTGACGTTCTGCTCGTTGGCCCTCCGGGGCATGGCCGTACCGCCACCGCCGCCAAGCTGACCCGCCGCGCTGCGATGGCACGCGCCGAAGTCATTCCGCTGGCCGCCGACCTCGACGGGTCGGGCGCCGGCGCGCAGCTCGCTGCCTATCTCGAACTCGAGCGCAGCCAGATCCGCGTGGCCGAAACGCCCGACGACCTGTTTGCAACGCTTCGCACGCTGCGCAGCGAAAACCGCCGCTGCGTAATCGACCTGCCGGCGATCAATCCGTTTGAAGGCGATGACCTTGCCAGCTTGTCCGACCTCGTGGCCGCGATCCGTGCCGAGCCGGTGCTCGTGCTGTCGGCCGAAGGCCACCCCGAAGACCTGGCCGAGGCTGCCCGCGCTTTCTACCGCGCCGGGGTTCGCCGCGCGATCCTGACTAAACTGGATGTCGTGCGCCGCCGGGGCGGGGCCATTGCGGCGCTGACCTCGGCGGGTATCGCTTTTTCGCATCTTGCCATCACCCCCTTCATCGGCGGCGGGCTCGTGCCCGCAGCGCCTTCGTGGCTTTCAGCCCTTCTTATCGAGGAAGCCCGCGGCGACGTCATCGCCCTCAGAGGAGCTGCCTGATCCCATGGCTTTCACGATGCGCCGTTCTCAGGATCGCCCGCCCGTCCGTCCGGCGCCGCGCGTGGCGCCTGCTTCCATCATTGCGGTGGCCAGCGGCAAGGGCGGGGTGGGCAAGACGTTTGTTTCGATCACGTTGGCCTCAGCGCTCGCGAAGGCGGGCCGCCGGGTGCTGCTCGTCGACGGAGACCTTGGTCTTGCGAACGTAGACGTCCAGCTCGGCATTGCGCCAGAGACCGACCTTGCGGCGGTTGTCGCCGGTTGGGTCGAGCTGGATGACGCGGTTACGCCGGTAGATGGCGGCCCTGGCAATGGCGGCTTTGACGTGTTGCCCGGCCGGTCGGGCTCGGGCGCGCTCGCCGAACTGGCGACCGAAGAGGTCGCGCGCCTCGCCGCCGGCCTGACGGCGCTGGCGCTGCAGTATGACCACCTCGTGCTCGATCTCGGCGCCGGCATCGAAGCCAATTGCATGCGCCTTGCGCGCTCGGCCGACAAATCCCTTGTGGTGATCACGGACGATCCGTCTTCGATGACGGATGCCTATGCCTTCATCAAGGTGCTGCGCGGCTATGCGCCGAATGTCGAGCCCGTCATCGCCATCAACCAGGCCGACACGCGCGCTGCTGGTCAGCGGACATATGAAGCGATCGCGCGGGCGTGCACCACATTTCTCGGATTCCGGCCTCGCCACGCGGGCACGGTCATGCGCGACCCGAAAGTTCGCGACGCTATTCGGTGTCAGAAGACCCTGATTTCCACAGATCCCCAGGCTCAGCCAGTTCAGGATGTAATGGCTATCGCGCAAATGCTCATCGGTGAAGGGCAGCCCGCGACCCTGGGAAATTGATCCGTGTTGGGAATAATGAATAATTCGTCAGTATCCAGACTCCACATTAACTAGTTAACAAGAATGCGGCGTTAGGATTCACAAGTGTTAACAATCAGGCTAAACCAGCCTTAATTGATTCGGGAGACGAGCGATGCGCGTCCTATTGATTGAAGATGACCGGGCTCTTGCGCGCTCCATCGAGCTGATGCTGAAGGCAGCTGGCTTCAACGTTGAAATGGTAGATCTCGGCGAGGACGGCGTCGATCTCGGCAAGCACTACGAATACGACATGATCTTACTCGATCTGTCGCTGCCGGATATCTCGGGTTTTGAGGTCCTCAAGCAGCTGCGCATGAGCCGCGTCAGCACGCCTGTCATGATCCTCTCGGGCAATCCCGATATCGAAGCAAAGGTGAAGACCCTCGGCGTCGGCGCGGATGACTACCTGACCAAGCCGTTCAACAAGGACGAGCTGGTCGCCCGCATCACCGCCATCATCCGCCGCTCCAAGGGGCATGCCGAGAGCGTGATCCGCACGGGCGAAATCCTCGTCAACCTTGATGCAAAGACAGTCGAAGTCGACGGCAACCGCGTGCACCTGACCGGCAAGGAGTATGCGATGTTTGAGCTGCTCTCGCTGCGCAAGGGGGCCACGCTGACGAAGGAAATGTTCCTCAACCACCTCTATGGCGGCCTGGACGAACCGGAACTCAAGATTATCGACGTGTTCATCTGTAAACTTCGCAAGAAGCTTCAGCAGGCAACCGGCGGTCAGCATTATATCGAAACCGTCTGGGGCCGCGGCTATGTGCTGCGCGATCCACGTCCGATGTCGAAATCGGGCGAGATCGAAGCCGCCGCTTAAGCGTAGGCGTTTTCCACAGATTGCAAACGCCCTGGCAAGCCGCCGGGGCGTTTTGCGTTTGGAGACTGCCGTGCCTCATCAGCGCGAACTTGTGCAACATTCACGCGGGTGTCACCCTCCCCATGAAGGTGCAAAGGGGACGAGCGCGTGGGCCCGCCGAAAGTGCGGACGTGTCTGTATTGCGAGCGCGGCGGTTACGCCGCCGCCTCGTTTTACGTGTCGTTATTGCCGGGTAGCCAGATCGAAACCGTTCAAGGGCTCGGCAATGCCGCCGATCGGATAGTTGTGGAATTCACGCTGGCAGCGGCGCCCATGATGATCCTGACTGACGGGCCCATGTTCCGGCTGTCGCCGGCCGTTTCAATCAGTTTACTCTCGAAAGATCAGGCAGAGACGGACCGGCTCTGGGCGGCGCTGACTCCGGACGGCGGCGCCGGAAGCATGTGTGATTGGCGGACGGACCTGTTTGGCGTGTCCTGGCAGATCCCCCCGAAACGGCTGATGCAGATGAACACGTCGCCCGACCTTGCCGCCGCAGGGCGGGCACGAGCCGGCATGATGTCTATGCGCAAGATTGATATTGCCGCGCTTGAAGCGGTCTTTGCGGGGTGAGAGAGACTTCAATGACTTACATCG
This sequence comes from Candidatus Sulfopaludibacter sp. SbA3, assembly GCA_945913285.1. Classification (GTDB taxonomy): domain Bacteria; phylum Pseudomonadota; class Alphaproteobacteria; order Caulobacterales; family Hyphomonadaceae; genus Hyphomonas. Next base: position 91,460 of record CAMEDD010000004.1, read on the forward strand.
ATGGATGTGTGCTGGCCGTGCCGACGGCGAACAAAGAGGCCTATCGGAAGATGGCGTCCGATGCGTCCGCGGTGTTCGTGCGGCATGGCGCGTTAGCCTTCCTCGAAGGCTGGGGCGAGGACGTGCCTCAGGGCAAGGTCAATTGCCTAAACTCCGCCGTGTTGAAGAAGCAGGATGAGACGGTGATGTTCTCCTGGATCGTGTGGCGGGACCGGGCCGCGCGGGACGCTGGCAATTCGGCGGTGATGGCCGATCCGGACCTCGGCGGGGCCGGCATGGAGATGCCGTTTGACGGCTCACGGATGATCTATGGCGGGTTCGAGCATTTGCTCGGTGATGCGATGACCGCGCCGGGCGTATTTGACGCGACCGTGATGCCGGTGCCGGCAGCGCGGAAGGTGGAATACAAGGCGGCCGCCGAGAAGATGGCCGCCCTGTTCATCGAGCACGGCGCCGTCTCGGTGGTCGATAGCTGGGGCGACGATGTGCCAGAAGGCAAGGTGAACTCGTTCCACACGGCGATCCTGCGCAAGCCGGACGAGGCCGTCGTGTTGTCCTGGATCGGCTGGAAGGATGCGGCAGCGCAGGCGGCGGGGTGGGAGAAAATCATGGCGGATCCGCGCATGGCCGAATTCAGCCCGGCCAATGTGGGCACGCAGATGGGGCGGATGATTTTCGGATCGTTCAAGCCGATTGTGGTCGCCTGAGTGCCGGGCTGCGACAAAGTGTGAATGAGAACTAGTTGCAAGCAGTCGGCGGGCCTGTTAGGGCGAATGAGAAACATTCGCAAAACGGGGTTCGCCATCAATGTTGTTCCGACCGGAATCCGGGCCGTCGCGTCCTCGCAACGACGTCCGGCTGATCGGCTGCGCAGCAACGATAAGCCTGGTGGCGGCCATGGGCGCGGCCGCGGACGAGGCGCCGGGCGACCTGGCGCGCCCAGACACTGTTTATGTGTACGGTGCCAAGAACAGTTATACCGAGGGCACCTCGCGCGGGGCGACGAAGACCGACACGGCGATCGTCGAGATCCCGCAGGCGATGACGGTTTTGACCGGCGACCTGCTGAGAGACCAGGCTACAACGGGGGTCGGCGATGCGCTGCGCTTTGTACCCGGCGTGACGGTTGCGCAGGGCGAGGGGCACCGCGACGCGCCGGTGCTGCGCGGCAATGCGACGACCGCGGATTTCTTCGTCGATGGCGTGCGCGATGACCTTCAGTACTTCCGCGATGTGTACAATACCGACCGGATCGAAGTGCTGAAGGGACCCTCCGGCCTCGTGTTCGGGCGGGGGACGGGCGGCGGGGTGATCAACCGCGTCACGAAGCAGGCGGACGGCGAGCGCGTGCGGGTATTGACGCTCGGGCTCGGGTCGTTCGGGTACGGACGGGTTAATCTGGATCTGGGCAGCGCCCTGTCTGCCGCCGCCGATGCGCGCCTAAACGTACTCTACGAACACGCGGACAGCCACCGGGAGAACGTGACGAATGAGCGGTATGGCATCGCGCCATCGGCTGCGTTTAATCTTGGTGAATCAACCTCGCTTCGTCTGTCGGCGGAGCATTTCTTGGATGAGCGCGTAACGGACCGGGGCGTACCCTCACTCAATGGCCTGCCGTACGATGTGTCCGAAAAGGCATTCTACGGTAACGCCGATCTCAGCCCGAGCGAAGTGACGGTGAATGTACTCACGGCGACGCTGGAGCACGAGATTTCAGATGCGCTGACGCTGCGATCGACGGTAACGTATGGCGACTATGAGAAGTTCTACCAGAATATTTTTGCCACCAGCGCGGTGAACGCGGCGACTGGCCGGGTGCAACTGGCGGCATACAATGCGTTTACGGCGCGCGAAAACCTGATCAGCCAGACGGACCTGATCTGGCAGGGGCAGTTTGCCGGTCTTGATCACACGCTTTTGGTCGGCGTCGAAGCCGGGCAGCAGACCAGCGACAACGCCAGGATTGAAGGTCAGTTTCCGGCCGCGGCCGGATTGGAGCGGCTGTCCGTTTCCGTCGCAGAGCGCGGGCAGGGCGCTTCGGCTGTGTTCGGCCGCGTCTCACGCGACAACTCGAATGATCTGGGCCTTCTGGCCGTTTATGTTCAGGATCAGGTGAAACTGAGCGAGCAATGGCAGATGATTGCCGGCGCGCGGTTTGACCGGTTCGATTTCGAATTCGACAACCGCCTCGGCGCCGATGCATCGCGCACGGATGAGTTTATTTCGCCGCGCTTCGGCGTCGTGTACGCGCCGTTTCAGAGCCTCGCTTTCTATGCCGGCTGGGCCCAGTCTTACTTGCCGCAGTCCGGCGAGCAGTTCGGCAATCTGACGCCGGCGCTTGCAGATTTCGAGCCGGAAGAGTTCGAGAACTCGGAAGTCGGCGTGAAATGGCAGCCTTCGGATGAGCTGCTACTCTCAGCGGCGTTGTTCCGGCTTGACCGGACAAACACGCTGGCCCCGGGCCCGGTTGCGGGCGTATCGGTGATCACCGGAGCGCAGCGCAGTGAGGGGCTCGAGTTGTCATTGCAGGGCGAGGTCTTGGACGGTTGGGACGTGGCCGCTGCCTATGCCTGGCAGACTGCCGAGATCACCGAGACGACCAGCGCCGCGCCGGCCGGCCGGGACGTGGCTCTGGTGCCGGAACACAGCGCCAGCCTCTGGAACAAGGTGCGCGCCGCGGACCGGATTGACCTGGGGCTCGGCGTCGTCTGGCAGGACGACCGGTTTGCATCGATCTCGAATGCTGTCGCGTTGGCGTCGTTCACTCGTCTCGATGCCGCCGCCTATTATCAGCTCTCGGATGATCTTACGGTTCAGCTGAACCTTGAGAACCTTACGGGCGAGATCTATGCCGCGAGTTCGCACAACGACAATAACATCACGCTGGGCGCCCCCCTGACAGCAAAAGTCACGCTCAACGCCCGCTTCTGATGCGTCCTCCCATCCCGGGAGCGCTACGGCCTGGGCCGTGAGCTCGGGCCGTTCCAGCATCCTTGGAAATTGGCGGGATCAGGCGAGGTTGCTGCGCCGGAGCCGAATGGCTTGAGCCGCACCGTATTCAGGCACCAGGAGCGCGAGGAGGCGGAGCGCCTCAGACGGGTCATGGCGGCGCGCGGCGTCGAGCAGCACCGAGATCTGCTTGTCGAGCAGTTCACCGGCCGGGGCCTCGCAGGTCACGCGGTTGATGCCTTCAATGGCGGTCGGCTCCAGCGCCTCATGCGGGTAGGTCAGCACTTCGTGGCGCTTCTCGCCTTTGCGCATGCCCACTGTCGTGATCTCGATATCGACGCCGGGCACCTTGCCCTTCAGTCGGATCATCGTCTCGGCGAGTTTGCGGATCGCGATCGGTTCGCCCATGTCCAGCACGAACAGATCGGCGTGGCGCGTTTCTGACTGCAGCGCTGCGGCCTGGAGCACAAGGGCTGTCGCTTCCTCGATGGTCATGAAGTAGCGCGTGGCTTCAGGGTCCGTCAGCGTGACGGGGCCGCCGGCCGCAATCTGGCGCTCAAACAGCGGAACGACCGATCCGGAAGAGCCGAGCACGTTGCCGAAGCGCACCAAGGCGCCGGCCATGCCGGCATCTGTGATGATCCGGCCAATGGCCAGTTCGGCGAGGCGTTTGGTGGCGCCCATCACGTTGTCCGGGGCAACGGCCTTGTCAGTGGAGATGAAGACGAAGCGGCTTGCGCCGGAGGCCGCGGCGGCCCGTGCAACAGCAACAGCGCCGCCGACATTCGTCATGATCGCTTCGCAGATGTTTTCTTCCATCAGCGGCACGTGCTTGAGGGCAGCGGCATGGATCACGAGGTCCGGCTTTGCCGAGGCGAAGATGGCGTGCATCCGGGACGCATCGCGCACGTCGCCGATCCGCGAATCCAGCGGCAGGCCGGGATGGCGGGCGCGCAGGTGGTGATCGATCTGGTAGAGATTGAACTCGGACGCTTCGACGATCGCCAGTGAAGCGGGCAATTGCCGGGCGACCTGGCGCGACAGTTCCGAACCGATCGAGCCGCCGCCGCCGGTGATCAGGACATGGGTGCCGGAAATCAGGGTGCGAACGGGCGAAAGGTCCAGTGCACGCTCCGGCCGGGCGAGCAGGTCAGCAGGCCGGACAGGCTCAAGCGTCTGGGCCGCTTCATCCCTGCCGAGGGCCATGATGTTGGCGCCATGCGCCGA
>CAMEDD010000005.1 GCA_945913285.1 Candidatus Sulfopaludibacter sp. SbA3
CCGCCATCGATCACGCCCTGCCGGAAGGCCGCATCGTCGCGCTTCCAGACGCGCACCTGCTCGATCGGCCGTGTCGAGAGGCGCAGGTAAACCGAGCCGCCAGTTTCGTCGCGCAGCCAGGTGCGCTCGTCGGGGTCACTTTCGCCGCCCCGCTGCAGGTAATCGAGGCTCCAGTCCATGATGATCGAGAGTTCGTCGAGGAAAGCGGGCTCGAACGAGACGAGCCCGTCCTGGCTCATGCCGATCAGCTGCGCACCGATCGATTGGTGCGCGCCGCCTTCCGGCGCCAGCGTCACGCCGCTCGGCGTGCCGGCGATGATGAAGCGCGCATCCTGATAGCAGGCATAGTTCAGCGCATCGAGGCCGCGCGCAATGAACGGGTCATACACCGTGCCGATGGGAATCAGCCGCTCGCCGAACAGCGAGTGTGACAGCCCGGCCGCGCCGAGTAACAGGAAGAGGTTCATCTCGGCGATGCCGAGTTCGATATGCTGGCCTTCCGGCGAGAAATTCCATTTCTGCGCCGACGGGATCTTCTCGTCCCGGAACGTATCCGCCAAAGCCTCGCGCGCGAAGAGCCCGCGCCGGTTCACCCAGGGCCCGAGATTGGTCGAGACCGTCACATCCGGGGAGGTCGTCAATATGCGGCGGGAGAGGTCCGTATCGGCCTTGGCATGCGCATCCAGGATCTTACCGAAGCCGGCCTGCGTGGACAGCATCTCATCATTGAGGAAAACCGGGCCGGGGGAGGGAACAGCCGGCGAATGGTAGCGCCGCGGCCCCGCCGCAAAGAACGGTACATCCGCCAGGAACGCTTGGATCGCATGCGGATTTTCAAGGCCCGCGTGCGGTTCCCACTCTTCGCCGGAGGCAATCCCCATCAGCGTCTGGAACTCGGCCATCTGCGCCTTGGTCATCAGGCCGGAATGGTTGTCCTTATGGCCCGCCAGCGGCGTGCCCCAGCCCTTGATCGTATAGGCGAGGAATACGGTTGGTGTCTCGTCGCGGGCCCGGTCGAAGGCTCCGCAGAGCGTCTGAAGACACTGGCCGCCCAGGTTGTTCATCAGTGCGCTGAGCTCAGCGTCGGAGCGCTTCTCGATCAACGCCGTCACATCGCCCTGATCGCCAATGTCATCCAGCAGCCGTTTGCGCCAGGCCGAGCCGCCGAGATAAGTCAGCGCCGAATAGAGCGAGTTGGGGCAGGCTTCGATCCAGTCCTTCAGGCGCGACCCGCCCCGCTCCTCGAAAGCGGTCCGTTGCAACGCCCCGAAGCGCAAAACTTCCACGCGCCATCCGAACGCCTTGAAGATTGCCTCCACCCGCGCCCAAAGGCCTTCATGCACGACGCCGTCAAGGCTCTGGCGGTTATAGTCGATGATCCACCAGGTATTGCGCAGGCCGTGCTTCCAGCCTTCCTGCAGGCATTCGTACACGTTGCCTTCATCCAGCTCGGCGTCGCCGACCAGCGCCACCATCCGCCCGGTTTTGCGCGCGCCCGACCCAAGCTGCGTCCACGGACGGGCAATGAGATAGTCCTGGATGATCGAGGCAAACGCCGTCTCTGCCACGCCGAGGCCGACCGAGCCCGTGGAGAAGTCCACGTCGTCGATGTCCTTCGTCCGCGAGGGATAGGATTGCGCGCCGCCATAGCCGCGGAAGTTCTCGAGCTTTTCGCGCGTCTGGTTGCCCATCAGGTAGTGCATCGCGTGGAACAAGGGCGCCGCGTGCGGCTTCACGGCCACCCGGTCTTCCGGCCGCAACACATGAAAATAGAGCGCCGTGAGGATCGACACCATCGAGGCGCAGGAGGCCTGGTGCCCGCCGACCTTGACGTCGTCGTCTTCCTTTTCCCGAAGGTGGTTGGCGTTATGAACGGTCCAGGCCGCCAGCCAGAGCAGGCGCTGCTCGAGGGCTTTGAGATGATCGAGTTCGGTTGTCATGCCCCAAGGTAAAGCAGGGCCGGCGGCAAGTCTATGGCGCGCGCCTCTACGGCGTGTTCAGTCCCGGCCGCGCTTTGCCTTGTCGAACATGTCGGTCAGCGTCGTGCCTGGCATCCGGTTCATTGTCTGCATCCAGCCCGGCATACCCTTCAGCATGTCGGCGGTGTCTGACCAGCGGCGCACGTTCGCGTCCGCAGCGCGCTGAAACGCCTCGCGCATGTAGTTCTCGTCCTTGGCGTCAAAGCCGTCCGAAAGGGTAATCGAAGACAGGCTCATCATGCTCTTCTGCATGGTCAGAAGCGTGTCGAGCGACGCGGCGGTCACCGCCGTGTACGTCCGCCAGGAATTCAGCCACAGGTCCATCATTTCCCGGTCCCCAATCATTTGACCCCCAACGTTAGTCTGCGATAGTGCAGTGCACAACAAGTTTCGTGCCGCGGCTTGTGCTGAAATCTCCGCCCGGCCCCGCCATGGCCCCGATTGCGCCGCGTCCGAATGTGCTTAGTTTCCTCCGAGATGCCCCAGGCCGTGCCCTACACCTTCGAACCCTCACCCGCGCGGGGCCGGGTGCTCGTCTTCGATTCCGGCATCGGCGGTCTCACGGTTGCTGCTGAAATCCGCGCCCTCGGGCCACGTCTTTCGGTCCACTATGCGGCTGATACCGCCTTTTTCCCATATGGGGACAAGTCGGACGAAGCGCTGCGCGATCGCCTGCCGCGCGTCGCGAAAGCGCTCGTCGATACCGTCCAGCCGGATGTGTTCGTCATCGCCTGTAACACGGCCAGCACGCTCGCCCTCGCCGAAGTGCGCGCCGCGCTCGCAATCCCTGTGGTTGGCACCGTGCCCGCCATCAAGCCGGCCGCGAAGCTCACCGAGACCGGCACAATTGGCCTGCTCGCCACGCCCGGCACGATCCGGCGCGCTTATACGGCCAGGCTCATCGAGGAGTTCGCCGCGGGCAAGCGCGTCATCCTGCATGGTAGTCTCGAACTGGTGAAACTCGCCGAAGCCCATGCGCGCGGCGAAGACGTGCCAACCGAGGCCTATGCCGCCGCGCAGGCCCCGCTCTTTGACGCCGAAGGCGGCGGCGAGATCGACACCATCGTGCTTGCCTGCACGCATTTCCCTCTTGTGCGCGGCCAGCTCATCGCCACCGCGCCGCGCCCGGTTTCCTACATCGATTCAGGCGCCGCAATTGCTCGTCAGACCATCCGTGTGCTGCCGGAAAATACTCATTCCGGCGGTCAGGGAGGAACAGCCTGCCTCACCCGCCCGCCGGACGAGACGGACGGCATTTCGCGCGTCCTCAGACGTTACGGATTTCCGGAACTTCAGTTCGTGGCTTTCGACCCGAACGCAACGACTTCGGCCGATGCCGCGCCGTAGAGGCTCGGCCAAGGCGCATCCTGCACGGCGATCGTGTCTGCTTCACCGAAGCCGTTGAACTTCGTCGCCATCGCGCGGCCATAGGCGCCGATATTGCCGAACTCGATATAGTCGCCTTCCGTCAGGCCGGCCGGCAGCCAGACGGTTTCCGCCAGCTTGTCGGTCGAGTCGCAGGTCGGACCGTACACGGTGTATTCCACCATGCGGCCAAGCTTGCGGCCATCGCCCGAGACGGCGCGGATCGGGAAGTTCCAGCGCTCGTGCACTGCGTCGTAGAGCGAGCCGTACGAGCCGTCGTTGATGTAGAGCGTCTTGCCTTTGGCAAGATCGACCCGCACCAGCAGGCTCTCGGCTTCGGCAACCAGCGCACGGCCGGGCTCGCACCACAGTTCGGCGTTCTCGAGAACGAACATGTTCTCGAACGAGCGCATCACCATCGTGACATAGTCGTCCATGTCCGGCGGGGTCTTGTCGCCATAGATCGCCGGGAAGCCGCCGCCGACATCCACGATGTCCACGGTGACACCGGCATCAATGATGACGCGGCTTGCGTCCGCCATGGCCAGAGCCCAGGCCGACGGCTTCATCGCCTGGCTTCCGACGTGGAATGACACGCCGACTTCGTCCGCATGACGGCGGGCGAGACGCAGGATTTCTGCGGCTTCGTCGGCCTGCGCGCCAAACTTGTTAGACAGCGGCAGGGCCGAACCTTCGCAAGACACGGCAATACGAACGAGGATCGTCAGATCCTTCGCATAGCCGGTGGCTTCGAGGATCTTGTTCAGCTCGGCTACGGTGTCGGTCACGAAGATGCGCACGCCAAAGCTCTCGTAGGCGCGTTTGATCGCGTGACGCGGTTTCACCGGGTGCAGGAACGCGATTCGCGCGCCGGGGAAACGGCCGTGAATGAGTTCGATCTCTTTCTCGGAAGCCGCATCAAAGCTGCGGATACCGGCGTCCCAGAGGGCGTCGAGCACGTGCGGGGCAGGGTTTGCCTTTACGGCATAAAATGCCTGGGCCGGGAATTTCTCCACGAACCAGCGGGCAGCGGCCGCGACGCGTTGCGGGCGGAAACAATAGACCGGGAGTTCCGGTTGAACTGAACGCACAATATTATACGGGGTAGCGTAAGTGTGCATGACACCTAACCTCCAAAGGGCTTCAAACCAGCTTTGGGCGTTAGTACAGGGGGCCCCCCTTTTTGTCGGGTTAGCCCAGATGTCCGCCACATCAATTTCGAAATTGCATTTAGAGCGTAAAGCCCGGGCGTGCAAGAAGTTTTTTCGAGTTACATGTCTGTGTCACAAATCTGTCGCCTGATTTGGCAGTCAGTGTCACGCGCGGCACGTATGGCGAAAGGGTAAATCCTGCGATATCCCCGGCCAAACTGAGTGGAGACGATAGAATGATGATGGGCTTCCTGAAAACTGTGATCCCGGCCGCCATGATCCTGGCTGCCGCCGCCTGCGGTCAAAGCGACCTGTCGAAACTTGAAGACGTTTCGGCCGAAGCGCCAGTTGCGGCTGCAGCCCCGTCTGACCAGAAAATCAAGATTGTCGGCTCCTCGACCGTGGCGCCGTTCTCCCGCACGATCGCAGAACGCTTCGGCGCCACGACCAGCTTTGACACGCCGATCGTCGAATCGACCGGCACAGGCGGCGGCTTCAAAGCCTTTTGCGCCGGTGTCGGCCCGGCCCAGCCGTCCATCGCCAACGCCTCTCGCCCGATCAAGGATTCCGAACGCAATCTCTGTATCGCTGCCGGCGTCAACAACATCACCGAAATCCCGCTCGGCTATGACGGCATCGTTATCGCGAATGCCAAGGAAGGCCCGCTGTTCGACCTGACCAAACGCGAGCTCTTCCTCGCCCTCGCCAAGGACATCCCGGACGGACAGGGCGGCTTCAAGCCCAATCCCTACAAGATGTGGAACGAAGTGAACCCGGCTTTGCCCGCCAAGCCCATCCTTGTGCTCGGCCCACCGCCCACATCCGGCACGCGCGACGCCTTCGTAGAACTCGGCATGGAACTCGGCGCGCTGCAAATCCCGGAATTCGCCGCTCTGAAGGAATCCGACGAAGCAGCCTTCAAGGAACGCGCCCATACGGTGCGCACGGACGATTCGTGGGTTGATTTCGGCGAAAACGACTCCGCGATCGTGCAGTCGCTCGTCAAATCGCCCGACGCCATCGGCATCCTTGGCTTCTCCTTCCTTGAACAGAACGGTGACCGCGTGAAAGGCGGCCTCCTCGGCGGCGTCGAGCCGACCTTCGAGAACATCACCAACGGCCAATACGGCCTCGCCCGCGTCATGTATTTCTACGTCAAGGACCAGAACATTCCGCTCGTCCCGGGTCTCGCCGATTTCGTGGTGGAATCGGTCAGTGACGGCGCCGCCGGCATCGATGGCTATATGATCGAAAAGGGCCTCATCCCGCTCCACGAGGTCGAGCTTGGCAAGGCCCAGGAAGTGGCGGCGACGCTGAAAGCCGGCACGGCCGTCTCGCCCTGAACTCAACTCGCGCATGCCTTCTCTCGCAAGCGGGAGAAGGGGCGAGGCCAGCGCCTACTGCCCCGTCGCCTCAACAACGGGCTTGCGTCTCCGGATTCGGATCTTGTGCCAGAAGCGCCGGCGCAGGGGCGGCGGTAAGGGCTGCAGGTTTTCGAGGAAAACTTCCGCGCACGCCCGCCAGCTATAGGTCTCCGCGTGCGCGCGCGCCGTCGCGCGGTTCAGCGTCAGGCAATCCATCGCGCCCTTGGCAAGATCACCGTCCAGCGGCGTGATCGTGCCGGCGCCGGAGCCCGGGATCACATCGCGCGGGCCGGTGGCATCGAACGCCGCAACCGGGGTGCCCGCCGCCATCGCTTCCAGTACGACCAGTCCAAACGTGTCCGTCAGGCTCGGGAACACGAACACATCCGCGCTCGCATAGATCGCCGCAAGTTCCTCGCCGAACCGGGCGCCCGGGAACACCGCGTCCTTGTACTTGCGCTTCAGCTCTTCCAGTTGCGGCCCGTCGCCCACAATCACCTTCGTGCCGGGTAGGTTCAGCTCGGCGAACGCCTCGATATTCTTTTCGACCGCGACACGCCCGACATTCAGGAAGATCGGCCGCGCGAGCCCGGCAAACGGATCATTCGGCGCCCCTTCCGCGATACGCTTGGCCGGATGAAATGCTTCCGTATCGACGCCCCGGCTCCACGCCACGAGGTTCGTGAACCGTTCGGCTTCAAGTTCCCGCATCAGGGACGGCGTCGCCACCATCACCTTGCCGGAATACTTGTGGAACCAGCGCACGAAGGAATAGCCCCAGCTGACCGGCACGGGGAACCGCGCGGACACGTATTCCGGAAAACGCGTGTGATAGGCGGTCGAAAAAGGGTGCTTCTCGGTCAGGCACACGGCCCGCGCTGCCATGCCGAGCGTGCCTTCGGTGGCGATATGTACGGCGTCCGGCTCGAACTCGTGGAAGATATCGCTGATCCGCGGCCGGCCGAACAGGCCCATCTTGATCTCGGGATAGGTCGGCAGCGGCGCGGTCATGAAGCCGGCGCCCGGATGCACGATTTCCCAGACATGCCCCATCGCCTCGGTCTCGGCGATGATACGCTTCATCGTGCGCACGACGCCATTGACCTGGGGGTCCCAGGCGTCGGTGACGAGCATGATGCGCATTGCAGCTCCTGGTGAGCGTTGCTGTCGGGGGCCCCTTTGGGCCGTTCGCGGCGCAATGTGGCGGCGTTGCGCCCGGGCGTAAAGGGGCCGACTGCCGTCAAATTCCGCTCGCAGAGGGCGCCGTCCACAGGTATCTTCATGCTTCACCTGCTTTGGCAGGCGCAAATCCTTGCCTCTTTTCCAGTGAGCCGCCGATTCTCATGCCCGATACCCTCGCCTCGCTCCCGGTCGACTGGGACGCGCTCGACGCCTTGAAATTTGCCGATGAGGAAGCCCTGCTCGAGGGCCTGATCAAGCAGGGCGTGCTGCCGGCGCCCGTGCGCGAGGCTGCCGTGCGCCGGGGCCGCGAGCTTGTCACCATCGCCCGCGCCAAGGGTCGCCGCAAAGGCATGATGGAAAGCTTCCTCGAGGAGTTCGGCCTGACCAATTCAGAAGGCCTCGCGCTGATGTGCCTCGCCGAGGCCCTGCTGCGCGTGCCGGACGCCGCCACGAAGGACGACCTGATCGCCGAGAAGATCCGCTCCGGAAACTGGGGCGCCCATCAGGGCCAATCTGACAGCTGGCTCGTCAACGCGTCCACCTGGGGCCTCATGCTCACGGGGCGCGTCATCGGCGCGCCGGAAACCGCCCGGAAAGGCCCGGCCGCTTTCGTTGGCGGCCTGATCCGACAGAGCGGGGAGCCGGTCATCCGCGCCGCGATGATGCAGGCGATGCGTATCATGGGCGAACAGTTCGTTCTTGGGCGGACGGTCGAGGACGCCCTTAAGCGCGGCCGCCGGATGGTGAAGTCGGGCGAGGCCGCCCACTTCTCGTTTGACATGCTGGGGGAGGGCGCCCGCACCAGCGCCGACGCCGCCCGCTACTTCAAGGCCTATCAAGATGCGATCACCGCCGTCGCCGCGGAAAAGGATCTGAAACTTCCCCCGGAAGCCGCCAATGGCGTCTCCGTGAAACTTTCCGCGCTCCATCCCCGCTACCTCGCCATCAAGGAAGCGCGCGTGATGGCCGAGATGTATCCGAAGGTGCTCACGCTTTGCGAGCAGGCGGCGAAAACGAATATCGGTCTCTGCCTCGATGCCGAAGAAGCCCACCGCCTCGTCATCAGTCTGAAGATCTTCGAACGTCTTGCCCGTGAGCCCTCCCTCGAAGGCTGGACCGGCCTCGGCCTCGCCGTCCAGGCCTACCAGAAGCGCGCGCTCGCCGTCATCGAACGCCTCGGCACGCTCGCCAGCGTCACCGGCCGCCGCTTCATGGTCCGCCTCGTCAAGGGCGCCTATTGGGACAGTGAGATCAAGAACGCGCAGGTCGAAGGCTATCCGAACTTCCCTGTCTTCACCACCAAGCAGGGTACGGACGTTCATTATCTCGCCTGCGCGAAAGCCATGCTCGCCGCTTCTCCGGCGATCTATCCCTGCTTTGCGACTCACAATGCCCACACGCTCGCCGCGGTGGACCTGCTCGCGGGCAATGCGGGTGTCTCGGGCTACGAGTTCCAGCGCCTGCACGGCATGGGTGAGCCGCTGTATGAAGCCGCCGAGGCCGGTGCACGCGTGCGCGTCTATGCCCCGGTTGGCGCCCATGAAGACCTTTTGCCCTATCTCGTCCGCCGCCTGCTCGAGAACGGCGCGAACACCAGCTTCGTCCACTCTTTTCTCGACGAAAACGTCCCGCCCGAGCACGTGGTCACCGATCCCATCGCCAAGGTTGAGGCCGGGCCGCGGCGCCATCCTCGCATCCCGACACCGCCGCGCCTCTATGGCAGTGCACGGAGGAATTCCCTCGGCCACGATCTCAGCCAGCTCGGCGTGCGCGGCGGCTTTGCCGCAGCTTTGAAGCGTCTGGATGACGGTCCTGCCATCGCTGCCGGTCCCATCGTCTCGGGCGCTGCGATCACCGGCGGCGGCGATCTCGTCCGCGCTCCGGCAGATCACTCCCGCGCCCTCGGCGCCGTGCTCGAAGCCGATACCGCCGCCATCAGCCGTGCGCTCGACGCCGCAAAAGCGTTCCAGCCGGGCTGGGACCGTCTCGGCGGCGCCAAACGCGCCGAATTCCTCCACGCCATGGCCGATGCGATGGAGGTCGAAGCGCCCCGCCTCATCGCCCTGATGGCCCGAGAGGTCGGCAAGACGTTGCCCGACGGCATCGCCGAAGTGCGCGAAGCGGTCGATTTCTGCCGCTACTATGCCCACCAGGCCGCCGAAGACTTCGCCGCGCCCCTCCGCCTTCCGGGCCCGACGGGCGAGACCAACCATCTGTCCTTGCACGGAAGAGGCGTCTTCTGCTGCATCTCGCCCTGGAACTTCCCCCTCGCCATCTTCACCGGCCAACTCGCCGCTGCGCTGGCAGCCGGCAACTCAGTCGTCGCCAAGGCCGCCGAACAGACGCCGCTCATCGCCTTCGAAGCGGTCCGCCTCTTCCACCGGGCAGGCCTTCCGGCGGACGCGCTGCATCTGCTGCCCGGCCGCGGCGAGACCGTCGGCGCCGCGCTCACCGCAGACCTGCGCGTCGCGGGCGTCTGCTTCACCGGAGGCACGTCCACCGCCCGCCTGATCAACCGCACGCTCGCGGGCCGCGACGGCCCGATCATCCCGTTGATCGCAGAGACGGGCGGCCTCAACGGTCTCTTCGTCGATACCACGGCGCTCCGCGAACAGGTGATCGACGACATGATCACCTCGGCGTTTGGCTCGGCGGGCCAGCGCTGCTCCGCGCTCCGTCTCGCCTTCCTCCCGAACGCCACTGCCGACAGCCTGATCGAAGGCCTCATCGGCGCGATGAACGAACTTGAGATAGGCGATCCCGCACTGCCGGCAACCGACACCGGCCCTGTCATCGATGCAGACGCGCGCGGCCTCCTCGAAAAGCACCTGGCCCGGATGAAAGGGGAGGCGAAGCTCCTCCACCAGATCGACCCTGGCGCACTGGCCGAGAAGGGCACTGGCTTTGGACCCGCCCTCGTCGAGCTTTCCTCCCTCGATCAGATCACGGAGGAAACCTTCGGCCCCGTGCTCCATATCCTGCGCTACGACCCGGATAACATTGCCGCCACCGGCGCGGCCCTTCACGCAAAGGGCTACGGCCTCACGCTCGGCATCCATTCCCGCCTCGAAAGCTTTCATGCCGCCGTGAAGGCTGCCATGCCCGCCGGCAATACCTACGTGAACCGGTCTATGATCGGTGCCGTCGTCGGCGTGCAACCCTTTGGGGGCGAAGGCCTCTCCGGCACCGGCCCGAAAGCCGGCGGCCCGCATTACCTGCACCGCTTCGCCACCGAGCGGGTGGTCAGCGTCAACATCACGGCTCAGGGCGGCGACGCCGAGCTTCTCAGCCTCTAGACAGAAAGCCTGACATGATCCGCCTCCTGACGACCATTGCTGCCGCAGCCTTGACCCTCACGGCCTGCACGCCGACCGCCGCAGCGCCCGCAGCCGAAGACGTCGTCGCCGAAACGCCAGCAGCCGTCCCGCCCAGCGCGCCAGACGGCTTTCAGCTGTCCTACAAGCTCGAAAGCGAGAATTACGCGGTCGAATCCGAGATCGATCCGGCGATCCTCGCCTTCGATCCGGCGCTCGCCTGGCGGCTCTGGGAGACGTCCAAGGAACAACTGGACGATCTTGGCGCCTCGGCCGATGAAGGCCGCGCGATGGCCGATGAGGATGCCGCTGCCGCTGGCGAGACGTCCTGGTTCATGAACTACTCGCTCGAAATCCGGCATGATGTCACCGGTACATTCGATGACATCATCTCGGTCCGTGACACTGTCAGCACCTTCACCGGCGGCGCTCACCCCAACTATTTCCTCGCCGGCGGCATCTACCGCAAGAATGAGGCGACGCCGCTGCCACTGACCACGTTCGTCACGGATCAGGCCGCCTTCAGCGATCTCGTGATCAAGGGCCTCGCGGCAGAAAAGATCGCGCGCGGCCTCGCCGAAGCGGGCAGCGCCGCCATCGAAGCGGAACTGCGCGAATTGCTCGTTCCGTCCCCGGAGGACCCGGAGATCTATCGCAGCAATTTTGTCTTTGAAGCTTCAACCGTACCCGGCAAGATCGGCGGAATCACGGTGATGTTCTCGCCCTATGACGTCGGCTCCTATGCCGAGGGTGCTTACACTGTCACGCTTCCGGCGGCGAGCCTGACGCCCATCCTGACGGAAACCTGGAAAAGCCGCTTTGGCGGCGAACCGCTGGTCGAAGATGATGAGGCGCCGGTGGAGTAATCAGGGCCGAAAGCCTATCAGCACTTCTTGAATTCCCATTTTTGCTCGCGCGCGCCGTTGATCAGCGAGATCGTCGCGGTCATTCGGCCTCCTTTGCGCATGTAGACGATCCGCTGAGGATAATCGAGCGCGGGGTTCGCAAACGTCACCGTGTTCTTGCCCCGGCTTTCCTCGGTAAACTCCGACGGACCGAAACCGTCTGGATAGGCGTTGAACACAGCCGGTGTGCCGGCATCAATGCGCGACTGCTCAAAGAAACTCACCGCGCCGGTCTCGTCATAGTTGAGGGCGTAGCCGAACAGGTAGCCCGAGTCCGGCTTGGTCCAGACTTCCTTGTAGGACTTGTCCGCCGTGCGCCAGCAGCCGGTCATCCATTTCAGGTCTTCATCCGCATTCGCCGCCGGGGCCAGCATTGCAGCCGCGGCGAGCAGCGACAGGGCAACAAGAGAGCGTTTCATTATTCCACCAATGTACAGCCGGTTTCAGGACCGGTTTTCCGGGCTTCAGAGGAGACAACGCCGCCGAGCACGCTGGCGCGAACGGAATCTGCGGTTTCATCAAAGGTAATCTGGCTGATGTCCACCGTGAAGTCGGTCAGGCAGCTTTCCATTGGTCGCTCCGCCACAAAACGGCAGGAGCAGACCATCTTGGCGCCATACGCCGTCGCGATTCGCGCATAGGCAACCTGGTCCTTCAGGAAGAATTGCCAGGCGAACCCTCCGGCGACGCCGAGAACCATGAGCACGACGGCGAAGGCTTTGACGCGTTTCATTTCCCGGTCCACAACAGCTTTGACCAAGCATAACCATAACCGGGGAGGGCGCCAGCATGAAGGCAAAGATTCTTGGAGGGCTCGTCGCCGCAGCCCTTCTGGCGTTCGGCGCAGGCGCGCAATCGCTTACCCCGCTTCCAGTGCAACCCGAAGGCCTCGCGTACCCAACCGGCGGCTGGCAGACCGGCGAGTTGCCGCCGGAATCGAAGGCGCTTGTTGACGCCCTGGTCGCCGAAGCCATGGGCAAGTCAGTCAAAGACGTGATGGGCGAAACGCGCGGGCTCGTGATCATCTGGCGCGGCAAGCTCGTGGCCGAAGCCTACGGCAAGCACTTCACGCCGCAGACCAAGCAGATTTCCTGGAGCATGGCCAAATCCGTCACACAGGCTCTCGTGGGCGCGGCCAAGCAAGCCGGCGCCGACATGGAGCTCGACTCCCCCATGCCCACGCTCTATCCCGCCGAAAGCAAGGCGGCCGTGATCACCTGGCGCCAGTGGCTCAACGCAGTCGACGGCATGGATTACCACGAGCTCGACGGCGATCCTAACCCGGTCAAAAGCGATGTGGTCCAACTGATGTACGGCGGCGGGCGGTTCGATGCGCTCGGCTACGCGATGCGCGCCTTCCCCCTCGTGCATGCTCCGGGGACGTTCTGGACCTATTCCACACCTACCTTTCACATGATCGGACATGCCTTGCAGGTCTCGCTCGGCACCGAGGGGATCGAGGAAGAATCCAAGGCCGCCTTCGACCGGATCCTGTTCGACCGGATCGGCATGGACACGGTGGCCGAGTTCGACCCCAAAGGCACCTATCTTGGCGGCTCGCTCATATGGGCCAGCGCGCGTGATTTTGCGAAGTTCGGCTACCTCTATCTTCGCGGTGGTGTGTGGGACGGCCAGCGGATCCTTTCAGAAGGCTGGGTTGATTTCGCCCGCTCTCCGGGTCCCGCAACCAATACCAACGTATATGGCGCCGGCTGGTGGATCATCCCGGCCAAAGGACCGCTCACGCATCGGCAGAACGCCGATTCAGAACCGCGCGACGCGTTCCACGCGGGTGGCCACGAGGGCCAGACGATCTGGGTCGTGCCCAGCCGCGACCTCGTGATCGTCCGTCTTGGCCTGATGCCCAACGAGGGCGAGAACTGGCCCGCCCTTTATGAATGGAACCAGCGCATCGCGCGGGCCTTTCCTGAGCTGCCAGCCTAGTCCGTTGCAACGAGGAAATGCGCCATCAGGGCCGTGACCGGCTCGGCCCGGTTCTCCTGCCAGGCTTCGGCGCGAACGGATGCCATCCGTCGTCCCATCTTCAGCACATAGGCGCGCGCGTAGAGGTCCTTGGCATGCCCCTGTCGCAGGTAATCGATGGTGAGGTTGATCGGCTTCGGCGGGCGCGGCATGTCGGAGACAAGGAACACCTGCAGCATCGCGGTCAGCTCAAGGAAGGACGCAATCGCACCGCCATGCAGCGCCCGGATGGCGACATTCCCGATCAGCTTTTCCTGGAAGGGCAGGATGGCTGTCATCTCGTCGCCGAGCACTTCGCAGCGCATGCCGAGCGTCTGCGCAAAGGGCAGGCGTTTCAGGATTGCGTCGATTTCATCTGCTCTCGGATTGGTCAGTTGTGGGTTCATGTCTGCGGTACCTCCGGCTTCGGCCGGGTGCCACCGAAGCGTGCCTTGTTGATGGCAAACGTGCCCGCCGCTGTTGCGATCAGCTTGTCGCGCGTCTCGTGATAGGCCCAGGCCCGCGTGAAGCAGACCGTGCGTGTCAGGTGATAGCACTCGGCCTCGCCGATGATGTCGCGGCCTTTCTCGGCCGGGCGCATGTAATCGATGCGCAGGTCGATGGTTGCCACGAATCGCATCTCGGTCATCGCTGCGCTGCAGGCCATGCCGCACAGGTTGTCGAGGAAGGTCGTGATCACACCGCCATGGATCACTCCGGTTTCAGGATCTCCGACAAGGTGATCTTCCCAGGGCTGGACGCCGAAGACATGACCTTTCTCCACCTTCGTGACCCGGAACCGGGTCTCGTTCGCCCAGGGCACGACATCCCGCATCACGTTGATGTTCTCGTTCATGATGGCCGCGATGTCATACTGCTTCTTTGGCTTGTCGTTCATGCCGCCGGCTCTCTTTCGGATTTGACGCCCAAGACAAGCCGGATAACATCGCGTACGCCGCATGGAAACGGTTGAGCACAACGCGAGGAATGACGAACATGGCCTATGACGCTGCGTCAAAGCCGAAGACCTGCATCATCGGAGCTGGATGCTCCGGCTTCACGATGGCGAAACGCCTGAAGGATCTCGGTCTGCCTTATGACTGTTTCGAAAAGTCCGACAACGTCGGTGGCAACTGGTATTACAATAACCCTAACGGGGTCTCGTCCTGCTATCAGTCGCTGCACATCGACACCTCGAAATGGCGCCTCGCCTTCGAGGATTTTCCTGTGCCGGCGGACTGGCCGGACTTCCCTCACCATGCCCAGCTCCTGCAATACTTCCAAGACTACGTGGACCATTTCGGCCTGCGCGGGACGATCACCTTCAACACATCCGTCGAGGACGTGGCTGACCTTCCGGGCGGGCGTTACCGCGTCACTCTGTCGACCGGCGAAGTGCGCGAGTATGACGCCGTCTGCGTCGCCAACGGTCACCACTGGGACGCGCGGATGCCTGCCTACCCGGGCACGTTTAATGGCTATCAGGTCCACTCGCACCATTACCGCGATCCTTTCACGCCCTATGACTTCCGCGGCAAGCGCGTGATGGTGGTCGGCGCTGGAAACTCGGCGATGGACATCTCGTCCGAAATCTCCCAGCGCCCGCTTGCCGAGAAGCTGTTCATCTCGATGCGCCGCGGTGTCTGGGTGCTGCCGAAATACATGGACGGAAAGCCGGCCGACAAGGCCGTGCTGCCGGCCTGGATGCCGCCGAAGCTCGGCCGCTCCCTTGCGAAATCTAAGATCAAGAAAACCATCGGTAACATGGAAGATTACGGTCTGCCGAAGCCGGACCATGAACCCCTCGACGGGCACCCGTCCGTGTCCGGAGAATTCCTGACACGCGTTGGCTGCGGCGACATCATGCCCAAGCCCGGCATCAAGAGCCTTGATGGAGACTATGTGATCTTCACCGATGGCAGCCGCGAGAGGGTAGATGCGATCATCTGGGCAACCGGCTACAATACCAGCTTCCCCTTCTTCAAGCAGGACGAACTGACGCCAAAGGACAACGTCTTCCCGCTATTCAAGCGGATGGTGCAGCCTGGCCGCGAAATGCTGTTCTTCCTCGGCCTCGCCCAGCCGCTTCCGACGCTCGTGAATTTTGCTGAGCAGCAGTCGAAGCTCGTCGCGGCCGTACTCACCGGTGCCTATGCCTTTCCGCCTGCGGACGAAATGCGCCGGATCACCAAGGCGGATGAGGAGGCCCATCTCGGCCACTTCTATGACAGTCCGCGCCACCGGATGCAGGTCGATTTTTTTGGCTATTGCAAGGACCTCATGAAGGAGATCGAGCGCGGCGCCAAAAGGATAAAGGTCTCAGCGTGAGCCTGCGCGTCTGGGCGTGCCTCGCCATGACGGCGATGCTCGGGGCGTGCGCCACGCAGCGCGCGCCGATTGTCTTTCGGCAGCCGCCGGTGGACTATGGCCCGCCGGGCGACGCGCGCAATCCTGCGTCCGGTCCGTTCCAGCCGAATGCCTTCCTGCGGCTCTGTCCAGGCATGGGCGTATCGAATGCGCCGTCGCACGATACCGACCGTTGGATCATCGACTACAAGCCGGTCATCATGGTCGGGCAAGTCGTGGTGGTAACAGCGCCGGCAGACAATGTGTGCCTTACGTCCGGGTTCGGCCTTCGTAACGGGCGCCCGCACGAGGGGATTGATCTCGTCAACCAGCCGCCAGGGCCCATCTATTCGGCGGCCCCCGGCCGGGTCATCGAAGCGCGCTGGTCGTCGGGCTATGGCAACCAGGTCCTGATCGACCACGGCAACGGCGTCTACACCCGCTATGCGCATCTCGACGCCATCCTGCCGGACGTACAGCCCGGTAGCGAAATCGGCTTCGGCAACCCGCTGGGCCAGATGGGAGCGACCGGAAACACCCAGGGTCCGCACTTGCATTACGAGATCCTCACGGGCGACTACAATAATCCGCAGGCGTCGAAGGGCCTGACGCCGCAAGATCCTTTCACCTTCCCAGCCTATGATTTTGTGGGCTATTGAGGGCGTTGAAAAAAGGGGGAGACCAGGAATGGGTCGCCGCATACTGAACGCGCCGCGCCGCGCCGGATTGGGTCTGATGGCTGCTGTCCTGTTGTCCGGCTGCGCCTGTTTCCCGGGCTTGCGGGGGCCTGCAACGCCGCCGCCGACCGCGCAGCAAGTCGATGCCTTTGGTCCGATGGCAGGCCTCGTCGGCAAGACCTGGCGCAGCGAACCGGTTGGCGGCGGCGAGACGGGCCCGGCCGACATTTCCAAATGGAGCTGGGATCTCGGCGGCCGCGTTATTGTCTCCCGCCACGCCCTCGAAGACGGCTCCTATGGCGGTGTCACCTATATCTACGAGAACAGCCAGACGGGCAGCTTGGACTATGTCTATGTGACCAGCGCCGGTTTCCACACAACCGGAACCTATCAGCTTGCCGGCGATGACAGCTGGACCGCCGAGGAAGCTGTCATCGGCCATGAAACGATCACCCGCGTGCGTTCGACCGGCCGGATCACGCCCGACGGGCGGATGGCGGTGACGTCAGAATACTTCGCCGAGGACGCATGGTCGCCGGGCCGCAATGTAATCTACGTCCCGGTGAAGGCAAAGATTCCGGAGATCACGGGCCAGCTGGCGCAATGACGTCGCGGTTCTTTGACCCGTCGGAACTTGTTCGGGCCTACCGGGATCCGCTGAGCTGGGTCAGCCTTGCGGTGGACCTCGCGCCGGTCTGGGCCGTTTTCGTGTTTGGCTGGACAGCCACCCCGCTCGTCGCGCTCTACTGGCTCGAAAACATCGTCATCGGCGTCTTCACGATCCTGCGCATGATCGGCACGGCGCTCTCCTCGGTCGTGAGCTTGGCAATGGCGCTGTTCATGGTGCCGTTCTTCTTCTTTCATTATGGCATTTTCTGCTTCGTGCACGGAATATTCGTGCGCGTATTCGCCGGCGGCGGAGATGGCGGCGAGTTCGAGCCCGTCTCGCTCATCAACTGGGCGATCGGTACGGCGCCGGAAATGGTTGGCTTCGTGGCGGCCATCGCCGGGGTCAGCCTGCTCTATTACGTGTTTGATTTTCTTGGCCGCGGTGAGTACAAGACCAGCAATCCGCAGGTCGAGATGTTCTCCCCGTACGGGCGGATTGTTACGCTGCATGTGGCCATCATCCTGGGCGCGGGCGTTGCCTTCTCGCTCGATGAGCCGCTCGCGGGCGTCCTGCTGCTGATCTTCATCCGCGTTGTATTCGGCATCGTGATGACCGTATTGCGGCAAAGGAAACGCGATGCACGAGTTGGCGCCGCCGAAAGCGTTGCCGATGACGCTGCGTGACCGGATGATGTCTTGAGCCCCATCCTCTATCTCGACTATGCGGGCGTCGCGGTGTTCGCGGCGACCGGCGCGCTGGCGGCCTCGCGCAAGCAACTCGACATCATCGGATTCCTGTTCTTCGCGGGGATGACCGCGGTGGGCGGCGGCACGGTGCGCGACCTGATCCTGGGCGTGCCAGTGTTCTGGGTGGCGGACCCGGCCTACCTTGTGGTGTGCGGGTTGACGGCGGCGCTGGTGTACCTGACCGCGCACCTGTTCGAGTCCCGCTACAAACTGCTGCTCTGGCTCGATGCGATCGGGCTCGCGGCGTACTGCGTGTTCGGCGCGTGGAAGGGGCTCGACGTGACCGGCTCGCCCGTGGTGGCGGTCGTTATGGGGGTCCTGACGGCGACGTTCGGAGGCATTCTGCGCGACCAGCTGGCGGGTGAGCCGTCGGTTCTGCTGCGGCCCGAGATCTACATCACGGCGGCCATGGTGGGGGCAGGGGTCTATACGGGGCTCGACCTTGCGGGCCTGCCGCTCATGCTGGCGGCGCTGCCGGCGGCGGTGGCGGCGTTTGCGATCCGGGGCGGGGCGATGAAGTTCGGCTGGTCGTTTCCGCCCTACAAGGGAAGGCCAGGCCGCAAGCCTGAGGATATTCTGTGACGGAACAAAGTTGACGCCTCGTGACGCCTCGTGCAGGGTGAGCTGCGGACAGATTTCAGGGCATTTTTCATGGCGGATTTCGAGGGCGAAGCGCGCGCGAGCGGCAAGCGGGCGAATACCAAGGTGGCGAACCGGCGGGCGATCCTGGCAGCGGCGCGCCGGGTGTTCGCCATGATCGGCTATGAAGCCACGACCGTGCGGGACATCATCCGGGCAACGGAACTCGCCTCCGGCACCTTCTACAATTATTTCAAATCGAAAGAGGAAGTGTTTCAGGCGATTGCCGAGGATTCGACCTACCGGTTCCGCGCGCACCTGTCGGATGTACGGGCCAGGACGAATTCGCTGGAAGACTATATCGAGCACGCCTTCCGCGCCTATTTCAGCTTCATCGCCGAGGAGAATGAGGAAGCGATCAAGGCCGGGGCGCCGCACATCGCGCTGATGGGCGTTCGGGTGGATACGCCCGAGATGCTCGCGGTGGCGGAGGAAATCCGCGCTGATCTCGAACGATCCCTGTCGGGCGATGCGGCCGTGGGGCTCGACCTTGAATACCTCACCGCAGCCGCAATTGGCATTGCCCGCGAGATGGGCGATTGCATGCTGCAGCGCCGGCCCGTGGACGTGGAAGGCGCGGCGCGCTTTGCCTCCGGCCTCGTGCTCGCCGGCGGACGGGCGATGATGAGCCGCTGACATTTCCCGCGGGTTACGCCATAGCTTCGCCTATTGGCGAGACCCGCGAACCGTCGCATCACCAAACGCTGAACATCCTGAAGGAGATCGCCGTCATGAGCCTGCAGCGCTTCATTGCGAAAGCCGTTTCCAGCCTGCCCGGCAATCTGATTGTCAAGCTGTCGGGCGGAGAGCCGATGACCGTGGGCGGGCGCACGCTGGAGCCGCAGCTCCAGATGATCGCCTGGAACGGTAGGGCTGCGCCGCCGATGTCGTCCCTGCCGGCAGAAACCGTGCAAGCGGCCGTCAAGACGCAGCTCGCCTTGCTCGAAGACGTGGCGAGCTATGGGGCGGGGGCGGAAGACCTGACGATCCCGGGGCCGGATGGCAATACGATCCCGGCGCGCCTCTACCGGCCCTCGGCGCAGGACCCGCGCCATCCGCTGATCGTCTATTTCCACATGGGCGGCGGCGTGATCGGCGATCTTGAAACCTGCAATGCCTGGTGCGCGGCGCTCGCGCTCGGGACGCAGGCGCTAGTGTTGTCGGTCGATTACCGGCTGGCGCCGCAGCACAAGTTTCCGGCGGGGCTGAATGACTGTATCGCGGCCTATAAATGGGCCCTGGCGAATGCCGAGACGTTCCGCGCGCCTGCCGGCAAGGCGGCTGTGGGCGGCGACAGCATGGGTGGGAATTTCTCGGCGATCATCAGCCAGCAGATGAAACGAGAGGGCGGGCCGGTGCCTGTGCTGCAGCTGCTGATCTATCCGGCGATCGACATTTCGAAGGACTATCCCTCCAAGAAGACCTTCGCGAAGACCTTTTCGCTGAGCCAGGACACGATGGACTGGTTCATGAAACAGTACCTGCCGGAAGGCACAAATCTGGCCGATCTTCGTATCTCGCCGGGACATTCGGCTGACCTGTCCGGATTGCCGCCCGCAGTCGTGATAACGGCCGGGCACGATCCGTTATCGGATGAAGGCGATGAATATGCGCAGCGCCTGAAGGCGGCGGGTGTACCGGTGGTGCACAAGCGGTACGACCAGCTGGCGCATGCCTTCACGGCGTTCACCTTCATCTCGCCAGGCTCCAAAGCCGCCTGCCAGGAGATCGCGGGGATGGTGCACGATATCTACGCCAAGGCGGCGAGACAGCTCGCGTGACGGCGTCGATGCGCGCGCTGGTCTGCCGGGAGCTGTTGCCGGATTATGCCGGCGTCGTGCTGGAAGACCGGCCCCTGCCTGAGCCGGGCGCCGGGCAGGTGCGTGTACGGATCAAGGCATCGAGTCTGAACTTCCCCGACCTCCTGATGACCGAGGGCAAGTACCAGCTGAAGCCGGACCTGCCCTTCGTGCTGGGCATGGAGTTTGCGGGTGAGGTGGACGCCTTGGGTGAGGGCGCCAACGGGTTTGCCCCCGGTGATGCGGTGGTGGGCGGCAACCGTATTGGCGCGTTCGCTGAGTATGCAACGGTGCCAGCTGCGGCACTGCGCCGTAAGCCGGAGGCGATCAGCTTTGCGGCAGCGGCGTCGTATGGTGCGGCCTACCTCACAGCCTATGTCGCGCTGGTGCGACGTGGCAACCTGCAACCGGGCGAGACGCTGCTGGTGCATGGTGCGAGCGGCGGGGTGGGCCTCGCGGCAGTGGATGTGGGGCGGTTGCTCGGCGCTACGGTGATCGCGACGTCGGCGTCCGAGGCGAAGCGGCGTGTGCTGACGGAGTATGGCGCCGATCATGTGCTGCCAGATACTGGCTTTCGCGAGCGCGTGAAGGAGTTGACCAGCGGGCGCGGCGCGGATGTGATCTACGATCCGGTCGGCGGCGATGTGTTTGATGAAAGCGTGCGCTGCATCGCGTTTGACGGCCGGCTTCTGGTGATCGGTTTCACGTCGGGGCGTATTCCCTCCGTGAACGTCAACATGCCGCTGATCAAGGGTTTCTCGGTTATCGGTGTGCGGGCTGGTGAGTATGGCCGGCAGTTTCCGGAACGCGGGCGCGAGAATGTCGCTGCGATCTGGGAATGGGCCGAATGGGGCAAGGTGCACCCGCGCGTCCATGCCGAAGTGCCGCTGGCGGACTGGCGCCGGGCATTCGAGATGATGCGCAGCCGCGAAGTTGTGGGAAAAGTCGCGATCGTGATGTAAAGGGCCCTCTCCCGCCTCGCGGGACAGGGGTTTGGAAATCAGACGGTCCGCTTGGCCTTGTCGGCGGCGTTGGTGGCTTCGATGGCGGAGCGGGCAGCGGCCCATTGTTCATCGCCCCAGCCCGTCAGCATGCTGAAGTTTCCGCCCGACGCGTTGTACATTGCGCCGTCGATGGCGATGGTCTGGCCGTTGATGTATTCCGCGCCGGGGCCCATGAGCAGGACGGCGAGGTTGACAAGTTCATGCATCTCGCCGACGCGGCCCATGGGGTTGGCGACGCCTCGCTCCATGCGCTCGGCCCCGTCAGCGTCCGGCGAGAGTCGTTTCGACATGCCTTCGGTCGGGAAGGGGCCGGGCGCGATGGCATTGAAGCGCAGGCCGTAGCGGCCCCATTCGACGGCGAGCGACTGGGTCATCGTGTTGACGGCGGCTTTGGACATCGCCGAGGGCACGACGAATGGCCCGCCATTCCAGACCCAGGTCGTGAGGATCGAGCAGACGCTGCCGCGTGTCTTGCCTTCGATCCAGCGCTTGCCGATGTCCTGCGTCATGTAGAACGTGCCGCGGAAGACGATGTTGGAGATGGCATCGAAGCCGCGGATCGAGAGGTCTTCTGTGCGTGAGATGAAGTTGCCGGCGGCATTGTTGATGAGGCCGGTGAGGGGGCCATGCTTCGCCCAGATCGTGTCGTTCATGTCATGAATGGCTTCGGCGACGCGGATGTCGCAGGCGTGCGGGACGACCTTGCCGCCATGCTTGCCCATAAGCTCTTTTGCAGTCTCTTCGCAGACGCCGCCACGCCGGCCGCAGATGTGGACTTCGGCGCCGAGTTTCAGGAATCCTTCGGCCATTTCCTTGCCAAGTCCGGTGCCGCCGCCCGTGACCAGGATACGCTCGCCCTTCATCAGGCCGTCTTTGAACATGAGTTTCGAGGTATCCATTTGTCTCTCCCAGCGGGTCGGTCTATTTTGAATGGTTATACTACCACTTTCAGCGGAGACACCCATGAAACGAATGCTTGTTGCGGCTGCCCTTGCGTCACTGTTTGCCGGCTCGGCGGCGGCTGATCCGTTTGATGTGTTCGGCACGTTCAAGCTGCCGGACGGGGGATCGCATGTGCAGATCGCCGACTGCGGAGACGGCTCGCCTTGCGGCAAGATCGTGTGGATCGACGCGAAGGATTTGCCTTCGGGCATGAAGCCAGCGGAGGTAAAGAATCCGAAGGGCGAAAAGATCCTCGGTTACAAGCTGCTGCAGGGCTTTGCCAAGAAGGCGAAGGACTGGCGCGGCGGCAAGATCCACGATCCGATGGAACTGAAAACCTACGACTCGCGGCTGAAGCGGCTGACGGATGGCAACCTCGAAGTCAAAGGCTGCGTCGGTCCGGTCTGCCAGACGCAGATCTGGAAACCGGTGTCCTAGGGACCGGCTTGCCATGCGCCGGGATTGGCGCAAGCTGGAACGATAGAAGGCTGGGAGGAAAACATGCCGGATACCAATCGCCGCTGGCTGCTGGCGTCGCGCCCGCAGGGGATGATCAAGGACAGCGATTTCCGCCTCGATGAAGGCCCCGTGCCGGAGCCGGGCGAGGGCGAGTTCCTCGTCCGGGTGACGTACCTTTCCTTTGACCCGACGCAGCGCGGCTGGCTGGCGGCCGATACCTACCTGCCGGCCGTCAAGATCGGCGCGCCGGTGCGGGCCGGAGCGATCGGGCAGGTCATCCAGTCAAACCATCCGGGCTTCAAGCCGGGGCAGATGGTGCAGGGTACCTTCGGCTGGCAGGAATATGTGGTCTCGAAGGGCATGACCGAAACCGGGCCGGTGGCGCCGGTACGCGCCGGCGTCTCGCCGGAACAGGCGCTGGGTGTGTTCGGCGTGACGGGGCTGACGGCCTGGTTCGGGCTGACGGATGTTGGCCAGCCGAAGGCGGGCGACACGGTGCTCGTTTCCGGCGCGGCGGGCGCGACAGGATCGGTGGTCGTGCAGGTGGCGAAGGCGCTCGGCTGCAAGGTTATCGGCATTGCCGGCGGCAAGGACAAGTGCGCCTGGGTGGTGCAGGTGGCGGGCGCGGATGCGTGCATCGATTACAAGTCGGAGAACGTCGCGGCCGAGATCAAGGCCCATGCGCCGAAGGGCGTGAACGTTGTGTTCGAGAATGTCGGCGGGGAAATCCTCGAGGCGGCGCTGATGAACCTGGCCCTCCGGGCACGGATTGTTCTGTGCGGCGGGATCTCATCTTACAATGCCGAGGATATCTCCAAGATGCATGGCCTGCGCAACTACATGCAGCTGACTGTGATGCGGGCGAGGATGGAGGGCTTCATCATCCTCGACTATGCGCCGCGCTGGGGCGAGGGCGTCGCCGGGCTCGGCAAGCTGATCGCGGAGGGCAAGCTGAAGACGGTCGAGGACGTCCAGCACGGGTTCGAGAATTGCCCGGCAACGCTTCGGCGGCTGTTCGAAGGCAAGAATGTCGGAAAGCAGCTGCTCAAGCTGACCGCCCCGCCGCTACCCGTCGTCTAGAGCGATGCCCGCTCAAGTGGGTACCGGTTGAGCCGAAAACACCGCACCAGGCGCTAAGGCTCTTTCCGGAACGGCATCTGGACCAGTCGCCAGAGCGACCAGAGGGGCAGGACGACCACTGCGCCAGCGAGGGCCGGTTTCCAGAAGCTGTCGAAGGCCCAGCCGATGGCCGTGAAGGCGCGGTTGAAGATGGCCGTCACCGCGCCGCCAAGATCGAACGTGGCGCCGGTTGGCGCAAAGTCGAGGGCGAGAACGAAGAAACCCGTCAGCGTGCTGAGACCGAGCAGGCTGAAGGCTTGCCCGATCGTCAGGCTGAATGTGCGTGCAAGGAAGGATTTCCGCGGTGGCAGCGCCGTTCCGGCGGGCGGCGGGGGAGATGCCGCTTCGGCGGGCGCAGCTGTCTCTGCGGGCGGGCTTGGCGGCGTCGTCATTTGGGGCTGGGGTCTTTCGTCGGCGCGGCGTCCCGGCCGGTCGCATAGTCCACCTGAACCTGGTGCGGATAGGGGATCGAAATGCCTTCACGGTCGAAAGCTAGCTTGACGACACGCAGCAGGTCCGCGCGGATGTCCACGACATCCGATGTGGCGACCCAGGCGCGCAGACGCAGCTTCACGCTCCAGTCCGCCAGTTCGTGCACGCCCGTCCAGGTCGTGTCTTTCTGCAGAACCTGTTCATGCGCGTTGACGGTGTCGCGCAGCACTTTGAGCGCATGGTCGAGGTCATCTTCGTAGGAGACGTCGAAGAACAGGTCGAGGCGGCGCTGTTCCTCGGCCGTGAAGTTGATCAGCGGGTCGCCCCAGACCTTGTCATTGGTGATCGAGACGATCTTGTTGTCGATCTGGCGCAGCGATGTGGTGAAGGGCGTGATGTTGGTGATGGTGCCGTCGAGGCCCGCAACGCTGACATAATCGCCGATGCGGAATGGGCGGAAGACCGCGAGCATCACGCCGGCGGCAACGGACTTCAGCGTGTCCTGCAGCGCGAGGCCGATGGCGAGACCGGCGGCGCCGAGAACCGCGGCGAGCGAGGCGGCGGGGAAGCCGAGCTGCGACAGCGCGAAGACAATCGCGACAGCGAAGATGATGTATTTGATCAACGAGGCCGAGAAGGCGATCAGCGTATCGTCGGCGCCGGAATGGGCGGAAGCCTTGGCGCCGAACCGGCGGAGCGAGCGGGACAAGGTATTGGCGACGACGAAGGCGGCGACAAGGATGACGCTCGCGGCGAACGCGCCCGGGCCGTGCTTCTCTACGAGGATGTGCCAGTCATAGCCCGCAAGGCCGAGCGGCAGCGGCATCATCAGGATGAAGGCGAAGAAGCGCCCGGTTGAGGCGGCAAGATCCCAGGATGTGCCCTCGAAGGGCTGGTCCTTGGGCGTGAGGCGGCGGCCTGCGAACAGGATCAGGAACTTGATCAGCGAGGCGACGAGCCAGATCAGGCCGACGGAGGCGATCACGAGGCCCCATTTCGCCGCGTCCGGCCAGATTGCGGCGGCCCATACGGGCCAGCCGGATGTGTCTAGGCCAAGCAGGAAATCGGACGGGGTGAGGAGTGTGAGTCGGGTCATGGCGCCGATGTAAAACGTTTCGCGGGCCGCGTCACCCGCAACAGGACGATCGTTGCAGTGCCGATGGCGGCCATGATTGCGATGAGGTGCATTTCCGTACGTAGCCAGTTGTTGAGCACCACGCCGAAGAAGCCCCAGCCGAGCGCGGCGAAGAACCAGAGGCTGCGGCTGATGCGCGTTGAGAAGACGTAAGCGGCAAGGCCTGCCGTCGCGAACGTGGTCCAGAACATCGGCCAGGGAAAATCGGTGGGGGCAAGGCCGGTGAAGGTGCGGATCGTCAGCGGCACCGAGATGGCGGTGGCGACGGAAATCCAACCGGACAGAAGGCCAGAGGCGGCGCCACCCAGCCAGAAGGTGGCGCCGCGTTCTTGGCCGCGCAGGGTTTGCAGCCGCGCCGCCGCCAACCAGGCTGCGATCAGAATGGGGGCGAGCAGTACGAAGTTCAGCTGCTGGGAGACGATCAGCTGGGCGCTGAGCATCCAGACAATATTGGCGGTTCCGGCGGCGAGCATAGGCCAGCCGATCCTCGGATACCAAGCCGTGGGACGCAGGATACCCGCGAGGCCAAAGCCGGCATAGGCGAGGAAAATGAGGCCCCAGATCGAAAAGAAGGCGGGCAGGGGTTGTTCGGGAGCATCCAAGCTGGCGGTCGCATCGCCAATCGGCGTGCCAATCCCGAAAACGGGTGACAGCGGGCCGGACAGCGGCTGCAATATGCCAAGGCACAGGATCAACCAGGGGAGCGCGCGCTTCATGGCGTTCATTTACAGCGCGCGTGGTGGCTTGCCTATGTGCAGGCGTCTGGCTGCGCTTCACAAAGTGCGATTACGGAGTCCATCCAGCCGGTATAGCCCTGAAGGTTGGTATAGCGGCCGTTATAGTCTCCGGCGCAGAACTGGCCGGTGGCCCGGTTCTGTTCGACGACCGACAGGATGCCGACCACGGACTTGCTGCCGTCGGCTTCGGAGACGTAGAGCGGGCCGCCGGAATCGCCGATGCAGGGACCCGCGCCGCTCTGGCTGGCGACGGTGATGGCGGCCGGTCCAACGGCCGCGATCTTCAGCGAGGTCGTGAGCAGTTCGTTCGACAGCTGGCCGCCGAAATGCGTGAGACCCCAGCCCGCCATTTCGCCGGTCGGGTAGTTGGCTGGAGCGAGCGGCTGGCGGGTCGTTGCGACACGCGCGATGGGGACATTGGTCAGGGACGCGGCCTGCGCGTCGTTGAGGTGGAGGAGGGCGATGTCGTTGGAATAGCCGTTGTCCGTGCCGAGATAACCGCCATGGCAGATGGCAACCTCGGCGGCGGTGATGCGGGCGGCGGGGCTACGCAGGTTGGCGGCGTCGCCGATGAGGCGGATCTCGTCATAGGGCTGGTCCACGCAGTGGGCGGCCGTGACGAACCAGTTGGTACGGATGCGCACGGCGCTGCAATGGCCGCTGGCTATGGCGCCGCTCACTTCGGCGCGGCGCGGCTCGAGTTTCACGATGCCCGGGAAAGAGGACAGCGCCGCGGCAAAGGCGTTGACCGCCTCGGTGCCGATCACGGGTTCTTCCAGCTGCGTCGCCCCGGCGACCGAAGCGACGGTTGGTGTGGCGGCAGCGCCTTCTGGCAGCGCGCAGCGGGACGCGTTGTAGAGCGCGAGCATGGGGCGCGAGGCGGCGGCCAGGGTAGCGGCGCTGGCGGGTGCGGCGGCCAGGGTTTCGGCGCCGGGCGGGGGCGCATCGCGGTCAACCGTTGGGGTTTCGCCCTCGACCGCGGGGACATCCGAAACCAGAAGCTCGTCATCGGCGGCGTCCGTTGCCACCTGCGAAATGGCGGGGTCTTCGTCGCTGCTTTGGGCCTCTCCGGCCGCGGGTTCACCGGCGCCAGGAAGGCGGACCTGGTCGCAGGCGGACAGGGACGCGGCGAGCACAGCCAGCGCCAGCAGTTGAGCGGTTCTCATGGCCGAAGCTTCCCTTCTGAAAGTCAGCGACATTAAGGCGGTCGCAGGCCGCGCGGTCAAGCGCGGGGCGAACTGCCGCGGCAGGGTTGCTCCTTCGGGGCCCGTGTCTATTCTCGGCCAAACTCCGGAGACCTGACACGATGCGCCCAATTCGCGCGGCTGCGGCTGCCCTTCTGTTCGCCATGCCCTGCCTCATCTCCAGCGCCCAGGAAGGCGGGACGAGCGAGGCGATGGAGACGGCGTTCGCAGCAGGCTGGAAGGCGACCTTTGTCTGCTCGGGCGTGTTCGTTGCTGAACAAAGCCTGCCTGAAATCGAGCGCAATGAACTCTCCGGCATCTACCCGGATTATCAGCTCGCCTATGATGCCCTGCCGGCCGCGCAGGTGGACGAGACGCGCAAGCTGGTATCGGTGACCTATTCGCCCTCCATGCCGCCGCGCATGGCCGCTTACCGACCGGGGTATGGCTGCACCCAGCTGCCCGCAGGCGCAGGGGAAGAGGCCATCGGATTTCTGCCGAAGTTTACCTCCTGGCCGGCGCCGTCCGCGCAGGACCGGGGCAGCGCCATTGGCTCCAACGTGAAGATCGAGCTGCGGATCGAGGATGCCGAACGGCTCGACCCGCCGGTGTCGGCAGCGTTTGACGAGATCACATATGGCAGTGGCACGCGGACCGCCTCCGTGGTCGTTGTGCGAGACGGGCAGATCGTTGCCGAGCGCTATGACCGTGGCATCGATAACGAGACGCCGGTGCGGACCTGGTCTGTGGCGAAATCCCTGACGGCGACGCTGATGGGCGCCGCGCGCCAGAAGGGCCTGATAGACATCGACTATCCGGCGGTCCTCGCGAGCTGGAACAACGGCGCCGATCCGAGGCGGGCGATCACGATCCGAAACCTGCTCCATATGGCGAGCGGCCTCGATAGCGGCGATAATGGCTCGCGTACGGATCAACTCTATTTTGCCGGCGCACGGGTCGTGGATGCGGCTACGACCCGTACGCTCGAAGCCAAGCCCGGCACACGGTTCAAGTATGCCAACAATGATACGCTGATCGCGATGCGGGCGCTGCGCGAGGCGATGAAGGATGACAACAAGTTTCACCGGTTTCCCTATGAGCGCCTGCTGCACAAGATCGGCGCGTTGCACACGACGCTCGAGATCGACTGGAACGGCGATTTCATTTCCTCCAGCCAGGTCTGGGCGACGGGTCGCGATCTGGCGCGGCTTGGCCAGCTTTACCTTCAGGACGGCACTTGGGCGGGCGAGCGTCTGTTGCCGGAAGGATGGGTGGCCTTTGTCCGCACACCGGCACCAGCCCAACCGGCGACCGGCAAGGGATATGGCGCGCAGTTCTGGCTGATGGATGGTGTGGTCGGCGTGCCTGCGGGCACGTTCTATGCCGCGGGAAACCGGGGACAGTACATCGTGATCATCCCGGCACTGAACGCCGTGATCGTCCGCCAGGCCTTTGACGTGATCGGCGGCGCCCAGTTCGAAATCGAACGGTTTACCGCCGACGTTGTGGCGGCCCTCAACGCGGCCGATGCTGGCCGTGCCGTGGCCCGTGCGAAAGCCGATGCAGGCGCAGACGGCGAGGTTTCACTTCGCGAAGCGCGCGGGCCTGCCGTCGGCAAACCCAACTAAGCCCGCGTCAGGGTGAGCCGTAGCCCGCAGGCGGGGTGTGGGTCATCGATAGGCCGAAGCGCGACACGAGTTCAGCCGGGGCGGGCGCTTGCGCCATGCCCGCAGACGCATCCGCGCCGGTCAGGTCCGCGAGCGTCACAGGGCGCTCGGGCGCAATCTTGATCGAGAAGGTGCCACCCGCAGTGATGAACTGCGACAGGCCGGTCAGCCAGGGCAGGGCGTCGGGTACTTCCTGAGTGACGGCGCCGCTGGCAAACATCAGCATGCCAGACGCAAACATGCGCACCGTGTCGGGCGTGCCCTGCGCGAAGTTTGCGAGCATGGCGTCGTCTTCGCCGCTCATCTTGGCGATCTCTATGGTGAGGGCGGCTACCGCGTTGAGCACGCCCGTGTCCGTGAAACTGTACTCCCCGCCGACGATGGAGAACGTGTCTTGAAACAGCTTTTGCAGCACGGCGTCGTTAGGCGTCTTGCCATCTTTTCCGAAAGCGGGGACCAGATCAGCGTAGCTCGGCAGGGTCATCTCGAAACGCGTGTTATCCGTATAGAGATTGTCCGAGACGCTCTGGTTGGAGAGGCGCGTCGCTCCGGTTTTGCTGTTCCAGGTGAGCGAGAGCTCTCCATCCCCCGACAGCCGTCCGAGACCTGTGCGATCAAGAATGCCGGCAATCTCCTGGATCGACGGCGCGCCCGCTTCTGAGGCACCTTCAGGTTCCAGTTCCGCGGCCCAGGCCATGAGGCTATCGATATCGAACGCGACATCCTGGTGGCGGATACTGATGCGCTCCGGGAGAAACCAGGCGAACTGGTCCGCCGAGATGTTCAGGGCGCCGATCTCGAAGTAGGGGTTTCCATCCAAATCCAATTTCAAGCCTTCAAGCGCGTAGGTGCCAAGGCTGAAGAGGTTGCGCTCTGTGATCGGGGGCATCTCGCCGCGCTCGCCATAGGCGAGCAGCTTGCTCAATCGAATGCCGCTGATGGCCGAATAGGCGCTCGCGCCGCTTATTTCGACTGGTTCGCTGCGCACAGTTGGCGCGGAATCTCCTCGCGCGGGTAAGAGGGGAACGGGCAAAGCGCCTGAGAATGTCGCGCCGGTTTGGATCATCGACGCTACATCGCCCCGGTCATAGCCCTCGATAAGCTGGCGCGCAGAGCCGGATGACAGGCTGCCACTTGCGCTGCCTTCGACAAGGGATTGGTCGAGCCGCACATCGAACGCGGCGCTCTTATCGAGGGAGAAGCTTCGGGCGAGTGCAGATAGCAGCCGGATCGCGGCGAGGCCTTCGTCCTGGCCTTCGGTTTCCTCCAAGGTCCAGGGGTGAAGGGTGAAACCGCTGAAAATCACCCGGCCCACGGTCATCTTGGAGGACGCATAGGTGATGTTGGCGGCGGCGCTGGCTTCCGGCAGCGCTTCGCTCATCGCGTCATTCACGGCATTGGTGTAGCGGGTGAGATCGATGTTCACACCCGAGAGCTCGATCCGGTCGAACAGGCGGAGCGTGTCGCCGAGGCGTTGGCCGTTCATCCGGCTCTTGAGGGCAGCTACGTCGGCATTCCAGACCAGCATTTCCTTTGCGGTGAACAATGTGGACGGTTGTTCGCCGAGGGAGTCGACGCGCAGGTTTGAGAGCTTCGTCGCGCCGGTTTCGGCGTCGCGGCTGGAACTGTCGAAGGAGATGCGGGCGATGCCGGTGAGAGCGGCATTCAGCCCCTCCACATCAAACGCGGCTCCGGTTGCGGCGGGGCGCTTTTCGATCGCGGCAAACTGTGCGTCCACCGACACATTCGCCGGCGCCGGCGCCGGCGCAGAGGGCAAGACGGGGGCGACGGCAAGGAGGGAGGCGAGGGCAAAGGCCCTGACATTGGCAACCCAAGACATGAAACGCATCCTCCTTCTGGCTCGTGCCCGGTCTAGAGCCCCTGCGCCTCAAGGCGCAAGATGTGAATTGAGTTACATGAACCGGGCCTGAGCGGACTGGCTGCCTGGGGCACCGATCACGGCGCACCGGGGCCGCCCGAGGGGAGCGGCTTGAGATCGGTAATCCGGCGGGTTTCCCTCTGCTTGAGGGGCTGCATCATGGCCGACCCGTTGAGGTCAAGTTTCAACGAGGCGATATGCGTGCGCCCGTCGGGGGCGGCGGCGCAGGCGACCTTCATGCTGAAGGCCTCGATCTTCGCCGCGGCCATGGGCTTGAAAGCTTTTTCCGAGATCATTTCGAACGCGAGGATCGCGCCGGTCGCCTTGTCGATCAGGGCATTGGCGATGAGGTATTTTTAGGCGCTGGCCATCTGGCCTTCTTCCTTGCCCGGCAAAGACGTGAAACGATAGGTTGCGCTGGCCGGTGTTTCTGAGACGCGCTTGGCGCTGGCCGGAATGGTCTCGGCGAAATCGCTGCACCAGATGTCGCCCTGCGTCCGCTCGGCCAGCCTGCCCGGCCTTCTTGCGCGCGTCACCTTTCAGGCCAGTCGCAGCCGGGTTCAGTTTGACGACGCGTTTGCCCCCGGGCTTGCTCTGGTCCACCCAGAGCTGGAAGCGGTTTTCGCCGTCATAGTCGTCCATGTTGAAGGTGTAGCGCGGCCCGTCCTTCGAAATCGACTTGGCCTTTTGCAGCAGCGAATCGGCCGTGGCCGGAAAGGCCAAGGCGAGCAGTATTGGGCTTGCGAGGACGGCGCGGTGCAGGGGAGGCTGCGGGAGTTTGGACGGGCAGGCTTTTAGGGCAGGCGCGCGGCGGCGGGATCGCTTAGACTGGGAACATGGCTGATACGCTTGCGCCGACTTTCGTTTTGCCCCCCGCCTTTGACGCGTGGTTTGCAGAGCGTGGCTGGGCGCCGCGCCCGCACCAGCTGGCGCTGGCCGAGGCATCGCTGCGCGGCGAAAGCGCCCTGTTGATCGCGCCGACAGGCGGGGGAAAGACGCTCGCCGGATTTCTGGGGAGTTTAATTGAACTGTCTGAACGGGGCGCGACCAATTCTGGCATCCCGGCTTTGCATACGCTCTATGTCTCTCCGCTCAAAGCGCTGGCGGCAGACGTACAGCGCAACGTACTCACGCCGGTAACGGACATGGGCCTGCCGATCCGCATCGAGACGCGGACCGGAGATACTGCCACCCATGTGCGCCAGCGACAGCGCAAGACACCTCCGGACATTTTACTGACGACGCCGGAACAGCTGGCCCTGCTGATTGCGTCTGACCATGCGGGGGCGTTCTTTGCGGATCTGCGCTGCGTAATCATCGACGAGATTCACGCGCTCGCGCCGTCGAAGCGGGGTGACCTGCTCTCGCTTGGCCTGGCCGCGCTCGCCGAGTGGGCGCCGGCCTGCCGGTTTCTGGGGCTGTCGGCGACCGTGCGTGAGCCGGAGGAACTGGCGCGCTGGCTGGACGTGCGGGGGCCGGAGCGCCGCGCTCGGATCATTACGGCTGCAGGCGGTATGAAGGCCGATGTCGACATTCTCATTTCGCGGGAGCGCATTCCCTGGTCCGGTCATTCCGGACGGTTTGCGGTCGGCGAGGTCTATGAGGCGATCAAGGCGGCAAAGATGACGCTGGTCTTCGTCAATACGCGCAGTCAGGCGGAGCTGATGTTCCAGGAGCTGTGGAGCGCGAATGAGGACGGCCTGCCGATTGCGCTGCATCACGGCTCGCTGGCGCGCGAGCAGCGCCAGAAGGTCGAGGCGGCGATGGCGGCCGGCCAGCTGAAAGCCGTCGTCTGCACTTCCACGCTCGATCTGGGAATCGATTGGGGCGAGGTGGATCTCGTGATCCAGATGGGCGCGCCGAAAGGTGCGGCCCGCCTGATCCAGCGCATCGGCCGCGCCAATCACCGGATGGACGAAGCCAGCAAAGCCCTCCTTGTGCCGACAAACCGGTTCGAGGTGCTGGAATGCCGGGCGGCCGAAGCGGCGGTGGAGGCAGGCGAGATCGACGGGGAAGGCGTACGCACGGGCGCGCTCGATATCCTCGCGCAACACATCATGGGCCGCGCCTGCGGCGAAGGCTTCCGGCTGGACGCGCTGTTCGAGGAAGTGCGCCGGGCCGCACCCTATGAATGGCTCGATTGGGAGACGTATGAGCGGATCGTCGATTTCGTCGCGACCGGTGGCTACGCTCTGAAGACGTATGACCGGTTTCACCGCATCGTGCGGCAACCGGATGGCCTGTGGGTGGCGCGCACCGCGCGGGACAAGCAGGCGCACCGGATGAATGTGGGCGCGATTGTCGAGGCGCCGATGCTGTCGGTACGGCTGGCTGGATTTGCTGGCCAGGACGCCGCGCCGGGCAGTTCTGAAAAACGCGCGATCCGGCCGGGGCGCAGGCTCGGCGAGATGGAGGAGTATTTCCTCAGCCTGCTGGCGCCGGGCGACACGTTCCTGTTCGGCGGGGAAATCCTGCGCCTGATCGGAATTGACGGGATGGACGCTCTGGTGATGCGCGCGCAGTCAGACTCGCCGGCGATACCGACCTATAATGGCGGCAAGTTCCCTCTGACGACTTTCCTGGCCGACCGTGTACGCAAGATGATCCATGACCCGGCACAATGGACCGGCTTGCCAGATCCGGTGCGGGAGTGGTTTGAGATTCAGGCGCTGCGATCCGCGATCCCGCCCGCAGACCATCTGCTCGTCGAAACCTTTCCTCGGGCGGGCCGGCACTATCTCGTCTCCTATCCCTTCGAGGGACGCCTTGCCCACCAGACACTGGGCATGCTGGTCACGCGTCGG
Organism: Candidatus Sulfopaludibacter sp. SbA3; assembly: GCA_945913285.1. Lineage (GTDB taxonomy): Bacteria > Pseudomonadota > Alphaproteobacteria > Caulobacterales > Hyphomonadaceae > Hyphomonas. The sequence goes on from CAMEDD010000005.1 coordinate 33,402, forward strand.
CTCGAGCGGATGGGGGCAAAACCCAGCGGATTCGTCGCGAGTGAGTATGCAATGGCGGTCTGGGGGCTTGAGGATATGCGCGGCCTCGACATGGACGCCGTGTTCCATCCGGACATGCTGGGCGACGACCTTGAGGAATGGCTGGCTGAGAGCGCGCTGATGAAGCGGACCTTTGCACATTGCGCGATCATTTCAGGTCTCATTCACAGAAACCTTCCGGGGTCGGAGAAAAACGCACGGCAGGTGACCTTCTCGACGGATCTGATTTATGACGTACTGCGCGGCCATGAGCCGGACCATATCCTGCTTCAGGCGGCGCGGGCGGATGCGGCGACGGGATTGCTCGACGTGCGGCGCCTGTCTGACATGCTGGCCCGGATTGAAGGCCGGATCGTGCACAAGCGGCTCGAGAAGATCAGCCCGTTTGCCGTGCCGGTCATGCTGGAGGTTGGCCGTGAGCCCGTATTTGGGGCCTCGGCGATGGAAGCGGTTCTGCGCGAAGCGGAAGAAGACCTCGTTCGCGACGCGATGGCCTGAAGCTCAAGCTATCGCGCCTGGTCGAAGAATTGCACCGCCAGTACGTCCGCGGATGGATTAGCAGCGCGGATTTCCGGGCTGTCAGAGCGATAAGTCTTGCCAGGATCGCCGGAGACCGGCGCAATTACTTCCGATGCTGCGTCCGCAGACAGACCGAGCGCCATCGCGAACTCGCACATGTCGCCGGGCTTTGCCGCAAAGGCGCCGCCCAGCCAATCCACCACCTCGCCTGAATTGTGATTTTCAAAACCCATCATTTCGAAGGGGCCGCCATTGGCGGCTTCAATGTCGGCGAGGCTTGCGCCGACGAACAGGCCGCCCGCGCCGATCCATTGGCTGTTTTCGCCGCTGACGCGCACATAGACCGGGCCGCCGCTGGTCTTGTCGAGCCAGAACAGTTCGGCGCGGGTGGCCGGTTCGTCCGGATAGAGCACGAGGGCCGTCTCAGTGCTGTCGACCCAGCGTAAGTCCTCTTCGGCGAGATTTTCGGCGCCGAACCGCGCGGCAAGCGATTCCCGCGTATCCTCCGGCTGGACGAAGCCGTTCGGGCCACAGACCATTTGCGGCAGCTTGACGTCGATTTCGCCCGCCGGTTCCTCGACCGCTGCTTGGGTGGTTGCGGTCTCAGGCGCAGCAGGCGGCGCGGCGGCCTCCTGGCAGGAGGTCAGCGCGAGCGCGCCAATTGAGGCCAGCAGGGCAGGCGGAAATGCAAGCTTGATCATGGCGTGGTTCCTGAGCGTCTGTCTAAAAGAAGTTAGAGCCGAGCGCCGACGCTCTGTCCACCGCTTGCATATTGGCGCGTTGACCCGGCGCGCGCATCGGGCCAGTCCTGTGCGTGATGACGACCGCCGCCGCCCAACCCTCGCAGACCCTGCTCCATCTTGCCGGGGAATTGCTGACGCCCTTGCCTGAGGGCGGGCTCTTGTGGGCGGCTCGGCGTCTGCTGGTTGTGTCGGACCTGCACCTCGAGAAGGGCTCCAACTTCGCTAGCGCCGGGCAGATGCTGCCGCCGTATGATACCGGCGCGACGCTCGCCCGGGTGGAAGCGCTGTGCACGGGGCTTCGTCCCGAAACGGTGATTTCGCTCGGCGACAGTTTCCACGACCGGCATTCGGAGACCCGGCTGCCAGCGCCATATGCCGAGCGCATCCGGGCGTTGACTGCGGTGCACGATTGGGTCTGGGTCGAGGGCAACCATGATCCCGATCCACCGGCCCATCTGGGCGGACGCGCAGCAAGGGTTCTCCAGCTCGGTCCACTCGTGTTCCGGCATGAGCCGACCGGCGAAGTAGGCGAAGTCGCAGGCCACCTTCATCCGGTCGCGAAGGTTGCCGGACGTGGGCGCACGGTGCGCCGGCGCTGTTTCGCGTCAGACGGCGCGCGGCTGGTGATGCCGGCGATGGGGGCCTATGCGGGCGGGCTGAACGTGCTGGACGCGGCCTTTGGCACGGTGTTTCCGGAAGGCTGTATGGCCTTCGCCATCGGTGAGGCGCGGGTCTATGGTATCGGCGCCGGCAATCTGGTCCCGGATAGCAAGATCGGCGGCATACCCGTCCGGCTGCGGCGCGGGTTGCGATAGGCTTTTTATCCTATTATAGGAATTTTTCCACAACAGGTCGGGGCCGCGCCGTGCAGCACAAGGATATCTGGCGCGGGCTGGACCAGCTGGCGGCGCGTCACGGATTGTCGGCGTCTGGCCTCGCCAAGCGGGCGGGTCTTGATCCGACCAGTTTCAATCCGTCTAAGCGGGAAGGGCCGGATGGGCGCCCGCGCTGGCCGACGACCGAGAGCCTTGCGCGCGTGCTGGAAGCCGTCGGCGCGGGCTTTGATGATTTTGCGGCTCTGGTGGAAGGCCGCCGGGGCGGTTGTGCGCCGCTGATCGGGTTTGCGCAGGCCGGGCAGGACGGCTTTTTTGACAATGCCGGCTTTCCGGTCGGTGCGGGCTGGGCAGATGTGCGCTTTCCGGGGCTCGGTACCGAGACTGTTTACGCGCTCCAGATCAGCGGGGACTCGATGGAGCCCGCCTACCGCTCCGGAGACCGGATCATCGCGGCGCCCGGCGCGCCGGTTAAAGCCGGCGACCGTGTTGTGGCGAAGACCGCTCAGGGCGAAGTGATGGCCAAGGTGCTGGCCCGCAAGACCGCGCGTCTGATTGAGCTCGCCTCGCTCAATCCGGATTATCCGTCCCGCGAGTTCAAGCCGTCAGAGATTGCCTGGCTTGCCCGCATACTTTGGGCAAGCCAGTAAGCCCGCCTGAGGATACGCCGATGACAGATGATCCCCGCAACGGGCTGGACCCGGAAGACTGGAGCGCGTTTCGCGAAACGGCGCATGCGCTGCTCGATGCCGCGTTGGACAAGATGCAGCGCGCGCGAGAGGGGCGGGTCTGGACACCTTTTCCGGCCGAGATGAAGGCGGCGTTTGACCAGCCCCTACCCGAGGCCGGGCTGTCCGGCGCGGACCTCTCGGCGCAGCTGGAGGCGCTCTTGCCGTATGGCGCGGGCAACACGCATCCGCGGTTTTTCGGATGGGTGCATGGTTCGGGCACGCCGCAGAACCTGCTGGCCGAGATCATCGCTTCGGCCATGAACGCCAATGCCGGCGGGCGCGATCATGGCGCCATCTATGTTGAGCGGCAGGTGATCCGTTGGTGCCGTGAACTGTTCGGTTTTCCGGAAGGGGCCAGCGGGCTGATCGTCTCGGGCACGTCGCTGGCGACGGTCGTGGCGCTGAAAGTGGCGCGGGATGCGCGGCTTGGATTTTCCATACGGACGGCCGGCCTCAGCGCAGCGCGGCTGGTGGGGTATGCGTCGGCGGAGGCGCATGCGTGCAACGCCAGGGCCTTTGATATTCTGGGCATCGGGGCAGGCGCGCTGCGGCGAATTCCCGTCAATGCCCGGTTCGAGATGGACACGGACGCCCTGCGCGGTGCAATCCGCGCAGATCTCGCCGAAGGGCTGCAGCCGTTCGTGATCATCGGCACGGCCGGCACCGTCAATACAGGCGCAACGGATCCGCTCACGGAGCTTGCTGACATCGCTGCGCAGTCCGGTCTCTGGTTCCACGTTGATGGGGCCTTTGGTGCACTGGCGCGCCTGGTGCCCGGCCTCGAGGCGCGCTTTGAGGCTGTCTCGCGCGCCGATTCACTCGCCTTCGATTTTCACAAATGGCTGCACGTCAACTACGATGCTGGCTGCGTCCTGCTGCGCGACGAAGCCCTGCACCGGCGTGCCTTTTCGGACCGGCCGGATTACCTGAAGGCCGCCGAGCGTGGGCTCGCTGCCGGTAATCCCTGGCCAGTGGAGTATGGTCCGGAATTGTCTCGCGGGTTCCGGGCGCTGAAGGTCTGGTCCCAGATTGCCGGTTTCGGAACGAAGCGTCTGGGTGAAGAGATCGAGAAAAATTGCGTTCAGGCGGCATTTCTCGGCGCGAAAGTGAGCGCCGACGCGCGGTTCGAACTCTCGGCGCCGGTCGCGCTGAACATCTGCTGCTTCCGGTATGTCGGCGCAGGTCTCGAAGGCGCAGCGCTCGATGCGCTCAACGAGGAAATCGTGGTGCGCCTGCAGGAGCTTGGCATCGCGGCGCCGTCGACAACCCGCATCGGGGGACGAGCCGTCATCCGGGTCAATCTGACCAATCACCGGACGCAGTTGCCAGACCTCGAACTGCTGCTGGCAGAGATCGCGTCGCTTGGGGATGCGGCAGCGGGTGAAACGGCCTGAAGACAGTGCAGGCTTCATTGCGACGCTTGCCGCCCGAGGCTGCGCTGTGCCAAGAGCAATCATGGATTGGGGAAAGCTCAGATCATTTCATGCCGCCGCTGAAGCGGGCAGCCTGACCCTCGCCGGAGAGCGGCTGGGCATTTCGCAATCGGCGGTGTCGCGTCAGATCGCGGCGCTTGAGGAGCAGCTCGGCGTCTCCCTGTTCCAGCGCCATGCGCGCGGGCTGGTGCTGACCGATAGCGGCCACACGCTTTACCGCTCCACCTCGGACATGGCGACGGCTGCCCTGTCGGCCAACACAGCCTTGAAAGACCAGCAGGAAACGCCGCAAGGCGAACTGATCGTCTCGGCACCTGTCGCGTTTGGCTCGATCTGGCTGGTGCCCCGCCTCGGCGGCTTCGTCCGGCGCCACCCGGATCTCTACCTCGACCTGCGGCTCGACGATCAGCGGGAGTATGACTTGCTGAAGCTGGAGGCCGAGTGCGCCATCCGCCTCTGGGCGGCCGACAAGGCCGACCTGATCCAGCGCAAGCTGGGAACGGTGGCGACCAACCTTTATGCCGCGCCGGAATACCTGAAGCTTTATGGTGTACCGCGTACCCCCCGGGACCTCGATAATCACCGGATCATTGCTTATGGCGACGAGAACTCGCCGCTGCAGGAGATGAGCTTTGCGCGCCGGGTCGGCCGGGATGACGCGCCGCCGCGTACGGCCATGCTGACGGTGAACAACGTGTTTGCCATGATGCGGGCGGTGGATGCCGGGCTCGGGATTGCCGATGTGCCGGACTATATGGCGAGCACCCTGCCGCGGCTCGTGCGGGTCTTGCCGGAGATCACCGGGCCCTCGTTTGATCTCTATTTCATCTATCCGAGCGACCTGCGCCGGTCCAAGCGGGTAGCGGCGTTCCGTGACTTCCTGACCTCGGAAACGGAGCCCCTGCGCAAGCCGTCTATGCGTTAGTGTCGATGAACAATTTGTAACGCGTGCAAAAATGCATGCGTGACCTGCTGACCCGCATGTTGCAATGCAGCGTAACGCTCCTAAATAGACCCTATGCCAAAGGTCCTGGGCATAACCCGATCATTCCTCCGATTGGGCGTTTCCTCCCCCTCACAGGACCCCACTTACAGCCCGGCGCGTCGCAAGATGCAGCCGGGCTCTCTTTTTTCTGCCCTATTTGCGGTTTCCGAACCTGCTTCGCAAAAGCAGGTACACCACAAACGCGGCGCCCACGACCGTGGCGGCAAGGGAGAAGTAGAGCGTGGCAGCGGAGAACGCGTCCCACGGCGTGATCCAGGCTTTCGCGGGCAGGTGAACGAAGGGCGGAACCAGCGAAAAGTGAACCCCCTCGCTACTGGGAGTGCCAGGCGGCGCCTTTAAGTTCGCGAAGTATTTCAGCTTGTCTGCCCAGTCGAAGGCAACCTGGAAGAATCCGAAGATACCGAGCGCTCCGAGGCCTGCCGTCAGCAGACTTTCATCATCCTGCTTGATCCGTTGCTCGCGGTCATGGGTCTGGTTTTCGAGGTTCGAGATCAGCTTTTCTATATAGTCGTTGCGCCTTTCGATGCCCCGCAGCTTCATCATCGAATCGAACACATCGCGCTCTGTGTCGTATCGAAAGATGTTGGTGTAGCGATCTCGATAATAGGCGGCATAGTCGCCCGTGCGAAACGAATAGAACTTTCCGGCGGCGGACTTCAGTTTACCCCGGTTGCCGAGTGTCTCTACATCGCCGAGCAGTTTGAAGGCGGACGCCTCGTACTCGCGGGTCATGAATTCGTTGTGCATCGACACAGCGTGAATCATGAAGGCGTAGGCACAGGTGCCGATGAAATCATTGGCCGCTTCGAGACTGCGGGCTTTCTCTACATATGTGATCAGCGCGCGCGGGTTGGCGAAACGGACAAATTTCCGCTCGGCCGCCTGGGCCTCGGTGGTTGGATAGATGGGATCGGTGGAATCGAGGATCTCCGACGGATCCTGGTTCATGAAGTCGATGATGTTCTGGTTGAACCCGGATACAAAAAGATAATGCAGGCAATCCTGCCGCCGCCGGTCTTCCATTGCGGGGAACGTCTTGCGGGCGGCTTCGATTTCGGCGTCGGTGTATGCGTCATAGTCCGGACGGTTGATCACCCAGTCCCAGTATTCCGGACCGAGGCGCACCTCCGGCACATCGACGTTCGACTTCGGATTCAGTCCTTGGAGCTTTTCCTGGAAGGGCAGGTAACATCCCTCCTGCACCATGAGCATGCGCGCCACGGGTTTGCCGGTTTCAGGATTGGGTTCCGGCAGCAGGCGCCTGAAGAACGTCTTGTCCTCGAAGAAGAACATCAGCCGCGAGACTGGCATCACGAGGCCCGGCACCTCGATGAATGGCGCCTCGGATAGGAGCTGGTCAAAGCGAGGCGCGATCGTGCGGACAGGTGGGCCCGCCGGCAGGCTGGATTTCAGGCTGCTGAAGAGGTCGCCCGCATCCGCGTCGAAAACATCGCGGACATATTGCCAGAAGCTCTGCGCCTCGCCGGCCGCGGCTTTCACCTTGATCCCGTCGAGCGGCACGAGACCGGTAGGCGCGTCCGTGGGGCGTACGGGCTGGCTGCCGGGCGGACGAGGCGCCGCGGCAAACTCCTTGGGCGCTGCGAGTTTCTGGATCAGCGAGAGGAAATAGAAGTCGCCCGGCGTGTGGTCATAGTTGTAGCGGAACGACAGGTGATAGCCGATCGCGCCGTTGGCGTGGGTGTACCAGAAGCGGCGCACGCGGATGAGGCGGGTCTTGTCGAGACCGGGCGGGGTCGCGATGAAGCGGCGCCCTTCGGTTGTCCATTCGATTTCGGCTGGGGCGGTGAACTCGAGAAACTCACCGGCGCGGCGGCATAACGTGTCGAGGAGGAAGTCGTCTACCGCGCCGAGGCGTTCCCGGTCGGCGATGTCGTTGAACAGCGGCTCGACGGCGTCACGCAGGCGTTTGCTGGAGCGGTAGCCAGGTTGGAACGCGCGGAGCAGTTCGGGGGCAAGATGCCGGCCAAGCGCCTCTGTCACCTTCTGTTCAGTGATATAGAGCGACAGAGTGAAATAGAGTGAACGGTCTTCGCAGTCTTCGAAGTCTTCCCGCGCTTCAGGTTCAGCAGCCATGCTCAACTCCTTTAACGTGGCCGCCGCCGTCAGGCCGGCGCCCTTCGGTCCTGCAGCACGCGGGCCGCCTCAACAAATACGCGGTCAAACCCCTTCAATGAGATACGTTCGCCTTGCTGACAGGCCGTGTCCAGCCGGGCCAGCTGGTCCGCGGCGATGGGCGCCTGCGCAAGGTCGGCGCCTTTGAGCACGGTAACGGCAAAGAAACGCCGCATGTGAGCGGCGAGCTGGCAGGCGCCAAGACTATCGCCTTGTGCACCGAGGACCCCCAGAAGCAGGTCCGAATCAGCCGTCTGCTGCACCGAGAGCGGAGGCTGGCGATAAGGAAAATCGACGATCCGCGCGCCGCGGCGTTCCCAGATCTTGAGGCGGTCCACCTGGTCGAGCCCGGCATGGGCGCTGTCTATGGCATAGTCTTCCGCAGACATGTTCACGGGATCGTTCATTTCGATGAAGATCAGCGGCTCCGGCGCGGCGCCGGGCCAGGCGAAGGACGCGGATGCCTCCGACCGGATGCAGGCCATCACGCGTGCAAAATACCCGCGCCGGCGCTCGGCGCCGTCCACGAAGATATAGCTCAGGGAGATGGTGGGGTCCGTGCCGTCTCCGGCATAGGCGATGAAACTGGCAGCTCCCAGCACACGGCCCTCGGCACCCTCGGTCAACATCAAGACGATCTCGCGATACGCACCATAGAGTTTGGAGAGACGCTCATAGGCGCCGCCTTCGTTGAGATCGAGGCAGGCCTTGAACCCGTTCAGGTCTTCCTTTTCGTCTTCGAGAATGAAGGCCGCATCATAAGCGGCAAAGAAACGGGTGAGGCGCGGATCGTCGCTGCGGGCGAAGACGTGGAGAACCACGCCGTCGCTAAGGTCTTCGGTGCGGTCGCGTCGGAGGAGAGCAGGTGCGGTCATCGGCGCCGATCTCGTGCCACGGCCTGCCAAGGTGTCAACCGCGATTGTCGCCAGAGGCGGGCTCGACCCGTTGGCCGGGATCAGCCATGTTCCTGAAAAAACAACGGAGGTTTCTGCCATGTCGTCCCGCCACCTTGTCGATCCGGAACTCGCCGCTTTCCTGGAGGCTTTTCCGACAATGAACATCTCGGCGGAAAACATCGGGCTCATCCGTACCGCGCGGTCCGCGATGCTCGACCAGTTGCCTGCCTTCTCAGACGCGGTGAGCGTCGAGGAACGGCACATCCCGGGGCCGAAGGGCGCGCCGCCCGTGCGCACCAAGATCTATCGGTGCAAGAACGCAGCTGCGCGGCGTCCGGCCATCCTGCACCTGCACGGCGGCGGCTATGTGATGGGCAATCCCGAGTTCATGGGGCCGCAATGCGCATTGTGGGCCGAGGCATTAGGCGCCGTGGTCGTGGCGCCGGCTTATCGTCTCGGGCCGGAAACCTCCTTTCCCGGCAACATCGAGGACGCCTATGCGGCGCTCGCCTGGACGATGGCGGAGGCCGACGCCCTCGGCATCGACACAGACAGGATTGCGGTTGCCGGAGAAAGCGCGGGCGGCGGGCTCGCAGCTGCGCTGGCCCTGCTCGTGCGCGACCGGGGCGAGTACAAGTTCTGCCACCAACAGCTGATCTTTCCGATGATCGACGACCGCACCGCCGTGCGCGCCGATCTGTCGGCGATGTATGGCGAGTTCGTCTGGACCAATGCGTCCAATCATTTCGGCTGGGCGGCGTTGCTCGGCAAGGCGCCCGGCAGTGAAGACGTGTCACCTTATGCGGCGGCGGCGCGGGCCGAAAACCTGGCAAACCTGCCACCGGTGTTCATGGCGACCGGCGCGCTCGACCTGTTTGCGGAAGAAAACCTCGATTACGCCAAACGCCTTATGGCGGCCGGTGTGCCGGTTGAACTGCACGTCTATCCAGGCGCGCCGCATGCCTTCATGCAAGCGATCGATGCCGCCGTAACGAAAACCTACAGCCGCGACGCCATGAAGGCCTTGGCGCGCGGACTGGGTGTTGCGCCGCATTGAGGCGGCTGGGTCGTCCGCCTTGAAATGGCCGTGTACGTGTGGTGTCACTCAACGACGTTTGGGTGTGGGGAGCCGAACATGCGCCTCTGGATTGTCGGAGTGATTCTGTTGGTGCTGGTCGGCGCAGGCGCCGGCACAGCCTTCTTTCTCCTCCAGCCCAAGCCGTCGAAATACCATCCCCAGTTCGGCACGGACTGCACGGCGCTTCTGACCCCGGCGACGGTGAACGCGGTCGACTGCGTGCGCGTCCTGTTCGGCACCAATCGCGAGCTCGCGCTTGACGGCAATGAGCCGGGGCTCAATCAGGAAGCGGACGTCGAGGACGTGGAGTCGCGCAACGCGGGCCGGTTGAACCTCGGCCGCGCGGATGTCTGGCTGCCGAAACTCATTGAGGAGGGGGGCTCGCGCGACCGGGGCGAGACGCCGATCCTCAATGGCCCCCCGCCGGAGCAGCCGGACGAACTCGCCAAGTATGTTTTCCTGACGCGCATCACCAAAGCAGGCACCGACGCCTTCGTGACAGAGCTGGATCAGGCCGTGTCAGGCCGGCGCAGCGCGTCGGTTCTTCTGTTCGTGCACGGATTCAATACGCCGTTCGATGATGCGCTGATCCGGTCGGCCCAACTTTCGGTTGACCTCTCGCGCCGCGGCGCCTTTGATGCCGGAGCACCGATGCTGTTCAGCTGGCCGTCGGCGGGCAAGGTGTCACTCGACAATTATCGCGGCGATCAGGCCCGGTCGCTCGAAGCCGCGCCCTACCTCGAAGAATTCCTCGATCTCATCACCGAAAATGGGAAGATCAACCGGATCAACATCGTCGCCCACTCGATGGGTAACCGGATCCTGACCGAGGCGCTTCAGTCCTACGCCAAGGATTATCTTGAACGGCACGGCCGGGACGATCTTGAGTTCCGGATCATTCTCGTCGCCGCTGATGTCGACCGTGACATCTTTGAAGCCACAACGGGTGTTCTCGATAACCTGCGCGCCAACGTGACGATCTACACCTCGGATGCCGACCGGGCGCTGCACGTGTCGGAAATCGTGAACAGCAAGCTGCGGCTGGGCGACACGAACGGCGACAAGCCATTCATCCGCGCCGATCCCTATTATGAGACGGTGGACGCCACCGGCATCGCTACGGAACTGTTCGGGCTCGGCCATAACTATTATTCGGACAACCCGTTCATTCTCGGCGACATCCACTGCGCGATGGCCGAGGCGAATCCGGAACTGCGCGCACTTGAGCGCCGCCGCTATGGCAACATTCCCGATGGGTCTGAGTACTTCCGGCTGAACGCCAAGATCGATCTGGGCGACAAGGAATGTTCCTTGTTCCGGGATGCCTTCCCTCTGACGGACGTCAGCGAGGCCCCAGAGCCGGTCTTTGCACCTGCGGCTGCGCCCGCTCCGCCTGTCAAGCGCAGCGCGCCGCGCAGTCAGGAATTGCCGCAGGTTGGGGCTGAGCCGCCACCGCCCGTGATTGTCGGTTCCAGTCCGCCGCCTGTCGCAGAACCGCCTCCGGCCCCACCTGCCATGGAAGCCAGACCAGAAGTTCCTCAACCGGTCGAGATCGTCCTGCAGGTTCCGGATCGTGAGGCGTTTAATGCCAGCATACTGGCCGAACAGCTCCGTCCGGCGCTGACTGAGGCGAGCCCGGTTTTGATCGAGATCAGGGCGTACACCAACGGCGAGGGAGAACGAGATGACAATCTCGCGCTCAGTCAGCGCTGGGCAAACGCGCTTCGCGACCGTCTCGTGAGTGAGGGGATCGCGGCGGGTATCGTGTCGGCGACCGGCTTTGGCGAAGACATGCCGGCCGCGGACGACCCCGGTGCGATCGAGAATCAGCGGATCGTCGTGTTCATCCGGTATGAGTGAGGCAGACTAGGTCGCTGCGCGCAGCATCCAGGCCGTCTTCTCGGCGATCTGCGCGCGCTGTGTGAACAGGTCGACCGTCACCGGATCATTGTTCTTCTCGGCCACCTTGATGCCGGCCTTTGCGGCCTTGCTTACGGCCTCGTGTCCGGCCGCCAGGTGTTTCACCATGTCGGCAGCTTCCGGCACGCCATTGTCCGGCTTGATCGTGGCATGTTCCAGCATTTCTCCGGAGGAGCCGGGCGCAAAGTGGCCGACGGCGCGAATGCGCTCGGCGATCAGGTCGAGGGCGAGCCAGAGCTCGTTGTATTGCGCCATGAACATGGTGTGCAGTTCATTGAAGCGCGGGCCGGTCACATTCCAGTGGTAGCCGTGTGTTTTGGTGTAGAGCGCGTAGGTCTCGCTCAGAAGCACCTTCAGGGCTTGCGCGGAGGATGTACGGGCCGTGTCGGTCAGTCCGATGTCGATAGACATGTCTTGCATCCTTTCAGGGTCGGTTCGCTTTGGCCGGATGCGGGGCGTTGGCCAGCACCGTTCAAATCCGAAACGCGGCTCTGTCCGATTGGTTCCCTCTATGAGAGGCTGGCACAGAAACGCTGGATCCGCACCAGAGCTTCCTTCAAAGCCGCGTCCGAGGTCGCGTAGGAAATGCGGAACGTGCCCGGCAGGCCGAAGGCTTCACCAAACACGATGGCCACTTTCTCGCTGACGAGCAGTTCGCTGGCAAAGGTCTTGTCTGTGTCGATGAGTGTGCCCGAGGGCGCCGTCTTGCCGTGCGTTCCGGCGCAGGACGGATAGACATAGAACGCGCCTTCCGGCTTCGGGCAGTGCAGCCCGGCCGCCTGGTTGAGACCTTTGACCATGAAGTTGCGCCGGGCCTGGTAAGCGGCGCGGAAACCGGGCAGGAAGTCCTGCGTGCCGTTGAGGGCTTCGACGCTGGCCCACTGGCTGATGGAGCAGGGGTTCGAGGTGGACTGGTCCATCACCTTGCGCATTGCACCGATCAGTTTTTCGGGTCCCGCCGCATAGCCGATCCGCCAGCCGGTCATCGCATAGGCCTTGGAGACACCGTTCATCGTCAGTGTGCGGTCATACAGGGCCGGCTCGACCTGCGCGATGGTCGAGTATTCGAAGCCGTCATAGACGAGGTGCTCATACATGTCGTCCGTCAGCACCCAGACATGCGGGTGGCGCAGCAATACGTCTGCCAGCGCCTTGAGCTCGGCGCGCGTGTAGGCTGCGCCCGTCGGGTTCGACGGCGAATTGAGGATCAGCCATTTGGTGCGCGTCGTGATCGCGGCCTCGAGCTGTTCAGCCGTGAGCTTGTAGTTGGCGTCCGGGCCGCAGATGACGGTAACGGGCTTGGCGCCCGCAAGCAGAACCATCTCGGGATAGCTTACCCAGAACGGCGCAGGAATGACGACCTCATCGCCCGGGTTCAGGGTCGCCATGAAGGCGTTGAAGAGCACGGCCTTTCCGCCCGGCGAGACGTTCACCTGCGACGGCTTGTAGGTAAGGCCATTCTCGCGCGCGAACTTCCCGCAGATCGCTTCCTTCAATTCCGGAATGCCGTCTGACGGTGTGTACTTCGTCTTGCCTTCGCGGATCGCGCGGATCGCCGCTTCCTTGATGTTCTCCGGCGTATCGAAATCGGGTTCACCCGCGCCGAGGCCGATCACGTCCTCGCCGGCGCGTTTCATCTCGTTCGCCTTGGTGGTCACGGCGATCGTTGCGGAGGGTTTCACGCGGGAGATGGCATCGGAAAGCTGGATGTCGGCGGCCATGGGCGGCGGGTCCTTGTGCACGGGCAATGCGCGGCACGCATAACGGCGCAGGCAGGGCTTCGCAAGCCACTGAAGTAAAGCTTGCCTCGGCGGCGCAAGGTTTCGGGAAGGTTAAAGCCAGGGCGGCAAGTTTCAAGGAAGCTTTCGCGCAAACGTAAATTCTCAGGCGCATTTCATTCATCGGGGCGGGGACTTCGGGCCGTTGGGCGGGCCGGGAGGTCAGAATGATACCTGGGATGTGGAAGGTGCGCCTCGACGCTGCGTTGAGCGCCGCCGCGCGCGACGTGGGCGACATGACGCGCCAGGCGCGGGTGTTCATTGCCAGCCTCGATACGGCCGAACGCCTGGTCCTGATCGGGCTTGCGCTGATCGGTGCGCTTTACCTGTTGCTGGACCAGTTTGACGCGGACAAGGACACAAAGCTGGCGAATGGCCGGTTCGTCGGGATCCTGTTTGCTTTGACTGCCATCGCGACCGGCCTCGGCTGGGCGATCTCGGGCCGGAGTGCCTGACGCCCTTCCAGCACCTGCCCGGGTCGACTATCTCTGGGGCATGAGCGAGAATCAGGCTGGCGCCGCGCCGCTGCGCGGGGTCGACGTCATCAAGGATAACCTGTCACGGCTGCCCTCCAGGCCGGGTGTGTACCGTATGTTCGGCGATGCCGACGAGGTCCTTTACGTGGGCAAGGCCCGCGACCTGAAGGCCCGCGTCTCTAACTATGTGCGTCTTGGTGGGCACACGCAGCGCATTGCGCGAATGATCCTGCAGACGCGGCGGATGGAATTCGTCGTTACCGAAAGCGAGACCGAGGCGCTGCTCCTCGAGGCGAGCCTCGTCAAATCGCTGAAGCCGCGCTTCAACGTGCTGCTGCGCGACGACAAGTCGTTTCCCTATATCCTGATCCGCCGCAATCATGAGGCGCCGCAGATCAAGAAGTATCGTGGCTCCAAGCAGGACGAGGGCGATTATTTCGGCCCCTTCGCCAGCGCGGGAGCCGTGATGCGCACGCTCGACACGCTGCAGAAGGCCTTCCTGCTGCGCACATGCGAGGACAGCGTTTATTCCGCCCGCACGCGCCCCTGCATGCTGCACCAGATCAAGCGCTGCGCCGCGCCCTGCGTCGGGCTGATCTCACACGAGGACTATACCGAACTCGCCAATGAAGCCGCCGACTTTTTGCGTGGCAAGGGCGCAGACCTTCAAAAGCGACTCGCCGCCGAAATGGAAGCCGCCGCCGAAGCGATGGAGTTTGAAAATGCGGCCCGTCTGCGCGACCGCATCCGCGCGCTGGCGCACGTGCGCGCCACGCAGGACGTGAACCCGGATGGCATCGAGGAAGCGGACGTCTTCGCGATCGCAGTGGATGGCGGCGTCTCCTGCGTGCAGGTCTTTTTCATCCGGGCAGGCCAGAACTGGGGCGCGACCGTTCACTTTCCCCGCCATGAGCGTGATCAGGGGGCGGAGGAAATCCTCGCCGCGTTCCTTGTCCAGTTCTACGACAAACGCCCACCGCCGCGCCTCATCCTCGTCAACGAGCTGCCCGAGCAGGCCGAGCTGATCGCCGAAGCGCTCAGCCTGAAAGCAGCGCGCAAGATCGAACTGCGCAGGCCCGAGCGCGGCGCCAAGCGCGACCTGCTCACGCAGGCGGAGCGGAACGCGGCCGAAGCGCTCACACGCAAGCTGTCAGAAACCGCCAGTCAGGAACGACTGCTGCTGGAAGTGCAGAAAGTCTTCGAGCTTCCGGAAGTTCCCGAACGCATTGAAGTCTACGACAACTCCCACATCCAGGGCACGAACGCGGTCGGCGGGATGGTCGTGGCGGGCCCTGAAGGTTTCCGCAAGCAGGCCTACCGGAAGTTCAATATCAAGGACATAGAGATCACGCCCGGTGATGATTTCGGCATGATGCGCGAAGTCATGCGCCGCCGTTTCGCCCGCGCGCTCAAGGAACGCGAAGCCGGCCATGACCATGACTGGCCGGACCTCGTGCTGATCGATGGCGGCCTCGGCCAGCTGAACGCCACGATCGAAACCCTCGCCGAACTTGGTCTGACCCCGGATGATGTCACTCTTGTCTCCATCGCCAAGGGCGTAGACCGGAATGCCGGCCGCGAGCAGTTCTTCCGACCCGGCCGCGCGCCCTTTAAGCTGCCGGAAAATGCGCCCGTCCTTTACTACCTCCAGCGCCTGCGCGATGAGGCCCACCGCTGGGCGATCGGCGCCCACCGCCAGAAGCGCGCCGCCGAAGCGGCCCGCTCGCCGCTCGACGAAATCGAGGGCATCGGCCCCACGCGTAAGAAAGCGCTGCTGCACCATTTCGGTTCCGCCCGCGGCGTCTCGCGCGCGAAGGTCGCTGACCTGATGCAGGTCGAAGGCGTGAACGAAGGCCTCGCCGTGCGCATCCACGGACATTTCAACGGCGGCTGACCCGTTAATGCCCCTTAACGTTATTGGGGCTTACGCCGGGGGTCCGGATCACCTATATTCAAAAGGTCTTCGGACTATGGCGATAAATGCGCGTGTAATAAGCGGCTCGGACCCGGGGGCGGTACCCGGCAGCTCCACCAAAAGACGGCTCGTGTAGCCGTTTCCTGATGGGGCTGAAATAGTGTCGACGGACGTGTAAAGACGAGGCTTTCGCTCGCTTGAGCTGCGTTAGAAGCTCAAAAGCAAATAGTTGCAAACGACAACTTTGCTGAGGGCGAACTGCTCGCCGCGTAAGCGGTGACGGTTTTTCCGACCTAAGTCCTCCGGTTTCAGACCCGGAGGCGGGGCCCGGGGGCGCCTGGCAACAGAAGCCCCCACTTTTCCTGTCATTGTCAGCCTAAAGAAGGATCGTGCCCTTGCCGTCCTTCTCCATTGCGCGGATGTAGGACGGATATTCCCGCATTTGTTTCAGGAACCGGTGCGCGTTTGGATACGTGGCGGCGTCCATACCCGCGCGATGCGCGGCGAGTTCCATCGAATAGCCCATTACGATATCGGCCGCTGTCAGCGTGTCGCCAGCGAACCATTTCGACTGGCCGAGCGCCTTTTCGATCTCGCCCATGAGCGCCCTGAGACGTGGCCCGAAGAAGGCGGCATCCAGCGCGCCGACCAGACCCTTCGCCACAGAGCGCACCAGGAAAGGCGAGCGCGTCGTCAGCGCCATCATGACGAACTTGTTGGTCAGGAGCGGTTGAAGACTGCCCTGCGAGGTGTGGAACCAGAAGAGATACGCCGCGCGGTTTGCCGCTCCGGGTTTCGGGCGCAGCGGGCTGTCGGGCTGGCCGTCGAGGATATAGTCGATGATGGCATTGGTTTCGGCGAGCGTCACGGCGCCATCGGTGATCACCGGCGCCGTGCCGAGCGGCGAGACAGCCTTATACGCCGCCGGCGCGAGGCGCGTATTTGGGTCACGGTCATAGAGCTTGATCTCGTAAGGCACGCCGAGTTCTTCGAGCAGCCACAGGACCCGAATCGACTGGGATTTTTCCAGGTGGTGCAGCGTAATCATGGACGTCCCTTCGTGCGGAAGTTGCTGCGCCCTACCTAAGGCAGGGCGCGCAGGTCGGCCAGTGCTTTTGCCGGAGCAGCCGCAGGCTGCACCCTTTCGCCGGTCAATTGGGCGGTTTTGGCCCCAGGATTTCCTGCAGGAAAAGGGTTTCTGCCTCGCGCTGCGCTTCCCGGTTCGATTTCTTGCGGAAGCCGTGACCTTCGTCCAGCGCCATCAGGAAGCCGGTCTTGACCCCGTTCGCCTTGACGGCCGCCAGGATCTGCTCGGCTTCAGTGTAAGGTACGCGCGGATCATTATAGCCCTGGATGATCAGCAGCGGCTTGGTGATCTTCGACGCATTCTTCAGCGGGGAAATCTGGTCGAAGAAGGCCGCGACCACGGGATCGCGTTCATCGCCGTATTCCACACGGCGCAGGTCGACCCGGTAGCCTTCTGTATTTCCCAGGAATGTTTTGAAGTCCGAGATGCCGACGATATCGACGCCGCCGGCCAGCCGGTCGCCATAGTCGATCATCGAAGCGAGCACCATGTAGCCGCCATACGAGCCGCCATGCACGACGACTTTAGACGCTTCGAGCTGCGGCTGGGTGGCAATCCAGTCGAGCAGCGCGCCGATATCCTCGACGGACTTCTTCCGGTTCAGGCCATTGTCGAGTGACACATAGGTTTTTCCGTACCCCGACGAGCCGCGCACATTCGGCACGATGACCGCAATGCCCAGTTCCTTCGCCCAGTATTGATAGGTGGAGGAGAAGCCCGGGCGCGACTGGCTTTCCGGTCCGCCGTGAATGGAGATGATGACGGGGTGCGGGCCGTCGCCTTCCGGCATGTAGGCGAAGGCTGGGATGTCCATGCCCTCTGCGTTCTTGTAGGCGAACACCTCGGGCGAAATGAAGGTCCCGGTATTGAGACCTCCGGTTTCGGCCTCCGTCCAGCGCGTAAGGTTCAGGGTCGCCGCGTCAAACGACCAGGCATCCGCCGGGCTCGTTGCGCCATTGAACGTGAAGCCGATCTGCGAACCGTTCGGCGAGAAGACGAGGCCGCTCGCGATGCCCACTGGCAGGGTCGGGCCGGGACGGACCTGCCCGCTGGCCACATCCAGCAGCCGGATCGTGCCAAGCCCGTTCTCGTTGATCGTGAACGCCACGGTTTTCTCGTCGGGCGACAGGGTCCAGTCGGACACGTCCCAGCCGATCTTGTCGGTGTAGTTCTTGAGTTTGCCATCCTTCGAGATGCGCACGAGGTTCTGGAACTCGCTGTCCTTGTCCGTGGCCGTCAGCACCGATCCATCCGGCAGCAGCGCAGCGCCGGAATAGGCGACGTCGTCGTCGGCGTTGATTTCGGTCAGCGTACCGGTCGCCACGTCGAGGCTGTAGATGTGGCTTTTGGCAATCGATACATAGCGCTGCAGCAGCAGGGTCTTGCCGTCCGCCGACCAGTCCACCGGGCCAATCGCGCCCTCGCCTTCGAGCAACACGCGGGCTGACGCCGGGTTGCCAATCATGATATCATTGTTCGGATCGCCGGCATTCGTGCGCGCCCACGCGACCTGCTTGCCATCGTCAGACCAGAGCGCGCTGCCATTGCGGGTGCCAGGCCCGGAGAATTGGGTGATCTCGCCCGTTTTCGAATCGAACCGGAAGGACTGGAAATACTCGTCCCCGCCGCTGTCCTTGCCGAAAAGGAAGGCGCCCCCCTTGGGGCTCATGTCGGCGCCGCTCACGGCGTCCGTGTAGAACGTCAGCTGCCGGCGCGCGCCGCCGGGGAAGCGCACTTCATGGATCTGGCTGACATCGGCAAACCGCGTTGAGATGAGGATGCCGCCTTCGCCGGTCCAGTCCTGAAACCCGTGGCCGCGGACGTTCTCATAGCGCGCCAGACGCTCCTTCAGTTGTGGCGATGCAGCCGCAATCCCTTCGAAAACAAGGTTGCCGCGCGCCTCGCGGCCGGCTGCGGGCGAAGCAGCCTCAGTCGCGGCGGGCTTAGGCGTTGCTCCTGTTTGCGCACAAGCGACGAATGCCAGGGCGGACAGTCCGATGAGCAGGGGGCGGATCGGCAGCGGGCTCGTCATGGGCATCTCCTTGGAGTTTTTCGTGTTCTCATTTTCTAGAGCGTTTGCGGCGCGCGTCACGCAAATTCGGGTGCGCGCCGTCACAAGTATGTGGCATTCGGGAACTAAGCCCGGCAAAGCCAATACTCGGTTCGCCAGCGGAGCAGACGATGACACACCTTTTCAAGGCCCTCACAGCGGCTGCGTTGCTTCTTGCGGCCGGGTGCCAGCACCGCTCCACCGTCGATCCGGCGCCCGCCAGCGTTGCCGAAGCGCCGCCGCCCCGCGTTCTGCTGATCGGGCTGGACGGCCTTCAAACCGACATGCTGCAGCGCTGGGACGCGCCCCATCTCAAGGCCCTCGCCGCGCGCGGCGTGCGGGCCGAGGCGATGATCCCGGTGATGCCGAGCGTCACGTTCGTCAACTTCTACTCCATCGCGACCGGCCTCTATCCTGAAGGCCACGGCATGGTCGCGAACAATCCGTACGATGCGTCCCTCAAGGCCCAGTTCGAGAACGCGACCGGCTCGCAGGAAGAACGTTGGTGGCAGGGTGAACCGATCTGGGTGACCGCTGAAAAACAGGGCCTGCCGACGGCCATCATGTTCTGGCTGGGCTCGGAAGTCCCGCATCACGGCATTCGCCCCACGCGCTGGTCGCCCTATGAGCATGAAAAGCCTTACCAGGACCGCGTGAATGAAGTGCTCGGCTGGTATGATCTTCCGCAGGCGGAGCGTCCGGGCTTCGCCGCTGTCTACTTCGACCGCGTGGACACCGCAGGCCACTATTTCGGCCCGGACGCACCGGAGACCGAAGCCGCCTTGAAAGAAGTCGATGGCTTTGTCGGTCAACTGGTCGCGGGCCTAGAAGCACGCGGTCTGGTCGCCAGCACGACGATCATCGTTGTCTCCGATCACGGCATGGCAAAGCTTGAGCCCACACAACTCATCGAAGTCGGCGCTCATCTGGACCTCAAAAGCCTCGTCGTCCCGCAGTTCACCGGACCCTATGGCGGCTCAGCGCAGCCATTCCTACAGATCTACGGCGAAGGCCCGGCACTGGAAGCGGCCTTTGAAGGCCTCAAGGACATCGATCCGCACGTGAGCGTCTGGCGCCGGGGCGAGATGCCTGCCCACTATCACTTCGATCATCCGGCCCGCGGCCCAGATCTCTTCGTCCTCGCCGATCCGGGGTGGGCCCTGCAGGCGGCCGATGTCGGCGGCTGGCGCGCGCCGATCCCCGGCATGCACGGCTATGACAATCTGGCCCCTGCAATGCAGGCAACCTTTATCGGTGCAGGACCGATTTTCCCGGAAGGGCAGGTGGCGGGACCGTTCGAGAACGTGAACGTGTATTCCATGATCGCCTGCGCGCTCCGGATCGAGCCGGCGAAAACGAATGGTGATCCGGCGGTCGTCGCGGCCGTCACCGGTGGGCGTTGCCCGGCCTCGGCTCCGCCTCAGGAATAACGTGCTTCGACTTTCGGTGCGCTCACGCCGTTACGGACAGCATCAAGACTGGCAGCGAGGTCCGCCAGGTACGCGTCCGCCACCTCCGCATGTTTCGGTGACAGCATCAGGTGCAGGCTCGCCGGCTCCGCCGTGAACGAGGTGAACCAGCCGCGGGCCCGGATGGCGCTGTAGAGCGCCAGCGTCTCAGCCTCCGGATGACGGAACGCGACGAGGCCAAGCTGCGGTTTGCCGAGAATTTCAAACCCGAGCGCGCGCACGCCCGCTTCGATCTTCTCGCGCGTCGCGCAGACGATACCCTGTTTCTCGCGGTAGCCGGAAACGCCGAGTACGTTCATCACCGCCCAGGCCGCCGAGATCGCGCCGCCAGGCCGCGTGCCCGCCAGCGTCGGCGTCTTCATCGGCGCGCCGCTCCAGTCGCGCATCGAAAATGGCATGTGACGGTAGAGCTCCTCCGAACGAAACAGCACCGTCGAGGCGCCCTTCGCGCAATAGCCATACTTGTGCAGGTCCGCGCTCATCGACCGCACGCCCGGCACTTCAAAGTCGAAGGCCGGAACCGGCACGCCGTTCATGCGGGCGAAGGGCGCAAAATATCCGCCGACGCATGCATCGACATGCAACCAGACGTCCTTTGCGTTGGCGATCTCCCCGAGCGCGGCGATGGGGTCGATGATGCCGTGCGGAAAATTCGGCGCGGATCCCACAATCATGATGGTGGAGGCGTCGATCGCCTCCGCCATCGCGGCGGGGTCGGCCTCATAGCTGCCATCGCCTTTCAGCGGCACGCGCCGCACCGAAATGTCCATTAGGTGCGCGGCCTTGTCGAAGGCGAGGTGGGCCGAGCGCGGCAGGACAATGTTGTGATCCGACGGCGGGTTGCCATTGGCGCGGGCGAAGTCGCGCGCGGCCTTCATCGCCATGGTGATCGAGTCCGTGCCGCCCGACGTCATGGCGCCGGCTGCACCCGCCGGCCCGTGCAACAGGTCCAGGGCCATGGAGACCACGTCCTTCTCCATCTGGGCGAGCGATGGGAACGCAAGCGGCCCCAGACCGTTCTCTGACATGAAGAGACCGTAGGCATCCTGCTGGACATGGTGAATGTCCTCGCCCGCGTTAAAGACGTAAACGGCCGTTCGCCCGCTTCGCCAGTCCACGTCGCCGTGTCCGCGCGCGATCATTTCCGCGCGCAGGTCGTCCCAGTTGCGTCCTTCCGGCGGCATCTGCATGCCCGGTCTCCCTTGCATCACCGGCATCAGTCTAGGCTTTGTCCGCTTCGCTGACCAGCATCTCTGCGCGAGAAGAAAATAAATGCTCGCGCGTCGCGCTAAGGGCGTTGCAGGCTCTGGACGCACCGCATAATTTACCGTTTGCTAACCTACCAGTTTCGAGAGAGAGCGCGCGCAGATGACAGACTACATTGGATATGACGCGCTCACCCAGGCCGCCTCGCGCGGTGTGGTGCGCGAAGCGCTTCGCCGCGCGCGAACAAATGGCGGCATGCCGGGCGACCATCATTTCTATGTGTCCTTTCGTACGCGCGCGCCGGGCGTGAAAATCGCAGATCATCTCGTGCAGCGGTTCCCGGAAGAGGTGACTATTGTCATCCAGCACCAATATTGGGACCTTGAGGTTCAAGATGGCCACTTCGAGATTGTCCTGAAGTTCGCGGGCGTGCCGCAACAACTGTCGATCCCGTTCGCGGCTATCACGCGCTTCGTCGATCCGTCCGTCAGTTTCGGCCTTACCTTGCAAACGCACGGCAAGGACGCCAGCGTGCTCGCACCGGCCAAGGACGCGGCGGTAGAGCCGCCCGCAGCGCCGGCCGAAACGGTCGTCAGCCTTGACGCCTACCGGCGCAAGTAAGGCGCCGCGACTTGTCCGAGATCTCGCCGCCCCGCGTCTCGGACGCCGACATGCTGGCGCGTTTCCAGAATTCGAAAAAGCGTCCGCCCTGCTCGGATACGCTCGGCATGCGTCTCGCCGCGCTGAGCCAGGATGAGAAATGGGTGCGGATGGAGTTTGACGTCTCGCCGTCCTTCGCCAATCCGACCGGCGCGGTGCAGGGCGGTTTCATTTCCGCGATGATGGACGAGGCGATGAGCACGGCCGTAATCATCGCGTCGAACGTCACGATGACCGCGCCGACGCTCGAGATGAAGACGAGCTACCTGAAGCGCCTGATGCCCGGCAAGGCGAGCGTCGAGGCCCGCATCCTGAAGCTCGGCAAGTCTGCGGCTTTCATGGAAGCCGACTGTTTCGATGCATCGGGCGATCTGGTGGCGCGCGCGACCGCTACTGCGATCCCGATGCTTTTCAAAAAGTTGTAAGCACCCGTCCTCAAAATCGGCTATGCTCATGCCATAATCAAAAACTCCCCGGGAGGAGATGATCATGGCGGACGATCAGCAGGCGCCACAGGGCGTTCCACAATCCATCTTTGAACTTTCGGCCTTCAATCCGGTGGCGCGCGACAATCCGCACCCATTGCTGAAATCGCTTCGTGACGCCTGCCCGGTGATGCGCGACGAGCCGAACAAGACCTGGCTCCTGTCCCGCTACAAGGACGTGCGCGACACCGTGAATGACCGGACCTTCGTGCGGCATCCCTCGAACGCCGAACCCGGCTCGATCACCTCGCGGCTGGTGGACGAGGCGGGTGACAACCGGCGCACGAGCATCCTGTTCCTCGACGATCCCGATCATGCTCGCATCCGCCAGCCTCTCGCCAAGGCCTTCTATGCCCGCATTAACCGAATGCGGCCCGAGATCGAAGCAATGATCGACGAGATCATCGACGCGGCGCCGATGTCCGGTGAGTTCGACCTGATGGCGGAGATCGCCGTTCCGCTGCCGGTACTGGTGATTGCCCGCATCCTCGGCGTGGACGAAGCCCGGCTCGCCGACTTCCGCGAATGGTCGGAAGACGTGATCCTCAGCCTCAATCCTCTGCGCACGCCGGAAGAAAACGAACGCATGATGACCGGCGCGGCAGCGCTCGATGAGTATTTCTCGCAGCTGATGGCTGAGCGGCGGGCGGCGCCCCGGGACGATCTCGTCTCCGACATGGTGCAGCTGCAGGCGCGCGGGGAGGCGAATGTCGAGGATGACGAAGTGCGCCTCAACCTGCAGGCCTTGCTGGTGGGCGGCAACCTTACGACAACCGACCTGATCGGCAACGGCATTTGGCTGCTGCTGATGCATCCGCAGCAGGCCGAGGCGCTGCGCGCGCATCCGGAACTTGCGGCGCAGGCGGTTGAGGAAGTTCTCCGCTTTGAAGCGCCGGTGTCGCTGACCTCCCGGATCCTCGCGGAAGACCGCGCGGTGGCCGGCTGCCCGATGAAGGCCAGCCAGCCGGTCTGGATGTCGCTCGCGGCCGCCAACCGCGACCCCGATGCGTTTGAAGAACCGGAAGCCTTCGACATCACGCGCAAACGCACGGGCCATGTGGCGTTCGGGGGAGGGCCGCACATCTGCATCGGCGCGCCGCTCGCGCGCATCGAGGCGCGCCATGTGTACCTGAAACTGCTGGAGCGTTACCCGAACATGCGCCTGCCGGAACAGACGCTGGAATGGCGCGCCCTGCCGTTCTTCCGGGGGCTCGAACGGCTTGTCGTCGCGGTTTAGCCCAGCGCTTCGGCCAGCAGCCAGATGCCGTCGCGCGTCCCCGCCCGCCGCTCGATCAGCAGGCGCGCGACCTGGCGGTCATCCTCGAAGACATTGCCGGTGAGCGAATCGAGGAGGGCCTTGGCGATATTGTCGAGGTCCATCCAGGGGGCCTCGCCGAGGTGTTCCATCACGATATGGACGCTGTAATCGCCGTATCCAGGGCGCAGGCGGGGGAAATCCTTGCGGAAGAACTCGCGCAGCAGGGTCTTGTAGTATTTGGTCTGGGTGGTGAGGCCGGTACAGGTGACTTCGAGCGCGCCGGTGCCGGTGATGCGCGCGCGCACTTTCCCGGCGCTGATCCATTCCGTTTCGAGCGTTTTCATCGCTGCCCAGACTAGCCGCTTTGGGCCGCAGAACCAGTCCATAAACCGTCCACAAGTTTGGTATGGACGGTGAGAGCATTTTCGCGTCTGGGGCGGTAACCCTTCGGCGGGCTTGAAGGGCGGGGGCGCCCTCGCTAGACCCCCCGGACCACACGACACAAGCCCGATCAGGAGCCCCCCATGGCCGCCAAGACCCCCACCCGCACCGAAACCGACACGTTCGGCCCTATCGAGGTCGAGGCGGACAAGTACTGGGGCGCGCAGGCGCAGCGCTCGCTGGGGAATTTCAAGATCGGCTGGGAGAAGCAGCCCGCGCCGATCGTCCGCGCGCTCGGCATCGTCAAGAAGGCGGCGGCCGAGACCAACATGGCGCTCGGCAAGCTGGATCCGGGGTTGGGGAAGGTGATTATCCAGGCTTCCGATGAAGTGATCGAAGGCAAGCTGAACGCGCATTTCCCGCTGGTCGTCTGGCAGACGGGGTCCGGCACCCAGTCGAACATGAATGCCAACGAGGTGATCTCCAACCGCGCCATCGAGATCCTCGGCGGCGAGATGGGCTCGAAGAAGCCGGTCCACCCGAACGACCATGTCAACATGAGCCAGTCGTCGAACGACACGTTCCCGACCGCCATGCACATCGCCTGCGCCGAGGAAGTCGTGCACAAGCTGCTGCCGGCGCTGCAGGTGCTGCACAATGCGCTGAACGACAAGGCGCAGGCCTGGAAGGCGATCATCAAGATCGGCCGTACCCACACGCAGGATGCGACGCCGGTCACGCTGGGTCAGGAATTTTCAGGATACGCAAAGCAGATCGAGAACGGCATTAAACGGATCGAGATGAGCCTGCCAATGCTGATGGAACTCGCGCAGGGCGGCACGGCCGTCGGCACAGGGCTCGCCTCGCCGGCGGGATTTGCAGAAGGCGTTGCCTCCAAGATCAGCCAGATCACGGGCATGAAGTTCACGTCGGCGCCTAACAAGTTCGAAGCGCTCGCTGCGCATGATGCGATGGTATTCACGCATGGCGCGATCACGACCGCGGCGATGAGCTGCTTCAAGATCGCCAACGATATCCGCTTCCTGGGCTCGGGTCCACGGTCCGGACTTGGCGAGCTGGCGCTGCCGGAAAACGAGCCCGGCTCGTCGATCATGCCGGGCAAGGTGAACCCTACTCAGTGCGAAGCGATGACCCAGGTGTGCGCGCACATCCTCGGCAACAATGCCGCCATCGCATTTGCGGGCTCGCAGGGTCATTTCGAACTGAACGTTTTCAACCCGATGATGGCCTACAACTTCCTGCAATCGGTGCAGCTGCTGGCGGACGCGTCGGTTTCTTTCACCGAGAACTGCGTGGTCGGCATCGAGCCGCGCCTCGACAATATCAAGCGCGGCCTCGAGAATTCGCTGATGCTGGTGACGCCGCTCAAGGAAAAGTATGGCTATGACCTAGCCGCGAAGGTCGCCAAGACCGCGCACAAGAACGGCACGACGCTGAAGGTGGAAGCCCTGAAGCTCGGCATTTCCGAAGCGGACTTTGACGCCATCGTGCGGCCGGAAAACATGATCGGTCCAGATCCTGCCTGATCCTGCCAGATCTGGCCCGATCTGGCCCGATCTGGCCTGACGCCTTCCTGAACAGGCGTTCATTTCGGAAGACGGGGAGTGCGTATTGCGGATCTAACGCCTCGGCCACAAGTTGCCACGGGGAATTGGCGGCCGTGCAGAGGCAGAAGCCAGCGAAGGCGTGCGCAACGTGTCGACGCTGATCGCTGCGTGGCACGCCGGCGAGCAGCGCTTTGACCTCGTTGGCGCTGCATTATTTGCCGCGATGGACGGCGATGTGCTCGCAGCTGTGGGCGGCGTGAAGCGCGAGACCGCGCTGGCAGAGTCCGCACTGCGTATGCACCGGTTCTGCGTCCACCCCATGTATCGACGGCCCGGCATGGGCCGCGATCTCGCGCAAACCGTCATGGATCACGCACTGAGCGATGCATCTGGGCTGACCTGCAACGCGCGCGCCACACCGCTCGCCGCGCCCTTCTGGGAAGCCCTGGGATTTCTGAAAGCCGAGGCGGACGGCTAAATACATATACTCCGTACCAGGATAAAAAACGGCGCATAGCAGCCATGCGGGAATTCCGGCAAGGCCGGAACTCGCCTTTAAAGCGTGCAGAATGACGCCGTGATCGGCTTGGCGCCGCGCTGGAACAAGTCAACTGGCTCATGTTTCATGACGCCTCCCCGCTCATTAAGCCGGTCCATCGCATTGCTGCCATTTTCCTGCGTCAGCTTGCGCAACGCGGTGGATAATTTCAGTCAGTGTAATGATTAAAATCCGAAAACTGCAGAAGAAATCTATTTCCCATAAGATAAGAGGTTGACTTTCATTCAACGATGAAAGAAATTTTTCTCAAGGGGCGATGGTCGCCCTTCGGGAGGAAATGAACATGTCTGGGTCATCTGGCACTCCTAGGGGCTGGGATCCCGGTGGGGCAGGGACCGGGAAGCCGAAGCGCAAAGCCAAGGCCGCTGCAACACACAAGACGGGCGGCAAGCGCCGCAATAAGTTACCGGATACGGATCATCGTCTGCCCAAGGGCGGCGACCGGATCCTGCTCGGCTGGCAGATCGATAGCGACCGTCAACAGGTCGGCTTTCGAGACGGCCCTGTGCCGGAAACCAAAGCCGGCAAGCCGATCTGGCTTGAAGGCGAAGGCCATATGATCACCATTGCGCCAACAGGCGCGGGCAAGGGGCGCGGCGCCCTGATCCCGAACCTGCTGGTCTATCCAGGACCGGTCATCGTGATCGATCCGAAAGGCGAAGCCTGCCACATCACGGCACAAGCCCGCCGGCAAATGGGCCATAAAGTCCACGTCATTGATCCCTTCGCGATCGTGTCGGCGCAAACGGACAGCCTGAATCCGATGGATGCGTTCGATATCCCGGGTGTGGACGCCTCGGCGCTCGCCATGGATATCGCCAAGCAGCTGTCTGGTGGCGGCAAGATCTCCAAGGATCCCTTCTGGGATATTCGCGGGCATGACCTGTCCGCGGGTGTGATCGCCGCCATCGCGGCCACACGGCCTCCGGAAGAGCGAAACCTGATTCAGGTCCGCCGGCTGCTGAAGCGTGATGACAGCAACTACAACCTTGCTGTGCTTCTTGATACGTGCGGCAAGAACCTGCCCTCCTTCGCGTATGACGAAATTTCAAATTATCTTCAGACGGTGGAGGTTACACGTTCGGGCATTCATGCGACGGCCTGCAGCTACTTCTCGGTGATTGCATCGGAAGCGGCCCAGAGGACGGTAGCGAAGTCCACCATCGACCTTGCGGCGGTCCGGCGGGGGGATCCGGTCACGATCTACCTGGTCGTGCCGCCCACGAAGCTGGCCAGCCATGCGCCGCTCTTCCGTCTCTGGACGGCGGCGCTGATGTCGGCCGTGCTGTCACGGGACGGAAACCTGCCGGAACATCGCACGCTGTTTGCGATCGATGAGTGCGCTCAGCTCGGAGACTTCGGCCTGTTGCCGATGGTCTACACGCTGGCGCGGTCCTACGGGATGCGTGTCTGGGCCTTCTTCCAGGACCTCGCGCAGATCCGGCAGATGCTGCCGGATGCCTGGCAGACCGTGATCAACAACACAGCGGCCATCCAGGCCTTCGGGACGTCAACTTTTTTGTCGGCGACGGATCTGGAGAATGTGCTGGGTGATTTCTCCGCGGACGGGCTGCGGAACATGGATGGGAACCATCTGGCACTCCAGATCGCCCGGCAGCGGGGCATCACCGCACGCCGGCTCGATTATCTCTGCGACCCGGCGTTTGAGGGGCTCTTTGCCCCTCATCCCCTGATGGGGGGCCAGCCGCTCAATCGAGGCGGGCCACCTGTGGCCCTCTGATCGTGTGGCGGCCCGCAGGATGTTGTCTTGCGGGCGGCCATGTTTGCTTGTTCAGATGGCTTGCTGACGCGGCGGGCTTGCCCGGCTAGGATGTTTCGAAAGAATCACCCGTGCCCGGAAAGGCCCTGTCCATGTCACCTGCCCCTGTCGGCTCCAAATCAAACCCCTCGCAGTTCGATGTGCTGACGAAGCTGGCCGATGACGAGCCGTATTTCGTGATCCGCGCGAACGACCCCCTGTCCTCGGCGCTCGTCGAGCTGCATGCCTATATCGGGGCAGGGCAGGCCGGCGCGGCGCATAACAAGCTGGCGGAGATCATGGCGCTGACCTCGCCGCAGCCGCCGCGTCCGGCGTCCAGTCCCAAATACCGGGAAACCTTTGCCATCTCGCTGGCGATGGAGCAGTGGCGCGAAACGCACAAGAAGTAAGGCCCCGCGATGAAGCTTGCGCCGGTCACGCTGGAGAATGAGTTCGTCAGGTTGCGGCCGCTCGATCCGGACGGCGACGCGGCGGCGATGTCCGCGCTGGAAGCCCGGGCGCCGGAGATTTTCCGACTCTGGTCGCACTGGGGGTACGGCGACTGGGTCGGCCGCTGGATCGAGAACATCCGGGAGCGGACGCATAACGGCACGATGATTGCCTTCGCGGTGGTTGATCCTGCGAGCGGGACTTTCCTCGGCACGACCAGCTATCTCGATCCGCATGAAGTTAACCGCGGCGTGGAAGTGGGCATGACCTCTTACGCTCCGGAAGCGCAGGGCACGATGATCAATCCGGCCGCCAAACGCCTGCTGCTGGCGCATGCGTTTGACACGCACGGCGCGTTACGCGTCCAGTTCCAGGTGGATGAGCGCAACACCCGGTCGCAGGCCGCCGTGCTCAAGCTGGGTGCGACGAAGGAAGGCGTGCTGCGCAACCACCGCATCCTGCAGACAGGGTATGTCCGCAACACGGTCTTGTTCTCGATCCTGGATACGGAATGGCCCGCGACGCGGGACCGGCTTGATGCCCGTCTTGAGGCGACGCGGGTGGGGTCATGACCACGCCGATCAACCTCAACAAGGCGCGCAAGGCAAAGGCCAAGACGGAGGCTGAGCAGCGCGCGAAAGAGAACCGCGCGAAGTTCGGGCGGACGAAATCCGACAAAGAACTTGAGGCCGCCAAAGCCGAAAAACTGGCAAAGCTGACCGAGGCTCACAAGCGCGACCGGCCTGAATCAAAAGACGGTTAAAAAAGCGTTGACAATTTGGCCCGTGCTTTGCACTCGTGTCCACTTGTCTAAGTTCAGGAGCGTGCGGTCGTGGCGAAGAACATTCTCTGGAAAACAATGTTCAGCTTTGTCGCCTTCTCCGCTGGCATCATCTGGGGCATCGCGGCGGAAGCCAGCGCGGCGGGTCTTCCTCTCATCGGCGTCTTCCAGGGCTAAGCCCCCGGCTCAGCTGCCGCTGACGTCAATTGCTTTATCAATCAGCGTGTTCTCACGGCGTCCCCTGTTAACGCGGGCGAGCGCATCGAAGATGACTTTCGCGTCCTTGTCCTTCAGCAGCGGGATCTGCTTGGCGAGTTCTGCGGCGCGGGCGTACTGCGAATGGGCGCCGGCCATGTCGCCCCGCGCCTCGGCGCAGGCGCCCGAATTGTGCAGGATACCGGGTGAGGCCGGGTAGGCGGCGGCGAGCTCCTCCCACTGCGCGCAGGCGCCCAGGAAGTTGCCGCCCTTCGTGGCTTTCACCGCGGCCGCAAACCGGGCATCGCCCTTTTCTTCACCAGACAGCGGGTTGGTCACAATCTCGGCGCGGAAACTCGCCATGTAAGGGGCGATATCGAACCGGAACAGGCGCACGGCTTCCGGTACAGCCTCGGCAATCATGCCATACGGCGCGTCATATGAGCTGTAGATTTCGTGCAACGTCGAGCCGACCGTACCGGTCGGTTGACCCGTGTCCGGATATTCGGCGACATCATAGCAGTCTTCCCGCTCAGACGTGCCGCCCTTTGCGGAGGCGAAGACCAGGCGGCGATTGGCAAGGTCGGTCAGACGGGCGCGCACGTCGACGTCCACGAGATCCTTCACGCACTCCTTTTCGACGATGGCGTGATGCTCGCAATCGAAGGGGCCGTCCCACTCGACGCACTTGCGTTCGTTTTCGCGCCGGATTTCGCCCCGGTAGCTCGTGACCACGACGTCGCCTTCATAGATGCCCTGCGGCTGGTCGGGGTCCAGGACAACGAACCAGGGCTGGCCCTCCAACTCGGCAGAGCGGATCAGCGCCCCGAATTCCTGTTCGGCGACCTCGCCCGCAGGGCCCCCGAACCGGCCGGCCACCACGTCGGTATATTCGAGCGCCTCTGGAAAGTTCGGCGCGGCGCGGCTGACATAATCATAGCCGGGTGTCTGGCAGGCCGCGACGAGGCCAAATGCGCCAAGAGCCAGAATGCGCTTCATCTTGTAACCCCACTCAATCGTCTGATCAGAGGTGCCGCCTCGCCGCCGCTGCGTCAATGGTTGACGCAGGCGCGCTGTCGTCCCACCTCACGCGCAGCTGACCAAAGGATAACCCCATGACGCGAACGCTTTTCACCCCCTTCAAACTCGGCAAACTCGAACTCAGGAACCGCATCGTCATGGCGCCGATGACCCGGTCCAGGTCGCCGGGCGGCGTGCCGGGTGAAGATGTCGCCGATTATTACGCCCGCCGGGCCGCCGCCGATGTCGGCCTGATCGTCACCGAGGGCACGACCGTGCGCCGCGGCGGATCGTCGAATGACCCGAACGTCCCGAACTTCTACAAGGCCGACGCGCTGAAGGGCTGGGGCCGCGTGGTCGAGAAGGTCCACGCCGAGGGCGGCGCCATCGCGCCCCAGATCTGGCACCAGGGCATGGTGCGCAAGCAGGGAACCGGGCCGGAGCCTGAGGCGCCGACCGACAGCCCCTCGGGCATGACCCACACGGGCAAGCAGGTGCTGCCGGAACCGACCACGGCAGACGTGGATGACATGGTGCTGGCCTATGCCGACGCCGCCGCCGATGCGAAACGCCTCGGCTTCGACACCCTCGAAATCCACGGCGCGCATGGCTACCTGATCGACCAGTTTTTCTGGGACGCGATGAACAAGCGGTCTGACCGCTACGGTGGCAGCCTTGTGGACCGCGCCAGCTTCGGCGGCGACATCATCCGCGAGATCCGCAAGAAGGTTGGCCCGGATTTCCCGATCATCCTGCGCTATTCGCAGTGGAAGCAGCAGGATTACACCGCGCGCCTCGCACCGACCCCGCAGGAGCTGGAAGCGTTCCTCAAGGTGTTCGCCGATGCGGGCGTGGACTGCCTGCACGTCTCCCAGCGCCGCTATTGGGAGCCGGAATTCCCGGAGATCGATGGCGCGGGCGGCCTGAACGGCGCGGGCTGGGCTAAGAAGCTCACGGGACTGCCGACGATCACGGTCGGCTCGGTCGGCCTGAACGGTGACTTCGAGAAATCCTTCACCGGGGAAGGCGCCCCGCAGCGCTCACTCGATGATCTGGAAGCTCGCCTCGACAAGGGCGAGTTTGACCTCGTCGGCGTCGGCCGCGCCGTCCTGCAGGACCCCGAATGGGCCAAGAAGGTCAAGGAAGGCCGCTTCGCCGACCTGCGCGACTATGACGGCAAGGCGCTTGCCACGCTCTACTAGACGGCGCCGGGCGAGCCTTTCTTTCATCCGTTCGGGTCCGGCCTGCGTATCATCTACAGCATGATCGCAGATCGGACCCCGACCGCATGAAATTCTCATCCCTGCTTCTCCCCGCGCTCCTCGCTGCAACGGCTGTGACCACGACCAGCTGCGCATCCGGCAGCACGTTGCAACAGTTTGAAACGGCCCCGCGCCAGCTCGTTCTCGAAGATTACTTCAAGGGCGAGACGACCGCTTACGGCGTGTTCGAGGACCGGTTCGGCAAGGTGCGCCGCCAGTTCAAGGTGAACATCACCGGCGAGGTCAAAGGCAACCGCCTGACCCTTACAGAGAAGTTCGAATACGATGACGGCGAGCGCGACACGCGCGTCTGGGAAATCGACATCCTCGGCAATGGCCAGTATCGCGGCACAGCCGGTGATGTACCTGTGCCCGCGGTCGGGCAGGTGAGTGGCAACGCGTTCAACTGGAGATACAAGGTGGACCTGAAGGTCGGCGACTCGGTCTGGAATGTCGGCTTCGACGACTGGATGTTCCTGATGCAGGACGACGTGCTGATCAACCGGGCCTATGTCACCCGCTACGGGATCGAGATCGGCCAGGTGACAATTGCGTTCAACAAGAAGTGAGCGTCAACCCGGAACAGGTGTCACGGTCACTTGTGCCGGCGGAAGTATCGCCTTGTAGCCCCCGCTCTTCCGGCTTTTGAATTCATTCAACAAGACTTGGCTGGTTTCGCGGTCCCGCGGGTCGGTTTTCGTCGCCAATTCGGTTTCAAGAGCGGCGATCCGTCCCTCAAGCCAGGCATCGGCCTTTTTGATCATTTCGTCGTTGGCGGCTTGCTCTTGCGACCCGTCATCGGACCGCCAGGCTTCGATCTTCCGGCCGCGCGCGAAAGTGCACTGGCCAGAGTCGAGCGCGACATGCTCGGTTGCCGGATGTTCGGAGCCGGCATTCGGATTGGCGTAGATGTCGAGATTTACCGGCACAACTTTCGTGGCGTGGTTACAGATCTTGAAGAGCTGCGCGGGCGCTTCTGCTTCGGCCGCGTCGGTGACAAGGCTACGCCTTTCGTTCGGGCCAACTTCAACGGCCACCGTGTTTGGATCGGTGTTTGTGACTGTCGGCGGCAGGGCCAGCGTTCGCTGAAGCGAGTCGCGCGAGCGGAGATCTTGACCCCGTCCCTCGTATTTGGCGAGGTCCGCCGCGCTGGGGCTATCCTTCTTGGCCGGCATGACAAACGAACACGCGGCCAAAAAGGCAAGGGCCGGCAGCGCAATGTAACGGATCATAATCAACTCCCCTTGCAACCCTTGATGTTGGCATGTGCAATTTCCGCAACAAGCAGGGCGGGCACGGATGTTCGAAAGTTCACGCTCCCCCCCTGTTTCCCGGAACCTGCCGATGAAAGCGACGGTATGCCCGGAACATCGAAGCCTGCTATATGTTCCCGATGAGTTCCAATCCGAATCGCTTGCCTATCAGCCAGATGGCTGCCGCGCGTCCGCCCGCCCCCGCGGCGGAGGGGGCGCCATACCTCAACGGCCTGAACCCGGAACAGCGCGAGGCCGTGCTGCACACCGAGGGCCCGCTGCTGGTGCTCGCCGGGGCAGGCACCGGCAAGACGCGGGTGCTGACCGCGCGGCTGGCACATATCGTGGCGACGCGGCGCGCCTATCCCTGGCAGACGCTGACCGTGACATTCACGAACAAGGCGGCGCGCGAAATGCGCGAGCGGGCGCTGGCTCTGCTGGGCGAGGCGGGGGAGGGCCTGCGCTGGCTGGGCACGTTCCACTCGATCTCGGCGCAGATCCTGCGCAAGCATTGTGAGCTGGTGGGCCTGAAGCCCACCTTCACCATTCTGGACACGGACGATCAGGTGCGGCTGTGCAAGCAGATCGTGCAGGCGGAGAACCTCGATCCCAAACGCTGGGCGCCGCGGTATCTGGCAGGCCTGATTGATGGCTGGAAGAACCGCGCGTTGCTGCCGGACAAGGTGCCGGTGGAAGAGGCGGAACTGTTCGGCAATGGCAAGGGCATCGAATGTTACAGGATTTACCAGGCGCGCCTGAAGGTGCTGAACGCCTGCGATTTCGGTGACCTCTTGATCCACAACATCACGATCTTTCAGGATAACCCAGACATCCTGCAGGACTATCATTCGAAGTTCCGCTACATCCTCGTGGACGAATATCAGGACACGAACGTTGCGCAGTATCTCTGGCTGCGGCTGCTGGCGCAGGGCTCGAAGAATATCTGCTGTGTCGGGGATGACGACCAGTCGATCTATGGCTGGCGCGGCGCGGAAGTCGATAACATCCTGCGTTTCGACAAGGATTTTCCGGGCGCGAAAGTCGTTCGCCTTGAGCGCAATTATCGCTCCACGCAGCATATCCTGGCGGCTGCATCGGCCATCATCGCCAATAACAAGGGCCGGCTCGGCAAGGCGCTGTATGTCGGCGATGACAGCGCGGCGGCGAGCGACCCGGATGCGGCGAAGGTCAAGGTGCGCGGCCTCTGGGACGGAGAGGCGGAAAGCCGTCTGATTGCGGATGATATCGAAAGCTGGGTGCGCAAGGGGGGGCGGCATGATCAGTGCGCGGTGCTTGTGCGCGCCTCCTGGCAGATGCGTGCATTTGAGGAGCGCTTTATCCTGCTGGGCATTCCTTACCGCGTCATTGGTGGGCCGCGCTTTTTCGAGCGCGCCGAGATCCGCGATGCAATGGCTTACCTGCGGCTTGTGCGTTCCCCGGATGACGACCTGGCTTTCGAGCGCGTGGTCAACGAGCCGAAACGCGGCGTCGGGGACTCAAGCCTCGCCAAGCTGCAATCCTATGCGCGGGCGGACGGGCGCAGCCTGTTCACGCTGACGCCGATGGTTCTGCAGACCGACGAGATCAAGGGCGCGGCCAAACGCGGCCTGACCGTCTTCATCGACCAGATCAATATGTGGCGCGACAAGCTTGCGGGCGGTCTGCCGCACACGGAGCTTGCCGAGATGATCCTTGAGGAGTCTGGTTATACGGACATGCTCCAGAAGGATCGCAGCCCACAGGCACAGGGCCGTCTCGACAACCTGAAGGAACTCGTCCGCGCGATGGGTGAGTTCTACACGCTGGCGGGATTTCTGGAGCATGTGGAGCTGGTCATGGATGCTGCCTCCGGCGCGGGCAGCGATGACCAGGTCCAGATACTCACGCTACACGGCGCCAAGGGCCTTGAATGGCCCGTGGTGTTCCTGCCGGGTTGGGAGGAGGAAGTGTTCCCCTCGCGCCGCTCGCTCGACGAGAGCGGCCTGCGCGGCCTCGAAGAGGAGCGCCGTCTCGCCTATGTCGGTATCACGCGGGCGCGGGCGCAGTGTTTTATCTCGTTTGTGGCCAACCGTCAGATTTACGGCCGGTGGCAATCCGTGCTGCCGAGCCGGTTCATCGACGAGCTGCCGCACGAGCATGTCGATGCGGTGTCCGAGACTGGTTATTCCGGCATTCCGGGCGCCGAGAGTGCCTTTGTCGGCTCGGTCGAGGATCTCGGCGAGCGCTCGAATTATGAAAGCCCAGGCTGGAAGCGGCTCAAGGAAAACGCGGCCCGCCCCTCTGGGGCGCCGCCGCGTGAGACGTCCGGCCTGATCGCGACGGCGTCCGGCCCGGACTCCTTCCCGCCCGGCGCCCGCGTGTTTCATGACAAGTTTGGCTATGGCCGGGTCGCCTTCAGCGAAGGCAACAAGCTGACCGTCGACTTCGATAAGACCGGCCGCAAGAAGGTGATCGCGACGTTTGTTACGGCGGCCTGATCCCGTTCAGGTTTGAGATTGCAACGCCGCGAGACGCAGAACCCCGCCCAGGGAGGGAGGGAAAT
This sequence comes from Candidatus Sulfopaludibacter sp. SbA3, assembly GCA_945913285.1. GTDB lineage: Bacteria > Pseudomonadota > Alphaproteobacteria > Caulobacterales > Hyphomonadaceae > Hyphomonas. The sequence goes on from CAMEDD010000005.1 coordinate 68,887, forward strand.
GCAGGTTCTGACGCTTCAGGCTTCGGGAGGAAAGCGCGCTGAGGGCCGTCATCTCCGGCGTTGCGAGCAGATACGCGCAGACCCGATCCCAAGCGGAGCCGAACGATCCGTTCATTTGCGGCTCGTGCGATCCGTAGAGGCCGCCGCTCTACCGCTGGACCGTGACGGCTTGGGCGTCCTGATCGTTAACGGGATGGCCGGCCGCGGTAACGAATGCGGAACGGACAGTTCCGCTGAGGGGATAAACAAGGCCCTATCGCGTTGCCCGACCTCCACAGAATCACGGTGCTCCTAAACCTCAAACGATGCGTTCCGCTTAGCTGTGGCCAGCGCCTTGCTTTAAAGGGGCGTTAACGGCACATGTTGTATCGGGCTGGGATATAAGTTGCGCACGTTGCCGAACGGAACGGTTCGGACCGAATAGAAAAGAGCTCGTATTGTCCATGATTGGTAGCCTTCTCGGCCTGTTGTCCACGGACATGGCCATCGACCTCGGAACAGCGAATACGCTTGTTTACGTGAAGGGACAGGGCGTTCAGCTCGATGAGCCCTCGGTCGTTGCTTACATGACGCAAGGCGGACGCAAGATCGTTTACGCGGTCGGCGAGCAGGCCAAGAACATGCTCGGCAAGACCCCGGTCAACATGGAAGCGATTCGCCCCATGCGTGACGGCGTGATTGCCGACTTCGAAGTCGCCGAGGAAATGATCAAGCACTTCATCCGGAAGGTTCATAACCGCCGGGCGTTCATTTCTCCTCTCATTATCATCTGCGTCCCAAGCTCTGCCACCAGCGTCGAGCGCCGCGCCATTCACCAGTCGGCCCTCGCGGCCGGAGCGCGCCATGTCGAACTGATCGAAGAGCCGATGGCGGCTGCGATCGGCGCTGGCCTGCCTTACCAGGATCCGGCCGGTTCGATGGTTGTCGATATCGGCGGCGGCACATCGGAAGTCGCGGTCCTGTCGCTCGGCGGGATCGTCTACTCCCGTTCAGTCCGGGTCGGCGGCGACAAGATGGACCAGGCAATCGTCAACTACTTGCGCCGCGAGCAGAAAATCCTGATCGGCGAAATGTCCGCCGAGCGGATCAAGAAAGAGATCGGCACCGCGATGCCGCCCGAGAACGGCACCGGCATGGCGTTGACCGTGCGCGGCCGCGGCACGCTGGACGGCGTGCCTAAGGAAACCGAAATCACCGAGGCCATGATTGCCGAAGCGCTGCGTGAGCCGGTGACGGAAATCATCGACGCCGTGAAGCTCGCCCTCGAAGCCATGCCGCCGGAACTGGCAGCGGATATCGTGGACCGCGGCATTGTCCTCACGGGCGGCGGCGCGCTCCTGCGCAATCTCGACACCGCCATCCGCAACCAGGCGCAGCTGCCGGTCATGATTGCGGACGATCCGCTGAAGTGCGTGGTCAACGGGTGTGGACAGGTTCTGGAGAATTACTCCAAAATGAAAAGTGTCCTCTGCCCCGAAGTTTGATACGCGGGCATTCCAAGTAGGCGAGGGAGCTTGAGGCATGGCCCGTTCCGGCCGCTCCAGTCAGAAATCAGGCGCCCGGCGAGTCACGCTGGGCATCCTGATCTTTGGCGCGCTCGCGCTGATCGTCGCCCAGTCGGCGCCGCAGATCAGCAACTTCTTTCTGCCCGCCCGCACGACGGTCAGCGACCGGATCGGCGCGCCGGCGGACACGAGGCTCTGGGCTCAGCTGACCGGTCAGGCCGACCGCGAACAGCGTATCCGCGAACTTGAAAACGAAGTGCGCGATCTGGCGCGCTACAAGGCAGCCGCCATTTCGATGGCCGAGCGGATGGAAGCCTACGAAAACATCCTCAACCTGATGGGTGAGCCGCCGGAACGCGGTGTGACGGCGCGTATCACCACGGTCGTGGACGGACCCTTTGCGCAGACTGTGCTCGCCAATGCGGGCAGCTTGCAGGGCGTGGTGCCCGGCGCGGTCGCAATGAACGAGGGCGGACTGGTTGGCCGGGTCATCCAACTCGGAGACAGGTCGTCCCGCATCCTGCTGATCAGCAATTACCAGAGCCAGTTGCCGGTGCTTGGAGAAGTGAGCGGCGTGCGCGCCATCCTTCAGGGCAAGGACCGCGACCGGGGTGTCCTGCATGACTTGCCGGAGGCCGCTGATTTCATTGAGGGCGAACGTATCCTGAGTTCCGGTGAAGGCGGCGCCTTTCCGCGCGGCCTGGTCGTGGGCACCGTGACAAAGCAGGGCGCCGACTGGATCGTGAAGCTGGCCATGCGCGACCATGCGAGCGGTTATGTCCGGATGATCGCGCCGCCGGAAATCGTAGAGCCGCTTCCCGAACCTGAGATCACCGAGCCAGTGGCGCCGGCGCCCGCGCCCAGCACCTCACAAGGCGCGCAATAGCCATGAGCAGCTCCCGGCTGGATCGCAAACGCCGAACCCTCTGGAGCCAGTCCGGTCCCAGCCCCCGGCTGATCTTTGGCGCTGCGATCATCGCTATTGTCGGCGTACTCGGCATGACGCCGAAGGAACTTTTCGGCCTGACGCTGGCCTGGCCCTTTGCCGCGCTCTGGGGCGCCATCGGCTGGGGCAGGGCGGGCCTGTCCCTGCGGCCGATGATCCTGCTCGTCATCTTCGGTCTGATGCAGGACATCATCTCGAACGCGCCGCTTGGCTGCTTCGCACTGATCAACCTGCTCGTGTACGGACTAAGTGCAGGGATCGCAGACCAGACCGATGGCATGAGGGACGCGCTTGTCGCCGTGGTCGGACCTGCCGTTCTTCTGGTCGTTGCGTTCCTTCTGATCTGGGGCTTTGCGAGCATCACGAGTGATCATTTTGTCCGGTCATGGCCGCTGTTCACCAACTTCTTCATGACCGGGCTGATCTATTCTTTCGCCAACCAGATGTTCGATCTCGGCCGCCGTCCCGGCGAATCGCCCGGAGGTAACTGATGGCACGCCGCAACAGTCCTGAAGCCGATTTCGACCGCCGCCTACTTCTCGCGGCGGGCGCGGGCACGGCCGTTTTTGCAACGCTGGTCGGACGCCTCTCGCAATTGCAGTTGATCGAGTCGGACCGTTACACCAAGCTGGCCGCGGAGAACCACGTCCGGTTGGTGCTCGCCCCGCCTGAACGCGGACAGATCCTCGACCGGTTCGCGCGTCCGCTCGCCTCCCAGCGCCAGGCCGGGCGGGTTTCGGTTATCCCCGAGCGGCTAGAAGACGCCGAGGCAACACTTCGTCAGATTGCGGAGCATATCGACCTGCCCGAAACGCGCGTGAAGCGCGTGCTGGAGGAAATTTCGGCCAGCCGGATTCGCCGTTCGGGCTTCGTTCCGGTCACCGTCGTGCAGGAACTGAGCTACGAAGAATTTGCGCGGCTGCGCGTGCGAGCAGTAGAAATGGAAGGCGTCGATGTCCAGATGGCTTCGACCCGGTCCTATCCGCGCGGGCGCGACTTCGCACACATTCTCGGCTACGTGGCCCGTGCGAGCGCCGACGATCTGACGCGGCTTGCTGAAGGCCGCGCACCCGAAGATCTCGAGACATTCGAAGAGCTGTTCCGTCACCCGGACATGCGCGTCGGCCGTCAAGGCATGGAGCGTTTCGCGGAGGACTGGTTGCGGGGCCGGCCCGGACGGCGCCGGGTGGTGACAAACGCCCACGGCCGCCCGATGGAAGAGCTTGAGCAGGATCCCACGAATGCGGCTGTGGCCGGCAAGGATCTTTACATCACCATCGATTCCGAATTGCAACGCGTCGCCATCGACCGGTTCGAAGGCGAGAGCGGCGCTGCCGTCGTGCTCGATATCGCATCTGGCGATGTGCTCGCCATGGTGTCGACACCGGCCTTCGATCCGAATGCGTTCGTGAACGGAATATCTGGCAAGGACTATGCCGAGCTACGCGACAATTCGATGTCGCCGCTCTATCCGCGCGCGCATGGCGGCGTTTATCCGCCCGGCTCGACCTTCAAGATGGTGGTCGCCACCGCTGCGCTGGAGGCGGGTGTCATCGACACGAAGACCCGTTTCACCTGCCATGGACGGATGTGGTTTGGTGGCCGCAACTGGCACTGCCACAAGAAGGGCGGGCACGGATCAGTTGACCTGCACAATGGCATCAAGCTCTCGTGCGACGTCTATTTCTACCAGGTTGCACGGCTCGCAGGTGTCGACAAGATCGCTGAAGTCGCCCGCAAGTTCGGGTTTGGCGAAGACTGGGTGCTGGGCATGACCGGCGCACGCGGCGGCCTTGTGCCGGACCGTGCCTGGAAGCGCAAAGCCCGCAATGAGGAATGGTTCGAAGGCGAGACGCTGAACTTTGGCATCGGGCAGGGCCAGCTTGGCGTGACGCCCGTGCAGCTTGCCCTGATGACGGCCCGCATTGCGGCCGAAGGCAAGCACTTCAAGCCGCGCCTGATCGGCTTCGGTCCGGATGTACCGGAAGACGGTGAGCTCGACATGCCGCTGGACGCCGAGATCATGAAGCTGATGAAGTCCGGCATGTTTGGCGTGACGTCGGAGCCCGGCGGGACGGCTTATCGCTCGGGTGATCTCGGCCTTGGCGGACCGCGACTTGCCGGCAAGACGGGGACGGCGCAGGTGCGCAACATTTCAGCAGCGGAACGGGTGAGCGGCGTGCGCACAGGCGACGCGATCGCGCGTGAGCTACGCGACCACGCGTTGTTTGTCGCCTACGCACCAACGGACAACCCGCGATATGCCATCTCGGTCGTGGTCGAGCACGGCGAAGGTGGCTCGCGCACCGCGGCGCCGGTCGCCCGGGACATTCTTGCGGCCGCCATCAAGATGGACAGCGGCCGGACGCCCGCCTATTCCAAACGCGCCGCCACCAAAACTCCGGATACAGACGGAAAACCGGAAGGGGACCCCGTATGAGCCGCGAAGGATTTACCGGCTTTACGCGCGGCGAAGCGCGAGTTTCTGCGGCGCGCGGCGTGTACTTCGACAGGTTCGGACCGTTCGGCAAGATTGCACGCCTTCCCTGGAGCATCATTCTCCTGATCGTCGGCACCGGCCTTGTCGGGACGGCGATGCTGTTTTCGGTCGGCTGGGACCCGGTGTCTGCCGCGCCGTCGCCGGACGAAGCGAACCTCTGGCGGGACCATATCACTCGTTTGGGTGTGGGCTTCGTGCTGATGATCGGCCTCGCGCTTTTGCCGCTGAGTGTCTGGTCGAGATTTGCGTTCCCGGCCTATGCAGCCGTGATCATCCTTCTCGTGCTGGTCGATTTTTTCGGCGTCATGGGCGGCGGCGCTGCGCGCTGGCTGAAAGTCGGTCCTATCCAGATCCAGCCGTCTGAACCCGCGAAGCTCGCGGTCACGATGGCGGTGGCGAGCTTCTACCAACGCATGATGCCCACCAATGGGCAAAGCCCTCCGCTTTACGTGCATGGCGGCGCTCTCTTGCTGGTGCTGATCCCGGCCGCGCTGGTGTTCAAGCAGCCAAACCTTTCGACCGCGCTGGCGCTCACCGCTTCGGGCGCGATGATCATTTTCTTTGCCGGCATCTCGATGCGCTACGTCCTTGCCGCAATCGCGCTCGGTCTCGTCTATGTGCCCGCCATCTACACCTTCGTGCTGGAGCCATACCAACGTGAGCGCGTCGACACGCTGATCGCGGGTATCACGGGCGAATCAACAAATGGTCTCGGTGAGAGCTACCAGATCGAACAGGCGAAGATCGCGATCGGCGCCGGCGGGTTCAGCGGCCGTGGATACCTGCAAGGCATCCAGTCCCAGCAGGAATATGTGCCTGAGCAACACACCGACTTCATCCTGACGATCATCGCCGAAGAGTTCGGTTTCATCGGTGCCATCGCGCTGCTCTCGGTATTCGCCTTCCTGTTTGCCTGGTCGTTCATGGTGGCATCGAAGAACCGAAGTTGGTTCGGGCGCCTCGCGACCGTGGGGGCGACGTCGACGATTGCCTTCTTTGCGATCTTCAACAGCGGGATGGTGCTCGGTTTGTTGCCCGTGCTCGGGATGCCGCTGCCGTTGATTTCCTATGGCGGCACCGCGCTGATTACCGTGATGGCCTGTTTCGGGTTGATCCTGTCGGCGCATTTGCACCGCGACGAGAAGCTGTCCACGCGGGGATTGTTTTAGTCTCGGCGGCTGAATTCGCGTTGATTTCCACCCTCGAACGTCTAGGGTCCCGCGAAACAATGCCCCGGGGAGCGTAATTCATGGCACAAGTTAGCCGCAAGACCGAGGAATGGGGCTCGCGCGTCGGCTTCCTGCTGTCTGCCGTCGGGTCTTCCGTCGGTCTCGGCAACTTCTGGCGGTTTCCCTATCTCACGGGTGAGCATGGCGGCAGCGCGTTCATTCTGATTTACCTCGGCTGCGTGCTGCTTTTCTGCCTGCCGCTGCTGATGGGCGAATACGCGATGGGCCGCAAATCCGGCATGTCGGCGGTCGAAGGCATCCAGTCGCTGGCACGGGCCGAGGGCAAGTCCAAATACTGGGGCGTGGTCGGCTGGGTCGGTACGCTGGCCGCCTTCTTCATTCTTACGTTCTATGGCGTCATCTCGGCCTGGGTGCTCAGCTTCATTCCGCAAGCGATGTCCGGCAAGTTTGCCGGGTTCGATGCCGCCGCAGCCGGGGCAAACTTCGAGGCGACGATCCTCGACAAGCCGCTGATCCTGACGCTGCTGGGCCTCTTCATCCTCGCCAACGTGCTGGTGGTTGCCCGGGGCGTGTCGAGCGGCCTTGAGCGCGTGAACAAGATCGTGATGCCACTGTTCTTCATCATGCTGCTCGGGGTCGTAGTCTTCGCCCTTCGGCAGGGCGATTCAGCCGCTGCCATCCGCTTCCTGATGGAGCCGGATTTCAGCCGCGTGACGACCGCCACCTTCCTTGCGGCTCTGGGCCAGGCCTTCTTTTCGGTCGGGGTGGGCCTCGGGATCATGGTGACTTACGGCGCCTATCTTGGTCAGGGTACGGATATTCCCCGCTCATCCTTCATCGTCGCCGGCTCCAACAGCGCGGTTGCGATCCTGTCCTGCCTGGCCGTATTCCCCATCGTGTTCGCCTTCGGCCTCGCACCGGATCAGGGGCCGGGCCTCTTCTTCGTGACCTTGCCGATTGCGTTCGGCCAGATGACCGGCGGCGCCTTATTTGGTTCTGTCTTCCTCACGCTTGCCTTGTTCGCCGCGTTCACCTCATCGATTTCGCTGATGGAAGTCGGTGTTTCCTGGCTTGAGGAGCGCGAAGGGGTGACCCGCCCGGGCGCCGCTCTTGGTACGGGGTTCGCCGTGTTCCTCATCGGGGCAGGCTATGTGTTCTCGTTCGACTATTTCAGGTTCATCGATTTCGTGGCCGGTTCACTGATGCTGCCGCTCGGCGGCTTGCTGGCCGCCGTGTTTGCGGGCTGGGTTCTGTCGCGGGAAATGTTGGTCAGCGAGCTCGGCGATGGCCGGCTGATGAACGCCTGGCGTTTCATGATGCGCTGGATCGTGCCGCCGCTTGTTCTGGCGATCATCGTTCTGGGCTTGTCAGGGGCAGGGCGGGCCTGAGCCCTGCGCCTCAAACCTTGGACTTGACCGCCAACTTATCAGCAAAATCATCCGTCGCCTGAACAAGCCGGTCCACGATGCCCGGCTCCATTGACGAGTGTCCGGCATCGGGCACAATGTGCAGCTCGGCTTTCGGCCAGGCTTTGGATAATCCCCACGCCGTAGACAGCGGCGTGACCACATCATACCGTCCGTGTACGATCACGCCGGGGGTCGCTTGCAGCTTCAGTTTCGCCTGCTCCAGCAACCAGCCATCCGATTCGAAAAAGCCTTCATTGATGAAATAGTGGCACTCGATCCGCGCGAAGGCGTCCACGAAATCATCCTCGTTGAAGCGCGGCGGCGTCGTGACCGGACCTTTTATGGACAGCGTCTGTCCTTCCCAGCGGGCCCAGGCACGGGCCGCATCAATGCGCGCGACCGGATCGCTTCCGGTGAGGCGCTTATAGAAGGCCGTCACCAGTTCGCCGCGTTCTGCTTCCGGGATGGGTTCAATGTAGCGGTCGAAGGCATCCGGGAACAGACGGCTTGCGCCTTCCTGATAGAACCACTGGATTTCGGCACGGGTGACCAGAAAGATTCCCCGGAGGACGAGGCCGAGCACCCGGCTTGTGTGGGTGACGGCGTAGGCGAGTGCCAGTGTCGAGCCCCAGGATCCGCCAAACACCAGCCAGCTGGATACGCCGGCATGCTTTCGCAGGGCCTCCATATCGTCCACGAGGTCCCAGGTGGTGTTGCCTTCGAGCTCGGAATGCGGCGTTGACCGGCCACATCCGCGCTGGTCGAACAAGAAGATGCGGTAACGCTCGGGATCAAAGAAGCGCCGCATTTCGGGGCTGGAGCCGCCACCCGGTCCGCCATGCAGCGCCACCACAGGAATGCCCTTCGGATTGCCTGATTCTTCCCAATAGATCTCATGCAGCGGCGAGACGCGCAGGCGTCCGGACGCATAGGGTTCGTGCCTGTGATAAAGAGTACGGCGGCTCTGGCGTCTGTTCATGCGCTCTTCACTTATAGTCGGATAGCTGCAGTCCGATCACTGGACTTCCGGTCTTCACACCCATAGTGTTGGGGATGAGTGGGGACCTAGCTGCTGGCGGGTGGCGTATTGATGCGTAGCGTTTTTCTTTGTCTATCCCTAGGCATTCTTGCGGGATGCGCAACCGTTTCGGTTGTGCCGGGCGAAGCGACCTATGAAGGCGCCCTGACAAAGAGCCAATCCCAACTCCGCCAAGCTTCAAATGCTTACTGCGACGAGATTGTCGCCGAAGGCTGGGTTGAGGAAGCCGATGGTTTCACAACCCTTGCCGACACCCTGATGAACGGCAAAGCCTCAGCTCCGGGTGCAGCTGGATTTTACGCGACCAAGATCGGCGCCAATTCCAAAGCGCCCGCGCTCGTTCTCGGCCTGATCGCAGTGGATAGCCGCGCAGCCCGCAACGGCCTCGCCGGGGTCACCGAGGAAGCCCGCGCTGTGCTCAAGAGCGGCGATATGAACGCCTCCAATCGCGGCGATGTTGTCAGCTTCGAGCGCGCTCTCGTTCGGGCCCAGATGGCTCACCGCGGCTTCCAGGAAGCGCTGGACCTCGTCTCCGTGCGCGCAGACATGGATGTCGCTCCGATTGCGGCAGAGATCGAATCCTTTGCGGGCATGATCGATGATGCGCGTGTGATCGCGGACCGCCTCGCGGATCGCTATGTCGGCGAAGGCGTCGCCGGGTCCTGATCCTTGCGAAAGGCGCTCAGCGCCATCGCCGCCCAACCTGCCAAAAGGCTCAAACCTCCGATCGGCGTTATGGCGCCGAACCAACGCGGTGCGCCGAGCGCCATCGCGTAAAGGCTGCCAGCGAAGATCGCGGCGCCGACAACGATTAACCACCCCCCCAGTTTCGCCCGTCGGCTCAGCCCCGCCGCCAGCGCCGCCGCTGCGTGTGGGAGAAGGTATGTGGTTGCTGTCGTCCACCAGCCGCGTGCTTCATCCGTCAGCTGAGCATCCAGGGCATGCGCGCCAAAGGCGCCGAAGGCGACGCCGCTGAAGCCAAGGCCGGCGGCAGCCGCAACAAGCCGGTTCATGTGCCCGCTCCGGCATCGGTTTGCTTGCGCGGCAGCGCATAGGTCACGACTGCATGGCTCGAAGCCTTCTCCGCCCCCTCGATCCGGATATCAACATCGATCACGGCAAGCGCCTGTCCGATCTTCATGATCTTTCCCTCCGCCACCACCGCGGTGCCGATACATGGGCGCAGGAAGTTGATGCTGAGATTGCTGGTCACGGTCATCGGTTCAAGCCCTGTTATCGTCATGATCGCCATATAAGCTACCGAGTCCGCGAGGCTCATCTGGGTGGGCCCCGAAATGTAGCCGCCGGGCCGCAGGTGCGTCTCGTCCGCTTCCAGCCGCAGGATGGCGCGGCCGGGTTCCATAAGGATGACCTGGTTCTGCGCGCCCCGTCCCTTGAAACTTGCCGTAAGGAAGGCGTTGGCCTCATCCACTGTGAACCGTGTCATCGAAGCTTCTCCCGGCGGCACGGCTTGATTGTCCCGTGACCTCGCGCCAACCTAGCCTCTAGGGCCCATACGCCAAGAGGTCACGCCAAGGAAGGACGCTGCCATGCTCACCGCCGGAGACGAGTATCCGATTCACCAGACGCCCGAGCCCGTGGCGTTTGCGGGGTCAGACCGCAATTTCTATGATCGCTTCTTCTTCAACGGCTACAGCGCAGATGGCTCAACTTTTTTCGCTGCCGCCATGGGCGTCTATCCGCATCTCAACATCATCGATGCCTCGGTCTCGATCCTGAAGGACGGCAAGCAGGCTTCCGTCTTCCTGTCGCGTCCGCTCAACATGGAACGGATGGACACGTTCGTCGGCCCGCTCTCGGTCAGCGTGGTAGAGCCGCTCAAGAAAGTCCGCCTGCAGATGAAGGAGACCGAGGGCCTCGCGCTGGACGTTGAGTTTACCGGCCGCGCCTTCCCGATTGAGGAGCCACGTTTCACCCGCCGCATCGGCCCGCGCATGATGATGGACCTGACGCGGATGACGCAGAACGGCCGTTGGTCGGGTTCGCTCAAGATGGATGGCACCGAAGTCAAGATCGATCCCGCCAGCTGGACCGGCACGCGTGATCGCAGCTGGGGCGTGCGCCCCATCGGCGCCCCGGATCCCCAGCCCATGATCCCGGCCATGCCGCCGCAATTCTACTGGATCTGGACGCCGACCAATTTCCCGAACCTGTCGATGTTCTTCCACGTCAACGAAGACGGGGCAGGCGAGCCGTGGAACCAACGCGCTGTGCTGGTGCCGGATGGCACCGGGCAAGGCCAGGGCATTCACCTGCGCAATCCCGTGATGGATGTGCGTTTCGCGAAAGGCACACGCCGGATGGCGAAGGCGACACTGTCCGTCACCGATCCGTCAGGCCGTCCGCATACGGTGGACTTTACGCCGATGGGTACGTTCCTGATGAAGGGCATCGGCTATGGCCACCCGGTCTGGCGGCACGGCGCCTTCCACGGCGATCAACTCAAGATGCAGCGCGAAGACTTCGCCCCCGCCACCACGCCCTGGGCCTCGCCGGAAAACCTGCACATCCAGGAGATCGTGAAAGCGGTGCACAAGGGACCGGACGGGTCCGGCTCCGAAGGCATCGGCACATTCGAGCAGCTGTTCATCGGCCCACACGCGCCGTCCGGCTTCAAAGAGATTCTCGACGGCGCCGCTTGAGCCGGCACGCCGCGCGGTGATCAGCCCGGTCTCGCCCATCGGCGCGGCGTGGCGCTCCGCATCAGGGCTGTGCGCAAACCGTCACCGGCCGCGCCAGGTGTCATCGTGGCCAGCTTGCGCGCGGCCGTCTCGATGTCGAACCGGTAACTGATCACCGGTCCTTCGCGGTGCACAGACAGGCCGCCCAGGCAGCGGAACAGGTGTTGCGCCGCGCGGTTCTCGGCCAACGTGTCGGCTGTCAGCGCCCGGATGCCGGCGTCGCGCGCATCGTCGATCACGGCAGTCAGCAGTAGCCGCGCGATCCCTTTGCCATGCCAGTCATCGAGGACAGCCAGGGCGAGATCGGCCTCGTTGCTGCCGCTTCGCCGGATGGCGTGAACAACCCCGATGGCCGGTTGTCCCGGCGCTTCGAGGTCGATGGCGCCCCAGGCCACGTGGTCTGATCCATCGGCATCGCATAGGCGCGAGACCACGTCGTCAGGCACGGTCCGCGCGCCGGTGAAGAAGCGCAGGTAGCGGGAATGGTCCGACAGGGCCGCGATTCCGGCACGTAGCCGGGCATTGTCCTCGCGGCGAACGGGCCGCAGGCAAACCGTCTCGCCGCTGTCCAGCTGGACTATGACGCTTCGATCCTTCATGCCCCTTATTGTGCAGTGCAACATGGCTGCAATGGGGCAAGTCCGCCGCATGGCCGGAATGTAATTCTGCAGTGGTTTTAGCGTGCCTTTCCGGCGCCAAACGGGTATGGACCGCGCATGCTCGAAATCCGCAATCTCGACTACCGCGTTGAAGCGCGCCCGCTGTTCGAATCGGCGTCGGCGCGCATCGCTGCTGGATGGAAGGTTGGCCTCGTCGGCCGCAACGGAACGGGCAAATCCACTCTGCTGCGCCTCATCCGCGAGGAGATCGCCGCACCCGGCAAGGATAGCCCGATCCGCCTGCAGAACGGCGCCCGTCTCGGCTGGGTCGCGCAGGAGGTTGCCCCCTCGGACCAGACGATCCTCGACGTCGTTCTGGAGGCGGACGCCGAGCGCCATGCGCTGATGACCGAGTCCGAAACCGCCACCGACCCCGACCGGATCGGCGAAATCCACGCTCGTCTTTTGGATATCGATGCCTGGTCGGCTGAGGCCCGCGCGTCCGAAGTCCTGATGGGCCTCGGCTTCAAGCATGCCGATCTTTCGCGTGCGACCCGTGAGTTCTCAGGCGGCTGGCGGATGCGCGCGGCCATCGCGGGGGCGCTGTTCGCCCAGCCGGACCTGCTGTTGCTGGACGAGCCGTCGAACTATCTCGACCTCGAAGGCGCGGCCTGGCTGGAAGGTTACCTCCGCCGCTATCCCAATACCGTTCTGATCGTCAGCCACGACCGCGAATTGCTGAACCGCAGCGTCACGCACACGCTGGCGCTGGAGCACCGCAAGCTGTCGATCACGCCGGGGGGCTATGATGACTGGCTGCGCCTGCGGGCAGCGAAACTTGCCCAGCTTGAAAGTCAGCGTACGAAGCAAGCGGCTGAGCGCGCGCACCTACAGGCCTTCGTGGACCGTTTCAGGGCAAAGGCCTCAAAGGCTCGCCAGGCCCAGAGCCGCGTCAAGATGCTCGAAAAGATGCAGGATGTCTCGATCCCGATTGCCGAGCGCACGACGCCGTTCCTGTTCCCGGCGCCGGAGTCCAAGCTCTCGCCGCCACTGCTCGAGATCAAGGGCGCAGAGCTGGGATACGGCCCGAATGCGCGCATCCTGAACAATGTGGACATCCGTCTGGACCCGGATGACCGGATCGCTATAGTCGGCACTAACGGGCAGGGCAAGACCACGCTGGTCAAGTCGATTGCCGAGCGCCTGCCGCTGATGAGTGGCAAGCGGCTGGCGCCGAAAGCCGTCCGTATCGGGTATTTCTCGCAGGACCAGCTGGACGAGTTGACCGCCGGCGACACATTGCTCGAACATGTGATGCGCGCGCTGCCGCAAGGCACGCCGCCCGCCAAGCAGCGCTCGGTCGCCGCGCAGATGGGCTTCAGCCACGAGAAGGTCGAGACCAAAGTCGAAGCGCTGTCTGGCGGCGAGAAAGTGCGCCTGATCCTCGGCCTGATCGCGCTGGAAAAGCCGCACATCCTGATCCTCGACGAGCCGACCTCGCACCTTGATATCGATAGCCGCGAAGCGCTGATCTATGCGATCAATGACTTTCCCGGCGCCGTGCTGCTCATCACGCACGATGTGTACCTCGCCGAGGCAACCGCCGATGCGCTCTGGCTCGTGAAGGACGGCAAGGTCTCTGCCTATGACGGCGACCTCAACGACTATCGCACGCTGGTGCTCAGCACGGACCGCGAGAAAACCTCGACCTCAAAAACTTCGTCGGCGGACGAAACCGGCGATAAAGCCGAAGCGCGCCGCAAGGCCTCGCAGGCGCGGGAGGCGGCCGCGCCGCTGAAAAAGAAGGCGCAGGAGGCCGAGAAGGCGATTGAGCGTCTCGCCGCGAAGCTCGCTGCGTTGGACGCCGAAATCGCGCGGCCCGATATCGCGCCACACGAAATGCGCCAACGCCTCAAGGAGCGCGCAAAGTTCGCCTCTGAAAAGGAAGCGGCGGAAGCGGTCTGGCTCGAGGCGAGCGAAGCCTACGACGCGGCGGTGCGTTGATCTTGTGCCTGCCTTCTCCGGCGAGCGATCTCAGACGTCCACTTCCGCTTCGAGCGCAAATTCCTCGATGAACTCACGCCGCGGCTCAACGACGTCGCCCATGAGTTTGGTGAACAGCTCGTCTGCCTCGTCGGCATGCTCGACCTTCACTTGCAGCAGCGTGCGTGCGTTCGCGTCAAGCGTGGTCTCCCACAGCTGGTCGGCGTTCATCTCGCCAAGGCCCTTGTAGCGCTGAACCTTCATGCCCTTGCGGCCGGCTTCCAGAACAGCGTCCAGCAGGCTCGCCGGTCCGTGTACGGCAATTTCGCCGCCCTTTTCCTGCCGCAGGATCGCAGGCTTCTCGTACACATCGCGCACGCCATTTGCGCGCTCGGCTAAGCGGATCGAATCCTGGCTGGCAATCAGCGACGGGGGCAACACTGCCGTCTCGTCGACGCCGCGCACGGTGCGTTGAAGCACGAGAGCGCCTTCCGCGAAACGGCCCACCCATGTGTCTTCGCCTTCTTCGGCGAGGCGGTTGAGGCGCACGGCGGTCGCTTTCGCTTCAGCCTCGCCCGCGCCGTTCGCGAGCGCGCCGGCAAGTGCGGCGTGCTCGATGAGGTCAGCCGGCGCGCGCAGCGCGAGGCGGCGCAGGCTTGCGCGGAAGTTCGCCGCCTGACGCACGCGGTCGCGAAGGTCCTCTGCGGCGATCTGCGTGCCATCGGCAAGGATCAGTGTTTCGCCGCTGGTGCCTTCCTCGATGAGGTAGGCTTCCAGCTCCGCGTCATCCTTCACATAGCGCTCGGACCGGCCGCGGGTCACTTTGTAGAGCGGAGGCTGCGCGATGTAGAGATAGCCGCGCTCGATGATCTCCGGCATCTGACGATAGAAGAAGGTCAGCAACAGGGTGCGGATGTGCGCGCCATCCACGTCAGCATCCGTCATGATGATGATCTTGTGGTAGCGCAGCTTGTTGATGTCGAACTCGTCGCGGCCGATGCCGGCGCCGAGCGCCATGATCAGTGTACCGACTTGGTCGGAGCCGAGCATCTTGTCGAAGCGCGCGCGCTCCACGTTGAGGATCTTGCCGCGCAAGGGCAGGATCGCCTGGTTGTCACGGCTGCGGCCCTGCTTCGCTGAGCCGCCGGCCGAGTCACCCTCGACGATGAAGAGTTCCGATTTTGCCGGATCCTTCTCCTGGCAGTCGGCCAGCTTGCCGGGAAGTGAGGTGATATCGAGAGCCGACTTGCGCCGCGTCAGTTCCCGTGCCTTGCGGGCCGCCTCGCGGGCCGCTGCGGCCTCGACGATCTTCTCCATGATCTGCACGGCTTTTTTCGGGTTCTCCTCGAACCACTCGCCAAGCTTCTCGCCGATCAGGCTCTCGACCACCGGACGAACCTCCGACGAGACAAGCTTGTCTTTCGTCTGTGAGCTGAACTTCGGGTCCGGCACCTTGACGGAAAGCACGCAGGTCAGGCCTTCGCGTGCGTCATCGCCGGAGATCTCGACCTTCGACTTCTTCGCGATGCCGGTTTCGTTGGCGTATTTGTTGATGATCCGCGTCAGCGCGCCGCGGAAACCCGCAAGGTGCGTGCCGCCATCGCGCTGAGGGATGTTGTTCGTGAAGCAGAGCACGGACTCGTGGTAGCTGTCGGTCCACTCAAGCGCGGCCTCGACCGTGATGCCGTCCTTCTCGCCGATCACGTAGATCGGCTCGCCGATCAGCGAGGATTTCTGGCGGTCGATGTGCTGAACGAAGGCCTTCACGCCGCCTTCGTATTCAAGGGTGATCTCGAACGGCTCGGCGCCGCGTTCGTCGCGGAAGATGATCTTCACGCCAGAGTTCAGGAAGGCGAGCTCGCGCAGCCGGTGTTCCAGCGTCTTGCGGTCATAATCCGTCATCGTGAACGTCGACGGCGACGCGAAGAAGCGCACGGCCGTGCCCGTGTAAGTCTTGCCGTTCTCGCGCTTCGGCGAGGGCCCGCGCCGGACGAGCGGCGCCTCGACGCGCCCGCCATCCACGAAGCGCACAAAGTGCTCAAAGCCTTCGCGGTGGATCGTCAGGTCCAGCCAGTCGGATAGTGCATTCACCACCGAGACGCCCACGCCGTGCAGGCCGCCGGACACCTTGTACGAGTTCTGATCGAACTTCCCGCCCGCGTGCAGCTGGGTCATGATCACTTCGGCCGCCGAGACGCCTTCGCCCGCGTGAAGTCCGACCGGGATGCCCCGGCCGTTGTCCGTCACTTCGGCCGAGCCGTCCGGGTACAGCGTGACCGTCACCCGGTCTGCGTGCCCGGCCAGCGCTTCGTCAATCGCGTTGTCGACGACTTCGTAGATCATGTGATGCAGGCCCGAGCCGTCATCGGTATCGCCGATGTACATGCCGGGGCGTTTGCGCACCGCATCGAGGCCCTTCAGGACCTTGATGGAATCTGCGCCATACTCGCCTTCGCCGCCCTCTTCGGGCGCCTCCGGAACCGTGTCATCGGCCATGGGGATGGTCTTTCTCGGGTGATTCTCGAAACAGTCTTGAAATATACGGGAAATCTGCCCCCGAGGGAACGTCCCGAGGGTAGTTTTCGCACTGCTGCGGACGCTTTAAAAAGTTTAATATAAACAGTATTTTGCGGCCAAAAACTCAGGCGATTTCCTTGCCGGTCAATCGCGTCCGCCAGATGGCTTTTTCTTCGCCGGTTTCGGTCCTGCTCGGAACCCGGTTTTGGGGCCTTTCGAGGTGCTCGGCTTTCCCTTGAAATTGCCTTTGGAGCGGGCCGCGCCAGCCGCTGGCTTGGGGCGCGGTTTGCCGGATTTCGGGCCTTTTGAACGATCGTCCTGGACATATTCGGCCGGCGCAAACGCGCGCGGCGCAGGCGCCTCGTCCCGGCGTGCGGGGCGCTCGTCGCGGCGGGCGCCGGCCTCGGCTGGCCGGTCCTTGCGGTAAGGCGGGCGCGGCTTGTCTGGACGGCTGTCGCGGCGCGGCTCACTGCGGGCATCGGACGGCGAAAAGGCCTCGGGCTCTGGAATGCCGTCGAGCGGGAAGGCCTGCAGGCTGCCTTCGAGGCGGCCGGATTCGCCCGTCTTCTCGAACAGGCGCATCGCGCCCTGAGGCGTCAGCTCGACATGCGTGTTGCCGGAATTGATTCGGATCTGGCCGATATCATCGCGCTCGAGCCCGCCAGCCTTGCACAGCATCGGCAGCAGCCATTTCGGGTCGGCATTCTTCTTGCGTCCCACGTTGATGGCAATCCAGATGGCGCCCGGCAGGTCAGCGCGTTCCGTGCGCGGACGT
Organism: Candidatus Sulfopaludibacter sp. SbA3; assembly: GCA_945913285.1. Lineage (GTDB taxonomy): Bacteria > Pseudomonadota > Alphaproteobacteria > Caulobacterales > Hyphomonadaceae > Hyphomonas. Next base: position 86,052 of record CAMEDD010000005.1, read on the forward strand.
TTCTCGCGCGGCGGCCGGTCATCGCGGGCAGGCCGGTCTTCGCGCGGCGTCCACTCTTCACGCGGCGGGCGTTCCCCGCGCTCGGGCCGGATGCGCTCCGGACGGTCACGCAGTGAACGCTCAGGGCGTTCCCAATCGGGCTTGGCGCGCCGGTCGCTGGCGCGGTCATCGACATCGCGCAGTTCTTCCGGCGCCGAGCGGCCCTCACGCTTGGCGCGCACAAAAGCAGCGGCAACCGCTTCGGCGCCATGCTGGGCGAGCAATTGTTCGACGAGTTGTTTCTCATGCGGGTTGGCCGGCGCGCTGATCGCAGCGTCCGAGAGGAGGCGCGCATCGTCCTGGCGGGCGATCTCCTCAGCCGAAGGCGGTTTGCCCCAGGTCGCGGAAATCTTGGCGTCGCCGAGCAGGCGCTCGACACGCCGGCGGGCTTTGGGCGCGACCAGCAGCGCGCTGACGCCCTTGCGTCCTGCGCGTCCTGTGCGGCCCGAGCGGTGGAGCAGGGTGGCGGGATCGCGCGGCAAGTCCGCATGGATCACGAGGCCAAGGTTTTGCAGATCCAGCCCGCGCGCAGCGACGTCCGTTGCGATACATACGCGCGCGCGGCCATCGCGCAGCGCCTGCAGTGCGTTGGAGCGCTCCTTCTGGCTGAGCTCACCAGAAAGCGCGACGACGGGGAACCCGCGATTACCCATCCGGCTCATCAACTTGTTCACGGCGGCGCGCGTCGAACAGAATACGAGCGCGCTCTCGGAATCCGAGTGGCGCACGATGTTGACGATGGCGTTCTCTTCATCGCCCGGGGCAACGAGCAGGGCCTTGTATTCGATGTCGACGTGCTGGCTCTTCTCCGCCTCGGTCGTCACGCGCGCCGCGTTCTTCTGATAGCGCGCCGCCAGCGCTGCGATACCTTTGGGAACGGTGGCCGAGAACATGAGGGTACGGCGCTCGTCCGGCGTGCCTTCGAGGATCAGTTCCAGTTCTTCGCGAAAGCCCATGTCGAGCATTTCGTCGGCTTCATCCAGCACAACCACGCGCACGCCGGCAGTCACCAGCGAGCCGCGCTTGATATGGTCCGCCAGGCGGCCCGGCGTGCCGATGACGATATGCGCTCCGCGCTCCAGCGCCCGGCGTTCGTCGCGCATGTCCATGCCGCCCACACAGGTGGCGAGGCGGGCGCCGGCGATGCCATAAAGCCATCCCAGCTCGCGCGCGACCTGCATCGCCAGTTCCCGCGTCGGTGCGACGATCAGCGCCAGCGGCTCGGAAGCCGGCGACAGCGTGTCTTCGCCTGAGAGTAGAGCCTCTGCCATGGCGAGACCAAACGCGACCGTCTTGCCCGAACCTGTCTGGGCGGAGACGAGCAGGTCCTTGTCGGAGAGGTGGGGTACGAGGACGGCGGACTGGACCTGCGTGAGGTCCGTGTAACCACGGGCAGAGAGCGCGCCGGCGAGCGCGGCGGGGAGGGTGTCAGGCAAGGTCATGGAGAGGCTTTCGGGCGTTAATCCGGCCTCATGGCACGTTTCGCCCCCCCCGGCTACGCCCTGCCTGCGCGGCTTAGGTTAACCCGCGAGAGCATTTGCGTGATGGGCAAGGTGTTCGTCCATGAACGTCGCGATGAAGTAATAGTCGTGCCCGTAGCCTTCATGCAGGCGGTAATCGAGCCGCTGGCCCTCTTTTTCGCAAGCCGAGATGAAGATCTCCGGCCTCAGCTGCGTCTTCAGGAAACTGTCCGCCTTGCCCGTATCGACGCGGATCAGCGCCTTGGACGGGCTCTCTTTCACCAGCTCCGTGGCATCAAATTGCTCCCACGCCACTGATGGCGGGCCGAGATAGGCCGTAAACGCCTTCTCGCCCCATGGCACGCGGGCAGGGGATGTGATCGGCGAGAAGGCGGAGCAGGATTTGTACGTCTCCGGATGTTTGAGGTGCAGTGTGATCGCGCCGTGCCCGCCCATGGAGTGGCCGAAGATGCCCTGCAGGGCCATGTCCGCTGGGAAATTTGCGGCGATCAGTCCGGGCAGTTCGTCGGTGATGTACTGGTCCATCCTGTAGTTCCTGTCCCACGGCGCCTGTGTGGCGGTGAGATAGAACCCCGCGCCTTGCCCGAGGTCATAGGAGTCATCGTTCGGCACATGCTCCCCGCGCGGAGACGTGTCCGGCGCGATGATCATCAGACCGTGGCGCGCGGCGTGTTCCTGCACGCCGGATTTCTCCATCATGTTCGCCCAGGTGCAAGTGAGCCC